>DATKND010000186.1:0-17507 GCA_035541475.1 Myxococcota bacterium | reverse complement strand
AGAGAGAGGAAAAGGGTCAGGGGACCCGCGAGGGCCGCGAGCTGAGTCCGTGGCGGCCGTTCGGAGACTTCGAGAGCTGGCTCACGCCGTGGGAGGGTGTCTTCCCGAGGCGCCGCGTCTTCGAGGATCTCTTCCGCGACTTCCCGACCCGCGCGCGAGGCTTCGTGCCGGCCGTGGAGCTCTCGGAGAACGACCAGAGCTACACGATCACCGTCGAGGTCCCCGGCGTGAACAAGGACGACGTCCACGTCGATCTGCACGAGGGCATGCTCATCATCCACGGCGAGAAGAAGAGCGAGCGCGAGGAGAAGAAGGAGCGCGGCCGCTACATCGAGCGCTCCTACGGATCGTTCAGCCGCTCGTTCACGCTGCCCGCCGACGCCGACGCGGATCGGCTGGACGCGTCGTTCAAGGACGGAGTGCTGAAGATCGTCGTGCCGCGCTCGGAGGCGGCGAAGCCGAGGCAGATCGCGATCAAGGGCTAGAGATATCCGCCCTGCCCCGGCTTGATCGGCGGGATCGTCTGCGCCGTCTGGCCCTTCAGTACGTCCTGGTGCGTCGCCCCGCCGAACATCTGCTTCAGGCGGTCGTCCCATTGGTCCGCAGTGGCGGCGACCGCCTGAATGATGAAGCGCAGGTCTTCGGCGTGGACGTGTTCGCCGAGGAGCGTCTCATCGAACCAGATCGCCTGGTGCTCGGCGTCGAGCGCGAAGCGCCCGAACATGAGGCCGAAGTTGAGGCGCGCGAGCATCAGCCCGAGCTCCGGCGTGATCGGGACTCCGACGTTCGTGATCGTGAAGACGCGCACGACGGGCGGACCGCCGGGCGCGACGCGCGGCGCGACCACCACGCGCACGTCGCCCATCGGGATCAGATAGTCGCCGTCGTCGTCGCGATCGGGCGCGCGCTTCAGCAGGTCGGTCAGCAGCTTCTCGACGTGCTCGCGCGTCTCCGCCAGGCGCTTGCCGGCCTCGACCTCCGCGCGGTGGCTGCCGTGGCCGACGTCGAGGGCGGCGTCGGGCTTCTCGGAGAAGACCTCGCGCAGGACCGCGAACGCGAGCTCGACGGCGGCCGGCGCGTCGGCCACCGGGCGCGTCCACGGCTTCGTCCGGTCCGACGCGTCGGCCGAGGCGAAGCCCCGCTCGTGGAGCGCGCTCCGCTCCTTCAGCGCGAGCGGCGGCAGCATGGGCGGACGTCCCGGCACGCGCACCTCGAGACGGCCGTCCTCGCCGCGTGTCAGCTCGACCACGTGCAGCGGGCTGCCGCTCGCGCCCGTCAGCACGAAGTCGAAGGGCTCGAGCGACTCCACCTCGGCCAGCAGGAAGGCGCGTGTCGCGGCGGGATCGGCCATGGGTCACCTCGGGCAGGATCGCGAGCGGATCACCGTAGCCCGGCCCGCGACTCGGACGCGAGGTGGGCGAGCAGCAGCCGGTTCACGATCTCCGGCGCCTCCTCGTTCGCGCAGTGGCCGACGCCGGGGAGCGTCTCGAAGCGGTAACGTCCGGTGACGAACTCCTTCGTACCCTGCGCGGCGCCCGGTCCGACGGTCGAGTCGCGGTCGCCCCACACGTAGAGGGTCGGCACGGCGACGGGTCCGACCTCGATCGCGGCCAGGGTGCCGGCGGCGCGGTACCAGGCGAGCGCCGCCTCCATCGCCGCCTCGTTCCCGAGCACGGACACGTGCGCCTCGATCGCGTCGGCGGGGATGCGCTCGGCCTCGAGCACTGCGCGCAGGCGCTTCGCGCCGCCTTCCAGCAGGAAGTTGGCCGTCCGCAGATCGTGGAACGCGCGGTGGTGTCGCGAGCGGTGCTGCTGCCCGTCGCGGTCCTCCTGGTAGGCGCGCCGGAAGGCCGCGGGGTGCGGCCGCGAGAGCACGCAGAGCGAGCGGATCCGCCCGGGATGCGCTGACGCCGCGCACCACGCGACCTGCCCGCCCCAGTCGTGGCCGACGAGATGGAAGGCCGCGCCGTGCGCGCCGCAGGCGTCGGCGATCTCGAGCGCGTCCGCGACGAGTCGCGCGATCGAGTAGTGCGAGAGCTCGCTCGGATCGGGACGCACGCCGGGCGAGTAGCCGCGCTGATCGGGCGCGACCGCGCGATAGCCGGCGGCCGCGAGCGCGGGGAGCTGCGCGCGGTAGCTGTGGCGCGAGAGCGGGAAGCCGTGCAGCAGCAGGACGAGCGGACCATCCCGCGGCCCCTCGATCTCGGCGGTGAAGATTCCCTGCGAGGTCCTGAAGGTCGCCATGCGCGCATTCTCGCACGCGCGCGGGCTCAGACGTCGAGCGTCACGCTGGCCTGCCAGCCCTGCGGCGTCTGCCTGAACGAGAGACCGTGCGCGGTCGCGGCCTTCACCTCGCCCGCGATCTCGTGGCGCGCGCGATCGAGCGGCTCGCCCGCGAGCGTCGCCTCGAGCCGGGTCGCGCCGTCGCGCCGGCATGCGACGCGCTGCGGCCGCAGCACCAGACCCTCCGCGTCGCGCAGGAAGATCAGCTCGTTCAGGAAGCGCAGCAGCAAGAGCTCGAGGTCGGTGTCGGTCATGCGGATCTCGCGCACGACCGCCGGCGCGATCGTCTCCGGACGCTCGACCGTCGCGGCGCAGAGCGCCTCGGCCGCGGCGAAGAAGACGTCGTCCGGCGAGTCGCCCGACGCCGTGAAGGCGAGATCGCTCGTCGCGCCCTCGACGAAGCGGAAGCGCGCCGCGCTCATCCCTTCACGTTCCCGATCGGCACGAGCTTCGCGACGCGGCGCGAGAGGCCGGCCTCTTCCGTCGCCTCGGCCACCTCGTCGACCGACTTGTACGCGAGGCCCGCCTCCTCGGCGAGGCCCTTCATCGACGCCGCGCGCACCAGGATGCCCCGCGCCGCGAGGTCCTGGCGGAGCTTCTCGCCGCGCACGAGCTTGCGCGCCTTCGTGCGGCTCATCGTGCGTCCGCTCCCGTGCGCCGTGCTGTAGAAGCTCTTCGCGCCGCTCTCGACGCCGGCCAGCAGATACGACCCGGTCTCCATGCTGCCGCCGAGGATCACGGGCTGACCCGTGTCGCGGTAGGCCGCGGGCAGCTCGGCGTGGCGCGGCGGAAACGCGCGCGTCGAGCCCTTGCGGTGGACGAGCAGCTCGCGCTCGCTGCCTCCGACGCGATGGCGCTCGAGCTTCGCGATGTTGTGCGCGACGTCGTAGACCTGCTCGAGGCCGAGGTCCTCGGCGCTGCGCGAGAAGACGTCGGAGAAGACCTCGCGGATGCGGTGCAGGATCACCTGGCGGTTCGCGAAGGCCATGTTGGCGGCGCAGGCCATCGCCGCGTAGTAGGCCTGGCCCTCCTCGGAGTGGAACGGCGCGCAGGCGAGCTCGCGGTCGATCACCTCGAGATGGAACTTCTTCGGCATCGCGCGCAGGAAGGTGTCGAGGTAGTCCGTCGCCACCTGGTGTCCGAAGCCGCGGCTGCCGCAGTGGAACATCACGACCACCTGGTCGGGCAGCTCGAGTCCGAAGCCGCGCGCGAGCTCCACGTCGACGACACCAGGCGGGTGCAGCACCTGGATCTCGAGGTAGTGGTTGCCCGAGCCGAGCGTGCCGATCTGGTCGCGCCCGCGCTCCTGCGCCTTCTGGCTCACGTGCGCGGGATCGGCGCCGGGAATGCAGCCGCCCGCCTCCGTGTACTCGAGATCGCGCGGCGTCCCGAAGCCGCGGCGCACGGCCCAGCGCGCGCCATGCACCAGCACCTCCTCGAGCTCGCCCTGCGCGAGGCGCACGAAACCGCGCGACCCGACGCCGGCCGGCACGCGCTCGGCGAGCGCGTCGACGAGCTCCCGAAGCCGCGGCGCGACGTCCGCGAACGTGAGCCGGCTCCGCACGAGCCGCATGCCGCAGTTGATGTCGAAGCCGATGCCGCCAGGCGAGATCACGCCGTGGCGCGGGTCGATGGCGGCGACGCCGCCGATCGGAAATCCGTAGCCCCAGTGCGCGTCGGGCATCGCGAGGCTCGCGCCGACGATCCCCGGCAAGGTCGCGACGTTCGCGGCCTGCACGAAGACCTGGTCGTCGAGCTCGCGGACGAGCTTCTCGCTCGCGAAGATGCGCGCCGGCACGCGCATGCCTTTGCGCGTGCCGATCGGCAGCTCGTACTCGTCCGGTCCGACCCGGATCAGACCGGCCGGCGCGCTCATGCAGTTCTCCGGCCGCGGTTGCGACGTCCCCAACAACCTAACGCGATGCACGCGGCCCGCGATGCCGGGCGCCGCGAGCGCGCGTCAGCCCGAGATCGGCTCGAGGCGGATCAAGGTCGTCGGCGTCGAGCGCAGCTGCGAGCGCGCCCAGTCGAACCAGCCGTACTTCTCGCGGAAGAGCGCGTCCACGTAGGCGTGCCCCTCGCTCCCGCGGTTCTCCCAGATGACCGCGTGGTAGTGATGTCGCTCGTCGCCGCGCCAGAGATACACGTCCGGGTTGTCCCGCAGCGGCTCGAGCCACGAGCGCGTCGGCGTCTCGGCGCGGATCCAGAGATACGGCTTCGCATCGACCACCCAGAGCGTCGTGTAGTAGTCCTCGTGCTCGGTCGGGATCTGGAGCATCACGGTCTCCTGGGCGGAGATCATGTTCCAGCCGAACATCCCGAGCGCTGCGCAGAGCGCGAAGAGCAGGGTCTTGCGAGAGAACATCGCCGCCCCCTCGTGGGCAGGGTCCGCTGAACGCCTATCGGTGGGACGATCCGGAGGGATGAGCCCGCGGCGCGAGCGAGGTAGCTTTGTCATTCCCCGTCATACCGGAGGCTCCCATGTCGCAGATCCCGAACCTCGACCTGCTGACGCAGGCGATGCTCCAGAACGCGCCGAAGACGCCGCAGGACATGCGCCGGCTGCTCGACGGCTTCGCTCCGTTCATGAACGGAGATCTGCCCGAGGTAGGAGCGCTGCACGAGTCGGTGACGGTGGGCGACGGGATGACAGCGGATGTCATCGTGCCGCCCGGCGCGGGTCCGCACCCGGTGCTCGTCTATCTCCACGGCGGCGGCTGGGTGTGCGGGAGTCCGCGCACGCACCGCAAGCTCGCGCACCGCTTCGCCGAGGCCGGCTACCTCGTCTTCAACGTCGACTACCGGCTGGCGCCGGAGCATCCCTTCCCGACACCGTTCGAGGACTGCCTGGCCGCCGTTCGCTTCGCACATCGCGAGGCCGCGCGCTTCGGCGGCGACCCGCGTCGGCTCGCGATCGGCGGCGACAGCGCGGGCGGCAATCTCTCGGCCGCCGTCGCCGCCGAGCTCGCCGCCGACCCGGCGCGCCCGAAGGCCGCGCTGCTGATCTACGGCGTCTTCGACTTCGCGATGTTCGGCGGCGCTTCGATGGCGGCCGCCGTGACGGGCGGCGCCGCGGACCCGCGCGGCGTCGAGCTCGGGGAGCGCATGGTGGAGATGATGGTCGGCGCCTATCTCGGCGCGGGCGGCGCTCGCGAGGCGCTCGTCCGCGACCCGCGCGTGTCACCGCTCGCGGTCGCCGCGAAGCTGCCGCCCTGCCACGTCGTGGTCGGCAGCGCCGATCCCCTGGCCGCGCAGTCCGAGGCATTGGTAAAGGCGCTCTCCGCGGCGGGCGTTGCGCACGAGCACTTCGTCGACGAGGGCATGCCCCACGGCTACGCGCAGATGGAGTTCCTGCCCGCCGCGCGTCCGGCGATCGCTCGCATGGTGGAGTTCCTGCACAAGCACGTGTGACCCATGCACCTGCGGCTCCTCCCGCTTCCGCCCTCCGCCGACTCGCGCGCGATCGAAGTGGTCGAGCGCAAGGGGCTCGGTCACCCCGATAGCATCTGCGACGCGCTCGCCGAAGAGCTCTCGCTCGCCTACTCGCGCTGGTGTCTCGAGCGGCTCGGCACGATCCCGCACCACAACGTCGACAAGGCGCTGCTGCTGGCCGGGGCGTCGGCGCCGCGATTCGGGGGCGGCGAGGTGCTCGTGCCGATCGAGATCCAGCTCGCGGGCCGCGCGACCACACAGGTCGGCGACGTCCGCATCCCGATCGACGAGCTGGCGCAGGAGAGCGGACGCCGCTGGCTGGCGGAGAACCTCCGCGGGCTCGATCCGGATCGTCACGTGGCGCTTCGCTGCCGCGTCGGCCCTGGCTCGTCCGAGCTCGTCGACCTCTTCGGCCGCGGCGCCGCGCTCGCGCCGCTCGCGAACGACACCTCGATCGGCTGCGGCTTCGCGCCGCTCTCGCAGCTCGAGGGGATCGTGTACGAGGTCGAGCGCGCGCTCTCCGGCGCGGCCGGGCGCGAGCTGCCGGGCACCGGCACCGACGTGAAGGTGATGGGCGTCCGCCGCGGCGAGCAGATCGCGCTGACGATCGGCTGCGCGCTGCGAAGCCCCGCCCTGCCCGACGCCCACGCCTACCGCGCGCTGCGCGCCGAACTCGCGCGCCGCGCGCTCGACGTCGCGCGCAAGCGCACGTCGCGCGAGGTAGAGGTCGCGGTCAATGCGGCCGACGACGACGCGCGCGGGGTCTACTACCTGACCGTGACCGGCACCTCGGCCGAATCCGGCGACGACGGCGAGGCCGGCCGCGGCAACCGCGCCAACGGGCTCATCACGCCGGCGCGGCCAATGACACTCGAATCGGTCGCGGGCAAGAACCCGGTCACGCACGTCGGCAAGCTCTACAACCTCGCGGCCGGCCTGATGTCGCAGGCGATCGTCGAGGAGATCGACGGGATCCACGAGGTGGAGTGCGTGCTGGTCAGCCGCATCGGCCACCCGATCGACGACCCGCAGCTCGCCGAGCTCCGCGTCCGCTGCGACCTGCCGCCCGGCGAGCGGCCCTGGCGCGACGCCGAGGCGCTCGCGCGCGAGCACCTGCGCGCGATCCCGACCTTGTGGCGCGAGCTGGTCGAAGGGCGCGTGGGGATCGATCGCTGGCCGCTGCGGATCGCGCCGCGCGGCGCGTGACCCTGCTCGACGGAAGCCGCCACTCGGGCAGCGGCACGCTCGTCCGCTTCGGCGTCGCGCTCGCCGCGCTCCGAGGCGAGCCGCTCCACATCACGCACGCGCGCGCGCGCCGCCCGAAGCCGGGCCTGCGCGCGCAGCACGTCGCCGCGCTGAAGGCGTGCGCGGAGCTCTGCGAGGGGTCGGTCGAAGGTGCAGAGATCGGGTCGCAGGAGGTGAGATTCCGTCCCGGCCCGCGCATCCGCGGCGGCGTTCGCAGCTTCGTGATCGGCACCGCGGGATCGACTACGATGCTCGCGCTCGGCCTCCTGCCGATGGCCTGCTTCGCCGATTCCCTGCTCGACGCGACACTGATCGGCGGCGTCTTCCAGGACTTCGCGCCGTCGCCGCACCACTTCCAGCACGTGCTGCTGCCGGCGCTCGCGCCGATGGGAGTCCGCGCGACGCTCGAAATCGTGCGCGCGGGCTACCCGCCCGCCGGCGAGGGCGAGCTGCGGCTGCGGGTCGAGCCGGTGCGCGGCGCGCTCGCTCCGTTCGAGCGACTCGCCGCCGGCGCCGTGCGCCGCGTGGACGGCGTCGCGTTCGCGAGTCACCTCGCCGAGGCGCGCGTCGCGACACGCATGGCCGCGAGCTGCCGCGAGGCGCTCGTCGCGGGCGGAATCGATGCAGACATCGCGATCGAGTGCGTCGAGGACGCGGCCTCCGCGCAGCCGGGCGCGAGCCTCGCCGTCTGGGCCGACACGTCGGCGGGCTTCCGGCTCGGCGCCGACCGCGCCGGCGCGCACGGGCGCAGCTCGGAGTCGATCGGCCGACACGTCGCGGGATCACTGTTGGCAGATCTCGCGAGCGGCGCCGCGACCGACCGCCATCTCGCCGACCAGCTCGTGCTCTTCGCGGCACTCGCGCGCGGCCGCAGCCGCTGGACCGTGCCGCAGGTGACGGATCACGTGGAGAGCAACGCGTGGCTCGCGACGCTCTTCGGCGCGCGCGCGCGGTGCGAGGGGAAGGTCGTCGAGGTGGAGGGGATCGGCCTCGCGCGCTGAGAGGCTACGCCGTCTCCCGACTGACCGGCTTCTCGAGCGTCCCGAACATCCAGTCGTAGAGCGTCGAGAGCGTCGCGTAGTTGCCTTGGTTCATGTTCACGTGATGCGCGGCGTGGACCCACGTGATCTTCGAGATCGTGCGGTACGGGAACCGAGGCAGGTTCACGTAGGTGTGATTCAAGATGTTGAGCTGCGTGAAGATCAGCGTCGCGATGGCCATCGAGACCGCATGCAGCGGCGCGCCGCCCAGCAACGCGACGATCGGCATCGAGATCAGGAAGAGCGTCAGCCCGATCGCCGTCTCGAGCGGGTGCACGAAGTAGCCGTCGATGTTCGTCGGCGTGTGCGCCTGGTGGTGCAGCGCGTGGACCTTCCGCAGCGCCTTCCCGTGGAAGAGGAAGCGGTGCGTCCAGTAGTACATGAAGTCGTAGAGCATCAGCACCGCGACGACGTCGAGCGCGTGGCGCCAGAGCGGGCGCGGAGCGAGGTCGAGACACCAGGGCAGCACCGCCGCGTAGAAGAAGAGGTTCGTCAGCAGCCCGGCGCGGTTGTTGACGTCCACCGCCTCGCGGAAGCGCGGCCGCTCGAGCTTCACCTTGTCGGCCGCGTCGTTCAACGCGCGCATGCGCCGGAAGGCGGGCACGCGGAAGATCAGCAGGCGGAGCGCGAACGTCATCGAGACGAGCGCCGCGACGAAGACGAGGATGGCGCGCCAGTCGTAGGTCATGTTATTTCGGCTCCGGATCCTTCGCGGCCCGCGGCTAGTGCCCGAATACCTGCTTCAGCAGATCGGTTGCGCGAGCCGCCGGATTGGTTCGGATCTGCTTCTCCTGCTCGCCGACGACGGTGAAGAGGCCCGAGAGGGTCTTGTCCGTGACGTAGCTGGTCAAGTCGAGGTTGGGAGACGACGCGAACGGCATCGACTTGTAGCGGCCGACGAGCTGCTCGTACTGCTGCGCGACGCCGACCTTCTGCATCGCGTCCTCGACGATCGGGCGGAAGCGCGTCCGCAGGGTGTCGCTCGTCGTCTTCTGGAAGTAGTCGGTCGCGGCGGTGTCGCCGCCCGTCACGATCGCGCTCGCGTCCTGGAAGCTCATGCCCTTGATCGCATCGACGAAGACCGGCGTCGCCTCGCTCGTGGCCTTCTCGGCGGCGTGGTTCATCGCGACCTCGAGCTCGTCGACCTGCGCGCCCATGCCGAGTGTCTTCAACGCGCTCTCCATCTTGCCGAGCGAGCCCGGCAGTCCGATGTGGATCTCCGGGTTGTCGAGGAAGCCGCCGGCCCTGGACGTGGAGCTCACCGCACGCTCCGTCGCGAGATTCAGCGCTTCCTTCAGCGCGGTGGCCTCGTCGGCCGCGGCGCCGAGGCTGAGAGCCGCGGCGAGCAGGATGCCGATCGACTTCATGCGCTGCATGCTCGCCTCCGATCCGTCGCCGACGAGTGGATCCACCAAACGCCGGCGATCGTCGCTCTCCGGCTTCGCGAATGCCACCCGAGCGCTGCTTCACCGTTCGCCCGACGTTCAGGCTGCGCGGCGTTGGCGCATGCGCCGGATCACCCACGCGTAGAGCAGCAGGTTGATGGCGGCGAGCCCCACGCCGAGCAAGGTCTGCAGCCTCGGCGAGAGCGCGGCCGGATAAAGGATGGGAAGGAGGTAGTGCTCGAGGAACCCGCCCTCGTAGCCCGCCTCGCCCGCCGCGCGCCGCAGCGAATTCTCGAGCGGAGTCAGTGGACAGATGCCGCCGGAGAGCTCGACGAAGACGCCCCACGCGAGCGCGGGCAGATGCAGCACCGGCGCCCATCGCCACGCGAGCGTGGTCAGCGCGCCGAAGAGAGCGAAGAGGACGAAGAGGGCGTGGAGGAGGAGGACGAGGGAGGCGAGGAGGGACGAGGGCATGCGGCAGGAGAGAAGTTACCGCCGTATCGATTCCGCCCGGCATGTTTGAGTCCGCACCACGGATCGGGTGATCGGCCTGCGTGCATCCGTGTCACAATGTTTTCTCTCGCCTCCGACTGGAGGAGCCACTCATGTCCGCCTCTTCTCTCGCTCGCACCGACCTCCCCTGGATCGACCGCATCGCGCAGTCCTTCGAGCCGCACTCCTTCGTCGGCTTCCATCGCCGCGAGCTGCCTCGCCTGATCGAGCGACACGGTCATCTCGTCGCGCGCGATCTGCGCGGCGCGCCCGCGCTCGCGTTCCGCGTCGAAGACGGCGCGACCTTCTCGTGGATCGCCAGCGACGGCGGCGTTCGCATCGTCGAAGGCGACGCCGACGCGGCGACCCTGGTCGAGCTGCCGGAGGCGATCTTCTCCGACTTCCTCCACGAGCTGCTGACCGCGAGCGGCGCGACGATGACCGGCCGCGCCCGCGTGGCGCGCGGCGCGCTCCCCGGCTGGCAGCGCTGGGAGCCGGCGATCCAGTCTCTGTGTCATGGCCGCCCGATCTACGGCCCCGAGGTGCGCGAGCGCCTCGTCGACCGCGCCGGGCGCCCGCTCGAGCTGCACCGCTCGTTCGAGGTCGGCGACCCCGAGGACGAGATGCGCGCGTTCTTCGACACCACGGGATACCTGCACATCCGCTCGGTGTTCACGCGCGAGGAGGTCGCGTTCTACGGCGCCGAGGTCGAGCGCTGTCGCGCGCGCACGAGACCGGACGACGGCGACTCGTGGTGGTCGGTGAACGCGTCGGGCCATGAGGTGATCACGCGGATCAACTACCTGGACCGCTTCTCGAAGCCGCTGCTCGAGCTCGCGCAGGATCCGCGGCTCGCGCGCTATGCGCGTCTCGCCGGCTCCGATCTGCGCGTCTGCGACGATCGCCTCGACGGCCCGATGGTCTTCATCAAGAACGCGCACGTCGTGAAGGGCAACGGCGATCTCCTCTGGCACGTCGACGACGGGATCGGCGGCCACCCGGTGATGTGCCCGCTGATCCAGGCTGGCATCCAGCTCGACCGCGCCAACGCCGCCAACGGCCAGCTGCTGCTGCTCGCGGGCTCGCATCGTTATGCGAAGCACTGGATCGCCTGGGGCGCGGAGGGCGACCTGCCGGTCGTCGCGCTCGAGACGGAGCCCGGCGATCTCACGCTCCACTACGGCGACACGATGCACTCGACGCCCGCGCCGACCGCCGACGACGCCGGCCGCCGCGCGCTCTACTACAAGTTCGCGAAGCCGCGCACCTTCGACTGGATCCCCGCGCGCTGCCACTACAACGACGCGCTCTTCCGTCGCCAGCAGGACGGACGCGTCGCCGCTCGCGCGACGACGTGGGAGTCCTCCGCCTACTAGCACCCCTACGCCGGGAACGCCGTCAGGTGCACGACCTCTCCCTCGACGAGCGCAGCCGCGCTCACCCGTCCGTCTTCGACACGCAGATCGGTTCCGAGGCCGAGAGACGCGCTGGCCCGCACCTCGGCTCCTCCGAGCGCCGACAGGAACGCCTCGGGCGAATCGAAGCGCGTTTCGATGTCGAAGCCGATCCGGCGTGAACGAACGACGGCGTGGTCGATCGCATCGATCAGGTAGCCGCGCAGCAGCCCGGGGAAGGCTTTCGCGAAGATTTCCGGTCGGCCGATCACCTCGAGACCCGTCACTTCTTCGCCGACGCAGGCGACGAACCCGACCTGGTCGGGGATCGTGTGGAATGCCGCGCTCATCTCCTGGAGGTCGCGCGCACGCGTCTTCAGGTAGTCCGCGTAGGCTCCGGTCGAGGAGCGCGCTCCCGCGAAGAGGACCCGTTCGTGGATCTCGCCCCACACTTCGCTCTGATCGGCGTGGTAGCCGCGGCCCGCGTCGCGTGCCTTCGAGACCCGAGGTGCCATCTTGCGGCGGATCTCGCTCGACATCACCTCGCCGGTGCTGGCGAACTTCGCGCCGGATCGCCGAGACCAGCGGCCATGCTCGACGCACGAGACGTCGAGCACGAGCTCCGTGTTCGCGGGCACCAGGAAGCTCGCGTTGGCGATGCGGTTCTGCTTCGCGCCGCGGATCTCCTCACCGAAGAGCACCAGCACCGCGACCGACCCGCGGTTCGTCGCGAGCACGTGAGGAACCCGCGCGCCGTCGCGGAGCTCGTCGATCGAGAACACGCCTCGCGCACACGCGTCGGAGAGCGTGATGTACTCGGGCGCCTTCGAAAGCGCGCCCGGTCTGGTCAGGGGCCAGAGCGTGGGGCTCTTGCTCGCCTGTCGCGGCGCGAGCGAGGCGGAGGCAAGGAAGGCCGCAATCGAATCGGTCGCGGCGAGGGTCCGGGGGGTGGTTTTCTTCTCGAAGCCGAAGATGCGTCGCAACATGTTGGTGTCTCTCCTGTCCGTCGAGGCGCGGTAGCAGCCTCGACCCACTAGACAGCGGAGGGCGGGATTTTCTTTAGTCCCATTCGCGTCGGATCTCGTGGGATAAGATGGCTGCGTGGGCGATCACGGCGGCTTCGACTGGGAGACGGCGCTCGAGCGCGCGTACCACGTGGCGTTCGCAGTCCTGCGAAATGCGGCGCTGGCGGAGGAGGTCGCGCAGCAGGCCTGCTTCAAAGCACTGGTGAAGCTCGACACGTTCCAAGGTCGATGTGGGTTCCCGAGCTGGGTTCGAGGGATCGCCTTCCACCTGGCGCTCGACGCAAAGGCGGCCCTGGATCCCGCGAGCCTCGACCCCGACGAGCTGGCGGGCAGCGGCGATCCGGAGCGCGATGCGCACAGCGAACGGATCGCGAGTGCCCTGCAACGCTGTCTCGCGGAGCTGACCGAGCGACAGCTGCTGATCTTCCTCGCGAGGCATCTCGACGGAATGAAGGGCGCCGAGATCGCGGCGGAGATCAACACCAAGGAAGGCACGGTGTGGGCCACCTTGAACCAGGCCGCCGCGAACCTGCGCGGGTGCCTGGATCGGCACGGCATCGACCGCGGGGTGCTCCATTGAGCACGCAGGACGATCGTATCCTCATCCATCGGCTCGCCGCGGGCGAGCTCGACGCTCTGGAAGGAGAGCGGGCACGCGCGCTCATCGAACGAGACCCCGAGCTCGCTCTGCTGCTCGAGCAGCTGAACGACCTGCAATCGCGCGTGCAAGCGGCCTTCCCGGAGCCGCCGCAGCTCGGCGAGCGTCCGGCGTTCGTCGAGGCGATGCGCCGGCTCTCTGCCGAGGGTGCAGAACCGTATGGCTCGGTCGACCTCGAGGGACCGTTGAGAGCGCCCGGAGCGCGGCGCGTCGCCACGTCCAGTGCTCCGCGCAGCAGCTTGATGAGCCGGTTGCGGTCGCTTGCTTCCGTCGACCTGACGTCGTATGGCGGCGACGAGCCGAGCCCCGGCGCCCACCTCTTCCACCTGCGCGAGATCCGTCGGGAGGAAGGGCTTCCCGTCGAGCTCGAGTTCTACGCCGGGGACGTCCTCGCGCTCCACAGCGAGGTCCTGCTGGTCTCTGCCTTCTCCGGGTGGTACCAGCCGACACCGGGAAGCCTCTTCGGATCGATCGCGGAGCGTTACGGGATCTCCTTCGCTTCGGGCCCGCCGCCCGGGGCGACGAGATACCCGGAAGGGCTATTGCACTTCTCGGGCATCGCGTGCCCTGCATTCGACTCGCTCTGGATCGTCGAGATGCGCGAGGCCGGAAGGCCGTTCTCCGTGGAGGAGCTACGCACGACACTTCGATCGGTCGGTAGCCGGCTTCCGCACATGCTGGCCGAAGCGACCTCGATCACGCTTCCGCTGCTCGGGACGGGCAATCAGGGGCTGAATCCGAGAGACGTCGCCCGCGAGCTCCTCTCGGCCCTACCGGAATGGGCTCGGAATCAGCGGCTTCGAACGATCCGCGTGTTCACGCTCGAGCTCGAGCACGTCGCCGCGCTGAACCGCGCGCTCGACGATCGCGACTTCAGCGTGCGCGACTCCGCACTGCTCATGGCGTGCGATCAGCTTCGGCGGCAGCTCGAGCGCCGGAGCTGGAGCGAGCCCGTCCGCATGGCGCTCAAGGATCTCCTCGAGATCGCGAGCGCGCCGGATCCGTCGCTCCAGAGCATCGCGCTCGAGGGACGGCGCATCGCCGAGACCGTGCTCCGAGTGCTCTCGCGCGAGGGCGACGTGCAACGGCGACTGCTCGAACGTGGCCCCGACGCCCTGCGCAGCGAGAGCGCGTACCTGGCGACGCCTCACCTTCAGCTGCTGCTCGCGCACGGGCGGTCCGCGGCGCAAGGCGTTGCGGTCGGCTCGAACGACGCGGTGATGATCCTCTACGCGGCGATGCGCGCGGCGGAGCTGACGGGAACGCCGAACCGACCGGCGTGAGGACCCGCGCCTACGCCCCGAGCCCCCACTTCGCCTCCGCGCGCAGCCTCTCCATGAACGACGGCTCGTAGGCCTCTTCCGGGTTCTCGCGAACCAGGCGGTCGAGCACCTTGGCGTCCTCGCCGACGAGGATGCGCCAGCGCTCTTCCTTCACACCGTCGAGGATCACCTTCGCGGCCTCGGCGGCGGTCATCGGCGCGTCGTCGTGGAAGCGCTCGGCGAACATCAGCAGGAACTGGCGCACCTGCTCGTTCGTCGCGCCCGCGAGCGGCCAGCCGGCGCGCGCCATGCGCTCGCGCGCCTGGCGCAGCTTCTCGTCGCTCATCTCCTTCGGGTCGTTTCCGAGCAGGCGCGCCGAGTTCGTGATGATCGACGTGCCGATGTGTCCCGGCATCACGAGCGACACCTTCACGTGCGGCGCGTGCAAGCGGAAGTCGTTGACGAGGGCCTCCGTGAAGCCCTTCACCGCGAACTTCGCCGCGCTGTAGGCGGTGTGCGCGGTCATCGGGCCGAGCGACGCCCAGAAGCCGTTCACGCTGCTCGTGTTGACGAGATGGCCTTCGTCGCTCGCGACGAGCATCGGGAGGAAGGTGCGGGTCCCGAAGTAGACGCCGTACCAGCAGACCGCGAAGGTCTTCTCCCACTCCTCGCGCGGCGCCTCGATCAGGCTGCCGCCGCCGCCGATGCCCGCGTTGTTGAAGACGAGGTTCACGTGGTCGGTGTCGTGCGCCTGCGCGACCGCCGTGCGGAAGGCGATCAGGTCGGCCTCGCTCGAGACGTCGGCCACGCAGGCGTGCACGCGCGTCCCGCGCGGCGAGCCCTGCTCCGCGAGCGCCTTCGTCTGCTGCATGTTCTCGGCGGAGACGTCGCACATCGAGACGTGACAGCCTTCCGACGCGAGCTGCCGCACGAGCTCGCGGCCCATGCCCGTGCCTCCGCCCGTCACCACCGCGATCCGGCCCGCAAAGCTCTTCATGGCGTCCTCCGTGCGCGCGGCGGCATCCTAGCCGCGACGTGCGTCGTGCTGTCCGGGTGTCCGATTGCGGTGTCGCGCCCCATTTCCTGCGTCTCTTTCCAGGGAAATGTGGTCGATTACCACCAATGGCCCCCGCGAGTCGTCGAGCATGACAAATCTTTAAGAAGAGAATGGGATGCGTGTACCATCCGTAGGATCGGCGTCGTCCTAGTCTCACGAAGCCGTTCTTGGCTACGTCACAGCTCCCGTATGGCGGGAATGGAGGAATGGACATGAAGCGTCTGTTGGTCGGTTTCGCGGCGATTGCCGCGATGGTTGCGTTCTCGGGCGTCGCGGTCGTCGCACGAGCCGAAGGACCCGTCCGGTGCGAAGTCACCAAGGATGGGAAGAAGAAGGTCGAGCACGTCAAGACGACCGAGGACTGCACCAAGATGGGCGGCAAGGTGCTGCCCGAGAAGAGCAGCACCCCCAAGAAATCGCAGTAACGGTTCATTTGCTCGGACGGGACGACCGCGCGCCGCGAGGTGGTTCGCGGCGCGCGGCTTCCCGTCCCGAGCGCTTCTCGCGTCCAGCGCTCCTCCGTCGACCGCTGCCCGTCCGCGGTAGGATGGCCGTGTGTGGTTCCTGCGCGAGACGCACGAGGTCGCCGGCGCGCGCGAGCGCGAGTTCGAGACGCTCGTGCGTGACGCCTGGATGCCCGCGCTCGCCACGTCCGGTGCGCGCCTGCTCTTCTACCTGCGCCACGTGCACGGCACGGGGCCTTCGTACCGAGTCGTGACATGGACCGCGCTCCGCGACGGCGCCGCCTGGCACGAGCTCGCGCAGCGCGTGGACGCGGGCGACCTGCGCCCCCTCGCGCAGGAGCTCGACGCGCTCCGACACGAGGTCCGGGCGAAGATGCTGCAGCCGCTTCCGTGGTCGCCGCTCCAGGAGGTCGATCTCGCGAGCGTGCCCTTCACGGCGACCGCGTCGACGCGCGGCTCGGAAGACACACCGCGCCCGCTCTCGCTCTTCATGGAGGACACGGTCCATCCGCACGAGGGCCGCCTCGAGCGGTACGTCGAAGCGTCGGGCTCGCACTACGCGAGCGAGATGCGCGAGCACGACGCGCGGGGACGCGCGCTGCTGCGCATCGAGGCCAGCTTCCGCTCGGCCTTCGGCAGCCACCGGCGCCGCGAGATCCTCCTCTGGCAGCGGGTGATCGAGCCGCGCGGCCTCGTGCCGCTCCTCACACGCGAGGTGCCCGAGACCTATCTCGAGCCCGGCAAGTGGATGCACGACGCGCTCGCGCTGCGCGACCAGTGGCAGAGCCGTCTGCTCCGCACGGTCGCTTGGTCGCCGCGCTCGTGATCGAGCCGGCATCGGCCGAGCGAGCCGCACGAAGAGGGGGGCGATGCCGTGCCCGGGAGGCCGGGCACGGCATCTAGGGGCGACGGCATCGTCGGGATGAGATGGATGCCGTCGCCGCATGTCCGGCGAGGACCACGGGCCGGGCTCTAGCGCCCCGCCGCGGCACCTCGCGACGCCGAGCCGCGTCGGCCGCGGCTTCGGTTGCGGCCGTGTCGGCGCTCCGTGCGCGCGTGGACCGCGCCATCACTGCGCGCGGCATGCGCCGCCGGTTGAGGCGCGCGCGGCGCGGCCCCGAACCCCTGCGGCACCTCGCGACGCTCGAGCTTCGTCCGCGTCAGCCGCTCGATCGCAGCCAGCAGCGGTCGCTCGTTCGAGCCGCACAGCGAGATCGCCGTGCCCGACGCCCCCGCGCGTCCCGTGCGTCCCACGCGGTGCACGTAGGTCTCCGGCTCGTGCGGGATGTCGAAGTTCACGACGTGCGGGAGGTCCTTCACGTCGATGCCTCGCGCCGCGATGTCGGTCGCCACCACCACGCGCGTGGCACCGCGCTTGAAGCTGGCCAGCGCGCGTTCGCGCGCGGGCTGCGACTTGTTGCCGTGGATCGCATCCGCGGAGATGCGCGCTCGCACGAGCTTCTGCGCCAGTCGGTTCGCGCCGTGCTTCGTGCGCGTGAAGACCAGCGCGCGCTCGATCGAGCCGCCCTCCAGGAGCGAGAGCAGCAGGTCCGACTTGCGCGGGTTCTCCACGAAGTAGACGTACTGCTCGAGCGGAGCCACGGTCGAGGAGACCCGATCGACGGCCACCTCCACGGGGTTCACCAGCAGGCGCTCGGCCAGCGCGCGGATCTCGGCCGGCATGGTCGCCGAGAAGAGCAGTGTCTGGCGCCGCCTGGGCAGCGCCGCCGCCACCCGCTTCACATCGGGCAGGAAGCCCATGTCGAGCAT
>DATKND010000185.1:0-2704 GCA_035541475.1 Myxococcota bacterium | reverse complement strand
AAGGGCAAACGCGCCACAGGCTGATTATTCGGCCGATCCGACCGCTTTTAATTCGCTGTCATCTCCATCACGTAGGACCAAATCGCACTGGCGCCCGCTTGCTCGGGGTTGCCCCGGTGCTTACCAATCCCGGTCTCTCGGCCCGGGTGGGGGGAGTCCTATTTGGAGATGCAACTATGACCCCGAGCATTCCGCTGCGCGCCCTGATCGTCGCCATATGGGCCGCAATACATCCAGCAGCGCCGAAGCTTCTCGACGCACCGGAGATCGCCGACGCGATCACGACTGCAGTGAACGAGGATCAGCAGCCGCCCGTATTCGGCAGCCGCGAAGAAGACGCCGCGATCATGGCGTACTGGGCGCTGCGTGAGAGCTGGTTGGCCAAGGGCGCGGTCGGAGACCACGGACGCAGCTACGGCGTGTGGCAGGAGCCCGAGATCACCGGTCGCGCCGACGTGCTCACGCAGGCGCGTGCGTGGCTCGTGACGCTGCACGAGGGACAGCGCATCTGCCCCGCGAGCCCCGCGGCTCCGCTGTCGGGCGGCTGCAACGCCGCGCGCGGGCTCGCCAACCGCCGCGTCGCGCGCGCGCGTGCGCTGCTCAACCAGGTGAAGCTGTCGTTCGCGGTCACCGGCGATCCGTTCGCCGCGAACTAGAGCCTCGGACGCCAACCGCGACATCAGCAGGGTGCCGGGCCAGTGCTGGGCCCTACGTCAGGACGGCCAGCGCCTCGCGAAGGAGGGTTTGGACCGGGATCGCGCTCAGGTCATCGGCCCGATGACGCCCGCTCACGGTGTCGAGCGCGCGCCGCACTTCGGCGCGACAGAAGCCCAGGTTCACCAGGCCGTTCGCCGCGAGGTCGCAGCTGTCGGATGCGTATCCGCGCTGGCGCGGATCCCCACCCTCGCGGATCTTGCGCGCGACGTACTCCTTGCCGAATGTGTGCTCCGCATGAAGCGCGTTGTGCGCGCGGCAGCGCACGCGCAGGTTCCCGAGCTCGTTCGTCCCGCCGCGCGCCCGGGGGATCACGTGATCGAGCTCGAGCCAGGTGGTCGCCGGGCAGCGATGCCCTTCGGCATCGGTGAAGGTGCAGCGCTCGCCGTCCCGGCCGAAGACCGCGCGGCGCGTCGCCCGCGAGCCGCGCGCGGTGTCGCTCTGCTCTCGCGATGGTCTCGGGCGCGAGGTCTTCCCGAGCCGCTGCTTCTCGAGTTTCTCGAGGAGGAGATCCACGGCGCGCTCGACGACGACCGCGAGGTCGCCTTCGGCGTTCGCGTGCCGCATGAGATCCTGCGCGCGCTCGAGCTTCTTCCGCAGCTCGTCGCTTGCTGTGAACTGCACCTTGTGGCGCGTCTCCGACAGCGGCGCGACCTGCCACCTGCGTGCCGAGGCGGGAACTGCAACGGCCTCGACGTCGAGCGCCTCGACGCCGAGCGTCGGGATGGGCGGTTGCAGCGGGATGGGGGTGATCGTCGCGGACACGTCCGGCACGGGCGACCGCTTGGCGAGGAGCGCCTGTACCTCGGCCTTCGTCTTGCCCGTGGCCGATTCGACGAGCTCTTCGTAGGTCGCCTCGGTGAGCGCATCGCGCAGCAGCGCAATCGTGGAGAGCGTGAGATCGCCCCGCTCGATCCGCACGAGCAGGTCGGGGAAACGGCGCACAAGCCGGGCGATGTGGATGCGCCGGCACGCTTCGTCCTCCGACATGCCGAGCCTGCGCACGCAGAACTGGAACATCGAGGGGCAGGCCGCTTCGAGGTGGAGGCGGCGCTCTTCAACCTCGACGAGGTGCGCGAGCAGGCGCGCGAGCACCGCCCGCCCCTGGCCGCAGAGCGACTTCAGACTCTCGAGGAGCTGCGCGTCGGAGAGATCGGCGAGCTTCATGCGAGCGTTCTACACCTCGAATTTCTCCGCTCCTGGACGCCGCGTGGGCGCGCCATCGCGAGAGAAAGGCTTCCAGCCATCGGGCGGTCGCGAAAACGCGAAGCCACCGCACCGTCGGCCCAAGGGCGCCTACTCGCGAGGACGTTCGGCGACAAGCGCCGCTTCGCGTCCAGGATCGCGTCAAGCAAAATCGACAATAGCGCGGCGACGGCCTCGCGGGGACCCCTCCTCCGTAGAATCGAGGACTAGCGCCGGAGGGCAGCGTCGATCGAATCGGCGATCGTCTGCACGATTTTCACCCGCGCCCAGTTCTTGTCGTTCGCTTCGATGAGATGCCAGGGCGCGGGTGATGTGCTCGTGCGATCGACCATGTCGCAGACGGCGCGCTCGTAGGCCTTCCACTTCTCGCGATTGCGCCAGTCGTCCTTGGTGATCTTGAAGCGCTTGTAGCCGGTCTTCTCGCGCTCGCGGAAGCGGCGCAGCTGCTCTTTCTTGTCGATCTGCAGCCAGAACTTGACGACGACGATGCCGGCGTCCACGAGCGAGTCCTCGAAGTCGACGATCTCGCGATAAGCGCGCATCCAGTCCGCCTCCGCGGCGAGCCCCTCCACGCGTTCGACGAGCACGCGGCCGTACCAGCTGCGGTCGAAGAGGGTGAAGTGCCCGTGCTTCGGCATCGCGCGCCAGAAGCGCCACAGATAGGGCTGCGCGCGTTCCTCTTCCGTGGGTGCCGCGATGGGCACGACGTCGTAGCGACGCGCGTCGATCGCCGCGGTGACGCGACGGATCGCGCCTCCCTTGCCGGCGGCGTCCGGGCCCTCGA
>DATKND010000184.1:0-3041 GCA_035541475.1 Myxococcota bacterium | reverse complement strand
TTCGCCCGCTTCCTGGTCGCGCCGGGCCGCGTCTTCCGCCCGCTGCCGGTGCCTCCGCTATTCGCGCAGGAGTCGTGAATGAAAACATCGATGCGCTTCCTGCTGGCGCTCGCGGTCGTGACCGCGGCGCTGGCCCTCGTCGGAACCGTCGCGCTCGTCGCCGCGCCGAACGTGCACGCGGCGGGACCTCCCGCCGCGGAGATCGGCGTGCAGGCGGCAAGCTACGGTCTGCTCGCGGCCGCGCTGTCCACCGCGCTCGCCGCGCTCGGGGCCGGCTTCGCGGTAGCCAAGGTCGGCGCGGCAGCCGTCGGGGCGCTCGCGGAGAAGCCCGAGCTCTTCGGCCGCCTGCTGATCCTCGTCGGCCTCGCCGAAGGCATCGCGATCTACGGCCTCATCGTCTCCATCCTGATTCTCAACCGGCTGGGATGAAACCACCCCCACGCTCGCTGCCCCCCGGAAAGGCGCAGTCGGTCCCTCGGAGCGGCCCTGCGGGACCGACGTGACGCTGTTCTACATCGGCGACGAAGCGAGCGCGGCCGGATTCCGCCTTGCAGGCGCGCGTGTCGTCGTGCCGGCGCGGGGAGAGGAGCGCATGGCGCTCGCCGCCGCACGCGAGTCCGCGGCGCTGGTCCTCGTCTCGTCGAGCGTGGCGGCCCGCATCCCGGCGCGCGAGCTCGCGCACGCCGAGCTCGCCCTCTCGCCGCTCACCATCGTCGTGCCCGACCTGCGCGAAGACGCTCCGCTGCCCGACCGCGGCGTGCGCCTGCGCGGCGAGCTCGGCCTCGAGGAATCGCAATGACGCTCGAGGCGCGGACGCGCGCGCTCGTCGATCTCGTGGAGGCCGACCGCGCGCGGCGCTGCAATTCGATCCTGGACGCCGCGCGCGCGCGCCGCGCCGAGGCGCTTGCCGCCGCGCACGCCGAAGCGCGGCGCCTCGTACGCGCGGCGTTCGAGGAGGAGCGGCATCGCTTCGCGGCGCGCACGAGCGCGGCGCGGGCGCGCATGCAGACTCGCAGGCGGCTGCGCGAGCAGCGCCTCGCCGCGGACCTCCTGAAGGCGGGCTTGCAGCTACTTCCGCAGCTGCTCCGCGAGCGCTGGCAGCAGGCGGAATCCCGCAAAGCCTGGGTCGCGCGCGCGGCGGCGGCGGCCGAACGTGCGCTGCCGCGAGGCGATTGGCAAATCGCCCACGCGCCCGGACTGACCGAGGCCGAAGCCCGCGACGCGACGCCGGCCGCCGTGACGCCTACGCTGGTCGTCGACGCTTCGCTGCGCGCCGGCCTTCGCATTTCCGCGGCCGGCAACGTCGTCGACGGCACACTCACCGGACTCCTCGCCGACCGCGCGGACATCGGCGCGAAGCTCCTCGCGCTTCTCGAGCAACAGCCGTGAGCACGGCCGTCGTCCGCTGGATCGCCGGGCCGGTGTTGCGCGCGACCGCGTCGGGACCGTTCGCATTGCGCGAGGCGGTGCGCATAGGAGACGCGGCGTTGCTCGGCGAGATCGTCCGCATCGACGGCGACGAAATCGTGGCGCAGGTCTACGAGGACACGACGGGTCTTCGGCCCGGGTCGCTCGTCGAGGGCGACGGCTTGCCGCTCGCCATCCGGCTGGGCCCCGGTCTGCTCGGCCGCATCTTCGACGGACTGCTGCGGCCGCTCCCCGGTGCCGACCTCGCGTTCGTGAAGCCGGGCGTGCGCCGCGCGTCGGCAGGCTCGTTCGCGTTCACGCCGCGCATCGCGCCAGGCGACGTCGTGCGCGGCGGGATGGTGATCGGCGAGGCGATGGCGCAAGGCGGCATCGTGCAGAGGATCCTCGCGCCACCCGACGCGGCGGGAGAAGCGATCGCGGTCGCCGCGGCGGGCGAGCATGCCGACGACGCGGTCATCGCCGCCGTGCGCGACGACGAAGGACGCGAGCGGCCGCTCGCCATGACGCACCTGTGGCCGGTGCGCGTACCGCGCCCCGTGGCCGCGCGCCTTGGCTCGCGCGTGCCTCTCGTGACCGGGCAGCGCATCCTCGACAGCCTGTTCCCTGTCGCGCGGGGCGGACGCGCCGCGATCCCCGGGGGATTCGGGACGGGCAAGACCGTGCTGCTCGAAGCGCTCGCCAAGGGCTGCGACGCCGACGTCATCGTGTACCTGGGCTGCGGCGAGCGCGGCAACGAGATGGCCGGCGTCCTCGACGAATTTCCGCAGCTTGCCGACGCGCGCACCGGGCGCCCGCTGATGGAGCGCACCGTCATCATCGCCAACACGTCGAACATGCCGGTCGCGGCGCGCGAGGCGTCGATCTACTCCGCCGTCACGGTGGCCGAGTATTTCCGCGACCAGGGATTGCACGTCGCGCTGATGGCGGATTCCACGTCGCGCTGGGCCGAGGCGCTGCGCGAGGTGTCCGGACGATTCGGAGAGCTTCCCGGCGAAGGCGGCTACCCCGCTTACCTGTCCTCGCGCCTGGCCGATTTCTACGAGCGCGCGGCCGCAGTGGAGCCGCTCGCCGGCGGCACGGGCTCGGTCACGATCATCGGAGCGATCAGCCCGCCGTCGGGCGACTTCTCCGAGCCCGTCACCTCGCACACGAAACGCTTCGTCAAGGCGTTCTGGGCGCTCGACGTCAAGCGCGCGCAAGCGCGCTTCTATCCGGCGATCAACCCGCTGCAGTCGTACGCGGAAGACGCGCGCGAATTCGCGCCGTGGTGGGCAAGCGAAGGAAACGGCAATTGGCTCGCGCTGCGCCGGCGCTTTCTCACGCTGCTCGACGAGGAGGCACGGCTCGAGCGGATGGCGCGCATCATCGGCAAGGACGCGATGCCGGTCCGCCAGCAGCTGACGCTCGTCTGCGCCGGGCTCGTCAACGACGCGTTCCTGCGCCAGTCGGCGTTCTCCGACAACGACCGCGTCTGCGCGCCGGCGCGCCAGGCGGCCATGATGCGCATCCTCGACCGCTTCTTCGATCTCGCCGAGGACGCGCTCGCACGAGGCGTTCATCCCTCGGACATCGCGCAGATGAAATGCGTGCGCCTGCTGCAGCGGCTGGGCGAG
>DATKND010000183.1:0-33644 GCA_035541475.1 Myxococcota bacterium | reverse complement strand
TGCCGCTCGGCCTCTCGATCGCGGCCGATCTCTGGAGTCCCGCCGAGACGCGCCAGCCCGGGCCCGGGCTCCCGGGCTGGCCGTTCGACGCGCTCCTCTACGCGCTCGCGGGGCTCCAGCTCCTGAACGTCGTGCTCGCCGCGAGGCTCGTCGGCGCGACCGGCTTCTTCCAGGCGCAGACACTGGTCGGCGTCGCGCTCGTCGGCACCAACTCGGGCTACTCGGGCATCGTGGTGGCGCACGAGCTGATCCACCGCCGCGAGGCGCACCTGCGCCTGCTCGGCCGCGCGCTGATGGGCCTCGTGCTCTACGAGCACTTCTCTACCGAGCACGTGCGGGGTCACCACGTGCGGGTCGGCACGCCGGAGGATCCGGCCACGGCGCGCTTCGGCGAGAGCTTCCACGCGTTCTTCCGTCGGACCGTGCCCGCGCAGTTCCGCAGCGCGTGGCGCCTCGAGGCGAAGCGCCTCGGCGACGAGCACATGCCCTGGTGGGACCGCCGCCTGCTGAAGAGCCGCGTGGTCCATGGCCTCGTCGCCGAGTGGTCCTTCGCGTTCGCGCTCGGCGCCGCATTCGGCTGGGCCGCATTCGCATTCCAGCTGCTGCAGGCGGCGTGGGCCGTCCGGCTGCTCGAGTGCGTGAACTACTTCGAGCACTGGGGGCTCGAACGCCGCGGCAAGCGCGTCGATGCGGTCGACTCCTGGGACACCGACTCATGGTTCACGCTCTATACGCTCGTCGGTCTCTCGCGTCACGCCGATCACCACGCCTATGCGACGCGCCCCTACCCGCAGCTGCGTCACAGCGAGTCGAGCCCGAAGCTGCCGCGCGGCTACTTCGGCATGGTGCCGCTCGCGATGGGCGCGAACGGGAAGTTCCGCCGCCTGATGACGGCGGAGCTGCGACGCCGCGGGCTCGGCCCCTTCGCGAGCGAGACGGCCGCCTAAGGTCGGGCGTGCGAGGCAGAGGCGCCGAGCGCCGCAGGCGCCTCTGCCTCGCGCGAAATCACACTCCCCCGCCGTGCGGTCAGCTCGCGCGCACCTCGATCGTGCGCGGGCGCTTCTTCTCGACCTTCGGCAGGCGCAGCTCGAGAACGCCATCGCGCATCGTCGCTGCCACCGCGCTCGTCTCGATCGCATCCGAGAGATGGAACTCGCGGTGGTAGTGGCCGAAGCGGTACTCGATGTGCACCGGCGTCCAGCCTTCGCCCGGCAGCGTCGCGAGCGACGCGTCGATCGTGAGCAGATCGTTGTCGACTCGCACCTGCACCGACTTCTCGTCGACGCCCGGCAGATCCGCGTAGATGACGTAGGCGTCCGGCCGCTCGAGGATGTCGACGTCGGGCCGGAACACCAGACCGGGTCGGGTGCTCTCGTGCTTGAGCTCCTGCTTCTCGCGGAGCTGGAGGTCCTGAGAGGGATTCTCGTTGGCCATGTCGTTCTCCTTCTTCGCGCGCTCGGGTCAGCCCGCCTGCACGCCGATCTGGCGCGGGCGGTGCTCCGCCGACTTCGGCAGGCGCAGCATCAGCACGCCGTTGCGGTGCACGGCCTCGACCTTGTCGCCGTCGATGCCGACGGGCAGCTCGAAGGCGCGGCGGAAGCTGCCCGACTGCCGTTCGATCCGGTGCACGCTGACTTTTTCGTCACTCGGGTACTCGATGCGCCGCTCCCCGTGGAGCGTGACGGTCGAGCCCTCGAGCCCGACGTGGATGCCCTCGCGCTGGACTCCGGGAAGCTCGGCGGTCAGCACGTAGGCGTCTTCCGTCTCGAAGAGATTCACCGCCGGAAAGGCGCCGCGTCCCGCGGGCACGCCCGATCCGTAGTGGCGGAAGAGCGCTTCCATCTCGCGCCGCAGGTCGTCGAACACCGAGCCCGAGGTCCAGGGTCGGAATCGCGTGTACTGAGCCATGACGTCCTCCATTCGAGCGTGCGCGGCCATCGCCTCGCACAGGCGTGTTCGGTTAAGCGCGGCGCGGGAAGTGTCAACCTGCCGGGACGTCAGTCGGGCAGCAGCGACACCGGAACCGGCACCACCTTCGCGCGCAGGTACTCGCCGAGGCTCTTGGCCTGCGGGTCGGCGCGCAGCGACGCCGCGACGCCGTCCCCGAGCAGGCCCTTCAGCACGAAGTTCAGCGCCAGCAGATTCGGCAACGCGTGGCGCTCGACCGGCAATTCGCGCGCCTCGACGAGCAGCGCCTTCAGCTTGTCGACGGTGAGGAAGCGCTCGAGCCAGGCGTAGGCCTGAGCATCGCGGGCCCAGACGCCGACGTTCGCGTTGCCGCCCTTGTCGCCCGAGCGCGCGCCGACGATCCGCCCGAGCGGCGCCTCGCGCGTCGGCCCCGTGGGCATCGCGAGCGCGGATGAGGTCGCGGGCGCGACCTCGTCGAATGCGGCCGGCGCGCGCGTCGGCTCGATCTCGATGCGCTCGCCTCCCTCGAGCACCACGCGATGCGGCACGGCATCGGCCGACACCAGCGCGGGCCAGTAGACGCCGAAGGCCTCCTCGCGCGAGGGCGGCGTCGTCATCGTGAAGCCCGGATAGCTCGCGAGCGCCATCTCGACGACGCGCCCGGAGAATGCGCGCCCGACCTTCTGCGGGTCCGGGTCTTTCACCGAGACGGTGAGGAACGCGAAGGCGTCCTCGTTGCTCGCAGGATTCTCGCGATTCGAGAGGCGCAGGCCGACGCGCGTCTCGGCGAAGCGCTCGCGGCCGCCGACGAGCTGCCAGAGCGTGCGCTCGGCGAGGCGCGCCTTCTCCTCGACGTCGAGGCCCGTCAGCACGAACGTCATGCTGTTGCGGTAGCCGCCCTCGTGGTTGATGCAGACCTTCGTCGTCGCCGGCGGAGGCTCGCCGCGCACGCCCGACACGCGAACGCGATCGGGACCTTCCTGCGCGAGTCGGATCGTGTCGAAACGCGCCGTCACGTCGGGCGAGAGATAGGCCGGCGCGCCGATCTCGTAGAGGAGCTGCGCCGTGACGGTGCCGACCGAGACGAGTCCGCCCGTGCCGGGGTGCTTGGTCACGACGAAGGAGCCGTCCTCCGAGATCTCGGCGAGCGGGAAGCCGGGGTGCTCGAGTCCTCGCACCTCCTGGAAGAAGGCGTAGTTGCCGCCGGTCGTCTGCGCGCCGCACTCGAGGATGTGTCCCGCCACGACGGCCGACGCGAGGCGATCCCAGTCGTCGCGCTTCCAGCCGAAACGCCAGGCCGCCGGGCCGACCACCAGCGCGGCATCGGTGACACGCGGGCAGATCACGCAATCGGCGCCCCGCGCGAGCGCCTCCGCGATGCCCCAGGCGCCGAGGTAGGCGTTGGCCGAGAGGATCGGCGCGCGCAGCTCCGAGAGCGGCGTCCCCTTGTCCATGTGCGCCAGCGACTCGCCGCGCGCGCGGAGCGCGTCGAGCTGCGGCAGCAGGTCGTCGCCCTCGACGTGCGCGACCTTCGCGCGCACGCCGAGCGACGCGAGGACGCGTCGCGCCGCCTCGGCGCAGCCGGCCGGATTGAGACCGCCGGCGTTCACGACGATCTTGATTCCGCGCGACGCGCAGGCCGCGCCGACCTCCTGGAGCTGCGCGAGGAAGGTCCTCGCGAACCCCATGCGCGGATCCTTCGCGCGGTCCTTGTGCAGGATCATCAAGGTCAGCTCGGCGAGGTAGTCGCCGCAGAGCACGTCGATCGGACCGCCCTCGACCATCTCGCGCGCCGCCGACAGGCGGTCGCCGTAGAAGCCGCTGCAGTTCGCCACGCGGAGCACGTCGCTCATGCGCCACCCGGACCGCGCGGCGCCCAGCGCGGCGGCCGCTTTTCCGCGAAGGCGCGCATGCCCTCGGCCGCCTCCTCGGAGGCGAAGAGCTCGGCGATCTTCTTCTCGGCGAACGCGAAGGCCTCGTCCTCCGGCAGCCGCTCGACGGTGCGGATCAGCTGTTTCGCCTCGCGCACGGCGTTCGGACCGCCCTGCACGATCGCGTGCACCTCCGCCTCGACCGCGCGCTCGAGCTCGCCGGCCGCCACGACCCGGTGTACGAGGCCGTAGCCTTCGGCGCGGCGCGCGTCGAAGCGCTCGCCGGTCAGGAAGAGCCGCATCGTCTGGTGAGGTCCCAGCTTCGGCAGCACGACCACCGAGATCATCGCCGGCACGGCGCCGATGCGGACCTCGGAAAAGCTCATCTGCGCGCCTTCGGCCGCGATCGCGATGTCCGCCGCGGCAACGAGCCCGAGCCCGCCGCCGAAGGCGTGCCCGTTCACCGCCGCGATCACCGGCTTCTCGCCGTGACGCACGAGGCGCAGGATCTCGACGAAGGGATTGCCACGCCCCTCGCCGCCCATGTCGCCGCGGTTCTTGAGGTCGGCGCCGGCGCAGAAGGCGCTGCCCGCGCCGGTCAGCACGACCACGCGCGCGCGAGCATCTCGCTGCGCCGCGCGCAGATCCTCGAGCAGCGCCGCGACGAGGTCGGCCGAGAGCGCGTTGCGAGCCTGCGGCCGGTTCAAGGTGATCCACAGCGCGCTGCCGCGAAGCTCCATCCGTGTCGCGCGCTCCTCGCTCATGCAGGCTCCTCCACGTCCGCGTCGACGACGATCAGGATCTCGTCGGGATCCACCATCTGCCCCGGCCGCACGCGCACCTCGCGCACGATGCCGGGCGCGTGCGCGACGAGCGGGTGCTCCATCTTCATCGCCTCGAGCACCAGCAGCACGCGACCCGCCTCGACGCGCTCGCCCTCGGCGACCCGCACCTCGCGCACGACACCGGTCATCGGCGCGGCGCAGCCGCCGGCCGCGTCCTCGCGCGCGGCCTCGGGGAAGCGCGGCAACGGAGCGAGATCGGAGCTCGTGCCCGCGCCGTGCACGCACACACGCGCTCCGTCGCTCGCCACGAGGAAGCGTCGCCGCACGCCGTCGACCTCGAGCGCGAGCGCGCCGGGCTCGAGCTCCGCGATGCGGACCGCGTGCGCGCTCGCCGGCCCGTCGCCGGGACCCGACACGCGCACGTCGAAGCGCGCTCCGGGTTTCGCGACGTACTCGACGTCGACGCGAGAGCCCGCGACGGTGTAGCTCGCGTCCTGCGCGCGCCAGCGGTTGTTGCGCCAGCCCGACGGAATGCTCGGCGGCAGCGGACCCGCCTCGGCGCGGCGCCGCTCGTGCTCCCACAGCGCCGCCGCGAGCGCGTGGAGGCGCAGCGCCGCCGGATCGGGCGCGGCGGCGCGGACGGCGTGGTGCTCGAAGAAGCGCGTCTCGACGCGACCCGTGCGGAAGGCCGGCGCCTCGAGCGCCGCGATCAGGAAGTCGCGATTCGTGACGACGCCCGCGACCGCGAGCTCGCGCAGCGCGCGCACGAGGCGCTCTCGCGCCTCTTCGCGAGTCGCGTCGTGCGCGACGAGCTTCGCGAGCAGCGGGTCGTAGTGGACGCCGACGGCGCTGCCCGCCTCGACGCCCGAGTCGACCCGCAGGCCCGGCAGCGCCGGCACCTGCCAGAGCGCGACGCGACCCGTCGCGGGCAGGAAATTCTGCGCCGGATCCTCCGCGTAGAGCCGCGCCTCGATCGCGTGACCCGAGATCGCGAGGTCGTCCTGCGCGAAGGGCAGCGGCAGCCCCTGCGCGACCTCGATCTGGAGCCGCACCAGATCGAGCCCCGTGATGGCCTCGGTCACCGGATGCTCGACCTGCAGCCGCGTGTTCACCTCGAGGAAGTGGAACGCGCCCGAGCGATCGAGCAGGAACTCGACGGTGCCGGCGCCCCGGTAGCCGATCGCCTTGCCCGCGGCGACCGCGGCGGCGCCGAGCCGCGTGCGAAGGCCCGCGTCGAGACCCGGCGCGGGCGCCTCCTCGATCACCTTCTGGTGTCGGCGCTGGAGCGAGCAGTCGCGCTCGAAGAGGTGGACGAGCGCGCCGTGCGCGTCGCCGAAGATCTGGATCTCGACGTGACGCGCGTCCTCGAAGCAGCGCTCGACGAGGAGCGCATCGTCGCCGAAGGCCGCACGCGACTCGCGCCGCGCGGACGCGAGCGCCTCCGCGAGGCCCGCGCGCTCGCGCACGATGCGCATGCCCTTGCCGCCGCCGCCGGCCGACGCCTTCACCAGCACCGGGAAGCCGAGCGCCTCGGCGCGCGCGCCGATCGCGGCGTCGTCGAGATCGGCGCAGTCGAAGCCGGGGATCACGGGCACACCCGCGGCCTCCATCAGCGCGCGCGCATTCGCCTTGCTCCCCATCTGCTCGATCGCCGCGGCGGGCGGGCCGATGAAGACGAGCCCCGCCGCTTCGCACGCAGTCGCGAACTCCGCGTTCTCGGAGAGGAAGCCATAGCCCGGGTGCACGGCGTCGGCGCGTACCTCGCGCGCCGCCGCGACGATGCGGTCGGCGTCGAGATACGACTCCGCCGCCGACGCCGGCCCGATTCGCACCGCCACGTCGGCCTCGCGCGCGAAGGGCGCGCCGGCGTCCGCGTCGGAGTACACCGCCGCGCTCTCGATCCCCATCTCGCGCAAGGTCCGCAGCACGCGGCGCGCGATCTCGCCCCGGTTCGCGACGAGCACGCGGCGGATGGCGCGCGGTCCGTGCACGCCCGGCCTCACATCCGGAACACGCCGAAGCCCCGCGCCCCTTCGATCGGGCCCGAGTGCACGGCGGAGAGCGAGATGCCGAGGACGGTCCTCGTGTCGCGCGGATCGATGATGCCGTCGTCCCACACGCGCCCCGTCGCGAAGAACGCGGTGGATTCCTTCTCGATCTGCCCTTCGACCGCGCGACGCAAGCTCGCGTCGGCGGCCTCGTCGAAGGGCTCGCCGGCTCGCTCCGCCGCCTGACGGCGCACGATCGAGAGCACGCCCGCGAGCTGCTGCGGACCCATCACCGCGATGCGGTGGTTCGGCCAGGCGAAGACGAAGCGCGGATCGTAAGCGCGTCCGGCCATGCCGTAGTTCCCGGCGCCGTAGGAGGCGCCGATCATCAAGGTGATGTGCGGGACCGCGCTGTTCGACACGGCGTTGATCAGCTTGGCGCCGTCCTTGATGATGCCCCGCTGCTCGTAGCGCGTGCCGACCATGAAGCCGGTGATGTTCTGGAGGAAGAGGATCGGCGTCGAGGTCTGGTTGCAGAGCTGGATGAATTGCGCGCCCTTCTGCGACGACTCGGAGAAGAGCACGCCGTTGTTGGCCAGGATGCCGACCGGGTAGCCGTGCACGTGCGCGTAGCCCGTGACCAGGGTCGAGCCGTAGGTCGGCTTGAACTCGTGGAAGCGCGAGCCGTCCACTACGCGCGCGATCACCTCGCGCACGTCGTAGGGCTCGCGCACGTCGAAGGACGCGATGCCGAGGAGCTCGTCGGAGTCGTAGCGCGGCTCCTCGACCGCCACGCGGCGGCTCCAGCCCTGCTTCCGCCAGTTGAGCGACGCCACGATCTCGCGGCCGATGCGGATCGCGTCGCGCTCGTCGCGCGCCAGGTAGTCCGAGACGCCCGACACGCGGCTGTGCATCTCGGCGCCGCCGAGCTCTTCCTCGTCGGCGTCCTCGTGGATCGCCATCTTGACGAGCGGCGGGCCGCCGAGGAACACGCGCGCCCCTCCCTTCACCATGACGACGTAGTCCGACATGCCGGGCACGTAGGCGCCGCCCGCCGTCGACGAGCCGAAGACCAGGCAGATCGTCGGGATGCGCTCGGCCGAGCGGCGCGTCAGCTCGCGGAAGCCGCGCCCGCCCGGCACGAAGATCTCGGCCTGGTGCGGCAGATCCGCGCCGCCGGACTCGGTCAGATTGATGAGCGGCAGGCGATTCCACGCCGCCACCTCCATCGTGCGCGCGCTCTTTCGCTGGCCGAAGGGGTTGACCGAGCCGCCGCGGATGGTCGGTTCGTTGGCGGTCAGCACGCACTCGACGCCCGACACGACCCCGACGCCCGAGATCAGGCTGCCGCCGAGCGCGAACTCCGTCCCCCAGCCGGCGAGCGGACAGATCTCGAGGAACGGCGAGTCGCGGTCGAGCAGCAGCTCGATGCGCTCGCGCGCCATCAGCTTCCCGCGCTCCTTGTGGCGCGCGACGTACTTCTCGCCGCCCGCGCGGTTCACGATCTCGAGCTGCTCGCGCAACACGCCGAGCTCGCGCAGGAAGGCCTCGCGGTTGCGCCGGTAGCTCTCACTCCCGGTATCGACGCGAGTCTGGAGCACCTGCACGATCAGCTCACTCGACTAGAAGCCGAGCTGCTTCGCCAGATAATGAATCATCGTCTCGTCGGAGCCGCCGCCGATGCTGATCAGGCGCGAGTCCACGAAGGCGCGGCCCGCCGGACTCTCCTTCATGTAGCCGTAGCCGCCCCAGAGCTGGATGCAGGTGTCGGCGACCTTGCGCGAGGTCCGCCCGCAGAAGATCTTGGTCAGCGTGATCAGCTGCGTCGCGTCCGCGCCCGCGTTCGCCTGGCGGATGCAGGCGTTGCAGAGCTCTCGCGCGGCGGTCAGCTGCGTCAGCATCTCGACGAACTTGAACTGCGTCACCTGCATCTTCGCCAGCGGCTTGCCGAACAGCACGCGCTCCTCGGCCCAGCGGCGCGTCTCCTCCCAGAGCGTGAACGACGACGCGGTGCTGCTGATGCTGCCGATCAGGCGCTCGTCCTGGAACTGCATCATCTGCTGCTGGAAGCCTCGCCCGATGTCGCCGATCGTGTTGGCGACCGGCACGCGCACGTCCTCGAAGAAGAGCTGCCCGGTGTCGGAGCCCCAGTTCCCGATCTTGTCGAGCAGCTCGTAGCGGAAGCCCGGCGTGTCGGTCGGCACGAGGATCTGTGAGAAGCCGCCGTAGCCGGCGTCGGGATCCGTCACCGCGAGCAGGCACAGCCAGTCGGCCGTCGCGGCGTTGGTGATGTAGAGCTTGCTGCCGTGGATCACCCACTCGTCGCCGTCGCGAACGGCGCGCGTCTTGATGGCGGCGACGTCCGAGCCGGCGCCCGGCTCGGTGACGGCGATCGCCGCGACCATCTCGCCCCGGATCGCCGGCACGAGGTACTGCTGCCGCAGCGCGTCGCTGCCGAAGCGGTGCAGCGACGGCGTCGCCATATCCGTCTGCACGCTGATTCCCATCACGACGCCCGCGTTGTCGCAGCGCGCTAGCTCCTCGAAGAGCACGGCGGTGAAGGTCCAGTCGAGGCCGGAGCCGCCCCAGCGCGGGTCGTAGCGGAGCCCGAGGAAGCCGAGCTCGCCCATGCGCTTGTAGAGGCCCTTGTCGAAGCGGCCCTTCGCGTCGAACTCGCGCGCGCGCGGCCGCATCTCCTGCTCCACGAACTGACGCACGGTGCGCCGGAAGGCCTCGTGCTCCGGCGTGTCGAAGAGATCGTGGGACATGGGCGGAGGACCTCCGAATCGAGGCATTCTCGCCTCGAGCCGGCGGCCTTGCCAAGACACGCGTCAACCGTCGTCCGACGCGAGCCTCAGGACTCGGGGCTGCCGCGCTCCTCCTGCGCCCGACGGCGCTCGGCGCGCCGGTAGAGCGTCTTGCGGTCGATGCCGAGGATCTGCGCGGCGCGCACCTTGTTGCCGCCGGTCGCGCGCAGCACCTCGTCGATGTAGCGCTCCTCGAGATCGTGCAGCGACATCTGCTCGCGGGCGGCGCCCTCGAGGAACGACCCGTCCGCGGGCTTCGGCGTCTCCTCGCCGGCCGCGACGCCGAGCGGCAGGTCGTCCGCGCCGACGACGTCGGAGTCGCAGAGCGCGAGCGCGCGCTCGACCGCGTTCTCGAGCTCGCGCGCATTGCCGCGCCACGGGCACGCGATCAGCCGCTCCATCGCGGCCTGCGAGAAGCTCCGCCGCCCCGACTCGTCGTGCCTGCGCAGGAACGCCTCGACGAGCGCCGGGACGTCGGCGGGCCGCTCGCGCAGCGGCGGTATATGGATCGGGATCACGTTCAGGCGATAGAAGAGATCCTCGCGGAAGCGGCCGGCCTCGATCTCGCGCTCGAGATCCTTGTTGGTCGCGGCGACGATGCGCACGTCGATCTTCACCGAAGACGTGCCGCCCACCGGGCGGATCTCGCGGTCCTGGAGCACGCGCAGGAGCTTGCTCTGCAGGCCCGCGCCCATGTCGCCGATCTCGTCGAGGAAGAGCGTGCCGCCGTGCGCCTTCTCGAAGAGGCCGCTCTTCGCGGTGTGCGCGCCCGTGAACGCGCCGCGCACGTGGCCGAAGAGCTCGCTCTCGAGCAGACCTTCCGGGATCGCGGTGCAGTTGATCGGCAGGAAGGGGCGGCTCGCGCGCGGCCCGGTGAAGTGCAGCGTGCGCGCGACGACCTCCTTGCCGGTGCCGCTCTCGCCCGTGATCAGCACGCTGCTGCGGCTGTTCGCGGCCTTGCGGATCAGAGCGAAGAGATCGCGCATCGCCGGGCTGCGACCGATCAGGTCGCCCATCGAGCTGGTGCGGTCGAGCGCGCGGCGCAGTTCGCGATTCTCTTGCTCGAGCACGCGCCGCTCGAGCGCCCGCTCGATCGAGAAGAGCACGGCCTCGGGCTCGAAGGGCTTGGTCAGGTAATCGAAGGCGCCGGCGCGCATCGCCTCGACCGCGGCGTCGATGCTGCCGAAGGCGGTCATCAACACGACCGGTGTCTCGGGGCGGAGCTTTCGCAAGAGGCCCACGAGCTCGATGCCGGAGCGCCCCGGCATCTTCACGTCCGAGAGCACGACGTCGAACTCGCGCTCGCGCAGGCAGGCCACGGCCGTGTCGACCGACTCAGCCGTCTCGGCCGCGTAGCCCTGCTCGCGGAAGAGCGATTCGAGCATCTGCCGCATGGCGCCGTCGTCGTCGACGATCAGGAGTCTCCGCGTCATGGGCCACCCTGGAGCACGCGGCGTGCCAGCGCGCGCAGCCACGGGAACGCGGCTCGCGCGACGCGACACGCCGAAGGGGCCTCATCTTCCCATACCGCGGGGCGATTCGCCCCGCGGTGGGCGGGCGCCCTCCCTAGACAGGGACCTTCCCGGCGCACGGCATCGAGACGCGAAACTCGGTGCCGACGTCGACCTGGCTCGTCACCGCGATCGCGCCGCCGTGATCGGTGACGATGCCCTTGCAGACCATGAGTCCCAGGCCGTTGCCCTCGCCGGCCGGCTTGGTCGTGAAGAAGGGATCGAAGATCCGGTCGAGATCCTCCGGTCGGATCCCGCTGCCGGTGTCGCCGACGCGGATCTCGACGTCGGAGTCCGCGCCGGCGGCGAGCGAGACGTGCAGCCGCCCGCCCTCGGGCATCGCGTCAGCGGCATTCAGGAACAGGTTGAGCAGCAGCTGCTGGAGCCGCTCCGGGTCGCCCATCAGGCTCGGCACCGACGCGATCTGGCGCTCCACCTCGATGCCGCGCCGCTGGAGCTTCTCCGAGACGAACGAGATCGACGCCTCGACCAGCGGCGCGAGCTCGACCGGCACGCGGCGCGCCTTCCGCGGGCGCGCCATGTTCAGCAAGGTCTGGATGATCCGCGAGATGCGTGAGATCTGGGCCTGGATGGTCTGGATACGCCAACGCGCGTCGGCGTCGTCGGGGAGTTTCGGCTCGAGCAGCTTGGCGTGGCCCTGGATCACGCCGAGGGGCGTACCGATCTCGTGGGCGAGGCCCGCCACCAAGGTCGCGACGGAGGCGAGCTCCTCGGCCGCGCGGGCCTGCGCGCGCGAGCTCCGCAGCGCGACCCCCTGATCCTCGACCTCGCGCTCGAGCTGTCGGCTCTGCTGCGCGAGCTCGTCGGTCATGTAGGCGAGCTGCTGCTCGCTCGACGCGATGTAGGTCTCCATCGCGAGCTGCGCGTCGAAGCTGAGCAGCTTGTGGAGCGAAGCCAAGGTGCGCGCGCCGCGCTCGGGGTCGTCGCGCGCGACGAGATCCCAGACCACCGGGGTCAGCAGCGACTGGTAGAGCGAGTAGGCGCCGAGGTACCAGCGCGGCTCGAGGCCGATGCGGTGGTGCACCTCGCCGATCCGCCGGCGCTCCGCGACGAACTGCTCGTCGAAGGTCGGGTTCGCGAGCGAGAGCAGGTACTCGCGCTGCTTCATCAGCAGCCGCTCCTTGACGGCAGGGTCACGCAGGAGCTGGCGGGTCGGCTGGAAGGAGAGCAGGTGTCGGTAGAAGGCCGAGACCAGCGAGTCGGCGTGCTTGTCGAGCAACGGGCCGAGCCCCTGGAGCAGGGCGCGGTCCTCGTCTCCGAAGTTCAGGAAATCGAGGCGCTTCTGCGTATCCGGGTCGATCGGCATGGCGTCGACGCTCGAAACTCTACCCGACTCGAAACTCTACCCGACCGCTGGTCCGCCGCGATAGTCAGTCGCGATGCCCCAGGCACCGACGCCCGGACGCGGAAGCATGCCCCGTGACGCGCTCGTAACCGTGCGGCGTCGGCGGGCGGCGCGGCACGGGAAGTGCAACGACATGAGGCGGCGAGGACCCGGAGGCCGGTGGAGTGAACGTCTCGAACATCATGCGGGCCGGTTTCGTGACCACCGAGCCCGGCGAACTGCTCGAGAGCGCGCGCCAGACGATGCGCATGGCGCGGCTGCGCCACCTGCTGGTGACGCAGGACGATCGGCTCGTGGGGCTGATCTCCTACCGCGAGCTGCTCGAGCGCCTGCTCGCGAAGGCGCTCGATGGCGCGCCCGGCAATGGTCGGAAGGTCGCGGACGTGATGAAGGTCGCGCCGGCCTTCATCACGCCCGAGACCTCCCTCGCCGACGCGGCGGATCGACTGTGCCGCTACGGACTCGGCTGCCTGCCCGTGCTCTCGGCCGAGCCCGGCTCGCCGCTCGAGACGGGCCGGCTGATCGGCATCGTGACGGAGTCGGATCTCCTGCGCGCGGCGTATCCGCGCGGCAAGTCCCCCCGCGCCGACGGTCGCTAGCTGCTCGTCGCGGCCGGCTTCTCGCCTCGGTTTGCACGGCGCAGCGCCTGCATCACGTCCTCGCGCGCGACCACGCCGATCACGCGGCCGTCGTCGTCGACCACCGGGAAGCTCTTGTTCCGCGTATCGACGAGCCTGCGCAACACGCGTGTGAGCGGCGCCTTCGGCGTCACGCTCAACGCGTCGCGCGACATCACCGACGCGACCTCGCGCTGCATGATGCGGTGGTAGGCCGGGAGGATCGTGTCCTCGGAGAAGTCGAAGGCGCGCAGCAGGTCGAGCGACGTGAGGAGCCCTTGCAGGCGGCCGTCCGCATCGACGACCGGCAGCGCGTTGAAGCCGCGCTCTTCGAGCATGCGCTCCGCCTCGGCCAGCGTCGCCGTGGCGGCGATGCACACGGGCTCCGACATCACGTCCTCGACCTGCCACTCCAGGAACTCGTACACAGCCCCTCCGTCTCCGCGCCGAGCGTGGATTAGAGCTGATCGCGCAGCTCGCGATAGCCGCGCCGCAGCTCCTCGACCAGATGCCGCGCCGACTCCCCGAGCTCGTGCACCGGCGCCTCGGTCCGCTGCGCGGCGCGCCGCGCGTGCAGCTCGAGCTCGCCGAAGCGCCGCTCGAGGTGGTCCCACAGGTCCTGCGCATCCGCCTTCCCGAGATGGATGCGGACGCGCAGCTCGTCGCGCAGAGTGCGCAGCGACTCGAGCTCGCTGCGGAGGCGCTCCCTCCAGGCCGGCATGTCTTCCCCTTTCGATTCGATCGCATCGACCTGCGTCTCCGCCTCTCCCTCTTCGAGATAGGCAGCGCGCAGCAGATCGGTCTCGGTCAGCAGACCGATCAGCGCGCCCTTGTCGCCCACGACCGGCAGGCAGCCGATCTGGCGGCGGATCATCAGGCGCGCGGCCTGGATCAGCGGGAGGTCGGGCCCGACGGTCGCGACCTCCTTCGTCATCACCTCGCGCACGTCGACCGATCGCATGAAGGTGCGCCGCTGCGTCGGGTCGAAGTCGAGCGCTTTGCTGAGCGACGCGGCAAGCAGGTCGCGACTCGACAGGATTCCGACCAGGCGCTCGCCTTCGAGGACCGGCAGATGTCGCACGCGGCCGAGGCGCATGATGTCGTCGGCCAGATCCAGCCGATCCTCCGCGCGCAGGGTCACGACCTCGCGCTGCATCACGTCGGAGACGGGGCGCTTCGCCAGACTCATGCAGACTCCTCCTCCAGCTCAAGAGGTTGCAGGAGCGGTGCCAGCGCGGGAACGCTGAGACGCGCCGTGACGCCGCACGCACCGCGACGCGAGCCCCGACTCGGGGCATCGCGCCTCATCGGGGTGACCGCGGAATGCGCAGGCGCGCGAGCCGCGAGGCGAGGGCGTCGAGATCGGCGCGCCAGCTCGTGGAGGTCGTGTCGAGCACCGCGCGCTCCGCGGCCGGCCACTCGTCCGGGCGCTCGAACCCGGCGCGGCTCGCCGCGACGAGCTCGGGGCCGGCGTCGGAGGGATCGCGTCCCGCGCGGCGCCGCTCCTCCAGCCGGGCCTTCGCGACCTCGGCATCGCAGCGCGTCTCGACGAAGAAGACGGGCACGCCGGCTCGTTGCGCGCGCTCGCGCACGCGCTCGCGTTCGCTGCGCGCTCCGAAGGTCGCGTCGAGCACGATCGCGCGCCCGGAGCTCCACACGGGCTCGGCCCGCTCGAGCATCGCCTCGTAGACGGCGGACTTCGCCTCGCTGGTGTAGGCCGCTCGCGCGGCGCGCTCGCCGGGTGCGAGGCCGAGGCGGTGCTTACGCACGCGATCCGACGACACGACCGCCGCGCCGAGCGCATCGGCGAGGGCACTCGACACGGTCGTCTTGCCGCTGCCGACCGCGCCGCCGACGAGCACGAGCAGCGGAGATCCCGGCGACTCCAGAAGGCGCAGCGCCAGCGCGAGATGGCGGCTCGCGCTCTCGGCGGCGCGCGTGCGCTGCGCGGCATCGATCTCGCGCTCGCCCGCCGCGATCGCCGCGACCTTCGCGCGCACCGCGGCCCTGTAGCTCTCGAACCAGTCGACCACGCGATACAGATCGAAGTCGTCGCGCAGCGCGGCGTAGACGCGCAGGAAGCGCTCCGCGAGCGAGTCGGCGCCGCGGTAAGCGAGATCCATCGCGAAGAACGCGACCTCCGAGGCCGCGTCGATCCGGCGGAGCTCCGCGTCGAACTCGAGGCAGTCGATCGCGAGCGGCTCGGCGTCGTCGCGCTCGAACCAGACGTGCGCGAGGTGGAGATCGCCATGCGCGTCGACGGCGAGACCTCTGCGTCGGCGCGCCTCGAAGCGGTCGGCGCGCTCGCGCGCGAAGCGAAGACACAGGGACTCGAGCCGCTCGAGACGGCCGCGATCCTCGGGATCCTGCGCGAACTCGCGCAAGGTCCCGAAATTCGCGACCGCGGGCCGCGTGCAGTGCGCGAGCCAATCGGGCTCCGAGTACGGCGCAGGAGTGCCGAGTCCGTGCTCGTCGTGGAAGCGGGCGATCCGCTCCGCGATGCGGTCGATCTGCGCCGGCGTGAGCGCGCCGCGCTCTAGCAAGGAGAGCGCATCGCGATCGCGCGGCAGGCGCCGCATCACGACACAGTGCTCGGTCCCGCTCGCGGCGAGCGACTCGCGCGGAGCCCCCACGCGCACGCGCGACGCCTCGACCTCGAGCGGGGCCACGCCGAGGTAGACGTCGCGCGCCAGCCGACGGTTCAGCGCGACCTCGCGCACGCAGTCGGCGTTGCGCTCGGCGCGGGTGCGAAAGTCCACGAATCCGAGCGACACGCGCTTGCGGAACTTGTAGACGCGCTCGCCGCACAGGAATACGTGCGAGAGATGGGTCTGGATCGCCTCGACCGACGCCGCGGCCCCGCCGCCGGCGCCCGCGTACGCGTCGGGTTGCGCGAGCGCCGCGACGACCGCTTCGTCCTCGAGCGGCGAATCGCAGGGCGCGTCGCCGGCCGCGGCCACGTCCGGCCTGCGCGGTCAGCGAGCCTTCACGGTCAGCACGGGACAGGGCGCATAACGCAGCGTGCGCTCCGCCACGCTGCCGAGCACGACGTGCTTGAGTCCCGTCAGTCCGCGCGTGCCCATCACGATCAGATCCGCGTGGATCTGCTCCGCGCGGTGCACCACGGCCTCGGACGGCGTGTCCGAGCTCGTCCAGATCTCGACGTCCACTCCGGCCTTGCGCGCGCGGCCCGCCCACTCGGCGAGCTGCTTGTCGGAGGCCTCGCGGAAGCTGCGCTCGATGTCCGGCGGCATCGCGACGCCGTACGGCGACAGCAGGATCGGGTTGATCGGATAGCTGTGGACGATCGTGATCTTCCCCTTCGACGCCTTGGCGAGCTCGATCGCCATCTCGAGCGCGCGCGCCGCATGATCGGAAAAGTCGACCGGGACGACGATCTTCTGGAAGATGGGCATTCGCAATTACCTCCGCGAGACTCGGGATAGCAGACGCCGTGCCAGCGCGTTTCCACGCGCCGCACGCGCTCCGAGCGATGGTTTCGAGGCGATAGTACCCAGCAACCCGAGCGAGCCAAGGCCTCCTGCCCCACGCCGACCCACGCGTCGCGTCCCCGTCGAGCGCGGCCGTGGCACCGAACCTGCACATCGCGCCGCCGTCTGGAGAGGAGTGACGTGACGGACGCTCGAAGCGACGCGGTGGTCTACGACATGGCGGTCGTGCGCGGTTTCGCGATCTCCGCGCTCGTGTGGGGCGGGGTCGGAATGCTGGTCGGCCTCGTGATCGCCGCGCAGCTCGCGTGGCCCGGGCTGAATCTCCCGCCGTACTTCCACTTCGGTCGGCTGCGGCCGGTCCACACCAACGCCGTCATCTTCGGCTTCACGCTCGGCGTCGTGTTCGCGGGCAGCTACTACGCCATTCAGCGTCTGTGTCGCGTGCGCATGTACTCGGACCTGCTCTCGCGCATCAACCTGTGGGGCTGGAACGCGATCATCGTCGCCGCGGCGATCTCGCTCGTCACCGGTCACACCACGTCGAAGGAGTACGCCGAGCTCGAGTGGCCGCTCGACATCGCGATCACGGTCGTGTGGGTGGTCTACGCGATCAACTTCTTCGGCACCATCGCGCGTCGCCGCGAGCGCTCGCTCTACGCGGCCGCCTGGTTCTGGATCGCGACCATCCTGACGATCGCGATGCTGCATGTAGTGAACAGCCTCGAGGTGCCCGTCTCATGGATGAAGTCGTACTCGCTCTACGCGGGCGTGAACGACGCCAACATCCAATGGTGGTACGGGCACAACGCCGTTGGCTTCCTGCTGACCACGCCGATCCTCGGCCTCATGTACTACTTCCTGCCGAAGCAGGCAGGAAGGCCGATCTACTCGCACCGGCTCTCGATCCTGCACTTCTGGTCGCTGATCTTCATCTACATCTGGGCCGGGCCCCATCACCTCATCTACTCGCCGCTGCCCGACTGGGCGCAGACCTTCGGCGCGGCCTTCTCGGTGATGCTGATCCTGCCGTCGTGGGGCGGGATGCTGAACGGCCTGCTCACGTTGCGCGGTGCGTGGGACCGCGTGCGCACCGATCCGCTGCTCAAGATGTTCGTCGTCGGGCTCACCTTCTACGGCATGAGCACCTTCGAGGGCCCGATGATGGCGCTGCGGACGGTGAACTCGCTCTCGCATTTCACCAACTGGACGATCGGCCACGTCCATTCGGGCGCGCTCGGCTGGGTCGGTCTCACCTGCTTCGCGACCCTCTACTACATGATCCCCCGGCTCTGGCACACGCAGCTCTACAGCGTGCGCCTGGCCGAGCTGCACTTCTGGATCGCGACGCTCGGAATCGTGCTCTACGTGACGCCGATGTGGGTCTCCGGCGTGACGCAGGGCCTCATGTGGCGCGCGGTGAATCCCGACGGGAGTCTCGTCTACAGCTTCATCGAGAGCGTCGCGGCGATCCACATCTACGACGTGATCCGCCTCGGCGGCGGCGCGCTCTACTTCTCCGGCGTGCTCGTGATGTTCGCGAACGTCTGGCTCACGATCCGCCAGGGCAGCGCCGCCATCCCGGCGCCGGTGCTGGAGCCGGCGCCCGCGCTGGCGGGAGGTCGTTAGGTCGTGGCCTACGACTGGCACCGGGCGCTCGAGCAACGCTGGGTCTCGCTGACCTTGCTGACCTTCTGCGCGGTCGTGGTCGGCGGGCTCGTGCTGCTGGTGCCGCCCTTCCTGCTCCAGGGCACGATCGCGCCGCTGCCCGGACTGCGCCCGTACAGCGCGCTCGAGCTCGAGGGCCGCGACATCTACATCCGCGAGGGATGCAACAACTGTCACAGCCAGCAGGTGCGGCCTCTGAAGAGCGAGACCGACCGCTACGGCCACTATTCGCTCGCCGGCGAGGGCACCTACGACCGTCCCTTCCTGTGGGGCTCGCGGCGCACGGGGCCCGATCTCGCGCGCGTCGGAGGGAAGTACCCCGACTCGTGGCACTGGCTCCACTTGATGGACCCGCGGAATCTGGAAGCGCGCTCGAACATGCCGAGCTTCGCGTTCCTGACTCGGAGCGCGCTCGACACCTCGCTCACGCAGCGCAAGCTCGCCGTGCTCGCGAGCCTCGGGCATCCCTACAGTGACGCGGAGATCGCGAACGCGGCTGCGGACGCCGAGAGCCACGCGCAGGAGATCGCCGCGTCGCTGCGCCGCGACGGCATCGCGCTCGACGAGGTCGGCGCGCGCAGCGAGGCGATCGCGCTGATCGCGTACCTCCAGTCGCTCGGGCGCGCCGTGCGCACGGCCGGCCTGGCGCAGGGCTCGTGATGGACGCCGTCGGCACCAACTGGATCGCGCTCTACAAGCTCGCCCGCCTCGCACTGCTCGCGCTCGCGCTAGTCGGTGTCGCCGTCTACGTGTGGCGACGTCCGGCGCTCGAGGACGCAGCGAAGCGCATGCTGGAGGACGGCGAGTCGTGAGACCGGGCGACGAGATCGCGGAGCTCGAGCGCAAGGACGAGAGCGCGCGCGACGGGATCGGCGAGGAAGACCACGCGATCCCCTTCTGGTTCAACGCGGCCTTCGGCGCGACGATCGTGTTCGCGCTCACCTACATGGCCTACTACGTCGGCTCCGACTGGAGCCAGAGGAAACAATACGAAGCCGAGGTGGCGAAGGCGCAGGCGATCGCCCGCCAGATCCAGGCGGCGCGGCCGACCGTGAACCCCTACCGCGGGAATGCCGCGGCCATCGCGGAAGGCTCGCAGGTCTTCGCGACGATCTGCGCCGCGTGCCACAAGCCGGACGGCACGGGGCTCGTCGGCCCGAGCCTGGTGGACCCCTACTGGAAGTACGGCCACGAGGACGCCGACCTCTTCGCGACCGTGAGTGGTGGCCGCCCAGGCGGCATGCCGGCCTGGGCGACACAGCTCGGCGACGAGAAGATCTGGAAGGTGCTCGCCTATCTCGAGACGCTGCCGAAGCAGAGCGCGCCCGGTCTGGGTTCGCCGGACTTCGCGCCGCCGGCGCCCGCCGCCGCCCCGAGCGCCGGCGGATCCTGAGGAGGCGCCGTGCTGTCCGCGCGTCCCGTGCGGGGGCGCTTCCGCCGGCTGCGGAGCGTCGCCAACGCCGCGCTGATCGCGGTCCTGTTCGCGATCCCCTGGCTGCGCGTGAACGGCCAGCCGCTCGTGCTGCTCGACATCCCGGCGCGTCGCTTCCATGTGTTCGGGCTTGTGATCTTCCCGCAGGAGCTCTTCTTCCTGTGGCTGCTCGTCGCCGGCCTCGCGCTCTCGCTCTTTTTCTTCACGGCGCTGCTCGGGCGCCTCTGGTGCGGCTGGGCCTGCCCGCAGACCGTCTTCACCGACGTCTTCGCCGGGATCGCGCGCCGGATCCAGGGCTGGAAGGGCACGACGCCGCCGCGGCGCGTGGCGCGCTGGCGCGTCGCCGCGACGCACGCCGTCTGGCTCGCGCTCGCTTGGGTCGTCGCGTTCCACCTCGTCGCCTACTTCCGCTCGCCCTACGAGATCGTCGCGGGGCTCCGCGCGGGCCTCCTCGACCCGACCCCGATGGCCTTCCTCGGAGCGGTGACGGCGCTCTGCTACCTCGACTTCGCCTTCGTGCGACAGACCTTCTGCAAGTACCTGTGTCCCTATGCGCGCTTCCAGAGCGTGCTCTTCGACCGCGACACGCTCGTCGTCGCCTACGACACCGCGCGCGGCGAGCCGCGCGGCAAGCGCGGCACGACGAGCGGCGACTGCGTCGACTGCGGCCTCTGCGTCGCCGTCTGTCCGACGGGCATCGACATCCGGCGCGGCCTCCAGCTCGAGTGCGTGGCCTGCACGCAGTGCATCGACGCCTGCGACGGCGTCATGCAGCGCATCGGGCGCGCGCCCCATCTGATCGGCTACCGCTCGCTGGCCGGCGCCGAGGGCCGCGCCGCGAGGGTGCTGCGGCCGCGCACCGCGATCTACGCGGCGCTGCTCGCGGGGCTCGTCGCCGTCTTCGTCACGCTGATCGCGCGTCGGCTGCCGATGGACCTCTACGTCTCCCACGCGGGCAGCGCGCTCGTCGCGCACGCCGCCGACGGCCGCACCGGGAACGTCTTCAGCGTTCGCATCACGAACCGCGGGCTCGCGCCGCGCAGCTTCCATCTCGCGCTCGAGGACGGCGACGGCCTCGAGCTCGTGGCCGGCCTGAACCCGATCCCGGTGGCCGGCGCGAGCTCGCTCCAGACCGACGTCTTCGTGCTCGCCGCCGCGGATTCGCACCCGCACTCGCGCGAGCTGCGCTTCGTGCTCGAGCCCGCCGAGGGTGGACCTCGCGTGGTGCGCAGCGCGCACTTCCTCGTGACCGGAGGCGACGAAAATGGCAACTAGCAAACGCGAGCCCTGGCCCTTCGCCCTCGCGCTGGCGCTGGCCGCGATGATCGCGATCTGCGTCGGCTTCTACGCGATCGCCGCGTCGCACCCCGACCCGCCGCTCGACCTCGAGCGCACGGGGCTGCGGCCGACCGAGGGCTACGTCGCGAGCCCGGCCGACGCCGCGCCCGCGCGCGAGACGCGCTGATGTCCGCGACGACCGGGCTCTTCCTCGACGGGCTTCGCTGCGCCGGCTGCGTGCACCGCGTCGAGCGCAGCCTGCGCGAGCAGGAGGGCGTGCTCGATGCGACCGTCGACTACACCACACACCGCGCGCTCGTCCGCTTCGACGACGCGCGCACGGATCGCGAGTCGCTCGTCCGCTGCGTCTCGTCGCTCGGCTATGCGGCGACGCCCTTCGATCCCGAGTCGCTCGGAGGTGTCGAGCGCCGCCAGGCGCGCAGCATGCTCGCGCGCCTGCTCGTCGCGGCGTTCCTCGCCGGCAACGTGATGCTGATCTCCGCTGCGCTCTACATCGGCTCGTACCAGGATCTCGACGCGCTCACGCGCCGCGCGCTGCGCTGGGTCGCGATCGCGCTCTCGGTGCCCGCGGCGACCTGGTGCGCGGCCCCCTTCTGGCGCGGCGCCTTCGCGGGACTCGCGCGACGCGAGATCACGATGGACGTGCCGGTCGTGCTCGGCGTCTCGATCGCGCTCGGGGCGAGCATCGCGGCCACGTGGGCCGAAGCCCCTCACGTCTTCATGGACTCCGCGGCCATGATCGTGTTCCTGATCCTGCTCGGCCGGAGCCTCGAGCGGAGCGCCTCCGCGCGCGCGGCGGGCGCCGTGGAGCGGCTCGCGGCGCTCGCGCCGCAGCGCGCTCTGCGCCGCCGCGGCGACGCGCTCGACTCGGTGCCGGTCGAGACGCTGGTGCCCGGCGATCTCGTCGTGGTGCCGCCCGGCGAGCGCATCCCGACCGACGGGGAGATCGTCCGCGGTGCGTCGGAGCTCGACGAATCGATGTGGACGGGCGAGTCGCGCCCGGTGCCGCGCGGGCCGGGTGACGCCGTCGCGGCGGGTGTGCACAACGAGCTCGCCGAGCTCGAGCTCCGCGTGCTCGCGCGAGCGCGCGAGGGCAGCCTGGCGCGGCTCACCGCGCTGCTCGCGCGCGCGCAGGCCGAGCGCCCGCGCATCCAACGCCACGCGGACCGCGTGGCCGCGGTCTTCGCGCCGGCGGTGCTGTGCGCGGCCGGCGCGACCGCCATCGGTTGGACGTGGGCCGGAGCACCGGCGCTCGAGACTGCGCTCGTCGCCGCGTCCGTGCTGATCGTCGCGTGTCCGTGCGCGCTCGGCCTCGCGACACCAGCGGCGGTCGCGGCCGCGATCGGGCGCGCGGCGCGGCTCGGCGTGCTGGTCGCACGGGGCGATGCGCTCGAGCGCTGCGCGCGCGTCGACTCCGTGCTGCTCGACAAGACCGGCACCTTGACCGAAGGTCGGCTCGCGCTCGAGGCGATCGCGGCTGCGCCCGGCGTGGAGGAGCACGTCGTGCTCGAGGCAGCGGCTGCGACCGAGGGCGCCTCGACGCATCCGCTGGCCGAGGCGATCCGCGTTGCGGCGCGCGAGCGCGGCCTCGCGGTGCGCGAGCTCGCGCGGCGCGAGACCCTCGCCGGCCGCGGCATCGAGGCCGGTGAGCCGTCCACACCGATTCGCGTCGGCGTCGCCCGCTGGCTGGCGGAATGCGGCGTCGCGATCCCGCCCGAGCTCGCCGAAGCGGCGGACAAGCTGTCGGAGCGGGGTCTCTCGCTCTGCTACGTCGCCGAAGGTCCGCGCGCGCTCGGCGTGCTCGCTCTCTCGGACCCGCCGCGCGAGGACGCGCCCGATGCGGTCGCGGCGCTGCGCCGGCTGGGACTCGATGTCGCGCTCGCGAGCGGCGATGCCGAGCCCGCCGTGCGGCTGGCGTCGAAGCGCGCCGGCATCGAGGGCTGGAGCGCCGGCTTCGGCCCCGAGCAGAAGGTCGGCTGGATCCGCGGTCGACGCGCACTCGGACGCCGCGTGCTCGCGGTCGGCGACGGGCTGAACGACGCAGCCGCGCTCGGCGCCGCCGATGTCGGCGCGGCGATGGCGCGCGGCTCCGACGTGACGCTCGCGGCGGCGGACCTCGTCGTGCGCTCGCCGCGGCTGTGCGCGCTGGCGAACGCGGTCGCGCTGTCGCGGGTCGCACTGCGCCGCATCCACCAGAACCTCGGCTTCGCGCTCGCCTACAACGCGCTCGCGATCCCGCTCGCTGCGGCCGGCTGGCTGCACCCGCTCCCGGCGGCGCTCGCGATGAGCCTCTCGTCACTGCTCGTCGTGGGCAACGCGGTGCGGCTGCTGCGCTGGAAGGCCGTCGCGTGAGCAGCCTGATCGTCATGCTGCCGGCCACGCTGCTGCTCGCGGGCACGCTGCTCGCGCTCGTCGTGCGCGCCGCGCGGCGCGGCGAGTTCGACGACTGGGAGGGGCCGTCCGCGCGCGCGCTGCTCGACGACGACGCGACTCCCGAGCTGGAGGCGCCTTCAGGCGACGCGCGGGTCGCCGGCTCCGACGACGCTCTCGAGTAGCTGCTCCTCGCGGCGCTCGTGATCGCCGAGCGCCTCGCGCAGACGCAAGAAGGCGTCGCGGTCGCAGCCCGAGGCGCCGGCGAGCTCGTCCAGGAACTCCGCGTGCTCGCGGGAGAGCACCTCGATCGGAGCGCCGACCTCGGGCCGCAGGCCGTGCAGCGCGGGAAAGAGCGTCTGGTCCTCGAGCTCGAAATGGGCCTGGAGGGCATCGCGGAGGCGCGCGACGAGATCGGCGGCCACGACCCGCGTCCCGGCGCGCAGCGGCGCCTCGATCTCCGCGAGCAGTGCGCGGAGCTGTCCGTGCTGGGACTCGCTGCGCCGCACCGCCCGGCGCAGGCGATGACGGAGACCGGTCTCGAGCGCGTCGGACACGAGGCGCAGCTTCGCACGCCCGCCGCCCGGGGTCAGCCGGGATCCCGCTCCGGACGGCCCCTCGGTTTGTATTTAACTAAGTGATTGATTAAATTCCGACCATGCCCCGAGCCGCCCGCCGCAAACCCGGCCGCCCGGCCGCCCGCAAAGGGCGCGTCGATCCGCGCGAGTCGCTGCTCGACGCCGCCGCGCGCCTCTACACCGGAAGCGGCCCGCACTCGCTGCGCGCCGTCGCCGCGGCGGCGGGCGTCACCCCGGCGATGGTCCACTACTACTTCGGCGACCGGCACGGGCTCGACGACGCGCTGCTCGAGCGCGCTCTCGCGCGTGTGCTCGAGCGCGTCTCGCAGGTGCGTCGCCTCGAGGATCTGCCCGCGACCGTCGCGCAGGCCTTCGCGGCCGAGCCGTGGATTCCGCCGCTGCTCGTGCGCGAGGTGCTGGCCGAGGGCGGCCGCTTCCGCCGACGCTTCATCGAGCGCTACGCCTCGAACGTCGCGCGGCTCATGCCGGGCATGCTGGAGGCCGAGATCACGGCCGGGCGCCTCCGCCGCGACCTCGACCCGAAGCTCGCCTTCGTGTCGCTGCTCGGCATGCTGGGCTTCGCCTTCATCGCGCGGCCCGTGATGGAGCCAGTGCTCGGGCTGCGCTACGACGCCGCCTTCGTCGCGCGCTTCGCCGAGCACACGCGCCGGCTCTTCCTGGAGGGCGCGCGCGCGTGATGCGCGCGACTCCCACACGGGCGTGCGTCGCGGCCTGGCTCGCGTTCGTCGCCTGTCGCAGCGCGGACGGCGACGCGGTCGGCACCTTGGAGCGCGATCGCCTCGAGCTGATCGCCGAGGCTTCGGAGCCGATCGCCGAGATCCGGGTGCGCGAGGGCGACGTCGTGCCGGCCGGCGCGCTGCTGCTGCGCCTCGACGACACGCGCTTCGCCGCGCTGGTCGCGCAGGCCGAGGGCGCGCGCGACCGCGCCGCCGCGCGCCTCGCCGAGCTGCGGCGCGGACCGCGCCGCGAGGAGATCGCGCAGGGGCGCGCGCGTCTGGCCGGCGCGCAGGGATCGCTCGCCACCGCGCAGAGCGACCTCGCGCGCACGAAGGAGCTCGTCGCGAGCGGCGTCGCCTCGCCCGCGCTCCTCGATCGCGACCGCGCGGCCTTCGACCAGGCGCTCGCGCAGCGCGACGCGTCGAAGGCCGCGCTCGAAGCGATGGAGCGCGGCACCACCGCCGAGGAGCTCGCGCAGGCCGAGGGCGCTGTCGACGAGGCCGAGTCGGCGCTCGCCGACGTCCGGCTGCGCGCCTCGCGTCTCGAGGTGCGCGCGCCGGTCGCCGGCCGCATCGACGCGCTCCCCTTCAAGCTCGGCGAGCGCCCGCCGCAGGGCGCGTCCGTCGTCGTGATGCTGACCGAGGGCGCGCCCTACGCGCGCGTCTTCGTGCCGGAGGCGCTGCGCGTGCGCGTCGTCCCGGGCGTCAAGGCGCGCGTGCACGTCGACGGCGTGAAGGAGCCCTTTCCCGCGCACGTGCGCACCGTCGCGAGCGAGGCTTCCTTCACGCCCTATCACGCGCTCACCGAGCGGGACCGCGGCCGCCTCGTGTACGTCGCCGAGGTCGACCTCGAGGGCGACGGCGCGATGGCGCTGCCGACCGGCGTGCCGGTGCAGGTGGAGTTCCTGCTTGACTGAAGAACTCGCGATCGAGGCGCACGACCTCACGCGCCGCTTCGGCGCGCAGGTGGCGGTCGACGGCGTCGACCTCGCGATCCCGCGCGCGCGCATCCACGGCTTCCTCGGGCCGAACGGATCCGGCAAGACGACGACGATTCGCATGCTGTGCGGACTGCTAACGCCTTCGTCGGGCGACGCGCGCGTGCTCGGACTTCGCGTGCCGGCCGAAGCGGAGAAGCTGCGGCTCCTGATCGGCTACATGACGCAGCGCTTCTCGCTCTACGACGACCTCAGCATCCGCGAGAATCTCGACTTCGTCGCGGAGGTGCATTCGCTCGCGCGTGCCGAGCGCCGGGCGCGGATCGACGAGCTGCTCGCGGAGTACGGGCTCGAGCCGCGCGCGGCGCAGCGCGCCGGCACGCTCTCGGGCGGACAGCGCCAGCGACTCGCGCTCGCCGCCTCGCTCGTCCACCGCCCCCAGCTCCTCTTCCTCGACGAGCCGACCTCCGCCGTCGACCCGCAGAGCCGGCGCGAGTTCTGGGAATCGCTCTTCCGGCTCGTCGACGGCGGCACCACGATCCTCGTCTCCACGCACTACATGGACGAGGCCGAGCGCTGCCACGGGCTCAGCATCCTGCACGAGGGCGTGCTCGTCGCGCACGGCACGCCGCGCGAGCTGATGGCCGGCATCGCGGCGACGGTGGTGGAGATCGAGGCCGAAGACGTTCGCGGCGCGCGCGCGGCGGTGGGTCCGCTGCCCGAGGTGCTGAGCGTCGCGCAGCTCGGCACCCGGCTCCACGCGCTGCTCGACCGCGACACAGCGGAGCCCGACGCGCGGCTGCGTCGCGCGCTCGCCGAGGCCGGAGTCGCGGCGCGCGTCGAGCTCGCGCGCGCGAGCCTCGAGGACGTCTTCGTCGCCGCAACGCAGCGGACGCCCGCGTGAGGAAGACCCTCGGCCGCGTGCTCGCGATCGCGCGCAAGGAGGTGCGCCAGCTCCTCCGCGACCGCCTCACCTTCGGCATGGTGTTCGGCATCCCGGTCATGCAGCTCCTGCTCTTCGGCTACGCGATCAACCAGGACGTGCGCCACCTGCGCGCCGCCGTCACCGACCAGGCCGGCACGCAGAGCGCGCGCATCCTGGCTGCGGACGCCGAGGCGAGCCAGGTGGTCGACATCGTCGCGCGCGTCGACACCGGAGCGGAGCTCGAGTCGCTGCTGCGGCGGGGCCGCGTCGCGGTCGGCATCCTGATCCCGCCCGATTTCGAGGAGCGCGCCGCGCGCGGCGATCGGCCGGCGGCGCAGCTCCTCGTCGACGGCAGCGACCCGATCCTGGTGCAGGCGGCGCGCGGACTGCTCGACCTGCCGCTGCGCGATCCGCAGCGCGCCGCCCCGCGCGCCGAGTCGCCGCGCGCCTTCGAGTTCCGGCCCTTCTACAACCCGGAGCGACGCTCGGCGGTTCAGATCGTGCCCGGGCTGATCGGCGTGATCCTCACCATGACGATGACGCTCTTCACCGCGGTGGCGATCGTGCGCGAGCGCGAGCGCGGCAACCTCGAGCTGCTGATCACGACGCCGGTGCGCACGCCCGAGCTGATGGTCGGGAAGATCCTGCCCTACATGGCGATCGGGCTGATCCAGGTGACCTTGATCCTGATCGTCGGCAGCTTCCTCTTCCGCGTGCCGATCCGCGGCGCGATCGTGGACATCTACGCCGCGGGACTCGTGTTCGTGATCGCGACGTTAGGCCTCGGCCTCTTCATCTCGACGCTCGCGCAGACGCAGTTCCAGGCCTTCCAGCTCACCTTCTTCTCGTTCCTGCCGCAGATCCTGCTCTCGGGCTTCATGTTCCCGTTCGACGGCATGCCGAGGCCCGCGCAGCTCTTCGCCGAGATCTTCCCGCTGACGCACTTCGTCCGGATCATCCGCGGCATCCTGCTGCGCGGCGCGACCCTCACCGACGTCTTCCCGCAGATCTGGCCGCTGTTCGCCTTCTTCACCGCGAGCATGGCGCTCTCGGTCGCGCGCTTCCGCAAGCGGCTCGATTGAGATTGCCATTCGACACCGGCGCGTGAGACGATCGCGGCGCGATGATCTGGAGAGCGCTCCTTACCACACTCGTCGTCGCGCTCGCGTCGCGAGCCGATGCGGCCGTCTTCTCGTGCGACGAGGCTGGCGTGCTCGCCGCGATCGCAGCCGGCGGCGGACCGCACACGTTTTCGTGCTCCGGTCCCACCACCGTCGTCACGTCGGCAGAGCTCGTGATCTCCCAGTCGGTCGAGCTCGACGGCGGCGGGCTCCTCACGTTGAGCGGCGGGAATGCGCACCGCGTGATCCGCATCCCGTCCTCTGCTCTCGCCGTCGACGTATCGCTCCGCAACCTCGTCCTGCGCGACGGCCTCGCGCCCGAGGTCGCGCCTGGCTTCCTGGAAAACGGCGGCTGCATCCAGACGAGCAAAGACCTGACACTCGAGAACGTCGAGATCTACGGATGTGAGGGGCGCTCGGGCGGCGCCATATACACCCAGTTTGGCTCGTTGACGGCGATCGATTCGAGCATCCACGGGAATCGCGGCACGGGGGCCATCTACAGACCCGATGATGGCAGCTCCAGCATCGTTACGATCACGCGCGTCCACATCCGCGACAACGTGGGCGCCGGCATCTCGACGGGCGCGGACGCCACCATCACGGACTCGACCATTTCCGGCAACATCGGCGGCGGCATCGGAGTGGGTGGCAACTTCGGCGGACTCGCGACGATCCGCCGCAGCACGATCTCGAACAACATCGACGGCGGTGGACTCATCGCGGCCGGCGGGTTCGCCGAGATCTTCGACAGCACGTTCGCCGGGAACCTTCCGGTCGCCATCCACGTCCGTCAGGTCCCGAACCCCGAGAGCGTCGTCGCGAACGTGGTGATTCACAGCAGCACCCTCGTCGGAAACGGGGGAACGGGTCCGAGCACGATCCTCGTCGATCCGCCTCCGCCTCCGGGACCGCATTCGGGCTACTGGTACGCGACCTTCGAGAACAACGTTCTGTCGGGCAACCCATCCGGATCCATCATCAGCAACGGCGGCAACGTCGCCGTGCAGCCGAACGGCTGTCTGCTGTGGGTTCTCCTGCCCACCGACCGGTGCGTCTCGGCGGCGGCGCTGAACCTCGGCAAGCTCGGTCCGCACGGCGGACCGACCTGGACGGTGCCGCTGCGCGCGCCGTCCGTCGCGATCGACGGCGCGCCCGGCTGCACGTCGGCAACTGACCAGCGCGGCGTCGCGCGACCCCAGGGCGCGGCCTGCGACGTCGGCGCATACGAGTGGGATGGCGACGTGGGCTCGGTGCCAGCGCTGCCGCGGATCGGTGTCGTCGCGCTGATCGTGGCGCTGGCCGTCGCGGGCGCCTGGGCGCCGCGCGTGCGGCGCGCCGCCTAACGCCGCTTCGGATCCTCGACCCCGTAGATCCGCGCCATCGACTGCGAAGCGAGCGCCGCGGCGGGCAGTGAGACGCCCGCCTCGCGCGCGAGCGCGAGCGCCCAGGCGAGGTCCTTCTCGGCGGTGTGCAGGTGGCCCCGCACGAACTTCTGGTAGGCGTCGCTGCGGCGCGCCTCCTCCGGGAGCTTCACGCCGCCGAGGAAGCGGCTCATCATGTCCGTCAGCTGTCCGTTCGCGCGCCCGGCCTCCTCGAGGACGTCGGTCGGCAGCCCGATCGCCTGCGCCAGCTTGAACGGCTCGAAGGCGGCGGCCCACTGCAGATACGTCATCACGTTGAGGCAGAGCTTGAGCTTGGCGCCGTTTCCGAGCGCGCCGGCGTGGATGATCTTCTTCGAGCTCTTCTCGAGGAACGGACGCGCCTGCTCGAGCAAGGCGGCGTCGCCGCCCACCATGTAGGTGCAGGCGGCCTCGCGCGCGAGGTGCTCGCCGCCGGTGACGCAGGCGTCGAGCACGCGGACACCGCGCGGCGACGCCTCGTGGTCGAGCTCGATCGCGGTGACGGGCAGGATCGTGCTGTGGATCAGCACCACGGTGCCCGGCTTGGCGCCGACGAGCACGCCGTCCGGCCCGTTCATCACCGCGCGCACGTGGCGATCCTCGGGCACGCAGATGCCGATCACGTCGGCGCGCTCGGCCACCTCGCGCGCCGAGCGGGCGGCGACGGCGCCGCCCGCGACGAGCTCGCGCACCGGAGCCTCGTCGAGGTCGAACACGGTCGTCTCGAAGCCGGCCGGCGCCAGGTGCATCGCCAGCGGCTTGCCGATGTTGCCGAGCCCGATGAAGCCGGCGCGCATGCTGCGTTCCTCCTTGCTAGGCCTCGCGATCCGAAATCGTCGCGTACCAGTCGAAGTCGCTGCGGCGCACCCAGCCCGGCATCTTCGGGCCGGCCTTCATGCGCTCGATCATCGCGGGCTTCAGCTGGTTGTTCTTCATCATCACGCCGAACACCGAGCCCGCATCGATGTGGTCGAAGAAGTCGCGCTGCCACGACCATTGATAGTTGCCCGCGTAGCGGAACCACGAGCCGCCGGTGCCGGCGATCTCGTAGGGCTTGCCCTCGAGATCCTTGTCGGGCGCGATCTGGCGCCAGACGCCGATCACCTCGCCCTTCTGGTCGTCGATCAGGGTCCGCACGTACGGGTAGACCCAGTGCTCGAGGCCAGCCATCTCGGTGCCGAAGACCCAGTCGTGGATCTGCTGGCGGCCGCGCGCGACGAACTCCCAGTTGGGGCCGTTGTTCCAGGTGTAGATCGCGTCCTCGCGGTAGAAGCGCGACATCTTGGACCAGTCGCCGGTGCGGCCGGCCTCGTCGTTCGCCGCGACCCAGCGGCGCAGCATCTCCTCGAGCTCGTGGCGCGGGTAGGCGTTCATGCGGGCAGTTCCTCCTGGTGGGATCGAGCGGTCGGGGCCGACACCGCGCGGCGCCGGTAGCGCACGCGACACGGCTGTCGCACCGAGACGACCATCTTGGAGTGGTCGTTCGTGTAACTCTCGGACGGCTGCGCGAGCTCCAGCTCGTAGCGGCGCAGCAGGATCGAGACGATCGCCTTGAGCTGCATCATCGCGAAGGCGGCGCCGACGCAGCGGTGTCGCCCCGCGCCGAAGGGAATCCAGGCGAAGGGCTGCGCGTCCTCCTGGCGCGGGGCCAGGTAGCGCGACGGGTCGTAGCGCTCGGGCTCCGGAAAGTGCTCGGGCATGCGGTTCGAGACGGCGATCGACACGCCGACGTTGCGCCCCGCCGGCACCGTGAAGCGCGCGTACTGGAAGTCTTGGATCACCTTGCGCATCAGCAGGATCAGCGGCGGGTGCAGCCGCAGGCTCTCCTTCAACGCGCACTCGAGCAACGGGATCTCGCGCAACGCCTGGTAGCTGACGCTGCGGCCGTCGGCGAAGAGGGTGTCGAGCTCCCCAACCACCCGGCGCAGCCAGTCGGGGTGGCGCAGCAGCTCGATCAGCGCCCACGATGCCGAGACGCTGGTCGTGTGGTGACCGGCGAACATCATCGAGATGAACATGCCGGTGATCGTGTCGGTGCTGAAGCGAGGACGGCCCTCCGCGTCGCGCAGCCGGCGCAGCACGCCGAAGAGATCCTCCGTGCTCGAGCCCGCTCGCTCGCGCCTGGCGAAGATCGCCTCGAGGCGCGACACCAGCTCGCGACGCGCGCGGTCGCGCCGGCGGAAGATCGGCAACGGCAGGTTCGGGTTCACGTAGGCGATCGCGTCCGTACCGCGCTCGAGCTCGTAGAAGAGCGCGTAGACGTCGCGGCCGAGCTCATCGCGGAACTCCTTGCCGATCAGGCACGCGGTCGAGGTGTAGATCGTGAGCTCGGCCATGAAGTCGAGCAGATCGAACTCGCCGGACTCTCCGAACTCGGCGAGCATGCGCTCGGTCTCGGAGGCGATCATCTCGGCGTGCCCGCGCATGAACTGGTCGCGCAGCGAGCGGTTGCGCAGCGCCTGCTTGCGCTGCTCGGGCGTCGCATCGAAGACGACGCCGGGCCCGAAGATCGGCTTCATGAAGGGGTAGGCGGCCGCCTGATCGAGCTGCTCGTCCGGCGCGCGGAAGAAGGCCTCCTGCGCGGCGGCGCCGTAGAGCATCACCAGCCGGTGACCCGCGAGGTCGATCTCGCCGACCTCGCCGCACTCGTCGTGGACGCGCTGCAGCAGCCCGAGCGGGTCGCGGCGCAGCTCGAGCAGATGGCCGAGCAGCGGCAGCCGACCCGACGCGACGGGCGCGGCGGCGCCCGACGTCGCGCGTGCGGAGGGGATCGCGGATCGCTCGGAGGGGGCGGCGGTCATCGGATTCCGGGAAGCCGACAGTATGCGCTGCTAGAACATGTTCTAACAGGGGAGTCCGAGCCTTCCGCTCCCGGACCGTCAAGAGAGGATGGGGTCACGGAACACCCCGAGGGGCGACTCGTCGACCATCGAAGCCGGGTCGGCGCTCGCCTGGCGCTCGGTCAGACCCGCCAGGCGAAGCTGAGGCTGCCGTCGAACCGCGCCGGGCTCGCGCGCAGGCACACGACGTCGCCGAGGATGCGCGGATACTCGGGGTCGGTGCGGATCACCGTCTTGATGCGCTCGGCGAGGTCGCGCGTGAGCTGCTCCAGCGCGTCGCGCTCGTCGCGGCCGCGCGCCTCGTCGAGCACGAGGTCGAGCTCGAACGCAGGCGGCATCGGCAGCGCGTCGCCGAAGAGCCGACGGGAGAGCCGCGCGAGCTGACTCGTCGACGCGAGCTCCGCCAGGCAGGCGAGGCCGCGCAGCAGCAGCGAGTAGGCGGAGCGGTCGTCGCGCGACGCGACCGCGCCGAGCACGGGCGTGTGCGGCGTCTCGCACGAGACCCCGACGTAGTCGAGCCCGGCGCGGGGCGAGGCGCCCTCCGCGAGCTCGGCCAGCGGGTCGAAGTGATTCGCCAGGCAGGTGAAGAACGGATAGGAGCCGCCGCGCACCTCGACCTCGCGCGTCGCGTAGAAGTCCTCGCGCGCGAGCTCTTCGAGATCGACGGCCTCGAAGTCGGCTGGCTCGACCGGCGGCAGCTCGCGGCCCGCGGCGAACTCGCGCATCGACTGGAACGCGGCGCGCAGGTCGAATGCGATCACCTCGGGATGACCGAGCATGTCCACGCACTCACGGAGCTGCGCGGCGAGTGGAAGCGCGCGAACGCGCGCGTGTGACTCGCGCAGCGGGTTGCGCGGAAGGATCGGGCTCGGCTCCGGCATGACGCCCTCCGCACTTTTCGGCAGGCGGAGCCCGGGAGTTGACGCTCCGACCGCGAGCGATCCCGAGGAGTCGGAGTAGCATGGGCCGATCATGCGGATCCTCCCTGGATTCCGGACTCGACTCGCCGCGCTGCTCCTGGCGCTGCTGCCGGTGGCCGCGTTCGCGCAGGACGAGGTGCTCGTCCGCTGGCTCGGGGTGGCCGGCTTCTCCATCACGGCGGGTGACACCACGCTGCTGCACGACCCCTATCTGAGCCGGCCGAGCCTGTGGAAGACCGCGACCTCCTGGTACGAGCCCGACGAGGCGGTCCTCGAGCCGCTCTTCTCGCCGGGAAGCCCGGCGCCCGAGCTCGCGCACGCGCGCGCGATCTGGATCGGGCACAGCCACTTCGATCATCTCGGCGACGCGGCCTGGATCGCGCGGCGCACGGGCGCTCGTCTCTACGGCTCGCAGACCACCCTTTCGATCGCGCAGGCCTATGGCCTCGACCCGGCGCAGACCGAGCGCGTCGACCCGGGGCACAGCCGCGAGATCGGCCCCTTCTCGATCCGCGTGATCCGCAGCCTCCACGCGGCGGTGCTCTTCGGGCAGGTGCCGCTCGAGGGCACCTACGAGAAGCCGCCCGAGGCTCCCCTCCACGCGCTCTCGTTCCGGCTCGGCGACGCGCGTCTCTACCTCGTGGAGCACATGCCGTCCCACGTGCAGATCCTGATCACGAGCAGCGCGGCGGTCGACTCGGCCTCGCTCTACGAGCTGCGGCAAGAGAACCTCGCGGTGGACGTGCTGCTCGCCGCGACACAAGGTCGCGACGCGACCTACGCGCGCGCGCTGGTCTCGACGTTCCACCCGCGCCTCGTCGTTCCGCACCACTACGAGAGCCTCTTCGTGCCGCTGTCGTCGCCCGACGCGGTCGCGCCGAGCGACCCCGAGGACCTCGCGGCCTTCGAGCAGGAGATCCGCGACGCGGCGGCGGCAGAGAACGTCGCGGTCGAGGTGCGGCGACTCGGGCTCTTCGAGTCGCTGCGGCTGCCCGCGCACGCGAGCGCGACGGCGGGAGGGTGAATGGCCTGGACCCATGCGGACGTCCCGAGCCAGCGCGGCCGCACGATCGTCGTGACCGGCGCGAACAGCGGCATCGGGCTCGAGGCC
>DATKND010000182.1:0-70978 GCA_035541475.1 Myxococcota bacterium | reverse complement strand
CGAGAGGCACCGCGCCCTTCTCGTTTCCGGACCCGTCGGGTCGGTAACGACCGCCCGGATGGATCCGTGATCGGGATCAGAGCTCGCGCGGAGGCAGCTCGGACGCGACCACGCCCCACGACGGCACCAGCCCGAGCTTGTCCATCTTCGTGAAGAGCGTGCGGCGTCCGATTCCGAGAGCGCGCGCCGTGGCGGCTCGATTGCCGCGGTGCTCGCGCAGCGCCTGCGCGATGCGCCAGGCCTCGGCGAGGGCAAGCCACTCCCGGAGCGGGAGCGTGCGGCCGACCCGCGCGAGGCGCTCCAGATCCTCGAGGCGCACCTCGCGGACCTCCCGCTCTCGCTCGCCGACCTTGCGCGGTAGCTCGCTCGCCATTGCGGCGGTCCAGTGCATCATGCATGCCGTGGCTCCGCGACGTGCCGAGCGCAATGGGACGCCGCTTCGGGTCCGTGATCGGAGCCGCTTGCCGCTCCCGTGGGCAGCATGCTGCTCGCTTCGATTGCACTCTGCTCGCCTTCGGCTCGCTGCGCGCGCCTTCGGCGCTTGCGGCGCGCTCCGCGCGCCATATTGCCCGAAGCGAGGCCTATCCGATGCCGAGGACGCTTTCGAATCGGTGCATTCCCGGCGGTCGGCCGACCAGCCATGCGGCGGCGCGCACGGCGCCGCGCGCGAAGTGCTCTCGGGTCTCCGCGCGGTGAACGAGCTCTAGCCTCTCGCCGCGCCCGAGCAGCAGCAGCGTGTGCTCGCCGGGGTTGTCGCCGCCGCGCACGCTCTGCACCGCGATCGCGCCGGCGGGACGCGCGCCGATCTCGCCCGCGCGCTCGAGCACGAGACGCGGCTCGAGCTCGACCCCACGAGCTTCCGCGACCGCTTCGGCCAGTCGCAGTGCCGTGCCGCTCGGCGCGTCACGCTTCTGCGCGTGGTGGAGCTCGACGATCTCCGCGTCGTAGCCCGGGCCGAGACGTCGAGTGGCCTCGCGAGCCAGCCAGAAGAGCACGTTCACGGCGATCGAGAAGTTCGGCGCAGCCAGCACCGGAATGCGCGCTGCGACGCGCGCGAGCTCGGCGCGCTCCGCCGCCGAGAAGCCGGTCGTGCCCGTGACGAGCGCGACGCCGAGGTCCGCGGCCGTGTGCGCGAGCGCCAACGTGGCCGCCGGGATGCTGAAGTCGATCGCGACGTCGCTGCCGCGCAGCGCGGACTTCGGATCGTCGCTCACGACGATGCCATCTCCGAGATCACGGCCGACACCGGGATGCCCCGGCGACTCGAGCGCCGCGCAGAGGCGGAGCGACGGCTCGTCGCGCAGCGCGGCGCGCACGTGCTCTCCCATGCGCCCGAGCGCACCCACGACGGCGACGCGTCGCGTACCACTCATCCGAGCAGGCCTAGCTCCTTCAGCACGACCTGCAGCCGCTCGCGATGCGGTTCGACCAGCGGAGTCAGCGGCAGCCGGATCTCCGGACCGCACGCTCCCATCAGCGCGAGCGCCGCCTTCAGCGGAATCGGGTTGGTCTCGCAGAAGAGCACCTGACAGAGCGGCAGCAGCCGGTAGTGCGCGCGGCGCGCCTCGGGGAGGTCGCCGCTGCGGAAGGCGCGCACCATCCCGACCAGCGCGGACGGCGCGACGTTCGAGCACGTCGAGATCACGCCGCGGCCGCCGATCGCGAGCAGCGGCAGCGCGAGGCTGTCGTCACCAGAGAGCACGCTGAAGTCGTCGGGACAGCGCGCGATCACCTCGGCCATCTGCGCGAGGTCGCCGCTCGCCTCCTTCACGCCGACGATCTGCGGGATGTCGGCCAGGCGCGCGAGCGTCGCGGGCAGGATGTTCGACGCCGTGCGGCCGGGGATGTTGTAGACGAGCAGCGGGAAGCTGGTCGCGCGCGCGATCTCGGCGTAGTGGAGGAAGATCCCCTCCTGCGTCGGCTTGTTGTAGTAGGGCGAGATGAGCAGGGCGCCGTCCGCGCCAGCGGCCTTCGCGTGCCGTGTCAGCTCGATCGCCTCGCGCGTGCTGTTCGAGCCGGTGCCCGCGACGACGGGAACGCGGCCGCGCGCCGCCTGCACGACGATCTCGACCACGCGGCGATGCTCGGCGTGAGAGAGCGTCGCCGACTCGCCCGTCGAGCCGCACGGCACGAGGCCGTCGATGCCCGCCTCGATCTGGCGCTCGACCAGGTTTCGCAGCGCCGCCTCGTCGATCGCGCCATCGCGAAACGGAGTCACCAGCGCGGTGAGAACGCCCTCGAACACGCTCAATCCTCTCCGACCGCGATGCGTCCCTCGAAGACGTGGGCCGCCGGACCAGTCATCTCGACGTGCGCGTCGTCGGCGGGCCAGACGATCTCGAGGCCGCCGCCTCGCAGCTCGACCCGGAGCCGGCGGTCTGCAACGCCGCGCAAGATGGATACCACGGCGGCCGCGCAGGCACCGCTGCCGCATGCGAGCGTCTCGCCGGCACCGCGCTCCCAGGTGCGCTGCAGCAGGCGGTCGCGACCGCGCGGCGCGACGAACTCGACGTTGACGCGGTTCGGAAACGCCGAGTCGCGCTCGATCGCCGGTCCGAGCCGCTCGACGGGCGCGGTTTCCGGATCGTCGACGAAGAGCACGGCGTGCGGGTTGCCCATCGACACCGACGAGATATGCAGCGTCTCGCCCGCGACCACCATGGGCGCGTCGAGCACTGGGCCGTCGCCGGCGCCGAGCCGCGTCGGGATCTTCGCCGGCGCGAGGATCGGGCGTCCCATGTCGACGGTCACGAGGTCGGGTCCGGCCCAGCGCGGCCGCACGACGCCGGAAAGCGTCTCGACCGAGAGCTCGCGCGCTCGCGTGTGACCCGCGTCGCGCAGGTACTTGTAGAAGCAGCGGATGCCGTTCGCGCACATCTCGACCTGTGTGCCGTCGGCGTTCCAGATCTCCATGCGGAAATCCGCTGCCTGCGAGGGGCGCACGACGAGCAGCTGATCGGCACCGATGCCGAAGTGGCGATCGCACAGGCGTGCGGCTATCGGCGCGATCGGCGGCAGCGCGTCGCGGATCCCGTCGAGCACCACGAAGTCGTTGCCGGCTCCGTGCATCTTCGCGAAGCGCAGCTCGCTCACGGCGCGGTCTTCTCCTTCTGCTCGTCGGGCGGGCACTCCTCCGCCGGCGGTGTCGCGGTCGACGGTGTGGCCGCGGGCTGCACGCTGGTGGTGGGCGGTGTGGGCTTGCTCCGCTCCGGCTTTCCGTACTTCCCGCAGGCCGCGCCCGCGATGACGACGAGAGCGAGAGCGAGCGCGACCGCACGATTGCGAGAGCGCGTCATCGCTTGGACTCGCCGCCGAGCTCGGAGAGCCGCGCGGAGATCTCCGCGGCCGCCGCGTCGAGCGCGGCCGACACGCGTGCGCGTGCGGTGCCGCCCGGCAGATCGCGCGCCTCGACCGCGCGCTCGAGGTCGAGCAGCTCCGAGGCTCCGACCGCGAAGGACGGGTGGAAGGCGCGCAGGTCCTCGCGCGAGAGCGTGCGGAGATCGAGATCCTTCTCGACGCAGTGGGACACGATGCGGCCGACCGCTTCGTGCGCCTCGCGGAAGGGCACGTCGCGGCGCACGAGCGCCTCGGCCAGGTCCGTCGCGAGAAGCATCGGATCGCCCGCGGCCTCGCGCATGCGCTCGCTGCGGACACGGAGCGTCGCGAGCGCGCCGGCCATCACCTCGAGCGAGTCGCGCAAGGTCGCGGCCGAGTCGAAGATCGGCTCCTTGTCCTCCTGGAGGTCGCGGTTGTAGGTCAGCGGGAGTCCCTTCACGACCGTCAGCAGCGCGACCAGGTTGCCGACCGCGCGACCGGCCTTCCCGCGCACGAGCTCCGGGACGTCGGGGTTCTTCTTCTGCGGCATCAGGCTCGAGCCGGTCGAGTAGGCGTCGGCGAGCTCGATGAAGCCGAACTCCGCCGTGGACCACAGCACCAGCTCTTCGGCCAGGCGCGAGAGCTGCACCTGCGCGATCGCGCAGTCGGCCAGGAACTCGAGCGCGGCGTCGCGCGACGCGACCGCGTCCATGCTGTTGCCGGCCGGCGCGTCGAAGCCGAGCGCGCGCGCGGTGGCCTCGCGGTCGAGCGGGAGCGTCGTGCCGGCCAGCGCACCCGCGCCGAGCGGCGACGCGCGCAGCCGCGCGCGCAGATCGCGGAAGCGCGCCGCGTCGCGACCGAGCATGTCGACGAACGCGAGCCAGTGATGCGCGAGCCGGACCGGCTGCGCGCGTTGCAGATGCGTGTAGCCCGGTAGCAAGGTGTCGAGGTGCTCGCGGCCGCGGGTCACGAGCACGGCGCGCAGGTCGTGCAGACCGCGCTCCGCGGCGCAGGCGGCGTCGCGCAGATAGAGCGCGAGGTCCGTCGCGACCTGGTCGTTGCGACTGCGACCGGTGTGGAGGCGTCCGGCGGCGGCCCCGATCAAGGTGCGCAGGCGCGACTCCACGTTCATGTGGATGTCCTCGAGCGAGGGATCGAAAGGGAAGGACCCCGCATCGATCTCTTCCGCGATCTTCTCGAGGCCCGCGAGCAGCGCCTGCTCGTCGGCCGGCGAGATCAGCCCTTGCGCGCGCAGCATGCGCGCGTGCGCGGCCGAGAGCCGCAGGTCGTAGCGCGCGAGCGCGCGGTCGAAGTCGATCGACGCGGAGAAGCGCGCGACCACGGGGTCGAGGTCCTCGCGGAAGCGGCCCCCCCAAGGTTTGTCAGCGGATCTGCGCGGCGGTTGCGCCACCGCCGGAATCTGGAAGAGGCGCGGCGCTTTGGCAAACGCTCGTTCCCTTTCCCGGCGCTTCGGTCCAGTCGGCTAAGGTCCAGCGTCGTCGTATCGGGGGGAACCGGTGGCGCGACGCCGCAACGGCACCGCTGCGCGCGACGACCAGGGTCGATCGCGACGCCGCTGGCGCGTCCCGAGCTGGGTGCGCCCGCTGGCCTTGATCGTCGCGGTCTCGGCCTTCGTGCTCGGCTTCGCGCTCGCCGGTCTGGTCGCCGGGCTCGACCGCACCGTGCGCGCACGCTTCGAAGGGGTCCGCTTCCGCGTTCCGTCGCGCGTCTACGGCGCGCCGACCATCCTCTATCCGGGTCTGGACTGGCGACGCATCGACCTGCGCGGCGCGCTCGCGCGGCTCGGCTACCGCGAGGCCGAGGGCACGAAGGATCTGCCCCCCGGCCAGTACGTGTGGAGCGCGCAGCGGCTGCGCGTCCACTTGCGCGCCTTCGCGCATCCGAGCCGGCCCGAGCCCGCGCGCGACGTCGTGATGCGCATCGACGACAACACCATCACCGAGATCCGCAGCGTGCCGGAGGGCGAGGAGATCGGCGCCGTGATGCTCGAGCCGGAGCCGCTCGGCGCGTACTACGGACCCGCGCGCGAGCAGCGCGAGCTCGTGCGCCTCGCGGAGCTGCCGCGCCATCTGGTGGATGCGGTGCTCGCGGTGGAGGACCAGCGCTTCGAGACACACAGCGGGATCGACCTCCGGCGCATCGCGGGCGCGATGCTCGCGAACCTGCGCGCGGGAGCGATCCGTCAGGGGGGAAGCACCCTCACGCAGCAGCTCGTCAAGAACTTCTTCCTCACTCCCGAGCGGACGCTTCGTCGCAAGCTGCAAGAAGCCGTGATGGCGTTGATCGTCGAGGCCCGTTACGACAAGGACGAGATTCTCGAGTCGTATCTGAACGAGATCTATCTCGGGCAGCGCGGCGCCACTGCCGTGCACGGCGTCGGCGAGGGCGCGCATCTCTATTTCGGAAAATCCGCTTCCGAGCTCGGGGTCGCGGAGTCGGCGCTGCTCGCCGCGATCATCCAGAGCCCGAACGGCATCTCTCCGTATCGCGATCCCGAGCGCGCCGTCCAGCGGCGCAATCTCGTGCTCGACCTGATGCTCGAGCAGGGTCGCATCGACGAAGCCACACACACGCGCGCGCACGCCGAGCCGCTCCAGCTCGCGGCGGTGACACCGGACGCGAACGACGCCCGCTACTTCCTCGACCTGCTGCGCCGCCAGCTCGCCGAGACCTATCCGACCGAGGTGCTCGAGCAGGAAGGTCTGCGCATCTACTCGACGCTCGACCCGCGGCTCCAGCGCATCGCGGCCGAGTCGCTGCGCAAGGGCATCGAGTCGATCGAGAAGCGACGACCTTCCCTCGTGAGCAAGGACGGCCCCGGCCTGCAGGGCTGCATCGTGGCGATCCGCCCGCAGACGGGAGAGCTGCTCGCGCTCGTCGGCGGGCGCGACTACCGCGTGTCACAGTTCGACCGCTGCACGCAGGCGCGCCGCCAGGTCGGCAGTGTGTTCAAGCCCTTCGTCTACATCGCGGCGCTCGAGCCCTTCCGCGGACCGCCGCTGATCACGCTCGCGAGCCGGCTCGACGACTCGCCGCTCGAGATCCAGACGCCGTCGGGGCCGTGGCGCCCCACCAACTACGACCGCGAATTCCACGGCGAGGTCGGCGTGCGCGACGCGCTCGAGCAGTCGTACAACGTCGCGACAGCGCGGCTCGCGCAGCGGGTCGGGATCGAGCGCGTGGTGGACGTCGCGCAACGCCTCGGCATCGAGAGCGCGCTGCCGCGCGTGCCGAGTCTCGCGCTCGGCACGGCCGAGATCGCGCCGGTCGAGCTCGCGCGCGCCTACGCGACGCTCGCGAGCGAAGGCGTGCGCCCGACGACGCAGACTGTCGAGGACGTGGTCGACGGCGAGGGCCACGTGATGGAGAAGCGACGGCTGCGCTTCGAGCGCGTGCTCGACGCGGGCACCGCGTTCCTCGCGACGAGTCTGCTCGAAGGCGTGGCCGAGCGCGGCACCGCGCGATCGCTGCGCGCGGGCGGTCTGCGTGGCGCGGTGGCGGCCAAGACCGGCACGACGGACGAGGAGCGCGATCTCTGGTTCGTCGGGTACACGCCAGACCTCGTCGCGGTCGTCTGGGTCGGCTTCGACACGCCTCGCGGTCTCGGGATTCCGAGCAGTGTCGGCGCGCTGCCGATCTGGCGCAGCTTCATCGAGGGCGTGACCGGCGGCGTCGTGCGCGGCGGCTTCCCGAAGCCTCCGGTGATCGAGCAGGCGTCGATCGATCCGGGCTCGGGCGCGCTCGCGCTCGCCGGCTGCCCCGGCCGCCGCGACGAGTTCTTCCTCGCGGGAACGCTTCCGACGGAGATCTGTCCCGCGGACGACGTGCCGCCGACCGGCGGCGGTCTCTTCCACTGGCTGCGGGGTCGGCTGTGATGCGCGCGCTCCGGCGCGGCGCGCTCGCGATCGTCACGGCCTCGATCGCGTGGGGATGCGCGATCGCCCCGACGCAGGCGCCGCAGCCGTCGATGCGCATCCGCGACGTCGCGCGCGATGGAGACGAGACGCGGCGCGCATCGCAGCAGCTCGTGCTCGAAGGTCTGCGCGCGGACTCCGCGCACGAGTTCGAGCGCGCGCGCTCGCTCTACCAGCGCGCGCTCCAGGTGGACTCGGGCAACCCCTACGCCTATCTCGCGCTCGCGCGGCAGAGCGCGGAGCAAGACGAGCCGGAGCTCGTGCTCCAATACGTCGATCGCGCCGAGGATCTGCTCTCCGCGGATGCCGATCCCTCCCCTGGGGCCGAGGTGCATCTCGAAGGACTGCGCGGACTCGCACTCGCACAGACCGGAGAAACCGTTCGAGCCCATGAGCTGCTCGAGCGCGCCGCGGAGAGCGCGCCCGACGTGTGGGGCGATGGACGTCTCGATGCTGACGAGCTGCGTTAGACCCCAGAGGGTGCGTGTGATAGGTTCGCGCGCCCGATGACGCCGAAGCTGCGCGTGGGATCGATCGCCTTTGGCGCAAGCCTCGCCGCCGACTTCGTCAGCAAGCGACTCGTCTCGCACTTCCTGACCTACACCGACAAGTACGAGATCATCCCGGGTTTCTTTTACCTCACTCATGTGCGCAATCCGGGCGCGGCGTTCGGTCTCTTCTCCGACGGAGATCCGCTCGTTCGCATCTGGTTCTTCGTGATCGTGTCTGTGTTGGCGATCGGCATCATCCTCTCGTTCTTCCGCCAGCTGGCCCCGGGGGACCGACTGCATGCGTTCGCACTCGGTCTGATCCTCGGGGGTGCCGTCGGCAACTTGATCGATCGACTGTGGCTGCGCGAAGTCGTGGACTTTCTCCACATCAAGCTGTGGGGCGGCTACTCGTGGCCCGACTTCAACTTCGCCGACAGCTTCATCGTCATCGGAGTGGCGCTGCTCATCCTCGAGCTGCTCGCCGCAGAGGGCGAGAAGCGCGCGAGCCCCGAGCCCGGCGAGAGCGCTCGCTGAAAAAAGTTCGCGCGCGCCGTCATGTCCGATTTCGGTTTCCCGTCGGTGGCGTGGCTCGGTTCGTGACGACACGCAATCGCGTCGCGCGAGAATTCCGACGGAAGAATGCTTGACACTCCGATGGCGACCGGATAAGAGAGCGCGTCTGCCGCTCTCTCTCTCTCCGGGCAGGAAGCAGATGGCTGGGCGTCGCCGAGGGGCCACGCCGAACAGTGCCAGGCGCAAGTCGAAGTAGCGCTCCCGAGGTCGGTCGAATGATGCAGAGATTGCAAGTGCGCCTCGAGGGCACGACCGGCTCGTCGACGATCATGCGCACGCAGCTTCCGTCGGTGGACGCGTTGCATGACCCCCGTCGGGGATCTGGTTCGACGCGCGAAGCGAGGAGAGTCGAGAGCAGCAGTCTCCGTCGAGTGATGCAGCTCGGGCTTCCCCCCGGCCCGCAGATGCACACGCGAGGGTGGGAGGTGTCCGCGGGCTGAGGGGTTGGGGACTCAGACCGATGAGGAAGGCGAAGGGCGATTACGCGATCCTGACCGTGACCAATGCACTGCGGCTGCTCGAAGAGTTCCGCAACGAGGTCGAGGTCGGAGTGGCCGAGCTCGGCAGGCGACTCCGACTGCACAAGAACAACGTGTTCCGGCTGCTCGCGACGTTGGAGGAGGCGGGATACATCGAGCAGAACGTGGCGACGGGTCGCTATCGACTCGGACTCGCCGCGCTCCAGCTCGGACAGGCGTTCAGCCGAAGTCGGCCGCTGCTCGCGCGCGGTCCGGCATATCTGGAGGAGCTCGCGAGCTCCACCGCTGAGTCGGCGCACCTCGCGATGCTCGACGGCTTCGACGTCGTGCACGTGGCCGGCGTCGCGCCGAGTCGCATGGTGGTGAGCTCACTGCGCGTGGGCCAGCGGCTCCCGGTCCACTGCACGGCGCTCGGCAAGGTGCTGCTCGCGTGCGGACCCGATGCGGAGCGCGAGTCCTTCGACAAGGAGGTCGTCACGTCGCAGGGACTCGAGGCGCGCACGCGGCGCACCATCCAGGACCCGACGAAGTTCTTCGAGCACGTGCGCACCGTCGCGGGTCAGGGCTTCGCGCTCGATCTCGAGGAGTGCGAGGAGGGACTCTGCTGCGCGGCGGCGCCGGTGCACGACGTGACGGGACGGGTCGTCGCGGCGCTCTCGGTGTCGGCTCCGGCGTGTCGGGCGGACGAGCGCTCGCTGCTCGAGCAGATCCTGCCCCGGGTCTCTGGCGCGGCCGAGCGGCTGTCGCGCGAGCTCGGGCATCACGTCTAGAAGCTCGGCACCACGTCCAAGAGTGGGCGAGGCCGGGGCCTCCCCAGCCCGCGCGGACGACTCGCGTCGACCGGGCGCCAGTCGTCGAGCACGGCCGCTGCCGGAACGCTGGTTGAATCTGGTATGCTGCGGCCCTCTTTCACCCCGGCCCGACTCGGCTCGGTGTGAAGCGGCCTCCACCATCCCATCCTGGTCGGAGCGTTCCCCCGTCGGAGAAGGACCTTGATCACCCGAGAGCAGGCGCTGGCCTATCACTCGAAGGGCCGGCCCGGCAAGCTCAAGATCACCCCCACCAAGCCCACTCGCACCCAGGAAGATCTCTCGCTCGCGTACTCCCCTGGGGTTGCAGAGCCCTGCCGCGAGATCGCGCGCGATCCGGACGACGTCTTCAAGTACACCGGTCGCGGGAACCTCGTCGCCGTGGTCACGAACGGCACCGCCGTGCTCGGCCTCGGCAATCTCGGTCCCAGCGCCGCCAAGCCGGTGATGGAAGGCAAGGCGGTGCTGTTCAAGCGCTTCGCCGACATCGACGTCTTCGACATCGAGATTGCGAGCGAGGACGTCGACGAGATCGTGCGCACGGTGGAGCTGATCGCGCCGACCTTCGGCGGCATCAACCTCGAGGACATCCGCGCGCCCGAGTGCTTCGAGATCGAGAGGCGCCTGATCGAGAGCCTCGACATCCCCGTCTTCCACGATGACCAGCACGGCACGGCGATCATCTCGGGCGCGGCGCTGCTGAACGCGGTGCAGCTCACCGGCCGCTCGCTCGAAGACATCCGGGTCGTGTTCAACGGCGCCGGCGCCTCGGGCATCGCCTGCGCGAGGCTCTACCGCGACCTCGGCGTGCCCGCGGAGAACATCACGCTCTGCGACAGCCGCGGCGTGATCTACGCCGGTCGGCGCGAGGGCATGAACCGCTACAAGGAGGCGCTCGCCCGCGACACCGACGCTCGAACCTTGTCCGACGCCCTGCGCGACGCCGACGTCTTCGTCGGGCTCTCGCAGGCCGGAGTCGTGACGCCCGAGATGGTCCAGCGCATGGCGAAGCGCCCGATCATCTTCGCGATGGCCAACCCCGATCCCGAGATCGCGCCGGAGGCCGTCCGCCGCGTGCGTCCCGACGCGATCATCGCGACGGGCCGCTCCGACTACCCGAACCAGGTCAACAACGTGCTCGGCTTCCCCTTCATCTTCCGCGGCGCGCTCGACGTGCGCGCAAGCAAGATCAACGAGCCGATGAAGCATGCCGCGGTGAACGCGCTCGCCGAGCTCGCGACGCGCGGCGAGGCGGTGCCGAAGGTCGTGGCCGAGGCGTACCCGAACGACGTCTTCGACTTCGGGCCGAGCTACATCATCCCGAAGCCCTTCGACCCGCGGATGCTGATCTACGTCCCGCTCGCCGTGGCGCAGGCCGCGATGGAGAGCGGCGTCGCGCGGCGCAAGGTCGATCTCGTGGCGTACCGACAGCGCCTCGAGGAGACGGTCGGGCACCTGGCCGAGCCCTAGCTTCTTGTTCCGCAAGCTGCTGGTCGCGAACCGCGGCGAGATCGCCGCGCGCGTGCTCCGCGCCGGACGTGAGCTCGGCATCCCGACCGCGGCGATCGCGTCCGAGGCGGACCGCGACGCCTTCCACGCCCGGCTGGCCGACGAGGTTCACGTCTGCGGACCGGCGCCCGCGCGCGAGTCGTATCTCGCGGCGGAGCGCATCGTCGGGGTCGCGGAGTCGATCGGCGCCGACGCGATCCACCCGGGCTACGGCTTCCTGGCCGAGAACGGCGCCTTCGCGGATCTGTGCAAGGCGCGCGGCATCCGCTTCGTGGGGCCGACCGGCGACGTCATCCGCGCGATGGGCTCGAAGCTCGGCTCGCGTCGCATCATGGCGCGCGCGGGTGTGTCGGTCGTGCCCGGGAGCGAGGCCGTCGCCAGCGCTGGCGAGGCGCTCGAGGCCGCGCGCGCGCTCGGCGGCTTCCCGGTGATCGTCAAGGCGAGCGCGGGCGGCGGCGGTCGCGGCATGCGGATCGTGCGCGAGGAATCGAAGCTCGCCGACGCGCTCGAGCGCGGGCGCGGCGAGGCGCAGCGCGCCTTCGGCGACGGGACGCTCTACCTCGAGAAGCTCGTCGACGGCCCGCGTCACGTGGAGGTGCAGGTGCTCGCCGACTCGCGCGGCCACGTGGTGCACTGCTTCGAGCGCGAGTGCTCGATCCAGCGCCGACACCAGAAGCTGATCGAGGAGGCGCCGGCGCGGATCGACGCGTCGATGCGCGAGCGGCTCGGCGCGGCGGCCGTCGCGGCGGCGCGCGCGGTCGGCTACGAGGGCGCCGGCACGGTCGAGTTCCTGCTCGACGCGAGTGGGCACTTCTACTTCCTCGAGATGAACACGCGCATCCAGGTCGAGCATCCCGTGACGGAGGCGATCACCGGCCTCGATCTCGTGAAGGCGCAGATCCGCATCGCCGCTGGCGAGCCGCTCTCGCTCTCGCAGCAGGATGTCGCGATGCGCGGCCACGCGATCGAGGTCCGCATCTACGCCGAGGACCCCGACCGCAACTTCCTGCCGTCGCCCGGGCGCATCGAGCGCTGGCGGCCGCCAGGCGGATTCGGCGTGCGGATCGATGCTGGCGTCGAGGTCGGTGACGCGGTCACGACGCACTACGACCCGCTGCTCGCCAAGCTGACCGCCTGGGGCAACGATCGCCCCGAGGCGATCTCGCGGCTGCGCGCCGCGCTCGACGAGTTCGCGCTCGAGGGCGTCCGCAGCACGCTGTCCTTCCACCGTCGCGTGGTGCGCCATCCCGTCTTCCTGGAAGGCCGCTACGACACGGGCTTCATCGAGCAGCATCTGCAAGCCAGGACCGAACCGGCATGACGCGCGGAAAAGGCCCCGACCTGCCGATCTATGCTAACCAGATGCCCGCCCGGCCCTCGGAAGGACCCATGGACGCGTCGCCGCCCTACTCGCTCGACGATCCCTTCCGGCGATCGGCGGCTGCGTCGCGGAACCATCCCGGCGCCTATGACGCGGCGCTCGAGCTCGGCCGCGAGCTGCTCGAAAGGCCGGCGCAGGGCGGCGGTCCCGAGCGCGTGCGGGTCCAGCACGCCAAGGGCCGCATGACCGTGTTCGAGCGCATCCGCGTGCTGACGCAGCGCGAGCCGAACCTCCTGTGGCAGAACTGGGGCAAGGGTCTCGACGGCGCGTCGATCGTGACCGGGATCCTCTCCATCCAAGGCCGCGACGTCGCGGTCTACGGCCACGACTTCACCCTGCGCGCCGGCTCGATGGACGCGACCAACGGGGCGAAGCTCGCGCGCCTGATCTACATGGCGGCCGAGCGCGGCATCCCGCTGATCGGGATGAACGACTCGGCAGGCGCGTTCGTGCCGGCCGGCGTCGGCGGTCTCGACGGCTACAGCGAGGCCTTCTGCGCGCTGCGAAAGATCAGCGGCGTCGTGCCGAGCATCAGCCTGATGTTCGGCTACAACGCGGGCGGCGGCGCGTACCTGCCGCGCCAGGGCTCCTTCATGATCCAGTGCGACGACACCTTCATCGGGCTGACGGGGCCCGGTGTCGTGAAGAGCGCGCTCGGCGAGGACGTGAGCGCCGACGACCTCGGCGGTCCCGGCGTCCACGGGATGAACGGCGTCTGCGACCTCACCACCGCCGACGAGCTCGCGTCGCTGCGGACCGCGATCCGCCTGCTCGGCTATCTGCCGGACAACCACCGCACGCTCGCGCCGTTCGTGAAGACGTCGGACCCGATCGACCGCTTCACGGTCGAGGAGGACATCCTCTTCCGCCGCACCTTCTCGCAGGCGGCCGGCATGAGCACGCCGCTCGAGATCACGCTGTTCATCCAGCAGATCTGCGACCACGGCGAGTACTTCGAGCTCCAGCCGGCGCGCGCCCGCAACATGGTCACCGCCTTCGGGCGCATCGGCGGCTGGGTCGTCGGCTTCGTCGCCAACAACTCGGCGGTGGCTTCGGGACAGATCGACGTCGACGCCGCGCGCAAGGCCACGCGCTTCATCCGCTTCTGCAACCTCTACAACATCCCGATGATCTTCCTCGAGGACGTGACGGGATTCCTGCCGGGCACCGAGCAGGAGTCGCGCGGCATCATCCTCGAGGGCCGCCGCCTGCTCGACTCGATCATCGACCTGCGCGTGCCGCGCATCACGCTGATCATCCGCAACGCCTTCGGCGGCGCCTACGCGGCCTACAACTCGCACTACGTCGGCGCCGACATGGTCTTCGCGATGCCGCAGGCGCGCATCGCCGTGATGGGCCCCGGCGGCGGCGTCGAGTTCATGTACAAGAACGAGATGCGCGAGGCGCATAGCGAGTTCCAGCGCGCGATCGCGGAGGGCGTCCCCGACGCGGTCGCCGTGCGCAAGCGCGACGAGCGCCTCGCGCAGCTGCGCGAGCGCTACGAGCGCGAGCTGATGAATCCGAAGGAGGCGCTCTCGCTCGGCTCGGTCTCGCGCATCGTGATGCCGGGCACCAGCCGCCGCGTGCTCGCCGAGAACCTCGACTTCCTGATGCGCACCTACACGCCCTCGCCGATGGGCGGGCCGCAGCGCGAGTTCGAGTAGCCGGCATGCTGGATCGCGATTCCATCCCGCGCCGCTTCCACGAGTGCGACTCGCCGTGGCTGCGCTCCTTCTCGCTCACCGACGTGAAATGCCTGGTCGTCTGCCGCGGCCCGGTCCGCAAGGAGGCATTCGACGTCTTCGACGAGGTCGGCATCCGCGAGTACGGAATGCTGCTCTCGGAGAAGGACTCGGTCGTCTACCCGCGCTGCCTGGCGCCGGAGCTCCGGAACCTGCGCTTCCCGCACAACGTGCACCGCGTGCCCGACTACATGGGCGCGGGTCAGGAGGAGAAGCAGCAGCGGATCCGCGAGATCGTCGAGATCGCGACGCGCCACGGCTACACGCACGTGTTCGCGGGCTACGGCTTCATGGCCGAGGACGCCGAGTTCATCGAGGCGATCGAGCGCGCGGGCCTGGCGTTCGTGGGGCCCTCGTCGCGCGTGGTGCGCCGCGCCGGCGCGAAGGACGAGGCCAAGAAGCTGGCGCGCAGCCTCGGCAACGCGGTGATCCCCGGCGTCGACGATCTCAGCGCGCGCGCGCTGCTGGCGCGCGCGAAGGATCTCTCCGGCCTCGAGGCGCTGGCGAAGCAGCACGGCCTGCGCGCCGACTTCGACCCGAAGGCGCCGGTCGAGTCGAACGCCGAGGCGCTGCTGCAGGCGGGCTACGCGAAGACGGTCGAGCTGGTCGAGATTCCGGAGCTCCAGGCCGCGGCCGAGGCTGTGTGCGACGAGATCTGGGCGCAGCACCCCGGTCAGCGCATCCGCTTCAAGCACATCGGCGGCGGCGGCGGCAAGGGACAGCGCGTGGTGGCGAGGCCGAAGGAGGTCGCGCCCGCGGTGATGGACGTGCTCGCCGAGTCGAAGGTGCTCGCGCCCGGCTCGAACCGGAACTTCCTGATCGAGCTGAACATCGAGAGCACGCGCCACAACGAGATCCAGCTGATCGGCAACGGCGACTGGTGTCTGTCGCTCGGCGGGCGCGACTGCTCGGTGCAGATGCACGAGCAGAAGCTCTTCGAGGTGTCGCTGACGCAGGAGCTGCTCGACGTCGAGATCGGCGCGGCGAAGGGCCGCACACGCGAGGTGCTGGAGGGAGACCGTGGCACCTTGGCGCGCATGGAGGCCGAGGCCGAGCGCTTCGGCGCTGCCACCGGCCTCGACTCCGTGTCGACCTTCGAGTGCATCGTGTCGGGCTTCTCCCACTTCTTCATGGAGATGAACACGCGCATCCAGGTCGAGCACGGCGTCACCGAGCTCGTCTACCGACTGCGCTTCGAGAACCCCGACGCGCCAGGCGAGTTCTTCAGCGTCGAGCGCCTGATCGAGGCGATGTTGCTCTGCTGCGTGCACGGACCTCGGCTGCCGCGGCCGACGCGCGTGCCGCGCGCGCGCTCGGGCGTCGAGGTCCGCATCAACGCGACGAACGCCGCGCTGCAACCGCACGCGGGCGGTCTGATCCGCAGCTGGACGTCGCCGATCGCGGGCGAGATCCGCTTCGACCAGGGCATCGGCGCGCCGAACCCCGACACCGGCTCGTTCATCTACTACAACCTCGCCGGCGCCTACGACTCGAACGTCGCGCTCGTGCTCTGCGACGGCGCGTCGCGAAGAGAGAACTATGAGCGCCTGGCCGAGATCCTGCGGCGCATGGAGCTTCGCGGCGAGGATCTCCACACCAACCACGAGGTCCACTACGGCCTCGTGCAGTGGTTCCTCGGCAAGGGCGTGATGGCCGAGCCGTCGACGCGCTTCATGCAGCCCTACCTCGCGGCCGTCGGCTCGCTCGCGCAGCTCTCGGCGGACCTCGACCTCGAGATCGCCTTCGCGGAGCTGCTGCGCCGCCAGCGCGAGGAGTCGGCGCGCGACGTGCTCTCCAGCAAGGAGACCTTGCTGCTGCGCCCGCTCGCCGCGCTACTGCACCGCCCGCATCTGCTCGCCGGTTTCCTCGGCCGCTACGACGGCGCGCTCTGGCGCTTCGAGGGCGGCGCCCCGCGCTTCGAGTCCAACGCGATCCACTTCCTCGAGCGGCTCTATCACTTCCTCGACATGGAGGAGCGCCCCGGCGCGCCGCCCTCGGAGAAGATCTGGGACCACGACCAGGCCGTGCTCGAACGAGCGCAGGGCTTCTACGCCGAGGTGAAGCGGCGCACGGGCGCCGAGAGTCACGCCGAGCTCGACGCGCTCTTCGCGGGCAAGCCGTCGCGCGTGCTTACCAGCGGCGACGCCGCGCTGTGGCGCGATTGCGTCGCCGCGCACCGCGGCTTCCAGCTCGGGCTCGAGCTGCTGCTGCTCGTGCCGCGCATCGGACGGCGCTCGGGCTTCCTCGACGTCGGCGTCGGCGAGGACCTCGCGCCGTTCTTCCCGGAGATCTTCACGGAGAAGGATTCGATGGCGGAGCGCGTGCGCGCGCTCGCGCCGCCGCCCGTAGCGAGCGCCGACGAGATCGTGACACCGATGGGCGGCACCTTCTACGCGCGCGAGGCGCCGCATCTGGGCGTGCTCGTCGAGGTCGGCGGACGCTTCGAGGCGGGTCAGCCGCTCTTCATCATCGAGGTGATGAAGATGTTCAACAAGATCTTCGCCCCGTTCTCGGGGACCGTGCTCGAGAGCCTGATGGACGGCCGCGACGGCGCGGTGGTGCAGAAGGGCCAGGTGATCTTCCGCATCGAGCCGGACGAGCGCGTCGCGGTGGAGTCGGAGTCGGACCGCGCCGCGCGCGTGAGAGCCGCGACGCTCGCTCTTCTTTGACCGGGCTCATTGCAGATAGCCCATCGCGCGGAGTCGCTCCGCGATCGACGGGTCGATGTGTACGCCTTGCACGCGCGCGCCGGCGCGCGGCGGCGTCGCGAGGTGGGCGTCGAGGCGAGCGCGCAGGCGGGCGGCGGCGTCGGGCTCGCGCGCGGCGAGGTCGACGTTCTCACCCGGGTCGACCGCGAGGTCGAAGAGCTGCTCGTCGCCGGCGCGCGGATCCGGCGCGACGCGCCGCGCGTAGCTCCAGCCTCCGTCGGAGATCGCCGCTTGCTCCGCGGCGTCAGGGTAGAGTGGCGTCCCGAGCGCGGCGAAGCTCGGCCGATCCGACGCCGTGTCGCCGACGTCGTCGATCAGCGGGAGCAGCGATTCGCCCTCGAAGCCCGCCGGGACGGCGACGCCCGCGAGCGCGAGCAAGGTCGGCGCGATGTCTAGGTTTCGCACCTGCGCCGCGACGCGCACCGGCTCGCTCTCGAAGGGCAGGCGCACGACGAGCGGGACGTGCAGCACCGGCGCGCGCAGATCGCGCGCGTGGCCCGTTAGGCCGTGCTCGCCGAGGCTCTCGCCGTGATCGCTCGCGAAGACGATCGCGGTGCTGCGCGCGAGGTCGGCGCGCTCGAGCGCCTCGCGCACGCGCCGGATGCCGTCGTCGACCCACGAGATCGCCGCCAGGTACGCGCCCGCCGCGTCGCTGCCGAAGCGCTGGAACTCCGGCGGCGCCGCGTACTCGTGTACGTCCATGAAGTGGAGATAGAGGAAGAAGGGGCCGCTTCGGTCGTGCGCCGCGAGCAGCCGCTCGCTCTCCTCGACGACGCGGTCGACGTGCGGCCAGATCCCGGCCTTCGGCAGCTGCGCGCCGCGTCCGGCCGGGAAGACGTAGCGCTCGAAGCCCTGCTGGAAGCCGAAGGACTGATCGAGCCAGCCGTTCGTCTGGACCGCATAGCAACGGTAGCCGGCGTCGCGCAGCGCCTCGGCGAGCGTGGTGACGTCCTCGCCGAGCCCGTCGCGCACGTCGCGGATCGCGTGCGTGTGCGGCCACAGCGAGGTCAAGAGCGACGCCATCGAGATCTTCGTCCACGACGACTGCGCCTGCGCGCGCTCGAAGAGCACGCCGTGCGCGGCCCAGCGTGCGAGCTCGGGCGTCGTATCCTGCGAGAAGCCGTAGGGCGTGGTGCGGTCCGCGCGCAGCGTGTCGACGACGATCAGCACGAGGTTCGGGCGCCGCTGCGACGCGAGGCGCGCGTGGATCTCGGCGCGCGGAACGGGGCGCGCGCAGGCGACGAGCGCCGCGGCCGTCAGCAGACTAAGGGCGAGCGAGCACCGCATCGAGCTGTGCCTTCGATTCCGGTTGCGGCTTCTCACTTCCGTCGTGCGCGTCCCGCAGCGCGCGCGCTGCGGACTCGCGACCGGCCGCGCGATAGGCCTGCGAGAGGTGGAGCCTGACGCCCTCCTGGTCGGGCGCGCGGCGGTAGGCGTCCTCGAGCAGGGACACGGCCCGCTCGCGGAGGCCCTTCTGGAGGTAGAGCCAGCCGAGCGTGTCGAGCACCTCGGGGCTCTCGCCCGCCTGCGCGAAGGCCTCCTGCGCCGCTGCGAGCGCGCCGTCGAGATCTCCGCGCTCGGCGAGCAGCAGCGCCAGGTTGTTGCGCGGCGCGACCGCACTCGCGTCGAGCGCTGCCGCGCGGCGGTAGCTGGCCTCGGCCTCGAGCGTGCGCCCCATGCCGGCCTGCGCGGCGCCGAGCGCGAACTGGATCCGCGCATGATCGGGATGGCGCGCGAGGAAGCGCGCGCAGTCGGCGGCGGCCGGCGCGAAGCGTTTCGTCGCAGCGTAGAACTCGCAGCGCAGCGCGAGCGGGCGCAGATCGTCGGGCGCGAGCGCGAGCGCGCGCTCGACCTCGGACGACCCTTCGTCGCCGAGTCCCGCCTGGAAGAGCACGCCGGCGAGCGCATGGTGCAGCGCGGCCGAGTCGCCGCGCGCGGCGATCGCGCGACTCGCCGCGTCGCGCGCCGCGTCGACGCGACCCGCGAGGCCGAGCGCCAGCACGCGCTCGGCGGCGACGTCCGGGTTCTCGCCGAAGCGCTGCGACGCCGCATCGAGGCGCGCCAGCGCCTCGTCGGTCCGACCGCCGGCGCGTAGCGCGCGCGCGAGGAGCAGCGACGTTTCGACCCGATCCGGCAAGAGCGCGGCGGCGCGCTGCGCGGTCGCGAGCGCGTCGGCCGCGCGCTCTTCGTCGATCAGCGCGTCGACGAGACCCTGCCAGCCGGCGACGAGCTGCGGCGCGCGCAGCACGACACCGGCGGCGGACGGCTCGGCCTCACGCGAGTCCCCACGCGCCTGCGCGAGCCGCAGCAGCTCGAGCCACGGGCCGGGCGCGGCCGGATCGCGCGCCGCCGCGAGTCGCATGCGGTGGGCCGCGCCGGCGGGATCGCCGGTCTCTTCGAGCGCGCGGCCGAACCAGTACTGTGTCGCTTCCGTGTCGAGCTCGGGCGCGAGGCGCTCGAGCTGCGCGCGCGCGCCCGACGCATCGCCGCGCACGAGCGCGAGGCGCGCGCGCAGCAGCGCGGCCTGCGGCGTGCCCGGACGGATCTGCTCGAAGCGCGATACGGCGTAGGTGGACTCGTCCACGTCGCCGGCATCGAGGCGCAGCTCGGCCAGCGCGAAGCAGAGGTCGGCGTCGTCAGGCTGCTGCGCGAGACCCTCCTCGAGCAGCGCGATCGCATCGGTCGATCGCCCGCGCGCGGCGAGGAATCGCACCAGCGCGACGCGCGCGCCGCCCGTGTCCGCGCGCACCGCGTCGCGGAGCAGCGCTTCGGCTCCGGCGTCGTCGCCTCTCGCGACGGCCAGCGCCGCCAGCAGCGGCCGCAGCAGCGCTCGGTCGGCGTTCTCGGCCAGCGCCGCGCGCAGCGCGGTCTCCGCCCGCTCGACGCGTCCGGCCGGAATCGCGAGCAAGGTGAGCGCCTGCCAGATGGAGGCGTCGTCGGGGGCGCTCCGAGCGAGGCGGATGAGTCCGTCGAGCGACTCGTCGATCTCTTGTTGCGCGCGAGACGCGGCGTCGGCGTCACCGCGCTGCGCCGCGCCCTGCGCCAGGTGCAGCGCGTCCTGCGCGCGGACCTGGAGCAGCAGCAGCTCCTGCGCGCGCAGCGGCGCGCGAGAGGCTTCGTCGGGGAAGCGCGCGTAGGCCGCCTCGAGCGCGACACGTGCTTCGGTGTAACGGCGCTCGTCGAGCAGCGCCGCGATCCGCGGCACGCGCAGCTCGGCGTCGGCCGGTCGCTCGCGCTCGGCCTGCTCGAAGGCCGCGAGCCCGGCGTCGAGGTCGCCGAGCGCGATCTGCGCGCGCGCGCTCACGAGAAGAGCCTCGGGGTGCTCCGCGGCGCTCGCGGGGATCTCGCGCGCGATCGCCGCGGCGCGGGCCGGATCGCCGACGAGCTGCTCGGCGTTCGCGAGCGCGAGGCGGAGATCGGACCGGTCGCGGAAACGAGAGACCGCCTGCTCGAGCCGCCAGACGGCGCGCGGAGCCTCGCCCGCGCGGATCCAGAGCTCCGACTGCTCGAGCCGCGCCTCGGGCGCGTCGCGCTGCGCGCTCTCCAGCACCCCGATCGCCTCGATCGCCTCCCTGCGATCGCCGCGCGCCAGCGCTGCCTGCGCTCGCGCGCGTGCGTCCTCCGCGGAAGGCGAACAGGCGGCGAGACAGAACAGCAGAAGCACGAGCGGCCGCACGGACACCGGCGCAGCCTACCCGAAGAGCCCGGCGGCGACCGGACGCCGCCATGGACCGCCCCGCCACGCCCCGTACCATTGCGCGCGCATGACCGCGGACGCGCTCACCTTCGTCGGCAGCCCGCTCGACCGCGAGGCGTCGCGTCGTCGCGATCACGCCTGGGTCGAGGCGCGCCTCGCCGACACGCAGTCGCGTTTCCTGCCGCTCTGGCGTCTCCAGCCGCTGGTCAAGCACGGCGCATCGCGCGCGCTCGCGTGGGCGCGGCGCGACTTCTTCGCGGACCTCGAGCCGCGTCCGGAGCCGGTGCTGCTAGGCAGCCTCGGCGGCGTCGCGCACTTCGCGGTCGACGTGTCTGCGGCAGCGAAGCCGGAGGAGAGCTTCGGCGTCGGCGACGTCGCGCGCTTCGAGGATCTGCGCGGCGTGGTGCCGCTGCTCGCGCAGGAGGAGGCCGCGATCTCCGCGCAGGCGCGTGCGCTCGTCGACTGGCACGCGCGCCACGGCTACTGCGCCGCTTGCGGCGGGGGCACGCGCGCGGTCTTTGGCGGCGCGCATCGCGTCTGCCGCGAGTGTCAGGCGGAGCACTTTCCGCGCACCGATCCGGTCGCGATCGCCGTGGTCGTGCGCGGCGACCGCTGCCTGCTCGGACGCCAGCCCGCGTGGCCCGCGCGCATGTACTCCGCGCTCGCCGGCTTCGTCGAGGCGGGAGAGTCGCTCGAGGAAGCGGTGCGCCGAGAGATCCACGAGGAGGCGGGCGTCCGCATCGGCGCCGTGCGCTACTGGCGCTCGCAGCCGTGGCCCTTCCCGTCGTCGCTGATGCTCGGCTGCTGCGCCGAGGGCCTCAGCGAGGATGTCCGCGTCGACCGGAGCGAGCTCGAGGACGCCCGCTGGTTCACGCGCGACGAGATCCGCGCGTCGCTCTCAGGTGTCGACGGCCTGCCGGTCGTGCCGCCCGCCTTCTCGATCGCGCACCGGCTGCTGCGCGCCTGGGTGGACGGGTCTTTTGCCTAAGCGGCGCTGTCGCCGAGATCCGCCGCGCGCCGGCGGGATCCGCCGAAGAAGTACGCGGCGGCGACGCCGAGCAGATAGAGGCCGACCATCGGGACGCCGAGCAGGCACTGGCTGACCCAGTCGGGCGTCGGCGTCAGGACCGCGGCGACGATGAAGATGACGAGGATCGCGTTGGGCGTGCCGCGCCAGAGCGTGCGCGCGTCGACGATCCCGCCGACCGACAGGAAGAACACCACGACCGGCAGCTCGAACGCCACGCCGAACGCGAGGAACATGTGCGTGGTCAGGCTGAAGACTTCGTTCATCGTCCATGCGGACTCGACGAACTCGTTGTCGAAGGCTCCGAAGAACCCGAACATGATCGGGAGGATCTGCGAGTAGCCGAAGAGCGCGCCGCCCACGAAGAGCCCGGTGGAGATGAACACGAAGGGCACGATCGCGTTCTTCTCGCTCGGATAGAGGCCCGGTGAGACGAAGGACCAGATCTGCCACAGGATCACGGGCAGCGCGAACACGAAGCCCGCGAGCAGCGCGCACTCGAGGTAGGTGAAGAAGATCTCCGTCGGCGCGATCGCCTGGAGCGGCCGCGCCGCGCCATGTCCGAGCGCGTGGACCGCCGGCGCGATCAGCAGCCGGAAGATCTCCTCTTTGTAGGTCCAGGCGAGCACGCTGGCGCCGAGCCACGCGGCGACGCTGCGGATCAACCGGGTGCGGAGCTCCGCGAGATGTTCGGTCAGCGGGAGCCGCGTCTCATCCATCGCGGGTCGCGTCGCGCGGTGCCTCTGCGGGCGGCGCCGGCGTCGCGGATGGAGCCGCTGCGGCCGGCTTGCTCGCGGACGCCGCGTCGGTGATCTGCGGCGGCGCGATGCGCGCCTCGTCGGATGCGTCCATGAACTCGCGGCGCAGATCCATCGATGCGCGCCGGAACTCCGCGATGCCGCGGCCGAGCGAGCGAGCGATCTCCGGGAGTCGCTTGGGGCCGAGCACGATCAACGCGATCGCGAAGATCACGATGAGCTCGGTCATGCCGATGCCGAACATGGTCGCGGAGAGTAGCGCCCGATCCGACGCCGGCGTGCCGCCCCCAATGGCCTACCAAAACTTAATGTTCCTTCATCACTGGAAGGTTCCTTCCTCTCTTGAAGGTCGGAGGCACGGCGTAGCGAGCGAAGCGAGCGGATCGCCGCAAGCGCCGGCGAAGACCCGGCTGGCGCTTTCTCCCCACGCCGGCGTGCGCAGCTCGGCGCAGCCGAGCGGAGTAACCAAACGGGGGCCCCGGCAGACGCCGGGACCCCCGTTCCCCCCTCACCCCGAAACGGAGACCTAGGCCGCGGCGTTCGTCGACGCCGCGGCGCTCTCGGCCAGCAAGGTCACGTCGACGTCCGTCGAGCGTTCCTCGACGATCGACAGGAACACCTTGACCAGGCTCGGATCGAACTGGATGCCCGCGTAGCGGCGGAACTCCGCGACCACCACGTCGCGCCGCAGCGCGTGTCGGTAGGGGCGGTCGCAGCTCATCGCGTCGAAGGCGTCGGCGATCGCGACGATGCGCGCGTCGAGCGGAATCTCTTCGCCGGCGACGCTGTCGGGATAGCCGGTCCCGTCCCACCACTCGTGGTGATGGCGGATCGCCTGCGAGATCTCGCAAGGCATCCCGAGCGGACCAAGCAGATGCGCGCCGATCGCCGGGTGACGCTCGACGACGGCTCGCTCTGCGGGCTCGAGCGCGCCCGAGCGCAGCAGCAGGTCGGTCGGCACGCCGACCTTGCCGAGGTCGTGGAGGAAGGCCGCGAGACGCACGCGCTCCTGGGCTTCGGGTGCGAGGTGCATGCGCTCGGCGATCAGCCCGGCGTAGAAGGCCACGCGGCGCGCGTGACCGCGCATGTAGCGGTCCTTGGCCTCGATCGTCTCGGCGAGCACTTCGAGGAACTCGATCTTGTGCTGGTAGCCGCGCAGGCCCGGTCCGGCCGGCTCGCCGCGCGCGTCGATGATCTGCTGGAGCTGCGAGCGGAGCTTCTGACTGCGACGGACCTCCTCGAGGATCGCTAGCGCCTCGCGGTCGCGTCCGACGACGCCGCCGAGCTGCTCGAGAAAGCTGACGAGGCCGGTGCGCGCGCGCCGACGCCCGAGCGCGCGGCCGACCGCTCCCATGACCTGGACCATGTCGAAGGGCTTCTGGAGGTAGTCGCAGATCCCGAAGCGGATTCCCTGCGCGGCGCTCTCGACAGAGCCGCATCCCGTCACCACGACGATTTCGGTCTGCGGGAACTCCTCGTGGACGGCCTGCATCACCTCCTCGCCGCTCATGCCGGGCATGCTGAGGTCGAGCGTGAGGACGTCGACGGGTTGTCGGCGCAGCAGCTCGATCGCCTCGGCGCCGTCCGGCGCGACGAGCACGTTGTGCGCCGACGCCAGGATCATGCGCAGCGACTCGCGCGGTCCGCGCTCGTCGTCCACCACGAGGATGGTGGGCTTGGGCTCGAAGACGTCCGACGAGACGGTTTCCATGGGGGTGGCTCCCGGGTTTCCGGCTCCCCATCGCAAGCGACGTGCCGCGAGCACGAGGGATCGGCAGGCGGGACGCCAACTCCTTGGAGCCACGAGCCAATCCCGACAGCAGGCACACGCGCGGTCCGGCTGCGGCAGGCGTCGGAGAGCGTTCCATTGCGAACACCGAGGTCGCAGCTCGGGCGTGAAGTCTTTGGATCTGCAGCGAGTCCGACGACTGTTCCGATCGGAACGCGACGAGCGGTCGAAGTCCGTACGAACGAGTTCGCGAATCCTAGACCGGTGGCTTCAGCGCCAGCCGATCCATCCGGAGCTTCAGCGCACGTCGGGTGGTGCCGAGCCGCTCGGCCGCGCGTGTCTGGTTCCAGCCGCTCTCCTCGAGCGCCTCGAGCAGCAGCGCGCGTTCGAAGTCCGCGACCGCGTCCTCGAAGGAGAGCCGCCCGGCTCGAACCGCTTCGCGCAGCGCCTCGATGCGCTCCGTCCGCACGACCGACGCAGGCAGGTCGCCGAGCTCGATCGCGTCGCCTTCACAGAGCGCCACCGCTCGCTCCACGCTGTTGCGCAGCTCGCGCACGTTGCCGGGCCACGGGAAGCGCTCGAGCGCGGCCGCGGCGTCGGCCGAGAAGCGCCGAGGCCCGCGACCCGCCGCCTCGCGCGCCTGCGCGAGGAAGTGCTCTGCGAGAAGCTTCACGTCCTCGCGCCGCTCGCGTAGCGGAGGCAGCTCGATCGGCACGACGTGGATGCGGTAGAAGAGATCCGCGCGGAAGCGCCCGGCCGCAACGTCGCGCTCGAGGTCGCGATGAGTCGCCGCGATGACGCGGACGTCGACTGCGATGGGCGTGCCGCTGCCGAGGCGCTCGATGCGGCGCTCCTCGAGCGCGCGCAGGAACTTCGCCTGCACGCCCGGGTCGAGCTCGCCGATCTCGTCGAGGAAGAGCGTCCCGCCGCTCGCCGACTCGAAGCGCCCGATTCGACGCTCACGCGCGTCGGTGAAGGCCCCGCGCTCGTGTCCGAAGAGCTCGCTCTCGATCAGGTTGGCGGGCATCGCCGCGCAGTTGAGCGCGACGAAGGGTCCGGCCGCGCGCGGCGAGAGCTCGTGGATTGCGCGCGCGACGAGCTCCTTTCCGGTGCCGCTCTCGCCTCGGATCAGGATGGTGGCTGCAGAGTCGGCCACGCGGCGGACCGTCCGGAAGACGTCCCGCATCGCCGCGCTGCGCCCGAGGAGAGACCCGAGGTGCTCAGCCTCCTCGACCCGCGCTCGCAGCGCCTCGACTTCGCGCTCGAGGGCGCGGCGCTCGAGGAGCTGCCGGACCTTGATGCGCAGCGCCTCGATCTCGAAGGGCTTGGTCACGTAGTCCGCGGCGCCGCGCTTCATCGCCTCGACCGCGGTGGCCACGTTGCGCGTGGCGGTCAGCACGATCACGGGCGGCGGGTCGGGCGCGCGCTCGAGCGCGGAGAGCAGGTCGAAGCCGCTGCGCCCCGGCATCACCAGGTCGAGCAGCACCAGGTCCGGGGATGACACCGCGAGGGCGGCCAGCCCCTCGTCGACCGACCCGGCCTCGGCGACCGTGCATTCGTCGGCTAGGAGCATGCGCAGCGACTCGCGCACGCCGCGCTCGTCGTCCACGACCAGCACCGAGCCCCGCATCCGGGGCGCAGCGTAGCCGAGATCAGGCCACGGTCGGGGCCGGCAGGTCGACCACGATCAGCGTCTCCTCGCCGTCCGTCGCGGCCACCGCGAAGTCGCCGCCCTGCGCCCGCACGATGATCTCCGCGATCATCAGGTCGAGCGACGTCTCGGCGATCGAGACGCCGGGCGCGCTCGAGGTCGCACCCGGGGTGTGGAAGCGCAGAAGGACGCGCATCGAGCCCTCGGAGGGGAGCCCCGCCGCATGGTGTCGCGAGGCGATGTAGACGTCGCCGCGCTCGGGCACCCACTCGAGGCACTTGCCGAGCAGCGCGTCGAAGGCCACGCGCAGCTGCTCGCGATCGCCGAGCGCCTGCGGCGCGTTCGTCTCGAGCTCCTTCAGCACGAGCAGGCTGCGCCTGCGGATCGCGTCGCGCCGCTCGGCGAGGAGCTCCTCGAGCAGCGCCGTCAGGTCGAGCTTCTCGCGCTTCGGCCTGCCGAGATCCGCGACGCCGGCGAGGCGCTCGACCAGCGCGTCGATCCGCCCGACGTCGTCGCGCACCATCTCGGCGAAGCGGTCGCGGAACTCGGGATCCTGGAAGCGGTGCGGGAGCAGCTCGGCGAAGGTGCGGATCGTCGCGAGCGGGTTGCGCACCTCGTGCGAGAGCGCGCCGACGAGTCGGGCGAGCGCGCCCTCGGCGGAGCCGGACGGATGCACCGGAGGATCGACCGAGGCCGGAACGTGCGGGGGCTCCGCGGGCTCGGCGAGGTGATCGAGCGCGATCTCCGCATCGACCTCAGCGAGCTCGAGCGGCTCGGGCGCGGCCTCGTCCTCCGCCAGCAGCGTCCCGACGCGTGTGACGGGCAGGGCGGCGAAGGGCTCACCTGCCCGCACGAGATCGTCGGCGCGGATCGGGTCGGCCGCTCCGGCGGCGAGCGTCTCGACCACGAGCGATTCGAGCTCGAGCAGATTCCCCGGCCACGGGTACTCCTCCATCACCGCGATCGCGTCCTCGCCGAAGCGCCGCGGGCGCGCGCCACGCGCGGCGCACCAGGCGCGCGCCGCCGCATCGACGAGCCGCGCGATCTGACCCGCGCGCTCGCGCAGCGGCGGGATGCGGAGCGCGATCCCGCCGAGAGCACGGTAGAGCTGCGGGCTCTCGGGCTCGTCGTCGGCGCAGGTTCCGACCCAGCGGACGACCGGTGGACGCGCGAAGCCCGCTGGCAGGCCGCTCGCCACCCAGCCCGCCACGCGCCGCGACTCGACCGGCGAGAGGCGATCGAAATCCTCGAGCCAGACGAGGAGCAACGGAACGCCGCGCATTCCTCGGCCGAGGCTCGAGAGCGTCGCCTCGATCTCGGCGCTCCGCGTCTCGGTCGTGCAGGGCACATGCGCCATCGCGCCGCGCGCCGGCCCCCCGAACCAGTGGAGGTAGCGGACCAACAGGCCCCGCCCGGTGCCCGGCTCGCCGGCGATCCGCACCGGAACGTCCGCGAGCGTGGGGTCGAGCGCCCGCAGTAGCGCTGGCAGCTCGAGGTCGGCGAACCAGCGGCCGAAGCGCGCCGACACGAGGTCGCGCTCGCTCCGCTCCGAGAGTGTCGGAGGCGCCGAGACGGAGCTCGTCGCGGCGATGCGCGCGCGCAGCTGCGAGGCGTCGGGCGGGTAGGGCAGATACTCCGCGACCACCGCGTCGAAGAGCGAGAGAGCGCGAGCATCGGCCCGGCGAGGTCCGACCAGGATCCAGCGCGCGTGCGGCGCGCGGCGACGCAGCCCGTGCGCGAACTCGAGCTCCGGCTCCCAATCGCCTTCGAGCCCGAGCACGACGACGTCGGGCTTCGGCGCGACGTCGAAGTGCGCGTCGCCCGGCGCCCCGAGCACCGCCTCGTGCGCGCCTGCGAGGCGCGCGAGAGCGCTGCGCTCGCGGTTCAGACGGTGAACGATCCAGAGCTGGGTCATGGGCGGAGCCCGGGCGAGATACTCCATTCAACGACGAGCGCAAACGGCGTGCCAAGGAACCGGGGATTCGCGCCCGCCGCCGCAGTGATCCGCAGCTCGGAGTCCAAGTCGGCGCGCGCGCGGCCGAAGCCACGATGCGCCCGACATCGAGACGGAGTTGCGGCCTCCCTCGACGCGGCGCCGCGTCGACCAAGATGGGAAAAACTTTGCCCTCGCGTGCGGCGTCTGCGAGATTAGGCGCCCGGCCCGGTGCGAGCGGCGCAGTGCATGGGGGAAGCGTGGCAATCGTCGATCGCGGACCCGAGGTGTGCCTGCGCTCCGCCACGGCGAACCCCTACGACGACGCCATGGCGGCGGCGCGCACCTGCTACTCGCCGCGTGTGATCGAGCCCGGCGAGATCACCGAGCGCCAGCGACGCAGCATCGGTCCGCTGACCTTCGACGGCGGACATCACACGGTGTACCAGCACGCGACCTTCGAGTTCGCGCTCTCGGGCATCTCGCGCCAGCTCGTTTGGTGCTTCCTGCACGCGTTCCCGTTCTACAACACCGAGCAGCAGAGCCAGCGCTACGTGCGACTCGACGAGGTCGCGGCTCACGTGCCGCCCGAGCTCGGCGGTCGCGCGCGAGAGATCTACTGCGAGTCGATCGAGCGCGCATGGCGGGGCTATGCGGAGCTCTCCACCCGGCTCGCGCCCCGCGCTCACGAGATCCTGGCGCGGCTGTGGCGGCTCGATGCGCGCAAGAGCGTCGCCTTCGGCAAGAACGTCGCGCGCGAGGCCGAGAAGCGGGCGATCGAGACGGCGCGCTACGTGATCCCGATCGCCTGCCACACCGCGATGGTCTACACGATCTCGGGGATCGTGCTGCACCGGCTGCGCCGCATGGCGCGTGTGTGCGACGCGCCGGCGGAGGCGTGCCGGGTAGTCGGTGCGATGGTCGCCGAGGTGGAGAAGCTCGACCCGAGCTTCTTCGGGCGCGTCGGCTCGCCGCCGCTCGAGGCGGACGAGGTGGTGGAGGCGCAGCTCTCACCGTCCGGTGTCGGAGACCCGGGGCTCTGCGAGGCCTTCGACAAGTCGCTCGACGGCCGCACCTCGCGCCTGGTGGACTGGAGCGTGCGGGGGCCGGCGGTCGTGGCGGACGCGGTGCGCCACGTGCTCGGCCGTGCCGACCTGCCGGACGACGAGGCCCTCGCCCTGGCGCTCGACCCCGGACGCAACCCCTACCGCCTCGAGCGCCTCAACGTCTCGAGCCACGCGCCGCTCATGCGCGCGCTGGCGCACGCCCACTACACCTTCCGCAAGAAGCTCTCGCACACGGCCGATTCGCAGGACCAGCGTCACCGCACGGTGCCGGGCTCGCGGCCGCTGCTCTCGCGCGCCGTGCCCGCGCGCCCGGATGTGATCGTGCCGGAGCTGATCGCGCAGGACCCCGCCTGCCTCGCGCTCTTCACGGAGCTCGTCGAGTCGCAGTGGCACGCGCGCGAGCGCCTGCTCGACGCGGGGGTCGCATCGGAGCTAGCGCTCTACGTACTGCCGAACGCGGTCGCGATCCGCTTCGAGGAATCGGGCAACCTCCAGGACCTGCTCCACAAGTGGACGATGCGCACGTGCCTCAACGCGCAGTGGGAGATCTGGCGCGCCTCGATGGACGAGCTCGAGCAGGTGCGCGCGGTGCACCCGGCGCTCGTCGCGCACGCGGGTCCGCCCTGCTTCGTGCGCGACGGCCACGCGCGCCCGCGCTGCACCGAGGGCAGCCACTTCTGCGGCATCCCCGTCTGGCGCAGCTTCCCCGAGACGCCGCGAGTCATCTAACAAGCGATCGCGAAGCGATCGCGCATAGCGAGCCGGAGGCGAGCGAAGATCAGAAGATGAGACCCGGCCCGCTGAAACTCGCCGCTCGCTTGCTGTTCGCGGCAACCATCTCGCTCGTCGCGTCCGCGTCGGCGCGCGCCGTCGAGATCGTCGGCACCTGGTACGTGCTGATCCACTACAAGGACGACCACGCCGAGAACCCCGACACCGAGCGCTGGGACGATCGCGTGTGGGTGTTCGAGAAGGACGGCAACCGGCTGCGCTGGACGGAGTACCCGATCGTCGTCTTCGACGACGAGAGCGGCCGCTTCGAGCGCCGCGACACCGGACAGTATGCGCGCATCCTGCACTACTGGGAGCCCTCCGACGCGCAGCTCGCCGACATCAAGGACGGCCTCCAGGTCAACCCGCGTGGCACCAAGACCAAGACGCTGCGCGGCTCGGACGCGCAGGGCTGGACCTCCGGTCGCCGCGCCGCCGCGGCCTCCGCGTCGGTCGTGACATACGAGGAGGTCTGGTCGATCGACGACCCGGAGAAGCTTCCCATCTTCAAGCGCTCCGACTTCATGGGCAGCGGCCGCACCGACACGCTCGAAGGCACGACCGAGTACACCACGCAGAAGATCGAGGGCGGCGTGCTCTCGGGACGCTTCGAGCGCGACGGCTCGCGCCACGGCGACTTCCGCATGATGCCGTCGGGTGGGATCGGCGAGGTCAAGGGCGCCGACTCGCAGGACGAGCTCCAGAAGAAGGTGATCCAGCGCGAGGTCGATCGCGCGACCCAGAGCGGGCACGGACTGCCGGGCGAGGACGTGGATCCGAGCGGCGCGACGAAGTCGCCGTCGGGTCCGTAGTGCAGACCGCGGCGGCCGCGCCGTCACAAGGTGGTGTGCGGCGAGCGGACGCCGGCGACGTCGAGCCCGTGGCGGCGCTCTGGAGCGAGCTCTCCGCGCACCACGCCCGACTCGACGCCCGCCTCGCGCTGCGTCCGGGCGCGCAGCGCGAGATCGAGCGCCTGGTGCGCGCGGAGCTCGGCGACCCGGACGCGCTGGTCCTCCTCTACGAGCAGCAGGGCGGCGCCTGCGGGCTCTGCATGACGCGCATCCAGCACGCGCCGCCGATCCATCGCGAGACGCGGCGCGCGGAGATCGGCGAGCTGTTCGTGCGCGCCGAGGCGCGGCGCCGCGGTGTCGGGCGGGCGCTCGTCGGCGAAGCGCTGGCGTGGGTGCGTGAGCGCAGCGTCGAGCGGGTCGTCGTGCGCGTCGATCCGGCGAACGAGCTCGGTCAGACGTTCTGGCGCAGCATCGGTTTCGCCGACTCGATGGACGTGCTGGAGCGGCGGCTGTAGATTCGCGCGCTCCGCGTCCCGGAATCAACATGGCTTCGCTGCATCCCCTCGCGCGCGAGCTGAACGAGCGGCTCGAGTCGGCCTCGCACGAAGTGTTCTCGATGCTGTCGGCGCTCGGTCGACGGCTCTACTTCCCGAAGGGCATCCTGTCGCAGTCGGCCGAGGCGGGTGTCCGCGCCAAGCGCATGAACGCGACGATCGGCATCGCGACCGAGGGCCGCGAGCCGATGTACCTGCGCTCGCTGGCGTCTCACTTCCGCGACCTCAGCCCCGGCGAGGCCTTCAACTACGCGCCGCCCGCCGGTCAGCCGGCGCTGCGCGAGCGCTGGAAGGAGAAGGCGCTCGCCGAGAACCCGTCGCTGCGCGGGAAGGCCTTCGGCCTGCCGATCGTGACGAGCGCCATCACGCACGGCCTCTCGCTGGTCGGAGATCTGTTCGTCGATCCCGGCGACCGCATCGTGCTGCCCGACAAGCAGTGGGACAACTACGCGCTGACCTTCGAGACGCGCCTCGCCGGCGAGCTCGTGACTTACCCCTTCTACGCCGCCGGCGGTGGCTATGCGGTCGACGCCTTCCGCGAAGCGCTCGGCCGGGCCGCGAGCGGCCGCGACAAGGTGCTCGCGCTGCTCAACTTCCCGAACAACCCGACCGGCTACGTGCCGACACCCGCCGAGGGCGAATCGATCGTGCGGAGCCTGATCGCGCAGGCCGAGCGCGGCACGAAAGTCGTGGCGGTGCTCGACGACGCCTACTTCGGGCTCTTCTACCACGTGGGCGGCGCCTCGATGACCGAATCGCTGTTCGGGCCGCTCTGCAATCGCCACCCGAACCTGCTGGCGATCCGCCTCGACGGCGCCACCAAGGAGCTCTTCGTCTGGGGCCTGCGTTGCGGCTTCCTGACCTTCGGTCCGGGCCGCGCTGATACCGCCAAGGAAGTCTGCGAGGTGCTCGACGCCAAGACGCGGGGCGCGATCCGCAGCGGCATCTCGAACGTGCCGCAGCTCTCGCAGTCGCTGGTGGCCAAGGCGCTGGCCTCCTCATCGCTCCCCGACGAGCGCAAAGAGAAGCACGAGCTGCTGCGTGCGCGCGCCGAGCGGGTCCACGAGATCGCGAATGCGCCGCGTTTCCGGGAGAGCTGGGACGTCTACCCGTTCAATAGCGGCTACTTCATGTGCGTCCGGGCGCGCGGACTCGACGCCGAGCGCGTCCGGCTGCGCTTGCTCGATCGGTACGGGATCGGCGTGATCGCCGCGGGCGGTTCGGACTTGCGCATCGCCTTCTCCTGCCTCGAGCTCGACGAGATCGAGCCCCTGTTCGAGACGCTCCACCGTGCGATCCAGGAGCTGCGGAACGAGTCGGAGTAGCGGCGCGGCGCACGCTTCCGCCCGCTAATTGCCTAAAGCCGATCTCTCGTCGGCCGATTACCGGATCGTCGGCAGCAAAGGCGTGCAATCGCCGCTACATGGGTGTAGTGTGAGAGCCGCCTTTCCGCCGGGGGGATTCCTCGAGAGCGAAAAACCCGAAGAGCGGCCACCGTCGACGACGTCCAACTGGGACGAGGTCCGAGATCCGGGAGAGACGAGCGCTTCCCGGATGGCTGCGATCCGGACGGATCGCGGCGACGCGGCAGGCCGCGGGAGAGGTAGCCGATGCACATGCGCCCGCAGCTCCGTGCGCGAAGCCATGTCCGCAGCTCCGCCGCACGGATCGCCGTCTCGATCGGTGCGACGGCGAGTCTCGCATGGACTTCGGTTCACGCCGAGCCGGTCCTCCCGAGCGAGCGTGGCGCTGGGTCGCTCTCGCCTGCAGACCTCGTGGCGAGCGGCCTCGATGCCGTGATGACACCGGCTGTCGGCGCGCTCTCGCTGCACACGCCGCCGACGCCGCCTCCGCCGCGCCTCCAGATCTCCGAAGGCGAGCTCGGTCGGGGCGAGACCCTGGCCCGCGCGCTCGGCCGGGAAGGCATCTCCCCGCAGCTCGTGCTCGAGATCACGCACGCGCTCGCCCCGCACTTCGACTTCCGCTCCGCGCAGCCGGGCCACCGCTTCCGCGTCGCGCGCGACGCGCAGGGCGAGCTCGTCGACTTCGAGTACCTGACGGCGCCCAACACGGGCTGGCATCTGCAGCGCGCGGGCGACGGCTACGAGGTCACGCGCCGCGAGGCGCACATGGTGCCGCGCGCGGCCCGCATCGCGGGACTCGTCTCCGACAATCTCTACGACGCGATCGCCGTGCTCGGCGAGGACGGCCAGCTCGCTCACGACTACGCCGACGTCTTCGCCTGGGACATCGACTTCCATCGCGCGATCCGCGCCGGTGACGCGTTCGAGATCCTCTACGAGCGCCTCTACCGCGTCGAGCCCGACGGCAACGAGAAGTACTCGGGCCCGGGCCGCATCCTGGCCGCGCGCTACGACGGCGCCGCAGGTCACTACGAGGCGGTCTACTTCGAGACCGAGAAGGGTCGCGGCGGCTACTACCACCCGGACGGCAGCTCGGTCGAGGGCCAGTTCCTGATGTCGCCGGTGTGGCACGGCCGCGTGACCTCGCCCTACAGCGACGCGCGCTTCCACCCCATCCTCAAGATCACGCGACCTCACCACGGCATCGACTACGCGGCGCCGGAAGGCACGCCGGTGTGGGCGGTCGCGGACGGGGTCGTCACCTATCGCGACTGGGGTGGAGGCTTCGGGAACCTGGTGAAGATCCGCCACCGCACTGGGGTCGAGTCGTTCTACGCTCACCTCTCGCGTTACGCGAAGGACCTGCGGGTCGGGCAGACGGTCCGACAGAAGCAGGTGATCGGTTACGTCGGCTCGACCGGCCTCGCCACCGGTCCGCACGTCTGCTTCCGCTTTAGCAAGGACGGTCGCTACGTGAATCCCGCGAACGTGCGCGGCCTCGCGACGCGCGAGCCGATCCCGTCCTCGCTACGGGGACGCTTCCAGGTCGCGCGCGACATGCTGCTCGCGCAGCTCGAAGGCAATCGCCAGGTCGCGCGCGAGACGACTCGATAGCGGCCATACGCGCTCGGGGGGCCGTGGCCCCTGCACCGATCCGGCGGGATGTGCGAGCATCCCGGGCCATGTCGCGCATTCCCCCGGCCGACGAGCTCGCGACGCGTCTTGCCTCGCTCGGACAACGGCTCGGCGAGCGCGAGTCCTCCCACGCCCAGGGACTCTCAGAGGCACGGCGCGAAGCCGAGGGTCTGCGCGCGCAGGTCGCCGAGGCGCTCGAGGGCTTCCACAAGGCCGCGGCCGCCGCGGGCGCGCCGCACCTTCGCGTCGCGCTCGGCGATGTGCGCGTCGACGACAAGCACTTGCGCGCGGTCGAGTTCGACCTGACGCGCGGACGACACCGCGCGATCGTCACCGCCAAGAGCCGCGGCGAGGTCACGTTGGTGGGACCCTTCCGCGCCGGCAAGGAAGAAGGCCCGTGCCTCAGCTTCCCCTTCACCGCGCGCGAGGAGATCTCCCGCGCGCTCTGCAGCTTCCTCGAGCGTTTCCTCGAAGAGGCCGCGACTCCGTGAGCGTGCGCGCGACGCGACGGCGGACGGCGTGAGCCGCGATCGTCAGGAGCCGACCGGCGCGCGGCCCGTCGAGTCCGTCGACGAGCTGGTCGCGCATCTGGCCAGCGGGGAGAAGCCGCGCGATCGCTGGCGCGTCGGGACCGAACACGAGAAGATCGGCCTCTACGCCGACACGCATCAGCCGGTGCCTTACGAAGGCGAGCGCGGCATCGGCGCGGTGCTCGCCCGGGTGGCCGAGGCGGACGGCTGGCAGCCGCTGCGGGAAGGCGAGTTCCTGATCGGGCTCGAAAAGGGCGGCGCCAGCATCACGCTCGAGCCCGGCGGTCAGATGGAGCTTTCGGGCGCGCCGCTTCGCACGATCCACGAGACCTGCGACGAGTTCCACGCGCATCTCGCGCTGATGAAGCGCGTCTGCGATCCGATGCGGATCGTCTGGCTCGGGCTCGGCATCCATCCGCTCCACGGCGTCGATCGGATCCCGGTGATGCCGAAAGCCCGCTACCGCATCATGCGGAGCTACCTGCCGACGCGTGGCTCGCTCGCGCTCGAGATGATGTTCGCCACCGCGACGGTGCAGGCGAACTTCGACTATGGCGACGAGACCGACATGGTCGCGAAGATGCGCTGCGGGCTCGCGATCTCGCCGATCGTCTCGGCCATCTTCGCGAACTCGAGCGTCTCGGAGGGCAAGGCCAACGGCTTCACCACGCGCCGACTCCACATCTGGTCACACACCGACCCCGAGCGCTGCGGCCTGCTGCCCTTCGCCTTCGACGAGGGCTTCGGCTACCGCGAGTACGTCGAATGGGCGCTCGACGTCCCGATGTTCTTCCTCGTCCGCGACGGCGTCTACCGCCCCGCGCACACGACCACCTTCCGCCGCTTCCTGCGCGAGGGCTTCGAAGGAGAACGGGCGACGCTCGGCGACTTCGACCGGCATCTCACCACGCTCTTCCCGGACGTGCGGCTCAAGCGCGGCGTGATCGAGGTGCGCGGCGCCGACGCGGTGCCGCCGGGTCTGACCTGTTCGCTGCCCGCGCTGTGGAAGGGAGTCCTCTACGACGATGACTCGCTCGCGCAGGCCTACGCGCTCGTGTCGGCGTTCGACGCCGAGACGCGCGAGGCCGCGCGCTCGGACGTCGCGCGCCGCGGTCTCGGCGCACGCTACGGAGGCGTGCCGGTGCTCGAGCTCGCGCGGGAACTCGCTCGCATCGCGCGCGAAGGTCTCGCGCGCATCGCGCACGCCGGTCGCCGCGATCGCGACGAGACCGGCTTCCTCGCGCCGGTCTTCGCGCAGCTCGAGCAGGGCGTGAGTCCGGGTCATCGCGTCGCGCAGCTGTGGGAAGGCGAGTGGTCGCGCGAGGTGCCGCGCTTGATCGAGTACGCGCGCTATTGATACAGTGCGGCCCCTCGGGGAGCCGCGCGGGAGATCGACATGGGCAAGAAGTTCAAGGTCACCTTCGATCTCGATGAGAAGGACGCGTCGTACTTCCGCGATCTGTACAAGCAGGCCAAGCTGAACGCCGCGAAGCTCGATCCCGAGACGATCCTGAAGGACGCGCGCAAGCTCGTGGAGACGGTGCGCGAGTCCGCACACGCGCCGCAGTTCGTGCTCGATGCGATCCAGACGCTCGAGGACATGACACAGATCATCCTCGACGAGGAGTACAAGGCGCCGCAGCCGGTGAAGAACCAGGTGCTCGCCGGGCTCGCCTACTTCGCCAACCCCGAGGACCTGATCCCCGATCACATCCCGGCGCTCGGCTTCCTCGATGACGCGATCATGGTGAAATTCGTCGAGGAGGAGTTCAAGCACGAGCTCTGGGGCTATCGCAAGTTCCGCGGACTCAGCGCACCCGAGGAGCAGCGACCGTGGACCAAGATCGGAGGCGACCGGCTGCGCAAGCGCACCGAGGAGCACCGCAAGCACATCCGCGCGGAGATCAACGAGCGGAAGGCAGCGGAAGAGGCGAAGCGCAAGGACACGAGCGGGAGTGGCCGACGCCGCTTCTTCGGCTGGTGACACCGCGCAGACGGCTCGCATGAGCGAACCGCTGCCGCGCATTCTGGTCGTCGACGACGAGGAGGCCATCCTCGAGACGATGACCTTCACCTTCCAGGACGACTACGAGGTCCACACCTCGACGGACGCTCGGAAGGCGCTGGCGTTGCTCGACGAGAAGGCGCCGTTCGCGGCGGTGCTGACCGACCAGCGCATGCCCGACATGAGCGGCGTCGAGTTCGTGGCCGAGGTGTGCCGCCGCCATCCATCGACGGTGCGCATGATCCTGACCGGCTTCTCCGACATCGACGCCATCATCCAGGCGATCAACGACGGCCACGTCTACGCCTACATCACGAAGCCCTGGGAGCCGGAGCAGCTGAAGCAGCTGATGAAGCAGGCGGTCGAGCACCACAAGCTCGCCGTCGAGAACGAGCGGCTGCTGGCGGATCTGCGCAAGGCCAACGGGTTCCTCGAGGCGGTGATGGACGAGCTCGACACCGGAGCCATCTCGCTCGACGCCGACGGTGTGGTGCAGGCGATCAACCGGCCCGTGCGCGAGTACCTCGGGCTCGGCGGCGACGTGCGCGGGCGCCCCTTCAGCGAGGTGCTGTCACGCAAGGGTGTCGACCGCATCGAGGCCGCCGTGCGCGAGGCCGAGAAGGAGGAAGGCGTCGCCTTCTGCGACGTCGACGTCGACAACCACCGCTTCCGCGTGACGGCGCGCAGCCTCGCCGACGACGCGGGGCGGCGGCTCGGCCGCGTGCTGCTCTTCCGCGAGGTGTCGCACGAGCCGCTGCAGCGGCGCTTCAGCGAGCTGCTCGGCGACATCGTGTCCGAGCGCGCCGCGCTGCGGCCCGTGCTCGAGTCCGCGCGCGAGAAGCTGCGCGAGCTCTCCGACGGGATCCGGCACTCGAGCGTGCAGTCGGCGGGCATGAGCGAGCTCGGCGAGCGCATCTCGCGCACGCGCACGGCCGTCGACAACTGGCTCGAGGTGGACGACGCGATGGCGCGCCAGAGCTTTCCCGACGCGCATCTCCTCCAGGACCGCATGCGCATCGCGCTCGCGCGCTGGCCGCTGCGCGACGAGCTGCCGCAGCGCGTGGCCGAGCTCGCGCGGCGCGTGGACGAGTACTACGAGACCGGCGAGAAGGCCGGGGCGTCGGTTCTCTGAGCGCGTGACGGCTTCTGCAGCGATCGTGGACCGGCCCGCGCGCGCTCCCGCCGCGGCGCTCGACCGGCTGGAGCTGCGGATCGAGCGGCTGCGCCTGACCTTCCGCTTCACCTACGCCTTCCACGCGCGCGAGGTCCGCTTCGAGTGCGACCGCGGGCAGGGCTTCGAGCGGATCTTCCCGGAGACCTTTTCCTTCCACGCGCGGCGCCACGACCCGGCCGAGCTCTTCCTCCAGCTCCAGGACCTCGCGACGCGACCCACACTGCTGGCGCCGGAGGCGCGCGCGCGCGACTCGCAGCTCCTCGTCTCGCGGCTCGTGCTCCAGATCCCTCGCCACCTCGAGGCGGTCACGCGGCGCCTCGAGTCCGACACCCGCCTCGGTCGCGATGCGCTCCAGCGCGTCTGGCAGGACGTCGCGCTGATCGCGCAGATCGCGATGCGCTTCGCGAGCGGGTCGTCGCAGGACGAGCGCCCGGGCCTCCGCATCGCGGTGCTGCACCTGCGAAAGCTCGTCTACTGCGCGCTCTACCGGCTGCTGGACCGCGCCGAGCCCGAGTACCTGGCCGCCTACGTCGCGGGAGAAGTCGATCCATTCGATCCGGCGGACGACCTCTCGGAGACGGGCTTCTTCGCCACGCTCGAGGGTCACGACCAGGCCGCGATCAACCGCTGCGTCGTGCGCCTGGCCGAACGCCACTTCTACCGCTGGCTCGAGGACGTCTGTCTCGACGAGGAGAGCGGCGCCTTCGAGAGCGAGGACTCGCCCTTCGAGAGCCGCGAGGCCGAGGTGCGCCACGCGATCCATGCGCGCGGCGAGATGCTGGTGAAGCGCGGACGCGACCTGGTTCCGTTCCTGCGACGGCCGCACCACAAGGACTGCCTGCGCGTGCTCAAGAAGCTCGAGGCGTGGTTTCTGCGCCAGTACGACGTCCACCACGCGGCGGTGATGATCCAGCACGCGAACAATCTCCATCGCGGGCGCGACGACGCCGACCGCGTGCTCTCGCGACAGCGCACCCGCAACTACGTCCTGGTGCTCCTCGCGTTCGCGGCACCCTTCGCGCTCGCCGCGGCGACCTACCAATCGGCGCCGCGGGCCTTCGATTGGCTCTGCTCGGTGGAGCTGGCGGTGGCCGACGCGGCGGTCATCTGGTTCCTGCTCTACCGCTTCCTGGTGCGCCGCGACCTCGCCTTCTTCCACGCGTCGGTGCCGCGCATCATGGCCGGCATCATCGTCGGCTATCTGCCGATCTTCTTCATCGACGAGGTGTGGGACCTGGTCACGCGCTCGTTCGTCCCGCTCGCCACGATGTCCGTCGTGGTGGGGCTGGTGACCTTGCTCTACCTCTACATCGAGGTGCAGCGGCGGCTCGGCGACAGCTCCGTCGCCTTCGAGCGCGCGATGCAGATCTTCCTGCTCGGCCTCGTGCAGTCGACCGGCATCGGCCTCGTTCTCACCAGCATGATCGGGCCGTTCATGGCGGTGCGGGAATGGGCGGGGGAGAACAAGGCCGAGAGCATCGAGCAGCTGCGCCAGATCATGCCGCCGTTCATCGGTGAGCTGCCCGTGGTGCTCGGGATCGAGCCCTTCCACGTGTTCCCTTCCGCGATCTTCCTGATGGCCTTCATGTCGTTCTTCATCGGGACCTTCCTGCAGCTCATGTGGGAGGATCTCCCGATCACGGAGCCGCTGTAGGCGGACGCTATTCTCCCGAGCTCTCGGAGTGGTGGATGGGAAAGATCACGATCTACACGACGCAATGGTGTCCCTACTGCCGCATGGCCAAAGCACTGCTGACGCGAAAGGGCCAGCGCTGGGACGAGATCGACGTGGAGGCGGATCCGCTGCGCCGACGCGAGATGGTCGAGCGCAGCGGCCGCACCAGCGTCCCGCAGATCTGGATCGGCGAGCGCCACGTCGGTGGCTTCGACGATCTCGCCGCGCTCGACGCGTCGGGCGAGCTCGACGCGCTGCTCGCCTAGGAGACGAAGTGTCCGAGCGGCAGAAGCTCTTGATCGTCGGCAGCGGCCCGGCCGGCTACACCGCGGCGATCTACGCCGCGCGCGCCGAGCTCGCGCCCGTGGTGGTGGCGGGCTGCAAGTTCGGCGGCCAGCTCATGCTCACGACCGAGGTGGAGAACTACCCGGGCTTTCCGGAGGGCGTGAGCGGGCCCGAGATGATGGAGCTCTTCCAGAAGCAGGCCGAGCGCTTTGGATCCGAAGTGCTGCTCGAGGACGCGACGCGGGTCGAGCTTCGCGAGCGCCCCTTCCGGATCGAGGTCGGCTCGCGAGTGTTCCTCGCCGAAGCGGTGATCCTCGCGACCGGCGCCGAGGCGAAGTGGCTCGGGATCGAATCCGAGAAGCGCCTGCAGAACCGCGGCGTGTCGGCCTGCGCGACCTGCGACGGCGCGCTCTATCGCGGCAAGGCGATGGCCGTGGTGGGCGGAGGCGATACCGCGATGGAGGAGGCGATCTTCCTGACGCGCTTCGCCACGAAGGTGAACGTGATCCACCGCCGCGATCGGCTGCGCGCCTCGAAGATCATGCAGGAGCGGGCCTTCGCGAATCCGAAGATCGAGTTCGTGTGGAACGCGGAGGTAGACGAGGTCCAGGGCAGCGATTCGGTGCGCGGACTTCGCATCCGGGACGTGGTGACGGGCGAGCACCGCGAGCTGCCGGTGGAGGCGATGTTCGTCGCGATCGGGCACGAGCCGAACACGCAGCTCTTCCGCGGACAGATCGACCTCGACCCGGTCGGCTACATCGCCGTGCGGCCCGGCACGACGCGAACCTCGCGCGAGGGTGTCTTCGCGTGCGGAGACGCGATGGACCCGACCTATCGCCAGGCCGTCACCGCCGCGGGCACCGGCTGCATGGCCGCGATCGATGCCGAGCGCTGGCTCGCGGAGCAAGCGGCCGAAGGCCGCGCGCGGCGAGGCGAAGCCGAGCGAAGTTCAGAGGGTTGACCCGGTTGGCGACGGCTTACGGCTGCGCCGTAACCGGCGAACACTAAACTCCGGCCGTCATGTCGCTCACGCAGGAGAAGCTCGAGCGCCTGATCGCGCGCTCCACCGACATCGTGGTGGCGACCGACCGCCAGGGAAACGTCGTCTACTACAACGACGGAGCGACGCGCATCCTCGGCTACACCGCGAGCGAGATCCTCGGCGTCTACGTCGGCAAGCTCTATCCCCACCTCGACGAGGCCCGGCGCGTGATGAAGGCGATGCGCGCGTCCGGCCACGGCGGCGCCGGCATCGTCGAGACCTTCCAGACCGAGTTCCTCTCGAAGGCGGGCGAGCGCATCCCCGTCGCGATCTCGGGCACGATCCTCTACGCCGAGAACGGCGAGGAAGATGGCACGATCGGCTTCGCCAAGGACCTGCGCGAGATCCTGCGCAAGGACCAGCTCGCCACGCTCGGCGAAGTCGCGATCGGGCTCTCGCACGAGATCAACAATCCGCTCGCCGTGATCGTGAACCAGGTCGAGCTGCTCGAGCGCGAGGTGATCGCGCTCGCGGGCGAACGCGACACCTCGATCGAGTGCGAGCGCATCGATGCGATCCGCCGCGAGGTCGGCCGCATCACTGGCATCCTCGAGCGCCTTGGCAGCATGGTCGAGCGCGAGGACTACGCCACGATGGAGTACATCGGCCCCGCGCGCATGATCGACCTGCGCGAGCGCCGCGAGCTGCGCCGCGACCCGCGCCTCGCCGGGCTTCGCATCCTCGTGGTGGACGACGACCTCGGCGTCTTGCGCTCGCTGCAGGAGATCCTCGAGGCGGCGGGGTGCAAGGTCGAGACCGCGAGCGACGGCGCCGAGGCGATCGAGCGCGTGCAGAAGGAGCGCTTCGACCTCGTGCTCTCGGACGTCGTGATGCCGCGCATGGACGGCTACGAGCTCTACACCGCGCTGCGGAAGCTGCGGCCTGATCTGCCCGTGCTGATGATGACCGCCTTCCACTACGACCGCGATCACGTGATCAAGCGGAGCCGCATGCAGGGGCTCGAGGGAGTGGTCTTCAAGAAGCCGGTGGATCCGACGCGTCTGTGCGCGGTGATCGCCGAGACGGTGAGCCGGCGCGCGCCCGAGCGCGCGGACGTCAGCTAGCGAGTTCACGCCTCGCGGGGCGGCGTCCTTGCCGCGCACAGCGCCACGACGCTGCGGGCGCCGGCCGCGCGCAACATGCGCGCGCACTCCTCGAGCGTCGCGCCCGTCGTGACGACGTCGTCCACCAGCCAGACGTGCGCGGCGTCGAGGCGGCGCGCCTGGAAGGCACCGCGCACGTTCGCGCGCCGCGCTGCGCGGCCGAGCCCAGTCTGGCTCGGCGTGTCGCGCGTGCGAGCCAGCGCCCCGTGCGCGATCGACACGCCGGCGCCGCGCGCGAGCGCTCGCGCCAGGGTCGTGGCGGGATTGAAGCCGCGCCGCCGGAGCCTCGCGGCGTGGAGCGGGACCGGAACGACACAATTCGGTGTCGCGAGCGGTCGCCACGCCGTCGACTCCGCCAGCAGGGCGCGAAGCCGCGCGCGATCCTGCCCGGACGGAGCCTGGAGGCCGCGAGCCGGGTACTTGTAACGGCGGACCCAGGCGGCGGCCTCGTCCGTGAACCAGGTCCCGGCGATGCAGGCGTCGAGCGGGGATTTGCGCCGGGCGCAGTCCGCGCACAGCGAATGCTCCGCCGCCGCCGGCCGCTCCTGACACAGCGCGCAAGCGCCTCGCGGGATGCGCGGCAGCCTCGCCGCGCAGCGCGTGCAGAGCAGCGCGTCGCACGGCTCGCCGCAGCCGGCGCAAGACGCTGGGAAGAGGAGGTCGAGCAGACCCCGCAAGAGCAGCGAGACGGTCGGATCTCCGCGGGACCGGAGGGGCGGAAAAGCGGGAAGATCAGCGCGCGGCGCCGGCCTCGCCGACCTGGAGCGACGGCGCGTCGCTCCACAGCCGCTCGAGATCGTAGGCCTCGCGCACCTCGGGCAGGAACACGTGCACGATCACGTCGCCGAGATCGATGAGGAGCCAGCGCGCATCCTCGTAGCCCTCGATCCCGAGGACCTGGCGGCCGCGGCGCGAGGCCTCCTCGACGATCGCATCCGCGATCGCACGGGCGTGGCGATCGGAGGTGCCGGTCGCGATCACGAAGACATCGGCGATCGAGGTGAGGGCGCTGACGTCGAGCGCCACCAGCCGCTCCGCCTTCTTCCCGAGCGCTGCCTCGGCGACCCAGGCCGCGCTGTCCAGCCGCTGCGCCTCGCTCATCCGATGATTCGCAGCTTAACGCGCGCCCGCCGGTCCGTACACGCCGCTCTGCGCGACGGCCTCCCGGATGGCGTCGGGGACCAGGTAGCGGATCGAGCGCCCGGCACGAAGCCGGGCCCGGATGTCCGACGACGAGATGTCGAGCGCGGTCACCTCGATCCGGCGGATCCAGGTAGGCGCCTCGCGATGCCGCGCCGAGAGCCCGCCCGGCGCCAGCACGACCTCGTCGCGCGCGCACTTGGGCAGCCAGTCGGCCACCGCCGCGGCCGAGAAGGGCGGCCGCGTCATGACGGCGAAATGGCAGCTGCGGAGCAGCGCCTCCGGCGCGCGCCAGCTGCCGAGCTCCGCGAAGGCCTCCTGGCCGATCGCGAAGACCGGCAGCTCGGGTGCCGTGCGCGCGCCGATCGCTCGCACCGTGTCGATCGTGTACGAGCGCCCGCCGCGCTCCACCTCGATGCCGTCGGCCTCGAAAGCCGGGTTCTCGGCGACGGCGGCGCGTACCCACGCGAGCCGCTGCGACGCCGGCGCGATCGGGTCGTCCGGCGCGTCGTCCTTGTGTGGTGGCGTCGCGGCCGGCACGAGGATCATGCGCTCGAGCCCGAGCGCCTCCAGCACCTCCTCCGCGGCGCGCAGGTGTCCGAGGTGGATGGGGTTGAAGGTGCCGCCGAGGATGCCGAGCCGGAGGCCTCGCGTCATTCGCGCAGCTGGCCGTTGCCCCGGAGCACGAACTTGAGGGTGGTCAGGCTCTCGAGACCCATCGGACCGTAGGCGTGCAGCTTCGACGTCGAGATGCCGATCTCGGCGCCGAGCCCGAGCCGGTAGCCGTCGGCGAACGCGGTCGAGCAGTTGACGCCCACGGTGGCCGAGTCGACCCGGCGCAGCCAGGCCTGCGCGTTCGCGTAGCTCTCCGTCACGATCACGTCGGTGTGGCTCGAGCCGTAGCGGCGCACGTGCTCGATCGCGTCGTCGAGCCCCTCGACGATGCGCACCGCGAGGATCGGGGCGAGGTACTCCTCCGACCAGTCCGCTTCGGTCGCGGGCCGCGCGTCGCCGAAGATCTCGCAGACGCGCGGGTCGCCGCGCAGCTCCACGCCCTGCTCGTGCAGCGACTTCAGCACGCGCGGCATCACGGCCTGCGCGGCGTCGCGGTGGACGAGCAAGGTCTCGAGCCCGTTGCAGACCGCCATCTGGCGGAGCTTCGAGTCGCAGGCGATCGCGACCGCCATGTCGGCGTCGGCCGACGCGTCGAGGAAGACGTGACACACGCCCGCGTCGTGCTTGATGACCGGGATGCGAGACGTCTCGACCACCTTGCGGATGAATGCGTTGCCGCCGCGCGGGATCACGAGATCGATGTAGCGGTCCTGCACGAGCAGCAGGTCGACCGCGGCGCGGTCGGTGACGGGCACGATCTGCACGGCGTCCTCGGGCACGTCGCAGTCGCGCGCGGCCGCGCGCAGCTCCTGCGCGAGCGCCTGGTTCGAGTGGAAGGCCTCGGAGCCGCCGCGCAGGATCACGGCGTTGCCGGCCTTCACGCACAGCGCCGCGGCGTCCACCGTGACGTTCGGGCGCGACTCGTAGATCATCGCAATCACGCCGAGCGGGATGCGCATGCGCCCGACCTCGAGGCCGTTGGGCCGTACGCGCGTCTCTTCGATCCGCCCGACGGGATCGGGCAGCCGCGCCACGTCGCGCAGCCCCGCCAGCATGTCGCGCCACTTCGAGTCGCCGAGCTCGAGCCGCGCGACGAGCGGCGCCGCGACGCCCTTCTCGCGCGCAGCGCGCAGGTCCTCGGCATTCGCCGTGCGGATGCGCTCGCGCGCCTCGGAGAGCCGCTCCGCCGCGCGCAGCAGCCACGCGTCCTTGCGCCGCGTGTCGAGCTCGGCGCAGCGCCGCGAGGCATCGCGCGCGCGCCGCGCGATGTCTTCGATCGTGGCAGCGAGGCTCATCGATCACCCGGCTCGAGCAGCACGAGATCGTCGCGGTGAATGACCTCGTTGCCGTTCGAATAGCCTAGCACCTCGGGGATCTTCGGCGTCGCGAGCCCCGCGATGCGCGCGATCGCCTCGGAGGTGTAGGCCACGAGCCCGCGCGCGAACTCGGCGCCGTTCTCGCCGACGCAGCCGACCGGATCGCCGATGCCGAATTCACCGCGCACGGCGCGGATGCCGGCGGGCAATAGGCTCTTGCCGCGCTCGACGAGCGCGCGCACGGCGCCGTCGTCGAGCACGATCTGACCGCGCGTGTGCGTCGTGAAGGCGAGCCAGTGCTTGCGGCTGGCGAGCCGGCTTCGCGTCAGGAACACGGTGCCGACGCCGTCTCCGTGCGCGACGCGCAGCAGCACGTCGGGGGCGTGGCCGTTGCACAGCACGGTGGCGGCGCCGCAGCGCGCTGCGGCGCGCGCGGCCTCGAGCTTCGTCGTCATGCCGCCGCGTCCGAAGGCGCTGGCGGATCCGCCGGCGGCACTCGCGATCTCCGGCGTGATCTCGTCCACGACGTCGAGCCGCGGAGGCTGCGCGCGTCCGGGCTCCGGCGGGCTCGCGTAGAGGCCGTCGACGTCGGTCGCGATCACGAGCAGCTCCGCGCCGACGAGATTGGCGACGGTGGCCGAGAGGTTGTCGTTGTCTCCGAAGCGGATCTCCTCGGTCGCGATCGTGTCGTTCTCGTTCACGACCGGAACGGCGCCGAGCCGCAGCAAGGTCTGCAGCGTGTGGCGCGCGTTCAGGAAGCGCTCGTGCTGCGCCAGGTCGGTCCGGGTCAGCAAGACCTGCGCGGCGTGGCGGCCGTGCCTCGCGAGGTGCCGCCGGTAGAGCTCCGAGAGCTCGATCTGCCCGACCGCGGCGGCCGCCTGCTTCTCGGGAATCGAGCGCCCGGGGTGCGACCAGCCGAGCTTGCGACTGCCGAGCGCGATCGCGCCCGACGACACCACGACGATCTCCTTGCCCTCGCCGCAGAGCGCGGCCACCTGGCGCGCGAGGTCCGCGATGCGGCGCGGCCGCAGCACGCCATCGCGGGTCAGGATGCTGCTGCCGAACTTCACCACGATCCGGCGAGCGCGTCGCAGAGCGGCGCGTCCGGCGCTCACGCGGCGGCCTCGCTGGCTTCGAGACGGCGCGCCACCTCGCCGAGCAGCTCGGGCAGGCCTTCGCCGGTGGCAGACGAGATGCGGTGGACCGAGCGACCGCGCTCTCGTAGCGTCGCCTCGATCGGCAGCAGCACCGCGCGCTCGGCGATCAGATCGATCTTGTTCAGCGCGACGATCTCCTCGCGCTCGTCGAGCGCCGCCCCGTAGGCCGCGAGCTCCTTGCGGATCGCGTCGTAGGCGGCGACGGGGCTGCGATCCTCGAGCAGCGCCGTGCCCACGTCGACGAGATGCACGAGCACGCGGGTGCGCTCGATGTGACGCAGAAAACGGTCGCCGAGGCCCGCGCCCTCGCTGGCGCCTTCGATCAGGCCCGGGATGTCGGCCACGACGAAGCGCCGCTCGCCGACCGCGACGACGCCGAGATGCGGGAAGAGCGTCGTGAATGGGTACTCGGCGACGCGCGGGCGCGCCGCCGAGATCCGGCGCAGCAGGGTCGACTTGCCCGCGTTCGGGAATCCCACGAGGCCGACGTCCGCGAGGAGCTTCAACGAGAGCCGCAGGCTCCGCTCCTCACCCGCTCGACCCTTGGTCGCGAAGTCGGGCGTCTGGCGCGTCGGGCTGGTGAAGCTCGCGTTGCCGCGGCCGCCGCGACCGCCGCGCGCGGCGACGAACGCCTGGCCGTTCTCGGTGAGGTCCGCGAGCGGCGGCGCTCCGGAATCCGCCGCGTCGTAGATCACCGTGCCGACCGGCAGCGAGATCACGAGCGGCGCGCCGCTCGCGCCCGTGCGGTTCGCGCTGCCCCCGGGCTCACCGACGGCGGCGAAGTTCTCGCGCCGCAGTCGCTGGTCGATCAGCGTGGCCAGGTTGCGATCGGCTCGCAGCACGACGTCCCCTCCGCGCCCGCCGTCGCCGCCGTCCGGTCCACCGCGCGGCACGTACTTCTCGCGCCGGAAGCTGACCGCACCGTCGCCGCCGCGACCCGAGACGACGCGGATCGTCGCCTCGTCGATGAAGGGATCGTCTCGCCTCATGGGTCGCCGGAGTGTAGGGGGCCCGGTGTGGCATCCGGCGCGGGAGAGAGAGCCCCCCGCAGGCTCGAGAGCGAGGCCTACTCCTGGACCCGCGCGATCATGCGGCCACCCGATCGCCCGTAGTGCACGACTCCGTCGCGCAGGGCGAACAGCGTGAAGTCCTTCGCGACGCCGACGTTCGGACCGGGATGGATGCGCGTGCCGACCTGGCGCACGAGGATGCTGCCCGCGTGCACGCGCTGGCCCGCGTAGACCTTCACGCCCCGGCGCTGCGAGTTGCTGTCGCGCCCGTTGCGCGAGCTGCCTTGACCCTTCTTATGCGCCATCTCGACTGAACTCCGCTCGCCTTCGCGAGCTGCGCGCGCCTTCGGCGCTTGCCGCGCGTTGCGCGCGCTGTGTTTTCGAAAGAGGACGGCTAGCCCTCGATACGATCGACGAGAATCTCCGTAAAAGACTGTCGATGCCCCTGCTTGCGCCGGTAGTTCTTCCGGCGCTTGTACTTGAAGAGCATCACCTTCGGGCCGCGCGCCTGACCGACGATCGTGCCGTGCGCTCGGGCGCCCGCAACGAGCGGCGTGCCGACACGAGCGTCTCCCTCGCCGCCGATCAGCAGCACCTCGCCGAGCTCGACGGCGTCGCCCACCGAGCCCGCCAGCTTCTCCACCCGGATCCGCTGACCGGGCTCCACCCGGTACTGCTTGCCACCGCTGCGCACGACGGCGTACATCACGAGTCCTCGCCAATCTGAAGGCGCGGGATTATCGGGTTTTCGCTTCCGACGTCAACGGCGAGCGCCGGCTCGGAATCGGGCTTCGAGCCGGCCTCTCCGTCGGGCTCCGCGAGCGGCGATTCCCCGTCCCCGGAGGAGGCCCCCGACGACTCCTCCATCGGAGTAGTCGGGCCACCATCCTTCCGGCTCCCGGCCGTCCTGCGCTCGCGATCACCGAGCCAGCCGAGCGGGATCTCGACCGCGGGGCCGCGGTCGAGCGCCACCACCTCGAACTGCTCCTGGTGCAGACCGGGCCGTGCGCGGATCTCGATCTCGCGTCCGAGCTCGCCCGAGAGCCGCTGCGTCGCCCGGCGCGCCGGGCCGAGCAGCATCTCCGCGACGCGCGGGTTGACGGAAACGGCGATCTGCCGGCCGCAGAAGCGCGGTAGATCCTTGCGGATCTCGCGCAGCACCTTGTACGCGACGCTCTCGGCCGAGATCACGTAGCCGCGGCCATCGCAGTAGCTGCACGGCTCGCACAGCTGCTGCACCAGGTTCTCGCGCGTGCGCTTGCGCGTCATCTCGACGAGGCCGAGATCGGAGATCTTCAGCAGGTTGGTCTTGGCCTTGTCCTCGCGCAGCGCCTCCTGGAGCGCGCGGTGGACCTTCTCGCGGTTCTCCGCGCTCTCCATGTCGATCAGATCGATGATGATGAGCCCGCCGATGTTGCGGAAGCGGAGCTGGTGGACCACCTCCTGCACGGCCTCGAGGTTGGTCTTGAGGACCGTCTCCTCGAGATCGCGCTTGCCTACGTAGCGACCGGTGTTGACGTCGATCGAGGTCAGCGCCTCGCTCTGATCGATGATCAGATAGCCGCCGGACCGCAACCACACCTTCCGACCGAGGTTCTCGTCGATGTTCACCTCGATGCCGAAGTGATCGAAGATCGGCAGCGCGCCCGTGTAGAGCTCGAGCTGCGGCTTCGGGTCGGCGACGAAGCGCGCCAGGAACTCCTGCATGCTGCGGTGGGTGTCGGGATCGTCGATCGCGATTCGCCGGGTGCGGGAGTTGGCGAAGTCGCGGATCGCGCGCAGCGGCAGCGCGAGCTCCTCGAACAGCACCGTCGGCGCCGAGACGCGGTCGCGGCGCTCCTGGATCTGCTCCCAGACAGAGCTCAGGTAGTTCACGTCGGCTTCGAGGTCGGCCTCGCTCGTGCCTTCACCCGCGGTGCGGATGATGAAGCCGAGCTTTCCGCCCGAGAGCCGCGTGACCACCTCTCGCAGCCTCCGGCGCTCGCGATCGGAGTCGATGCGCCGCGAGACACCGACCCGCTTCGCCCACGGCGTCAGCACGAGGTGGCGTCCAGCGATCGAGACGTGCGACGTGATGCGCGCGCCCTTCGAGCCGATCGGCTCCTTGGCGACCTGCACGATGATCTCCTGACCCTCGCGCAGCACCGTCTCGATGTTCGGGATCGGTCGGTTCGCGTGGCGACCCCGACCTCGCCGAGGTCGCGCGCCCTCCTCGTCCTCGACGTCGGGATCGAGGTGCCCTTCCTCGTCGAGGTAATCCCCGACGTAGAGGAAGGCCGCCTTCTCGAGTCCGATGTCGACGAACGCCGCCTGCATGCCGGGAAGGACCCGCGTGACGCGGCCCTTCACGACCATGCCGGCGACGCTGCGCTCGCGCTCGCGCTCGATGTGCAGCTCGGCGAACGTCTGATGTTCGAGGATCGCGACGCGCGTCTCCCCGGCCCCGACGTTGATGATGATTTCGTTGGGAGCAGCCGCGCGGCCGTTCCCGAATCGTTGTCCCGTCCTTGACGCCATCCGCCTGCCTCGGCGTTGGCGAGCCTTCGGGCGAGGGAGTGTTCGAGCGCCGGATCGCCGGCGCTGGCGGGGTCAGCTCGGATCCGGCGCGCGGAATCGTGTCGCCGGACGGATGGGACCTCTCTCTAATGTCCCGAAATCGCTATCGAAAACGTTGACTCGCACAGGAAGCCTCGATACGGTGCGACCCTGGTGGTCCTTGATTCGAGACCGCGCAGCTCCCCGCCGCCCATCCATCCCGATCGGGCCACACCCAGCGATCGTCCGGAGCTTCGGAGAACCCGTTCGCGGCTCGGCCACGCTGCTCCTCTTCGCGTCCACCTCTGCGAGGAGCTCTTGTCGCGGCCCGCTGCTCCGGTGTGTCTTCCCCGTGGGACGACCGCCTTCGGTCGCATCAAAAACGTGATCGGAAAATCATGAATTCCGAACGTCCGGTCAAGCCCGATCTGCGGAGATCCCTTCCTCCAGTCGATCGGCTGGCGCGGGCACTGGAGATATTCGACACGGGATTCCCGCGCTGGGCAGCCCTGCAGGCCGCGCGCGACGCGCTATCCGAGGCCCGCGCGGCGATGTCGAGCGCGTCGGCTCCACCGAGTCTCGAAGCTCTCGCAGAGGTCGCCGCTCGCCGAGCTCGTGATCTCTCGCGTCCGCATCCCGGACGAGTCGTCAACGCGACGGGGATCGTGCTCCACACGAATCTCGGCCGGGCGCCTCTCGCCTCGGGTGCCGCGCAGGCGATCGCGCGGGCGGCATGCGGCTACACCGATCTCGAGCTCGATCTCGACAGCGGTGATCGGGGAAGCCGGTCGGATGCCGCAGTCGAGAAGCTCCGGATGCTGGCCGGAGTTCCGGATGCGGTGGTGGTGAACAACAACGCGGCTGCGCTGCTCCTCGTGCTCGCGACGCTCGCGCGCGATCGCGAGGTGATCGTGTCGCGCGGCGAGCTCGTCGAGATCGGAGGATCGTTCCGCGTGCCCGAGATCCTGGCGTCCGCCGGCGCGCGGCTCGTCGAAGTCGGGACCACCAATCGCACGCATCTCTCCGACTACGAGCGCGCGATCGGGCCGTCGACCGCCGTGCTGTTGAAGGTTCACCGCAGCAACTTCTCGCAGCACGGCTTCGTCGCGGAAGCAGGCCTGCCGGAGCTCGCTTCACTCGCTCGAATGCGAGGACTCGTCGTCGTCGAAGATCTCGGCAGCGGCACCCTGATCGATCTCTCGGAGCATGGCCTCCCGGCCGAGAGCTTCGCGCCGACGCGGCTGCGCGCCGGCGCCGAGATCGTGTGCTTCTCGGGTGACAAGCTGCTCGGCGGCCCGCAGGCGGGCATCGCGCTCACCGCCTCCGAGACGCACGCCCAGGCGATGCGCCGCAACCCGCTCGCGCGCGCGTTGCGGCTCGACAAGCTCGCGCTCGCGGGTCTCGACTGGACGCTCTCGAGCCTGCTCGACGGCCGCGCGCAGACCGAGCTCCCCGTGCTGCGGCGACTGCTCGAGCCGGAGGCGGAGCTCGAGCGCCGGGCGCGCGCGCTCGCGGAGCGGATCCGAAGGGCCGGGGAGGGACTCGAAGCCGAGGCGATGCGCGACGTCAGCTACGCCGGGGGCGGCGCGCTGCCGGAGCTGGCGCTCGCGACGTGGGTCGTTGCGCTGCGAGCGCCGATCGCGGCCGGCGATCTCTCGCAGCGCCTGCGGCGCGGCCATCCACCCGTGCTCGGCCGCATCCGTGACGACCGTGTCATCCTCGACCTGCGAAGTCTCGAGCCCGAGGACGAGAAGCCGATCGAGGAGGCGCTCCGCTCGGTCCTGCGTTGATCGAACCGAATGCTTCCTTTACGATAAGTGACCGTCGAACATGCTGAATTCCAATGTGCTCGTGTTGAATCGGTCCTACCTTCCGGTCCACGTCACGACCGCGCGTCGAGCCTTCTCGCTGATCTTCTCCGGCAACGCGCTGGCCGTGAATCACGCCTACGAGACGTTCGACTTCGATGCGTGGTGCCGGCTCGCTCCCGAAGGCGGCGAAGAGATCGGGACGCCGAGCGGTCGCCTGCGCGTGCCAAGAGTAATCGTGCTCCAGCACTTCGACCGCGTGCCGCGGCGACACGTCCGCTACAGCCGGCTCAACATCTTCGCGCGGGACAAGTTCACGTGTCAGTACTGCGGCCGGAGGCCGCTGCGCTCCGAGCTGAACCTCGATCACGTGATCCCGCGCTCGCTCGGCGGTCGCACGACCTGGGAGAACGTCGTGGCGAGCTGCGTCGACTGCAATCGACGCAAGGGCGGCAGGACGCCCGCGCAGGCGCGCTTGCGCCTGCTGCGCCAGCCGATGCGCCCGCGCTGGACGCCGCTCGTCCACCACACCGCCGCGTCCGCGCGTTTCGAGGAGTGGCAGCCGTTCCTCCACGTCGTCGACGGACGAGGCGCGGTGCAGCGGAGGGCCGTCGGCGGCGACTGAGTGCGACGCGCGCCGCCCATGGCGCATGGTCGCTCAAGCGGTACGGTGTGTTCGGGACCGGGGGGACCACACATTGGGTGGCGGGCGAATCGGCTTAGAGCCCGGCCGCACGAGGCGCCCGGGCTTCGGCCGCACGGAAGGTCCGCAGCTGATTCCCGTCGGCGGCGGGAAGGGCGGCGTCGGCAAGACCTTCGTCGCCGCCAACCTCGCGGCGACACTCGCACGTGGCGGCTATCGGGTCGTCGCTGTCGATGTCGACCTCGAGGGCGCCAATCTCCACACGGCGCTCGGCGTGCGCCGACCGCGCCGCAGCCTCGCCGACTACGTCGCCGAGCGCGAAGAGGACATCCCGAAGCTGCTCGAGGATACGAGCATCGAGAACCTCCAACTCGTCCCGGCCACGCGTCCGAACCTCGGCTCTCCGCAGCCGGGCCACGCGCGGCGCATCGAATTCGTGCGCGCGCTGCGCCAGCTCGACGCCGATTTCGTGCTGCTCGATCTCGCGGCCGGCACCGACCGCTCGGTGATGGACTACTTCATGGTCTGTGACGACGGCATCGTCGTGCTGTCGCCGGAGCCGACGTCGATCGAGAACGCGTATGCCTTCATGCGCGCGGCCTTCTATCGCCGGCTGCGGCTCGCGATGCTTTCGGAGGAGGTGCGCACGCTCGTCGGCCTCGCGATGGACGAGCGGAACGAGCGCGGCATCCGCACACCCTTCGACCTGTTGCGCGAGGTCGAGCAGATCGATCCCGGAGAAGGCGCTCGCTTCGGGCGTGTGATGCGCTCCTTCCGACCCCGCCTGGTCGTGAACGGAGCGCGCAGCGCCGAGGACATCCGCCTGGGCTTCTCCGTGTGCAGCGTCTGCCGGCGCTACTTCGCGATCGAGGCCGAATACCTCGGCTACCTGAACCACACGGACGACGCGCGCCGATCGCTGCGCGCGCTGCGGCCGCTGGTCGACGCGCATCCGCGCTCGGATGCCGCGGTCTACTTCGCGCGCATCGCGCGCAAGCTGCTCGAGGCGCGCGGGCCCGAGGCCGGAGGCGCCGCGTGAAGCCGATCGCCGATCAGGATCACTACGAGGCCCTCGACGTGTCGCCGTCGGCGACGCGGGACGAGATCGAGCGCGCCTACCATCTCGCCAAGGCCACCTACGCGGACGACTCGCTCGCGGGCTATTCGGTCTTCCAGGAAGGCGAGCTGCCGCTGCTGCGCGAGCGACTCGAAAATGCGTACCGCACGCTCTCCGATCACGACGCGCGCCGCGCATACGACGAAGAGCTCGCGCGTCCCGTGCGAGGGATGTACGCGGATCCGCAGCCGACGGAGCCTTTCGAGCTGCCGAGGGCCATGGACATCTCCCGGACCGTGCTGCCGCCGCCGCTCGCGCTCGCGCGCGACCCCGACGAGGAGGAGGGCGAGGAGGAGCAGGGCGAGTACGACGGCGCGCGCCTCGAGCGCCTGCGCGTCCGCCGCGGCATCGAGCTCGACGAGATCGCGGGCGTCACGAAGGTGAACCCGGCCTACCTCCGCTTCATCGAAGAGGAGCGCTTCGACGATCTGCCGGCGGCCGTCTACGTGCGGGGCTTCGTCAAATGTTATGCGCGCTGCCTCGGCCTCGATCCGGATCGCGTCGCGCGCAGCTACATGCAGCGGTACGAGGAGCGCCCGAGCAAGCGCCGGCGCGGGCTGTTCTCGCGGCGCCCCGCGATTCGCTAGGACCACAGCGAGACGCGGAGCCGCGCCTGCGCCAAGCTAGGGCGCGTGAACTTCCTCGTCGGAGACGCCGAGGCGGGCGCGCGACTCGATCTCGCGCTCGCGGGGCTCGCGAACTGCTCGCGCTCGCAGGCGCGGCGCTGGATCGAGCAGGGGCGCGTGCGCGTGAACGAGCGCGCGGTAGCGCCGAGCCTGCGCGTCCGCGCGGGCGACCTGGTGGAGGCGATCCCGCCGGATCCCGAGCCCTCCGGCGTGGCGCCGGAGTCGATCCCGCTCGCGGTGCTCCACGAGGACGAGGATCTGATCGTGCTCGACAAGCCGGCCGGCATCGTCGTGCATCCGGCGCCCGGCCACGCGGGCGGCACGCTCGTCAACGCGTTGCTGCACCACTGCGACGACCTGGCCGGCATTGGCGACGTGCTCCGCCCGGGCATCGTGCACCGACTCGACCGCGGCACGTCCGGCGTGCTGGTCGTGGCCAAGAGCGACCTCGCGCACCGGCATCTCGCCGAGCAGTTCCGCGAGCACAGCGTCGAGCGCGTATACCTCGCGCTCGTGCGCGGCACGCCGGGCGCGGAGAGCGGAAGCGTCGACCTCCCGATCGGTCGCCATCTGCGCGACCGCAAGCGCATGAGTGTTCGCACCCGCGGCGGCCGCGAGGCCGCGACGCACTGGCGCGTCGCGCGGCGCTTTGCGCGCAGCGGTCGGACCATGCTGGAGGTGCGCCCTCGGACGGGTCGCACGCACCAGATCCGCGTGCACCTCGCGACGATCGGCCTGCCGATCGTCGGCGATCCCGTCTACGGGCGCCGCGGGCGCGGAGCGCCGGAGTCAGGGCTCGAGCGCCCGGCGCTCCATGCGGAGCGCCTCGCGTTCACGCATCCGCGAACCGGCCGGCGACTCGACTTCCGCACGCCGCCGCCCGCCGATCTCGCCGAGCTCCTCGCCGAACTCGAGCGCCGCGAGACAGCTCCGTGACGATCCGCCATGCGTGGCTCGACGCGATCGGCGTGGAGCACGGCTTCGGAATGCGCGGGGAGCCGCCGCCCGCCGGACTGCTGCGCCCGCACCAGGTGCACGGCCGCGATGTGGTCGACGCCGAGGCCTGTCGCGCGACGCCTCCTCCCGAGGCGGACGCCGTGCTCTCGCGCGAGCCCGGGGTTCCGATCGGTGTCGCGACGGCGGACTGCGTGCCGGTTCTGTGCGCCTCGCGCGCCGGCGACCTCGTGGCCGCGGTGCACGCGGGCTGGCGTGGACTCGCGCGCGGCATCGTCGCTGCGAGCGTCGACGCGTTGCGGCGGACGGATGCCCGCGCCGAGCTCGTCGCCGTGATCGGACCTGCGATCGGCGCGTGCTGCTACGAGATCGACACACCGGTGCTCGACGCACTGCGCCATGGGCACGGCGACGTCGTGGATCGGCTCTCGCTCCCGACCAGTCCTGGCCATGCGCGGATCGATCTGGCGGCGCTCACCGCGCACGCGCTCGAGAAGGCCGGCGTGGCTTGCGATCGCATCGCGCGGTTGCCGTCGTGCTGCACGCGCTGCGACGCGCAGCGCTTCCACTCCTTCCGACGCGACGGCGCGCACGCGGGCCGCCTCGTGCACCACATCGCCGCGAGGGTTGACCGTCCCGGACCGCATGGGTAGGCTGGGCGAGCGATCCATCCGGATCGGCGCCCCAACCCCCGAGAGATTCCCTCCGCGGCGCGCGGCTCCGCGCCGGCCTCGTGCAAACCCGCGCAGCCCCGCAGGCTGCCGAACATCGAGCGCCAGGTGCGTGACGCATCCTGGCGTCGCGCACCCGGACCAGCTCATGTCGAACTTCCGCGCAGGCGATGACCCCGGCGGCGCCGGCCGCATGCGGCGTGGTCGCGGCCGCCGTCCGCGCGATCTCGGCGGCGATCCGCGGCGCGGCGACGACGAGTACGCCGAGGACGAGTCCTTCGACGAGCGCTACGCCGACGACGAAGACGCCGGCCCGAGCGTCAACGTCGTCGAGCTGAAGGAGAAGTCGATGTCGGAGCTCGCGGCGATGGCCGACGAGCTCTCCGTCGAGAACGCCGCGGGCATGCGCAAGCAGGATCTGATCTTCGCGATCCTGAAGGCGCTGACGGCGAACCAGGGGCGGATCTACGCCGAAGGCGTGCTCGAGACCCTGCCGGACGGTTTCGGCTTCCTGCGCGCGCCGGACCAGAACTACCTCGCCGGACCGGACGACATCTACGTCTCGCCGTCACAGATCCGGCGCTTCAACCTGCGGACGGGTGACACCGTGCTCGGTCAGGTGCGACCGCCGAAGGAGGGCGAGCGCTACTTCGCGCTGCTGAAGGTCGACCAGATCAACTTCGAATCGCCGGAGGCAGCTCGACACAAGATCCTGTTCGACAACCTGACGCCGCTCTACCCGTCGCAGAAGTTCACCCTCGAGTCGAAGCCGGGGGGCCTCACCACGCGCGTGATCGACCTGATCGCGCCGATCGGCAAGGGCCAGCGCGCGCTGATCACGTCGCCGCCGAAGGCGGGCAAGACGATGATCCTGAAGGACATCGCGAACTCGATCGCCGAGAACCACCCCGAGGTCTATCTCATCGTGCTGCTGATCGACGAGCGGCCCGAGGAGGTGACCGACATGGAGCGCAACGTGAAGGCCGAGGTGATCTCCTCGACCTTCGACGAGCCGGCCACCCGACACGTCCAGGTGGCGGACATGGTGATCGAGAAGGCACGACGCCTGGTCGAGCACCGGCGCGACGTGGTGATCCTGCTCGATTCGATCACGCGGCTGGCGCGCGCCCACAACACGGTTGTGCCGCACTCGGGCAAGATCCTGTCGGGCGGCGTCGACTCGAATGCGCTGCACAAGCCGAAGCGCTTCTTCGGCGCCGCGCGCAACCTCGAGGAGGGCGGGAGCCTCACGATCATCGGCACCGCGCTGATCGAGACCGGCTCGCGCATGGACGAGGTGATCTTCGAGGAGTTCAAGGGCACCGGGAACAGCGAGATCGTGCTCGACCGCAAGCTCGCGGATCGCCGCACCTTCCCCGCGATCGACATCAACCGCTCGGCCACGCGCCGCGAGGAGCTGTTGCTCGACGCCGCGACCCTGAACCGCATGTACGTGCTGCGCAAGGTGCTCGCGCCGCTGTCGCCGGTCGACTCGATGGAGTTCCTGCTCGAGAAGATCCGCAAGACCGAGAGCAACGCCGAGTTCCTCGCGTCGATGAGCTCCTAGCCGGAGCCGCGGGCCCGCGGCCCTGCCCCGGCGAGGACCGGTTCGTTAAGTTCCCGCCGCCCAGGCGTTTCCCCCGGCCCGGGACGCATCCATGGCGGATCTCCTCGAACGAATCTCCGCCTTCGCGGACCGGGCGCAGCAGCTCGAAGAGCAGCTCGCTCGTCCCGAGGTGGCCTCGAATCCGGCCGAGTCGCGGCGGCTCGCGCGGGAGCTGGCGGGCCTGCGTCCGGCCGCGGCGGCAGCGCGCGAGTACCGCAAGCTGCTGGCCGACCTCGAGGGCGCGCGCGCGCTGCTCGACGAGGGCGACGCGGAGATGCGTGAGCTCGCGACGTCGGAGCTCTCCGGTCTCGAGGAGCGGCGCGGCGCGCTGGAGAAGGAGATCCGCGTGCTGCTCCTGCCGCGCGATCCCGACGACGAGAAGGACGCGATCCTCGAGATCCGCGCGGGCGCCGGCGGCGAGGAGGCGGCGCTCTTCGCGCAGGAGCTGTTCCGCATGTACCTCCGCTACGCCGAGCGGCGCGGCTGGAAGGTCGAGCCGCTCTCGCTCTCGCAGGCGAGCGCCGGCGGCGTCAAGGAAGTGATCGCCTCGGTGTCGGGCGAGCGGGTCTTCGGACGCATGAAGCTCGAGCGCGGCGTCCACCGGGTGCAGCGCGTGCCCCAGACCGAGGCGCAGGGGCGCATCCATACCTCGACGGTCACCGTCGCCGTGCTGCCCGAGGCCGAAGAGGTGGACGTGCAGATCGATCCCTCCGATCTCCGGATCGACGTCTTCCGCTCGTCGGGTCCCGGCGGCCAGAGCGTCAACACGACAGACTCCGCGGTGCGCGTGACGCACATCCCGACCAACACCGTCGTGACGTGTCAGGACGAGAAGTCGCAGCACAAGAACAAGGCGAAGGCGCTGAAGGTGCTGCGCGCGCGGCTGCTCGAGGTCGAGCGCGAGCGCGCGGCGGCGTCGCGCGCGAGCGCGCGCCGGGCGCAGGTCGGCACCGGCGACCGCAGCGAGAAGATCCGCACCTACAACTTCCCGCAGTCGCGCGTCACGGATCACCGGGCCGGCGTCACGATCCACCAGCTCGACGCCTTGCTCGCCGGCGAGATGGATCCGCTGCTCGACGCGGTGCAGGGCTCGCTCGACGAGCAGGAGCTGCAGTGAGCGGCCCGGTCGCGCCTGCCCCGGAGCGGCCGGCGGCCCGGCGAGCCTGGAACGTGCTCCAGCTGCTGCGCTGGACCACCGGCCACTTCGCCGAGCGGGGGATCGAGAGCGCGCGGCTCGACGCCGAGTGCCTGCTCGCGCACGCGCTCGGCACGACGCGGCTGCGCCTCTATCTCGATTTCGAGAAGCCGGTCGAGGAAGCGGAGCGCGCGGTCTTCCGCGAGCTGGTGCGCCGACGCGTCGCCGAGCGAGTTCCCGTCTCGCAGCTCGTCGGGCGCAAAGAGTTCTGGTCGCTGCCGCTGCGCGTGACGCGTGACGTCCTCACGCCGCGGCCGGAGACCGAGACCCTGGTGGCGGCGGCCCTCGAGCTGCTTCCGCCGAGAGGCGTCGCCGCCCCGCGCGTGCTCGATCTCGGCACCGGCTCGGGCGCGATCGCGCTGGCCCTCGCGAGCGAGCGTCCCGACGCCGCGGTCGTCGCGACCGATCTCTCGCAAGAAGCGCTCAAAGTCGCGCAACAGAATGCCGAAGAGCTCGGAATGGCCGAGAGAATCCGCTTCGCGCAGGGCGACGGCTTCGCCGCCGTCGCCGGGCAGCGCTTCGACGCGGTGGTTTCGAATCCTCCGTATCTCGACCCGGCGGAGCGCTCACAGCTTCCGCCGGAGCTGTCCCACGAGCCGCAGTCGGCGCTCTTCGCCGACGCTGGAGGTCTCGAGCTATTGCGGCGCATCGCGTCCGAGGCTCCGAGCTGGCTGGAATCCGGAGGCGCGCTGATCCTCGAGCACGCACCGGATCAGGCCGAGGCGGTGGCCCGGGCCTGCTCGGAGGCAGGACTCACGGAGATCGCACTGCGCCGTGATCTGAGTGGAAAGCCACGCGTCACGACTGCGCGACGAGCGCGGGACTCGGGCCCGCGTGGAGGGGGGTGAGCTTCGATGGATCGCATCGTGGTGCGGGGCAACGTTCCCTTGCGCGGAGAGGTCGCCGTCTCGGGCTCGAAGAATGCCGCGCTCGCGCTGATGGCCGCGGCGCTGCTCGCGGACGGCGAGACCTGGTTCGAGAACGTCCCGCGACTGCGCGACGTCGACGCGATGCTCGAGCTGCTGCGCGCACTCGGCGCCCGCGCCGACTGGGTGGGCGAGGGCTCCCGCGAGATCCGCATCGACGCGCGCCGCGTGACGGGTCGCGAGGCGCCCTACGACCTCGTCCGCAAGATGCGCGCGTCATTCCTCGTGCTCGGTCCACTCGTCGCGCGCTTCGGCGAGGCGCGCGTGTCGGAGCCCGGCGGCTGCGCGATCGGCGTGCGACCGGTGGATCAGCACCTCAAGGGTCTCGAGGCGCTCGGCTCGAAGATCCGCCTCGATCACGGCTACGTCGAGGCGAGCTGTCCGCGACTGCGCGGCGCGCGCGTCGCCTTCGATTTGACCACCGTCAACGGCACGCAGAACGTGATGATGGCGGCCTGCCTCGCCGATGGGGAAACCGTGCTCGAGAACGCCGCGCGCGAGCCGGAGGTCGTCGAGCTCGCCGAGGTACTCCTCAAGATGGGCGCCGACGTCCGCGGCGCGGGCACGGATCGGCTCGTGATCCGCGGCGTGCGATCGCTGCGGGGCGTGCGTCACCGCGTCTCGGGCGATCGCATCGAGGCCGGCACCTTGCTCGCGGCTGCGCTCGCCACGCGAGGCGACGTCGACGTGGAGGGCGCCGATCCGTCGCTGATGGAGGCGACGCTCGACAAGCTGCGCGACTGCGGCGCCGAGATCGAGACCGCGCCGAACCGGGTGCGCCTGCGCCAGGTCGGTCCGATCCGGCCGACGCGCATCGTGACCGCGCCCTTCCCGGGCTTCGCGACCGACATGCAGGCGCAGTTGATGGCGGCGCTCTGCCTCGCGCAGGGAGCGAGCGTGGTCGAGGAGCGGGTATTCGAGAACCGCTTCATGCACGTTCCGGAGCTCCAGCGCATGGGCGCCGACATCTCGCTCTCCGGGCGCGTCGCCCAGATCCGCGGCGTGCCGCGCCTGATGGGCGCGCCCGTGATGGCGACCGATCTTCGCGCCTCGGCCGGACTCATCGTGGCGGCGCTCGCCGCGGAGGGGGACACTGTCGTCAATCGCGTCTACCACATCGATCGCGGTTACGAGCGGATCGAGGAGAAGCTCCGCGGCCTCGGCGCGGACATTCGCCGGGAGGGATGAGCATGGCGACCCGCGTCGCGGCGAAGATCGTCTCCGTCCTCGAGACGGGAGAACCGGGGTTCCAGGGCCAGTTCGAGAAGCTGGTGCGGCGCCGCGAGGCCGAGGCGGAGGACGTCACGCGCACCGTCGCGAAGATCGTCCAGCGCGTACGCGCGGGCGGCGACGCCGAGCTGCTCGCCTGCGTGCGCCGCTTCGACGGCGCGCGCATCGACGAGCTCGAGGTCCAGCCCGAGGAGTTCGAGGAGGCGGCCGAGAAGATCGACCCCGCCGACCGCGCGGCGCTCGGCAAGGCCGCGATGCGCGTGCGCGAGTTCCACCGCAAGCGCATCCCGTCGTCGTGGGAGGTGCGCGAGGAGGGCGGCGGGACGTTCGGCTACCGCGTGCGTCCGCTCGCTCGCGTCGGCATCTACGTGCCGGGCGGCAAGGCGGTCTACCCGTCCACCGTGATCATGAATGCGGTCCCGGCCAGCGTGGTCGAGGTGCCCGAGATCATCATGGCCACGCCGCCCGGCCCCGACGGCAAGGTGCGCCCCGAGGTGCTGATCGCCGCGAAGGTGGCCGGCGTGCACCGCGTCTTCAAGATGGGCGGCGCGCACGCGATCGCCGCGCTCGCCTACGGAACCGCGAGCGTGCCCGGGGTCGACAAGATCGTCGGACCCGGAAACGTGTACGTCGCGACGGCCAAGCGCATGGTCTTCGGGGATGTCGCGATCGACACCGAGGCGGGTCCGACCGAGGTGATGGTGATCGCCGACCGCAGCGCCAACCCGGCGTGGGTCGCGGCGGATCTGATCTCGCAGGCCGAGCACGACGAGATGGCGCAGGCGATCCTGCTCACGCCCGCGAAGGCGCTCGTCGCGCGCGTGCGCGACCAGATCACGCGTCAGCTCAAGACGCTCGACCGCGGTCGCATCGCCTCGAAGTCGCTCCAGACGCGCGGCGCGCTGATCGCCTGCAAGAACATGGAGGAGTGCATCGCGCTCGCGAACCGCTACGCGCCCGAGCACCTGATCATCGCGGTCGACGACCCGGATCCCGTCGCAAAGCAGATCGTCAACGCGGGCGCGATCTTCCTCGGCCACTACACGCCGGTGGCGGTCGGCGACTATCTGGCCGGACCGAACCACGTGCTGCCGACCGGCGGAACGGCTCGCTTCTTCTCGCCGCTATCCGTCGACGACTTCCTGAAGAAGACGATCGTCACGCGCTTCGAGCCGCCGAAGCTGCGCGAGCTCGGACTCGACGTGATGCGTCTCGCCGACATCGAGGGCCTGACGGGCCACCGGCTATCGGTCGACCTGCGCCTGCAGAAGATCCGCCGCGCGCGACGCGAGCGCGAGGCGGCGCGCGAGGCCGAGGCGGAGTCGCTGCTGTGAGGGATGCATCGCGCACGGCCAACGTGCACCGCAAGACCCGCGAGACCGAGATCGAGATCGATCTCTGCCTCGACGGCGAGGGCGCCTACCGCGTCCACACGGGCGTTCCCTTCTTCGACCACATGCTCGAGTCGTTCGCGAAGCACGGGCTCTTCGATCTCACGCTCGAGGCGAAGGGCGACCTCCAGGTCGACCTCCACCACACGATCGAAGACGTCGGCATCGCGCTCGGGCAGGCCGTGCGCCGCGCGCTCGGCGACGCCGAGGGCATCCGCCGCTACGGCTCGCAGGTGCTGCCGATGGCCGAGGCGAAGGTCGAGGTGTCGCTCGACGTCTCGAACCGGCCCTACCTCGTGTACCGCGTCGAGCTGCCGAACGCGCGCATCGGGAGCTTCGACGCTTCGCTCACCGAGGACTTCCTCCACGCCTTCGCGCACAATGCGGGGCTCGACCTGCACGTGGAACTCCGCTACGGAAAGAGCCCCCATCACGTGGTGGAGGCCATCTTCAAGGGCCTCGCCCGCGCCCTGCGCGTCGCGATCGAACGAGATCCGCGCGTCAAGGGTCTCCCCACCGTGAAGGGCGCCCTCTAGCCCTTCGGCGGATCCATGACCGCGCCCTCCCGCATCGCCGTGGTCGACTACGGCGCTGGAAACCTTCGCAGCGTCGCAAAGGCGCTCGAGCGCTCGGGCTTCGACGTCGAGGTGGTGTCGGACCCGGACCGCCTGCGCGCGCACGACGCCGTGGCGCTTCCGGGCGTCGGCGCCTTCGCGGACGCGATGGGCGCGCTGCGCGCGCGCGGACTCGACGCCGCGGTGCGCGAGCACATCGAGTCGGGGCGTCCCTACCTCGGATTGTGTCTCGGGCTCCAGCTGCTCTTCGAGCAGAGCGAGGAGCACGGGTCGACGCCGGGGCTCGGGCTCTTCAAGGGGCGCGTGGAGCTCTTCCCGTCGACCGACGAGCGAGGCCGTCTTCTGCGCGTGCCGCACATCGGCTGGAACTCGGTGCGCTGGAGCGGCGCTCACCCGGTGAGCGCGCGGCTGCCGGCCGAGTCGTACTACTACTTCGTGCACGGCTACCGCGTTGTGCCCGACGACGTCTCGCTCGCGGTCGGCTGCGCCGACTACGGCGGCACGTTCGCCGCGGGCGTCGCGCGCGACAACGTCTTCGCCGTGCAGTTCCACCCCGAGAAGAGCCAGGAGGCGGGCCGCCGCCTGCTCGATGCCTTCGCGGCCTGGATGGCGACGTGCGCCGGCTGAGCGCGCGCGCCCCGCTCGCGCTGCTGCCCCTGCTCTGGGGCTGCAACACGATCAACCCGCCGATCGTGCAGTCGCAGGTCGTGAAGGCGCTCCCGGGGCTCCTCGCCAAGGTGGCCGTCGCGCCCTTCCTGCCCGATCCGACCTTGCGCGGCCCCGGCAGCGATCCGCGCGGCGTGTCCGCGGCCGACGCGGCGGACCTCGTGACCCGCTTCGTGACCGAGGCGCTGACCGCGCGCGGTGTCGCGGTCGTGGCGCCGAACGACCTGGTGGTCGCGTTCGAGGCGCAGGGGATCGTGCTGCCGCGAGGCGATCCCGCGGCGCTCGCCGCGCTGGCGGCCAGTCAGTTCGGCGCGACGTCGATCATCATGGGCACCGTGTCGCGTTACCAGGAACGCGAGGGCGGCACGCGGGGCGCACTGCGGCCCGCGGGTGTCGCCTTCAGCTTCACGCTCAGCTCGGCGCCGGATGGCACGCCTGCCTTCCGCGTGCGCTTCGACCAGACGCAGACGGCGCTCAGCGCGAATCTCTTCACCGGCCTCCAGTATCCGGGCAACGGCATGCGCTGGCTGACGGCCGCGGAGCTCGCACGCTGGGGCGCGGACAACGCCGTGGCCGAGATCCCCGGCGGCATGGAATGAGCTTCGAGCTGATTCCCGCGATCGATCTCCAGGACGGGGCCTGCGTGCGCCTCAGCCAGGGCCGTCACGAGGATGTGACGGTCTACGCGCGCGACCCGGGCGCGCAGGCCGCGCGCTTCGCCGCGCACGGCATCCCGCGACTCCATGTCGTCGATCTCGACGGCGCGAAGGCGGGACGGCCGGTCAACGAGGATTCGGTGCGCGCGATCGTAGCGGCGGCGGGTGGCGTGCCGGTGCAGCTCGGCGGCGGCTTGCGAAGCCTCGCGTCCGTCGAGCGGGCCTTCGAGCTCGGCGTCGACCGCGTCGTGCTCGGTACCAGCGCGCTGCGCGATCCGGAGCTCGTGCGCACGGCGGCGCGCCGCTTCGCCGGCCGCGTCGCGGTCGGGATCGACGCGAAGGACGGCCGCGTCGCGGTCGAGGGCTGGACGGCTGCGAGCGAAGCGCGCGCCGTCGAGCTCGCGCGGCGCTTCGAGGATGCGGGCGTCGCGGCGTTGATCCACACGGACATCGCGCGCGACGGCATGCTCGGCGGGCCGAACCTCGACGCGACGCTCGAGCTCGCCGACGCCGTCTCCATCCCCGTGATCCTCTCGGGCGGCATCGCGTCGGAGGACGACGTGCTCGAGGCGGCGCGCTGCGCGTCGCGCGGGCTCGCTGGCGCGATCGTCGGCCGCGCGCTCTACACCGGCGCGCTCGATCTCGACCGCGCGCTCGCGCGCCTCGAGGAGGCGGCATGCTGCTGAAGCGCATCATCCCGTGCCTCGATGTCGAGCGCGGCCGCGTGGTAAAGGGAGTCCGCTACGAGGGCCACGTCGACGCCGGGGATCCGGTCGAGGTCGCGAAGCTCTACGACGAGCAGGAGGCCGACGAGATCACCTTCCTCGACATCAGCGCGAGCCACGAGGGGCGGCGCATCCTGCTCGACGTGGTCGCGCGCACCGCGGAGACCGTCTTCATGCCGCTGACCGTCGGCGGCGGCGTCCGTTCGCTGGGCGACATCCGCGACCTGCTCTGCGCCGGCGCGGACAAGGTCTCGGTCATGACCGCGGCCGTGCGCGACCCCGACTTCCTCGGCGAGGCCGCGGTCAAGATCGGTAGCGCGAACCTGGTGGTCGCGATCGACGTGCGCCGGCGCGAGGGCGGCGCGCTCGTCGCGAGCTCGCGCCCGCGCGACGGCAGCGCATACGCGGCCGCTCGCTCGCTGGCCGGCGCCGGCGAATCGCCGTGGGAGGTCGCGACGCACGGCGGCCGCGAGCCGACCGGCATCGACGCGGTCGCCTGGGCGCGCTTCGCGGCGAAGGCGGGCGCCGGCGAGATCCTGCTCACGAGCATGGACCGCGACGGCACGAAGCAGGGCTACGACCTCGAGCTCTTGCGCGCGGTCGCCGACGCGGTGTCGGTGCCGGTGATCGCGTCCGGCGGCGGCGGCAGTCCGGAGGATCTCGCCGCCGCGCTCGACGACGGCGCGCAGGGCGGTCACTGCCAGGCTGCGCTCGCCGCCTCGATCTTCCACTTCCGCGAGTGGAGCGTCGGCGCCGTGAAGCGCCGGCTCGCGCAGCTCGGGATCCCGGTGCGACCTCCGAGCCGCTAGCCGCGGTCTCGCTTCGGACCGACGGATTCCTGTACGCTCGCCCGCCGACCAGGAGGCTTCCATGAGTCGGCGGATCCGCGACCGCCTCGCAGGGCTCCTCATCGTCGCCGCGACCAGTGTCGCGTCCACGGCTGCGGGCACCGAGTTCTACATCTATCCCCAGAAGGGACAGAGCGCCGAGCAGCAGGACAAGGACAAGTACGAGTGTTACGGCTGGGCCAGGGGCCAGAGCGGCTTCGATCCGATGGCTCCGCCCACGACCCGCACGGCCCCTCCGAAGCGCGAAGGCGGCAGCGTGCTCGGCGGCGCGGTGGGAGGCGGGGCGGCCGGAGCCGCCGTCGGCGCCGTCGCCGGCGCGATCAGCGGAGGGAAAGCCGGCAAGGGCGCCGCGATCGGCGCCGGGACCGGCGGCCTCGTCGGCGGGATGAGCGCCGCCGGCCGCAACTCCAGGGACGCGCAGAATCGGCGCGACTGGGAGCAGAAGGAGGCGAGCACCTACGCGCAGAATCGCAACGAGTACAACCGCGCCTTCTCGGCATGTCTCGAAGGTCGCGGCTACACGGTGAAGTGACCATGAACAGACATCGATTCGGGAACTCTCGCGTGTTTCGATTGCTGGTCCCTTCGGTGTGCATGCTGCTCGGCGGTCTGACGGCGGCGCGCGCCGACGGGTTGTTCGACGGGACGAAGCCGCTGCTCTGCGTTTCATCCGAGGCGTTCGACTGTTCCGGGGGAGCGAACTGCGTCGAGACCAGCCCGGCGAGCCTGAACGTGCCCGATCTCATGCAGCTCGATCTGGTCGCGAAGATGCTGCGCGCGCTCGACGTCGCTCAGCGCGGCAAGAGCAGCGCGATCGACTCGGTCCACGTGGTGGAAGGTCGGCTGGTCGTCTCCGGAAAGCCGGAAGACGGTCGTGCGTGGACCCTGGCGATCCAGCAGGACACCGGCGACAGCGTGCTCAGCGTGAACGATGCGGCCACGGGCCTGATCGTGTTCGGAGAGTGCACCAGTCTCTGACGCGACGCTTCGCCGTTGCAGCGGCGGGATTTCGTGCGAGAGGCAGTGCCACGATGCCTGCGTCTCGTTGGTCTCGTCGGAGTTCACCGGCACGACCCGCCGACCGGGCAGCAGCTTCGCGAACAGCCCGAGCGCCTGTCGGTTGGCTTCTTCGAGCTCGGCGTCGCTCTGTGCATCTCGGTCTCGCGCGGCCGGGCCATCAGCCGGGCGGCGAGCTCGGTCTGGCCGCTCTGCTGCGAACGGCGCGCGCGTTCGTCATCCGAGCGCGAGCGCCGTGCCGAGGAGCAGCAGCGAGACGAGCGCGTGAGTGAAACCGCGGCTCAGCGCGCGTCGCACGTCCTCTTCATCACTTCCCGGCGTTGATCCCGCATGGGTGCTCTGCTAGCTTCGGCCCCCGCCGTGATTCACTCGGAAGTACCTGAGTTTCCGGCAGTTTTTGCCCCCCCGACGCGACCTCGTGAGGTCGCTGGCTCCCGTCGGCTCCGAACGAAGAGGGCGGGGCAGATCCGACACACTGCGTCGGATGTCGACCACTCAATCACGCGGGACGCTCCGGACGTGTCCCCAGCTCTTCGGAGAAACGGAAGCGCGCATGCCGGTCATCAAGGTCAGAGAGAACGAGCCGTTCGAAGTCGCCATGCGGCGCTTCAAGAAGCAGTGTGAGAAGGCGGGGATCCTCTCGGAGCTGAAGCGGCGCGAATACTACGACAAGCCGAGTGTTCGCAAGAAGAAGAAGGCCGCGGCCGCGAGGAAGCGCGCGATCAAGAAGATGAGGCGGATGGCTCGCTGATTCCGGGGGCGACCGTGAGCCGGATTCCCGACGAGATCATCCAGCAGGTTCGCGACCGCATCGACGTGGTCGAGCTCGTCGGGCGCAGCGTCGCGCTCAAGCGCGCGGGGCGGAGCTACAAGGGACTCTGTCCCTTTCATCATGAGAAGACGCCCTCGTTCCACGTGAACCCCGATCGCGGCACCTTCTACTGCTTCGGGTGTCACGAAGGCGGAGACCTCTTCCACTTCGTGCAGAAGACCGAGGGGCTCGGCTTCCTCGAGGCGGTGCGCAGCCTCGCGCGCGATGCCGGCATCGCGATCCCCGAGTCGAGCGGCGGCGAGTCCGGCCTCGCCGAGCGCATCTACAAGGCCAACGAGCTGTTACAAGCGCGCTACCGCGAGGAGCTGCTGCGCGACGGCTGTCCGGGCGCGGCGTACCTCGCCTCGCGCGGACTTCCGCGCGAGCAATGGGAGCGCTTCGAGATCGGCTTTGCGCCCGACCGCTGGGACTTCGCGGTCGGCGTGCTGCGCGGCGCGCGCATCGCGCCGGAGCTCGGCGAGACGGCGGGCATTCTGTCGCCGCGCGGCTCGGGCGGTCACTACGACCGACTGCGCGGGCGCGTGACCTTCCCGATCCGCGACGCGCGGGGCCGCATCCTCGGCTTCGGCGGGCGAGCGATCGCAAAGGATCAGGAGCCGAAGTACCTCAACACGCCCGAGACGCCCGTCTTCCACAAGCGCGAGGCGCTCTACGGCCTGCCGAAGGCGCTCGAGCCGATCCGCCGCGCGGACGGCGCGGTGATCGTCGAGGGCTACTTCGACCAGATCGCGCTCTGCCGCGCGGGCGTCGAGAACGCGCTCGCCACCAACGGCACCGCGCTGACGGCGGACCACGCGCGCGCGCTGCTGCGGCGCACGAAGAACGTCGTGCTGCTCTTCGACGGCGACTCCGCCGGCGAGCGCGCGCTCGGGCACGCTCTCGAGGCGCTGCTGCCCGAAGGCCTGCGCGTGCTCGCGGCGCGCCTGCCGGCGGGCGACGATCCGGACAGCCTGCTCGCGCGCGAGGGGCCCGAGGCGTTGCGCCGCTGCGTCGAGACGGCCGCGCCGGCGCTCGACGTTGCGATCGAGCGCGTCGCGCGCGCCGGCACCGAGACGCCCTGGCAGAAGGCCGATGCCGTCGCCGAGCTCGCGCCGCTGCTCATGCGCATCCCGTCGGCGCTCGAGCGCGGCGAGTACTCCGCGCGTCTCGCGATGGCGGTCGGCACCGAGAGTCGACACGTCGAAGCGGCGGTGCGCGCAGCTGAGCGCGGCGAGGACGCCCGCGAGGCCGTGCCGATCGGCGTGCGTCGCTCGGGGCCCGAGGAGCGGAACCTGCGCAACCTCGCGCGTTGTCTGGTCGAGCATCCGGCGCTCGCGCTGCGGGTCGATCGCGATGAGCTCGCGGAGCTGCTGCCGCGCGGGGCGCACGCGGATCTCGTCCTCGCGCTCGTCGACGCGGTGCGCGAGCGACCCGGCGCGCCCGCCCCTGGGCTCGCCGATGCGCTGCCCGAGCCGTCGCGCAGGCTCTACTACGCGCTCTCGGCCGAGTCCGAGCTGCCGATCGAGGAGCGCACCTTCGACGACACCGTGCGGTGGCTGCGCGACCAGCAGCACCGGCGCGCCCGGCGAGAGATCACGCGCCAGATGCGCGTGCAGAGCGATCCCGACGAGATGCACCGACTGTTCCGGGAGAAGCAGCGCCTCCAGGAGCAGCAGAGCAAGGACGTGAAGGCGGATCACACGACCGTGGGTCCACCGGCCTAGACCGGCGCGGCTTGCGCCCCCAACCTGGAGTCCCCCCGATGCCCCCCAGCTCCCCTCGGACCTCCGAAACCTCCACGCCGCGTGCTGCCCGCAAGGGCGTCCAGACCGCCGAGGCCGTCGACGGCTTCGCCAAGCCGAGCGTCGGCCGCGCCAGCCGCAAGAGCGTGCCGTGGATCCGCCAGGAGACGCGCGAGCTCGAGGTCGTGCGCCTGCTCGTCGCGAAGGGCCGCCGCCAGGGCTACGTGACGCTCGAGGACCTGAACGAGACGCTCGAGCGCGAGGTCGAGGACACGGGCACGCGCAGCGAGATCCGCGCGATCATGGACGAGCACGAGATCCGCGTGGTTCAGACGCGCCGTCCGCCCGCGGACCGCCGCCGCATCGCCGGTCGCCACCTCGACGACGCGCCGACGAACGATCCGGTCCGCGTCTACCTGCGCGAGATGGGGCAGGTGTCGCTGCTGACGCGCGAGGGTGAGGTGGAGATTGCGCGGCGCATCGAGCAGGGCGAGCACGATCAGGAGCGCGCGATCCTCGGAACCGCCTTCGGCGTGCGCCAGGTGCTCGCGATCGCGGAGGAGCTGCGCCGCAACCGCATCGAGCTCGGGGAAGTGGTCGACGGCCTCGACGATCCGGAGCCCTTGCACCAGCCCGACGAGCGGCGGCGCGACTTCTTCGCGAAGATGACGCGCATCCGGCGGCTCGACGCCGAGATCGCGAAGAAGCTGTCCTCGATCGCCAACTCGCGCACCAGCGACGACACGCGAGAGCGTCTGCGCGCCGAGATCGACGCGCTCTACGGCGAGATCGTCGTGGCGCTGCGCGAGACGCGCTTCGCGCAGGGCCAGATCGCGCAGATCCACCAACAGCTCCGCGCGCAGGGCGACGAGATCAAGGCGCTGCGCGCGAATGCCCGCCGCGTCACGCAGCCCCACGGCTGCAAGCCCGAGGAGTACCTCGAGCAGGCAGAGCTCTCGCAGCGGCGCAGCGACCGCGGCCGCCGCGCGCTCGAGCAGCTCGGCGGCAGGCCCGAGGCGGTGGCGGAGGTGGTGGCGAAGCTCGAGGAGCTCGAGCGCGGCGTGCGGCGCATCGAGGCCGAGGTGCGCATGTCGCAGGCCGAGGTGCGGAGCGCCCTCGAGCAGCTCGCCGAGGCCTCCGAGCGGACCTTGCGCGCCAAGAGCGAGCTGGTCGAGGCGAATCTCCGGCTCGTCGTGTCGATCGCGAAGAAGTACACGAACCGCGGGCTGCAGTTCCTGGACCTGATCCAGGAGGGCAACATCGGCCTGATGAAGGCCGTCGACAAATTCGAGTACCAACGCGGGTACAAGTTCTCGACCTACGCGACCTGGTGGATCCGCCAGGCGATCACGCGCGCGATCGCGGATCAGGCGCGCACGATCCGCATCCCCGTGCACATGATCGAGACGATCAACAAGCTGGTGCGGGCGCAGCGCTTCCTGGTACAGATGCTCGGCCGCGAGCCGACACCCGAGGAGCTCTCGGAGAAGATGGAGCTGCCGGTCGACAAGGTGCGCATGGTCCTCAAGATCGCGAAGGAGCCGATCAGCCTCGAGACTCCGATCGGCGAGGAGGAGGACAGCCACCTCGGCGACTTCATCCCGGACAACAACGCGGTATCGCCGCAGGACGCGATCGTGAACCACGGCCTGGCCGAGAACACGCGCCGCGTGCTCGCGACGCTCTCGCCGCGCGAGGAGCAGGTGCTGAAGATGCGCTTCGGCATCGGCGAGAAGGCCAACCATACGCTCGAGGAAGTCGGGCAGGACTTCGAGGTGACGCGTGAGCGCATCCGCCAGATCGAGGCGAAGGCGCTGCGGAAGCTGCGACATCCATCGCGCAGCCGCCTGTTGAAGGGCTTCACGGAGTAACCGCGGAGTGCACCCGGCGCTTCGGAGCGCGCTCGTCGCCCTCGGCGTCGCAGCATTCGCGCTGGTCGCCTGCTCGACCATCGGCTCTCGAATCAAGGCGAACCAGGCGCTCTTCGATAGCTATCCACCCGAGGTGCAGGACAAGATCCTCGCCGGACAGATCGCGGTGGGCTTCACGCCCGAGATGGTCGAGATGGCGTGGGGCGAGCCCTATCGAAAGGACCAGGTCACGGGCGAGGACTACGCGGCGGAGGTGTGGACCTGGTCGCGCAGCGTGCCGGGAATCGGCATCGGCATGGGGACGGGCGGCTACTACGGCGGCAACGTCGGCATCGGCACCGGCGTGCTGGTCGGCGACGAGGGGCATCGCGAGGACCGCGCGCAGGTGGAG
>DATKND010000181.1:0-16054 GCA_035541475.1 Myxococcota bacterium | reverse complement strand
CGAGAAGGGCGTGAAGCCGGTGCGCGACCTGCTGCACCGCTTCGAGGCGATCGGCGCAAAGTTCGCCGAGCCGATGGACGACGACGCGATGAACGCGCTGCTCGAGGAGCAGGCGAAGCTCCAGGACCAGATCGACGCGGCCGGCGCCTGGGAACTCGACCGCACGCTCGAGATCGCGATGGACGCGCTGCGCTGTCCGCCGGGCGACGCGAAGGTCGAGACGCTCTCGGGCGGCGAGCGGCGCCGCGTCGCGCTCTGCGAGCTCCTGCTCCAGAAGCCGGATCTGCTGCTGCTCGACGAGCCGACCAACCATCTCGACGCCGACTCGGTCGCGTGGCTCGAGCGCTTCCTGCACGAGTATCCGGGCACGGTCGTCGCGGTGACCCACGACCGCTACTTCCTCGACAACGTCGCGCAGTGGATCCTCGAGCTCGACCGCGGCCGCGGCATCCCGTGGAAGGGGAACTACTCCTCCTGGCTCGAGCAGAAGGAGAAGCGCCTCGAGGTCGAGCAGAAGCAGGCCTCCGCCCGCTCGCGCACCTTGCAGCGCGAGCTCGAGTGGATCCGCATGTCGCCGCGCGCGCGACAGGCCAAGGGCAAGGCGCGCATCAACGCCTTCGAGGCGCTGCGCGCGGAAGAGGAACAGCGAGCGCTCGACACCGTCGAGATCTCGATTCCGCCGGGGCCGCGCCTCGGCGATGTCGTGGTCGTGGCCGAGCACCTGAGAAAGGGCTACGGGGACACGCTCCTGATCGACGACCTCTCGTTCTCGCTGCCGCCGGGCGGCATCGTCGGCGTGATCGGCGGCAACGGCGCCGGCAAGACGACGCTCTTTAGGATGATCGTCGGCCAGGAGAAGCCGGACGCCGGCACGCTCACGCTCGGAGAGACCGCCGTGCTCGCGTACGTGGACCAGTCGCGCGATTCGCTCGACGCGGAAAAGACGGTCTACGCCGAGATCTCGGGCGGCAACGATCGTCTCCAGGTCGGGCGCCGCGAGATCAATGCGCGCAGCTACGTCGCGTCGTTCAACTTCAAGGGCTCGGACCAGCAGAAGCGCATCGGCATGCTGTCGGGCGGCGAGCGCAACCGCGTGCACCTCGCGAAGGTGCTCCAGCGCGGCGGCAACGTGCTGCTGCTCGACGAGCCGACCAACGATCTCGACGTCGACACCTTGCGCGCGCTCGAGGAGGCGTTGCTCGGCTTCGCCGGCTGCGTCGTCGTGATCTCACACGATCGCTGGTTCCTCGATCGGATCGCCACGCACATCCTGGCCTTCGAGGGCGACAGCCACGTCGAGTGGTTCGAAGGGAACTACCAGGACTACGAGAAGGACCGGCGCCGCCGCCTCGGCGACGAGGCCGACACGCCGCACCGGCTCAAGTACCGGAAGTTCGATCGCTAGGGAAAGCGACCCGGGTAGAGCCCGCGCAGGTCCCGATCGAAGCGCGCCGCGAACAGATCGAAGCCGTCCGAGTTCGGGTGCAGCTCGTTGTCCCACCAGTCGGGGTGGGTGTCGAGCGTCCCCTGCGCGTCGATGAAGGTGACGTTCGCCGGGTGCGACGTCTGGAACCCGGCCAGCATCTGCGCGAACTGCAGGAGCATCTGTTTCACCACTGCGGCGCGCACCAGGAAGTCCGGGTATTTCGGGTAGCCGCGGTAGTCGAAAGAGGGCGCGAGCCACGGACCCAGCATGCAGACGCCCTCGCCCGTCGGCAGCGCGAAGTCGTAGGCGTGGAAGACGAGGCGCGTGCCGGGGCTCAGGCGGTCGCGCATCGCGATCAGGTCTTCGTAGCCCGCGCGCACGATCCCGAGCGCGGCCTCGAAGCGCGGCTTGTCGATCAGCGCGTCGGGCGGCGTGCCCGCCACCCAGGGCCGCACCCAGAGGCACAGCGGCTCGCCGACGATGTCGTTGCCGCCGCCGGAGAAGAGCAGCACGTCCCAGGGCCTTCCCTGCTCGTTCGCGTGCGCGAACAGCGCCTCGAGCTTCGTGCGCTGCTTCACGCCTAGCATGTAGCGGACCTCGTCTCCGGGCTCCGCGCTATCGAGGATCGGCAGCCCGAGACTCTTCTCCAGGCGCGTGATCAGCCCGCCGCGCAGGAGCACCGGGTAGTCGAACCAGGAATCGCCCTCGGCCATGATCCGCAGCGGCGCGCCCATCGCTGCTTTCGCGATGGACGCCTTCGCCGCCGGCGCGCGGCTCTTCACGCCGCGCTGCTGCATGACGGCGTAGGTCTCCTCGTAGAGCCGGATGCGCTCCTTCAGATCGGCGCGCTTGCGGAGCTCGAGGCGTCGGCGCTCTGCGGCCACCGTGCCCGGCGACGCGCTCGCGATCGCCTTCTTCGCCGCCGGCGCAGCGCCTCGCCGCGCGAGCGCGATCGCCTTCGCCTGCTCGAGCGAGACGGGGCCCCGCGCAGCGGCGGGCGCCTTCGGCCTCGCCCGCTTCATGGTCTTCTTCGCGCGTCGCGCGGTCGGGCGAGGGGTCTTCTTCGTCGCCATGGCACCTCCCGAGGTCGCAGCGGCGGCGAAGCCATCGCGCGGGAAGCGACGCGACTGTGAAGTCCTTCACATCCGAGCGCGACTGCGCGGTCGCCAGGGCCGCCCACGACACACAGGAGCTAGGAGAGCCCCTCTCTGGCACCGCGAGAGCGACCCTGGCGACACACCTGCGCACACCGAGTCGGATGAGGGACTGTCGTGCGATTGTGTACCTTGCGTCCCGCGTTTGGCAAGAGATGCGCGAGCGAGGCGTCACGATTCGTTTGCGCTTCGCGCGAGGCGGGGTGCATTCGCCATAGCGTGCGGGGCGAAGTGGGACGCCTACTCCGGCGCGGGCGCCGCGGGAGCCGACTTGCTCGCGGGCGCCTGGCGCGGCGCCTTCGCCATCCGCTGCACGCTCTCGTAGCTCGCGCGGGTGCTCGCGATCAGCGGATCGCCGGCTGCGAGCTGCTGCTCCGCAGTCTTGAGCGCTCGGCCGAGCGCCGCCTCCGCCCGGTCGTACTGACCGGCCGCGGCGTACGCCTGTCCGAGATGGTGGAGCGAAACCGCGAGCTCGACCGGCGTGGTGACGCCGCGATCGTGGATCGCCACGGCGCGCTCGAGCACCTTCACCGCCTCGACCGACTGCGCGCTGGCGAGCAGCACCGCGCCGAGCCCGTCGAGCGAGCGCGCGATCTCCGCGTCGTCCCCGGCCTTCTCGCGGATCGCGAGCGCGCGCTGGTAGCGGCCGCGCGCCTCGTCGAGCCGGCCGGCCTGCGCCTGCGCGGCGGCCGACGCCTGCAGGAGCTGGGCCACCGCCTCGTGCTCCGGGCCGTAGGCGTTGACGAGCAGCGGCAGCGCCTGGTCGTAGAGCGGCAGCGCCTCCTGGACGCGGCCCTGCGAGGCGCGCACCGCCGCGAGATTCGCGAGCAAGGTGCCGCGCAGGCGGACGTCCTCGCGGGTCTGACCCGTAACGCGCGTCAGCGCCTGCCGGTAGAGCGGCTCCGCCTCGGCGAGGCGACCTCCGCGCACCGCGACGTCGGCCAAGGTCCCCTGCGCGAAGGCGAGCGCGCGCTCCTCCGGCGGCTGGACCTGCTCGAGCAGCGCGATCGCGCGTCGCAGGTGCGTCTCGGCGCGCTCCGTCAGATCCGAATCGAGCTCGACCGTCGCGAGCGAGAGCAGCGGGCGAGCGAGTGCCGGGTTCTGCGGGCCGAGGCGCGTCTCCTCCTGCCGGAGGAGATCCTCGAAGCTCGCGAGCGCGGCGTGCGAGTCGCCCTGACCCGCGAGCGTCCACGCGCGGTTCGCGCGCGCGCGCGCGATCAGCGGATCGTCCGCGGGCAGCTCCGACTCGAAGCCCGCGATCGCCTGGTCGTAGAGCGAGGCCGCCTCCTGCTGGCGGTGCTGCGCGTGGCGCACCAGCGCGAGATTCGCCTGCGCCTCGGCGACCGGCAGCCGCGACGGCGGCGGACTCTGGCGCCACAGGTCGAGCGCGTGCAGCAGGTATCCCTCCGCCTCGTCGTAGCGCTGGGCCGAGGCGGCGATCAGCCCGAGCAGCGCCAAGGTGTCGGCCGCGCGCGGGTGCTCGGGTCCGAAGGCGCGCTGCTTGGCCTGGAGCGCCTGCGAGGCGAACTGCGCCGCCTCGTCGTTGCGGCCCTCCTTCACCAGCACCTCGGCCAGATTGTGCAGGGCCATCGCGGTCTCGGGGTGATCGGGCCCGGCCGTGTCGCGCAGCATGTCGGCGGCGTAGCGCAGCTCCTTCTCCGCGCGGGCGAGATCGCCCTCGTGGCGATAGAGCACGCCGAGGTTGTTGTGGATCGCGGCGACCTTGCGGTGCTTCGCGCCGAGGGTCTTCTCGCGCACGCGCAGCGCCTGCTCGAAGAGCTGCTCGGCGGGCTGCCACTCGCGGCGCGCCTGGTGAACGAGCGCGAGGTTGTTGAGCGTCGAGGCGACCGCCAGCGAGTCGTCGCCGAAGGCCTCGCGCCGGATCGCGAGCACGTCCTGGTGCAGCGACTCGGCCTCGTCGAGCCGTCCCTGGTCGGTGTAGACGGACGCGATCTCGTTCAGCGTGGCGGAGAGCGGCACGCGGTTCGCGGTCTCGTTGGCGGCGAGGATCGCGCGCGCGCGCTCGAGCAGCTGCAGCGCCTCGACCGGCCGGCCGAGCGTGCGGAGCAGGCTGCCGTAGTTGGTGAGCACGGTGGAGGTGAAGAGGTCGCGGCGGTTCTGGGCGTCGAGGATCTTCAGCGCGCGCTGATAGAAGAGCTCGGCCTGCAGGAAGTTGCCGTGGTCGTGCTGCGTGACCGCGACCCCGTGCAGGCTCTCGGGCAGCGATTCGTCATAGGCGCCGCGCACGTGCGAGCGGATGTCGACGGCACGCTCGTAGAGTGGACGCGCGTTCTCGCTCCAGCCCTTGGCGTCGTAGCAGGAGGCGAGTCGCTCGAGCGTCTCGGCGAGCGCGAGGTCGTCGCGCACCTCGCCGTTCTGACGGATCTCCAGCGCGCGCTCGTAGGACGCGATCGCCGGGTCGAGCTCGCCCGCCACGAGATGGATGCCGGCGACCGCCTCGAGGCCCTGGGCGAGGTCACTGTCCGTGATCTGACCCTTGCCGCGGTCCGCCAGGTCCAGCCAGCGCTCGAGCAGCGGCCGCGCCTCGTCGAAGCGACCCGTGTGGATGTAGAGGTTCGCGAGCATGCGCAGGCTCTGCGCCAGTCGCGGATCGTCCTCTCCGGCGGTCTCCGCTTGCGACAGCGCCTCGAGCCAGATCAGCTCGGCGTCCGCGTAACGCCCCTCGTGATAGGCGTCGAGCGCGGCGCTCGCCTGATCTCCGCGGTGTACACAGGCCTGTCCAACCGAGAGCGCCAGCAGGACGAGTGCCAAAGCACCGCACTTCTCGAAGTCGCGCCGAGCCATGTTTCCCCCGCCGATCCCTTGCGCCCGCGCCGTCCGGGACGGCAGGCGCAGGGCCGCGACGACTCATCGGCCGAGCGGAACCGGACGTTTAGTGGGGTTCGCTGCGTAGGAGCGGAGCGCCGGGGGTCGCTAGCGAGCGAGGCGCAACCCCGCGAATTGCCAGCGCGCGTCCGGGTAGAAGAAGTTCCGGTAGGTCGAGCGGATGTGGGATTCCGGCGTGGCGCAGGACCCCCCGCGCAGGACCATCTGGTTGGCCATGAACTTCCCGTTGTACTCGCCGAGCGCGCCGGACGTGGGGCGGTAACCCGGGTAGGGGCTGTAGGGGCTGGCGGTCCACTCCCACACGTCCCCGAAGAGCTGGTCGAGCGCGCCTTCGTGCGCCGCGGAGGCGCGCGGATGCAGCCACTCCCTCTCGGCGAAGTTCCCCGCGATCGCCGCCTCGCGCGCCGCGATCTCCCACTCCGCCTCGGTCGGGAGTCGCGCCCCGGCGAAGCGCGCATAGGCGTCCGCCTCGTACCACGAGACGTGCGCGACGGGATCCTCGGGGCGCAGCGGCTCGGGGCCGGCCAGGGTCTGCACCCACCAGACGCCGTCGCGCCGCAGCCAGTAGAGCGGCGCGTCGAGGCGGCGCGTGCGCGCGACCGCGAAGCCGTCCGAGGTCCAGAAGCCGGGCTCCTCGTAGCCCCCCGATTCGATGAACTCGATCCACTCGCCGTTCGTCACCGGGCGGCTCGCGAGCGCGAAGGCTTCGAGGAAGACGCGGTGAGCGGGGCCCTCGTTGTCGAAGGCGAAGCCCGCGCCCGCGTGGCCGACCTGGCGCAGCCCCTCTTCGAAGCCGACCCATGAAAGTGACGGCGCGGCGCGCCGCGGCGGAGCCTCGCGCTCTCGGTAGGCCGGCAGCAGCGGATTCTGCGCCAGCAGGTGCTTCGCGTCGGTGAGGATCAGCTCCTGGTGCTGCTGCTCGTGGTGGAGCCCGAGGGTGACGACGTCGCGCACGCGCGCGTCGAGGTCGGGCTCCTTCTCGAGCAGCGCCTCGACGTGCCGGTCGACGTGCGCTCGATAGGCCTGCACCTCGGCCTGCGTCGGACGCGAGAGCAGTCCGCGCTGCGAGCGCGTGTACTGCTCGCCGACGCTCTGGTAGTACGAGTTGAAGAGCACGCGGTAGGCCGGATGGAAATGCCGGTAGGCGGGCACCGCGGACTCGAGCACGAAGGTCTCGAAGAACCAGCTCGTGTGCGCCAGGTGCCACTTGGTGGGGCTCGCGTCCGGCATCGACTGGATCGCCTGATCTTCCGCCGTGAGCGGGTCGGCCAGCGCCTGCGTGCGCGCGCGCACCGCGCGATAGCGCTCGAGCAGCGAGGAGGAGAGGCGCATCGCGCTATCGTAACGCGCCGTGTCGGCGCGCATCCCGATCGTGGACGTGCTCGCGGAGTACGGGGAGATCGGCGCGGAGCTCGAGGCGGCGGCGCTGCGCGTGCTGCGCTCGGGGCGCTACGTGCTCGGACCCGAGACGCAGGCCTTCGAGCGCGAGCTCGCGGACTTCGTCGGCACGCGCCACGCGGTCGGCGTCGGCTCGGGCACCGAGGCGCTGTGGCTCGCGCTGCGAGCCAGCGGGGTCGGGCCGGGCGACGAGGTGATCACGCCGGCGCTCTCGTTCTTCGCGACCGCAGAGGCGATCCTCTGGACCGGCGCGACGCCGGTCTACGTCGACGTCGAGCGCGGCGGCTTCCATCTCGACCCGGCCGGCCTCGAGGCCGCGCGCTCGCCGCGCACGCGCGCGATCGTGCCCGTCCATCTCTTCGGGCGCTGCGCCGACGTTGCGCGCATCCGCGCCTTCGCCGACCGCTTCGGCATCGCGGTCGTCGAGGACGCCGCGCAGGCGATTGGCGCATCGCGCGGCGGGCGTCGCGCTGGGGCCGGCGGACGCGCGGGCTGCTTCAGCTTCTACCCTTCGAAGGCGCTTGCCGCGGCCGGCGATGGCGGCGCCGTCTGCTGCGACGACGACGCGCTCGCCGAGGCGCTGCGGAGCCTGCGCCACCACGGCGCCGGCGCGGGCGGACACGTTCGCATCGGCACGACGTCGCGCCTCGATTCGCTCCAGGCCGCGCTGCTGCGCGTCAAGCTGCCGCATCTGCCGCGCTGGCTCGCCGCGCGCGCGGCCGTCGTCGCGCGCTACCGCGCGCGCCTCGCGGCGTCGGCCGACGTGTGGATCCCGAAGCCGTCCGCCGACGAGGAGCCCGCCTGGAGCCAGCTCGTGATCCGCTCCGAGAAGAGCGACGCGATCCGCCGCGCGCTCGACGAGGCCGGCATCGAGTCGCGACATCACTACCCGCGCCCGCTCTACCGCGAGCCGGCCTTCGGTGCGGGGCGCCTGCCGCTCGGCACCTGCCCCGAGGCCGAGCGCGCCTGTGCGGAGTCGATCTCGCTGCCGCTTTACCCGCGTCTCGAGCCCGAGTCGATCGACCGCATCTGTGACGTGGTCCTGGCAGCGGTCGGCGCGTGAGCGCGGCGCGGCGGCGTCGCGCGAGCGCCGCGCTCGAGCTCGCGGCGTTCGCACTGCTGGTCGGCGTGGTGTGCGCGAGACCGCCGACGCGCGTCGTCGTGCTCGGCGACTCGATCACCGCCGGCATCTCGAGCCAGCCGTACGGTCCGGGCTACGCCGATCTGTTGCGGGATCGGCTCGGCCCGGAGTACGAGGTCGTGTCGCTCGGGTGCGCCGGTACGACCACGCGCGACTGGCAGCCCGACGCTCCGCCGTCCACGTGCCGCGGACCCGGCGAGCCGATCCACCTCTACGCGAGCGCGCGCGCGCTGCTGCCGGCCGACGTCGTCACGATCCTGCTCGGCACGAACGACCTGCGCGTGCCCGACGCGGTCGAGCCGGACGCCTACCGCGACGCGCTGCGCACGCTCGCCGAGACGCTCCACGCCGACGGCGCCCACGACGTCGTGCTGATCTCGCCGCCGATCGCGATCCACGTGGCGGCGCGGCTCGCCGGCTACCGCGTGAGATTGCGCGAGCTCTGCGTCGAGCGGTCGTATCTCCAGTGCGGACCGGATCTCGTCGAGGTGCTCGACCCGGCCGTCGACTTCGAGCCGGGCGACGTCCACCCGAACCGGTCGGGCCACGAGAAGATCGCGGCGGCGCTCGCAGACGACCTGCGCGCTCTCACGGCGGGCGTGCGGCGGATCGAGGTAGCACCGCGTCGAGCAGCGCGAACGCCTCGCGCAGGTCGTCGCAGATCCAGGTCGCGCCCGCGGCCGAGAGCTCCGCGCGGTCGCCGAAGCCATACGTGACGCCGAGACTTCGGAGCCCGTTCGCGCGCGCGCCTTCGACGTCGTGGCGGCGGTCGCCGAGCATCACGGCGCGCGCGGGCGCGAGCCCTTCCCGCGTGAGCACGTGCGCGACGAGATCGGCCTTGTGGCCGAGCCGGCCGTCGAGCTCCGAGCCGTAGATCCCGTCGAGCGCCGTCTCGAAGCCGAAGTGGCGCGCGATCCGGACCGCGAAGATCCGCGGCTTCGAGGTCGCGAGCAGCGCGCTCACGCCGCGCGCGCGCAGCGCCGCGAGGAAGTGCGGGACGTCGTCGTAGACGCGGTTCTCGCGCCAGCCGATGCGGTCGAAGCGCTCGCGGTAGCGCTCGATCGCGATCTCGATGCGCTCCGGCGGCGGATCCGGCAGCAGCTCCGCGAAGGCGTCGCGCAGCGGCGGTCCGATGCAGCGCGCGAGCGTCGAGGCGTCGGGAACCGGCGCGCCGAGCGCGCGCAGCGCATGAGCGAGCGAGCGTGTGATCCCCTCGCGCGGATCGGTCAAGGTGCCGTCGAGATCGAGGAGCACGGCGGGTCGCACGGCGCGGACGCAAGGTAGCGGTACCATCGCGCGCCTCGTCGGAGGTGGCGCATGGCCGAATGGGTCGACGTCGAGAAGGCGCGCGAGCTGCCGGGGCTTCGCCTGGTGCTGACGGCCGGACTGCCGGGTCCATGGGGTGAGGCCGCCAAGGGTGTGTTCCATGTGAAGGGCATCCCGTTCGCGCGTGTGCGCCAGGACGCGGGCGCACCCAACGACGCGCTCTTCGCCTGGACGGGACACCGCAACGCGCCGATCGCGGTGTACCGAGACGAGCCGGGTAGAACGGGCTGGGCAGAGATTCTCTTCCTCGCGGAGCGCCTCGCGCCGGAGCCGTCGCTGATCCCGGCGGATCCCGCCGCGCGCGCATGGATGTTCGGGCTCTCGCACGAGCTGATGAGCGAGCAGGGCTTCGGCTGGTGCCGGCGCCTCCTCCTCTTCAAGCAGGGCATGGGCGACGCCGACGAGCCGCCGCCGGCGCTGCGCCCGATCCTCGGCCGCATGCTGGCGCAGTACGGCTACAGCCGAGCGGCGGCGGAGGCCGCGCTGCCGCGCGTGATCGGCATCCTGCGACTTCTCTCGGAGCAGCTGCGCGACTCGCAGCGCGCCGGGCACGAGTACCTGATGGGGCCCGCGCTCTCCGCGCTCGACATCCACTGGGCCGCGATGGCGGCGCTACTCGACCCGCTGCCGAAAGAGCTGTGCCCGATGCCCGAGGGCATGCGCGCGAGCTACTCGACGCTCGATCCGAGGCTTCGCGAGGCGGTCGACCCGGCGCTGATGGCGCACCGGACGATGATCTACGAGCGCCACCTCGAGCTGCCCGTCGAGCTCTGATCTCTCTCCGCGCCGGCGATGCCGAGCGTCTCGACGAGGAGCGAGTACTTCGGCCGGCCGGGCTCCGCGCCGACCAGGGGACTCACACGGTCGCGGATCGCCTCGAGCCGCCGCGACGCCTTTCCGTTTCGAGCCTCGAGCTCGAGCTCGCAGAGCTCGGGAGTCCCGCGTCCGATCTCGCCGCCGCGGCAGTCGAAGCCGCGGAAGCGGTCGAGCGAGAGCAGGAAGCGTTCGCCGCTCGCGGCGCGCAGCTCGATGCGGCGGCTGCGCTTGTGGATCTGCACGACGGGCACGAGGCCTCGCTCCGCGTCGACGCGGCGCGCGAGCAGCTCGCCGAAGTGATGCTCCACCAGGGGCTGGAAGCGCGCCTTCTCCAGGAACTCGAAGAGGTCGGGCGCGAGGTCGTAGCGCCACTCGCGCCGGACTACATAACCTTGCGTCGCGCCCCGACCGTCGTGCAGCTTCGCGTTCACGCGGCACAGGCCCTTGCGGCGGCGGCGCGTCCGCAGCGATGCGTCGGCGCGGTAGAGGTCGAGGCTGCGCGTGTCGTGGTACACGCTGAAGCGATCGATGGGATCGATCTCCTCGAGCTCCTCGAGGGCGCCGAGGCCGAAGGCCTCCACGAGATCGTCGATGCGGTCGACGAGGGCCGCCATCGGGCTGTTCGGCGCGACCACGAGCTTCAGCTCGTGCTCGTCGACGGGATCGCGGCTCTCGAGCGGCAGCAAGGAAGGCAGCGTGGACATTGGAATTCGGACCTCGGTGCGGCCCGGAGAGTCGAACAGCGTTTTGACGGATCGGTGGCATCGGCGAGACGGTCGAAAGAAGAACGGCGTCTCGGAATCGACGCGAACCCCGCGCGGTTGCTCGAAGAACCGGCGGTAAGCTGCGGTCGTGCCCCGAGTCAGCGCCGGCCTGCTGCTGTACCGCCTCGCGCCGGGCGGCCTCGAGGTGCTGCTCGTCCATCCCGGCGGACCCTTCTTCGCGCGAAAGGACCTCGGCGTCTGGTCCATCCCGAAGGGCGAGGCGGAGCCCGGAGAGGAGCTGCTGGCCGCTGCGCGCCGCGAGCTCGCCGAGGAGACGGGCTTCGCGGCCGAGGGGACGCCGCTGCCGCTCGGCGAGATCCGCCAGGCCGGCGGCAAGCTCGTCCACGCCTTCGCGATGCGAGGCGACGCCGATCCGGGTCGGCTCCGCAGCAACGAGTTCGACCTCGAGTGGCCGAAGGGCTCGGGGCGACGGAGCAGCTTTCCGGAGGTCGATCGAGCCGAGTGGTTCGACCTCGAGGAGGCGCGGCGGCGCGTGAACCCCGCGCAGATCGCCTTCCTCGAGCGACTCGCCGCCGCGCTCGAGGGACCGCGCGAGGCCTAGCCTACTCGCCGATGCCCGCGATCGACCGGCCCTCCGAGGAGGAGGGCGGCTCGATCCCGAGGAGCCGGGCCACCGTCGGCGCGACGTCGATCATGCGCACGACGCCTAACGAGCGGCCGGCTGGCACGCCACGCCCGAGCGCGAACAGGATGCCGCCCATGTCGGGCTCCTCGGGCGCGTAGCCGTGCATGCCGCGCTCCCAGCCGAAGAGGCTCCCGATCGTCCGCAGCATTCGCTCGGAGAGTGGCGATTCCATGAGCGCGACGCCGAGGTCCGCGACGACGACGAGGTCGCCGGTGCGGGTCGGGTGGCGGATCCGCAGCGAGTCCGGCAGCGACTCGCGCCGGTAGACGTGGACCCCCTCGAACGGCGCGAGCGCCGCCTCCGCGCGCTCGCGCTGCGACGGATCCGCGAGGAAGAGGTGTGCGACGGTGGCGCCCCCCGCGACGCGCGCGCGGACGCCGGCTCGCGCAAGCGCCGAGCGCAGCGGCACCTCGCGCTTCACGGCCGTCATGCCGTGATCGCTGACCACGAGCAAGGTCGTGTCGCTCCAGGCGCCGCGCGCGTCGAGCCCGGCGAGCAGCGCGGCGAGTTCGGAATCCTGCTCGCGCAGCGCCTCGGCCACGCCGGCGGCGTCGGGTCCGCGCTCGTGCCCGACGTGGTCCGCGCCGTGCCACCAGGACATCACCAGGCGCGGTCGCGAGGGTCCCTCCTCGGCGAGCCAGCCGAGGATGCGCGTCACCTTCTCGTGTTCCGGGACCGACGTGTCGAAGGGCGCGACGCGCGCGTGCACCGGCTGTCCGTGCCAGTCGGTCTCCGAACCGACCCAGAAGTAGACGGCGGCCGGCACGCCCTGTCGCTCGGCGGCCGACCACAGCGGCTCGGCCTCGATCCAGCTCGCGTCGTTTGCCATGCGGAATTCGCCGCGCTCGCGGTCGAAGAACTGGTTGTCGACGATGCCGTGGCGGTCGGGCCAGGTCCCGGTCGCGAGCGAGACGTGGCCCGGGAAGGTGCTCGACGGGAAGACGGGCACGAGCCGCTCCGCGCGCGCGCCCTCGCGCTGCATGCGCGCGAGCGCGCCGGGCGGCACGCGCTCCGGGTAGTCGTGACGCACGCCGTCCCACGAGAGCAGGATGACGGTCGGCTCGGCCCGCGCAGCGAGTGCGACGAGGAGCAGCGCGAGGGCGACGAGCGCTCTCACGCGCGCCGCCGCGCCGCCGCCAGCAGGATCGCGAGCGCGGAGGGCGCGTGCTCGATCTCGCCCTCGCGCGCCATGCGCTGCAGCTCGTCGAAGGGCACGAGCACGATTTCGATCTCCTCGGTCGGCTCGCGCGAGATCACTCCGTCGGAGGAGAGGCCCGTGGCGAGGAACACCTCGAACCACTCGTTGCTGATGCCCGTGCTGCTGTGGAAGCGACCGAGCGACTCGACCTTCGCGGCGCGATAGCCGGTCTCCTCCTCGAGCTCGCGGCGCGCGGCGAGGTCGGGGCTCTGGCCGTCGCGTCCGCCCGACGGGCACTCGAGCAAGGTGCGCAGGAGCGTGTGTCGGTAGACGCGCTCCATGACGACGCGCCCGTCTTCGAGCAGAGGCAGCGCGATCACCCAGCCGTCGTGCTCGATCACCGAGTAGGTGATCTCCTCGCCCTGCGGCAAGGTGAGATCGTCCTGGCGCAGGCGGAACCACGGGCTGTCGAAGAGGTAGCGGGTGGAGCGAAGTCGCCAGGGGCTGCGGGCCATGGGCGCGCGAGTGTCGCGCCGCGCGCACAGCGTCGCTACGGCCGCGAGAGCGTCGCGGCGCCGCGCGCGAGCAGGTCGGCGAGCGCCGGGTCGTGGCGCAGCTTCGCGAAGGGCAGCGGCTCTGGCGGTACGGCGGCCGCCGGGACGAGCTCGCGGCCCCAATAGCCGACCGAGTGCCAGGCGCCGAGCTTCCAGCCGACGTCCTCGAAGACGCCGATCCGGCGGAATCCCTGCGATTCGTGCAGCGCGACGCTGCCGGCATTCGGCAAGGTGATGCCCGCATACGCCTGCCGGTAGCCCTGGCGCGCGAGCAAGGCCAGAAGCGCCGTGTAGAGCGCCGTGCCGACGCCGCGCCCTCGCGAGTCCTCGCGCACGTAGACCGTCACGTCCGCCGACCAGCGATAGGCGGCGCGCTCGTGGTGGCGCGACGCGTAGACGTAGCCGCGCACGCGCGACCTTCTTGCCGGACCTTCGCGCCCGCTACTCGCTCGCGCTCGGGCTCCCGGCCTTCGCTCGGCAGGCCTGTGCGATCTTCGCTCGGCTACGCCTCGCTGCGCATCGGCCGACCTCTCGTCGGCCTCCTTGCCGTCGACACACACGAGCCACGGATGCGCGTCGAGCGTCGCGACGATGCGCCGGCGCATCTCCGCCTCGCCCGGCGGATCGACCTCGAAGGAGATCGCGGTGTCGCGGACGATCGGGTCGTAGATCGCCGCGACCCCGGCGCCGTCGTCTGCACGTGCGACGCGGATCTCGCTCATTCACGCCTCCGTCACGTCGGGGTGTCGCGGTCGCCGCGCCAGTCGCGGTTCACGATCAGGCGCGCGCCGCGCCGGAAGGTGAGATACGACCACGCCCACGAGATCACGACGAAGAGCCGGTTCTTGAAGCCGACGAGGAAGTAGATGTGGACGACCAGCCAGGCGAGCCAGGCGAAGAAGCCCGCGAAGCGAACGGGTCCCACGACCGCGATCGCGCGGCTGCGCCCGATCGTCGCCATCTGTCCGCGGTCGACATAGTGGAAGGGCAGGCGCGGCTCGTCGCGCAGCATGCGGCGGATGGTTCGCGCGACGTGCGCGCCTTCCTGCTTGGCGACGGGCGCGAGTCCGGGCAGCGGGCTTCCGCGCTCGTCGCGCGCGCTCGCGATGTCGCCGATCGCGAAGATCTCCGGGTGCCCGGGCACGCTGAGGTCCGGCTCGACGCGCACGCGGCCGCTGCGATCGAGCGGCGCATCGAGGCTCTTGGCCAGCGCGGATGCCTGCACGCCCGCGGCCCACAGCGCCGTCGCGGTCTGGATGCGTTCGGGGCCGACGTCGACTCCGTTCGCGTCGATGCCGGTCACCGCGCTCGACGTCCACACCTGCACGCCGAGCGACTCGAGGTCGCGGGTGGCGCGCCGCGCGAGCGAATCCGGGAAGCTCGGCAGGATGCGCGGGCCGGCCTCGATCAGGATGACGCGCGCGAGCGCCGGATCGATGTGGCGGAAGTCGCGGGCCAGGGTGAAGCGGCTCATCTCGCCGAGCGCGCCCGCGAGCTCGACGCCCGTCGGTCCGCCGCCCACCACGACGAAGGTGAGCAGCGTCTTCTGTCGCGCGCGATCCGTCTCCATCTCGGCGCGCTCGTAGGCGAGCAGCACGCGCCGGCGGATCTCCGTCGCCTCCTCCACCGACTTCAGGCCGGGCGCGTATTCCGCCCAGGCTTCGTGACCGAAGTACGCGTCGCGCGCGCCGCAGGCGAGCACCAGCAGGTCGTAGTCGACCGTGCCGCTCGCGGTCCAGACGCGGCGCGCCGATGGATCGACGGAGGTCACCTCGTCGAGACGCACGTGCGCGTTGCGCTGCGCGGAGAGCAGGCTCCGGATCGGCGCCGCGATCTCGGCGGGCGAGAGGCCTGCCATCGCGACCTGGTAGAGGAGCGGCTGGAAGAGGTGATGGTTGCGGCGGTCGATCAGGGTGAGCTCGATGTCGCGCTCGCGTCGCAGTCCCTTCGCGACCGCGAGCCCGCCGAAGCCGCCGCCCACGACCACCACGTGCATGCACCCGAGTGTGCCGGACCACCCGAGGCGCGTCAGCCTAAGGCTGCGCGTCCTCGAATTCCCAGCGCAGAAAGGTCCTGAGGTCGAGCGCGGCCGAGCGCGCCTTCTCGCGCACCATGGCGCTCGGGTCGACGAGCGCGATCGCGACGATGCGGCGCACGCGTCCCGGGTCGAGCCGGCCGAAGCGGCGCGCGAGGTGGCCGAAGCCCTCGAGCGCGTTGCCGCGGACCTCCGCGTCTCGGTGTCGCGAGAGCTGGATCAGGCACGACTGCGCCCACTCGCGATTCGGGGCCTCGAGCCCGATCTCGCGCGCGATCTCCCGCACGCCGTCGAGCGAGTCTTCCGCGATCACCGCCTCGGCGCGCGTCCGGAAGGCTCCGCCGGCGTCGCTCCGCACTAGAGCTCGAGCGGCAGGCCGACGTGCTTCGCGAACACGAAGTCGCGGTGCGCGAGCAGCGCCGGGTCTAGCGCACTCATCACCTGCGGCGGCGCGGTCGTGAGCATCGCGCGCAGCGGCGCCGGGAGCGGGATCTGCTCGTCCGGCAGCGGAGCGAGAAGGATCGAGAACGCCGCCCAGTAGAGGTCGAGCGCGCTGAGCGACGCGCCGAGCAGGTAGCCGTTGCCGCGCGCTCGCTCGCGCGCGAGCTGCGCGGAGAACATGCGGAGCAGCGCGACCGCGCGCGCCGGAGCCGCGGCGGCGGCCTCGGGCGAGTAGCCGTACTTCGGGCCGAGATATCCACTGATCGGTGACGGCGGGTTCGCCGCGAGCCCCGCCTGGATCATCACCAGGCGGAGCGTCCAGCCGAGGCCGTCCTCGCCGCAGATCTCGTGCGCGAAGCCGAAGAGCT
>DATKND010000180.1:0-13684 GCA_035541475.1 Myxococcota bacterium | reverse complement strand
GGCTGGAAGGTTCGCAACCTATCGGCGCAGTAGGGGGGTGTCAAACGAGCGACGGTGCGAGCCTGCTAGCCTGCGCGAGTCGCCCCGGTAGCTCAGTCGGATAGAGCACCTGCCTTCTAAGCAGGGGGTCGCAGGTTCGATTCCTGCCCGGGGCGCCACGGCTGGCGCACCCGGCCGCGCCGCGCGCGCAGAGACGCGATCAGTCCCATCCCCGCCCCGAGCGAGAACGCGGCATCGGGCTCGGGCAGGTAGCGCTGGGCCTGGATGCTCGTGTCGAGATCGCTGCCGTAGCTGTGGCCCGCCCACGCCACCACGTAGTTTCCGTTGCTCAGCGGCGCGAGCGAAGGTCCGACCGCGGAATAGCCGACGATGAGGTCGGAGCCGTGCGCGGTGCCGTCCGAGGAGTAGCGACGCGCGCGGACGTCGGCGTAGGAAACGTTCGACCACACGACCACGAAGTCGCCCCCATCGACCGCAGCGACCGACGGACCGCGCTGATAACCCGTGGTGAAGGTGTTGACCTGGAACTGATCGCCGAGCGCTGTCCCGTCGGACGCGTAGCGTCGGCCCTGGATGCTCCAGAAGGAGGTGTCTCCCCCGCTGGAGCCTTTGCTCTCCCACGCCACCACGAAGTCGCCGCTCGGAAGCTCGGCGATCGCGGACGCGAACTGGATGCCCGTGGTGTAGGTGTTGACCTGGAACTGGCCGCCCTGCGTCACCCCGTCGGACGCGAAGCGCTGCGCCTGAACGCTGAAGCTGTAGGGATCGGAGGGCGAGGTGCCGGCCCATGTCACCACGAAATCGCCCGCGGCGGTGGACGCGACGGCGGGTACCAACTGACCTCCCGTGGTGTAGCTGTTGACCTGGAACTCCGATCCCTCCGCCGTGCCATCCGAGGCGTAGCGCTGGCCCTGGACGCTCGAATTCGAGGTGTCCGTCCCGTACGAACCCGCGCTCTCCCACACGACCACGAAGCCCCCGTCGGCTCTCGCGGCCACGGCGGGCTGGACCTGATAGCCCGTCGTGTAGGTGTTGACCTGGAACTCGGAGCTCAGCGCGGTGCCGTCCGAGGCGTAACGGCGCGCGTGGATGCTCCAGTTGCTGTTGTCGCCGCCCGCCGCTCCGTAGCTCGACCAGACCACGACGAAGTCGCCGCTCGCGCCTGCCGCCACGATCGGGGTCTGGTTGTAGATCGTCTCGGTGTCGACCTGGAACTCGGAGCCGAGCGCGGTGCCGTCCGACGCGAAGCGCTGCCCCTCGATGCTGTAGGCGCCGCCGTCGCGGTTCGAGGTCACGTAGCTCTCCCACACCACCACGAAGTCGCCGTTGGCGAGCGCGGCGACGTTGGGCCTGTCCTGGAGGTTGGGGGTGTAGGTGTTGACCTGGAACTGCGAGCCCAGCGGAACCTGCGCGACGGCGCGGTCGGGGGCCGAGAACGACGCGAGCGCCGCGAACGCGACCCCGAGCGAGCAACCAGCAAGCCTCGTCGTCCACATCGGCGACCCTCCTCCGCGTCTGGCGCGTCCTCCGAAGACTGCCCTTGTACCCGCGTCGGGGCGGGGAAGGCAAGTGCGGGGCGTCGCTCGAGCGTGTCAGAGAAGATGACGAAAGTGTAATACTCGGCGCCGGCGCGCCTCGGACCGTCAGTCCGGATCGAGCTCGAGGCCTCGCAGACTTCCCTCGGCGCGCCATTGCTCGAGGATGCGGAAGAACTCAGGCGACCCGCCGCCGTAGAAGCCGTTCTGCGCGGCGACGTCCGAGAGCTTCCCCTCGTTGTTGTAGTAGCCGGGCGTGCACTGCTCGAGGAATTCGCGGCCCATGCCCGCGAGCCGGATGATCGTGTCGACCCACTCCTGCTCCGCAGCCTCCGACACCTCCACGGTTCGCGCGTCGCTCTTCCGGCAGTGTCCGACGATGTAGGCGATGTGCCGGCTCTCCTGATCGAGGAGGTGCGGGAAGTTCGGCGTGAAGCCGGCCTGCTGCGGCCCCATGATGAAGCAGTTCGGGAAGCCGCGGCTGTGCATGCCGTGCAAGGTGCGCACGCCGTCCTTCCAGCGCTCCGAGAGCTTCACCCCGCCACGCCCGATGATCTCGTAGCCGGCGCGCCGTGTGTAGTCGGTGCCGACCTCGAAGCCGGTCGCGAAGATCAGACAGTCGAGCTCGTACAGGGTGCCCCCGACGACCACGCCGTTCGGCGTCACGCGCTCGACGCCGCGGCCCCGCGTATCGACCAGCGTGACGTTCGTCCGATTGAAGGTCTGGAGGTAGTCGTCGTGGAAGCAGGGGCGCTTGCAGAACTGGCGATACCAGGGCTTCAGCGCATCCGCGGTGGCGCGGTCGCCGACGATCTCGTCCACGCGCGCGCGGATCGACTCCATCTTCTGGAAGTCCGCAAGCTCCATCGTCTTCGCCAGCCCTTCCGGCGAGAGGTTCGAGCCGGGCTCGCGCACCATCACGAGCAGTTTGCGGATGATGTCGGTCCAGCCGTCGGCGACCAGGTCTTCGGCCTGGTAGCCGCCGGTCACCAGGACGTTGAAGTTGTCCATGCGGTGCTGGTGCCAGCCGGGGGTGAGCGACTTCACCCACTCCGGGTCCGTCGGTCGGTTGCCGCGCACGTCGATCGAAGACGGCGTGCGCTGGAACACGTAGAGGTGACGCGCGCCTTCTCCGAGATGCGGCACGCACTGCACCGCGGTGGCGCCCGTACCGATGATGCCGACGCGCTTGTCGGCGAGCTTCGAGAGCCCACCGCTCGAGTCGCCGCCCGTGTAGTCGTAGTCCCAGCGGCTGGTGTGGAAGGCGTGGCCGCGGAACGACTCGATGCCCGGGATGCCCGGCAGCTTCGGCCGGTTCAGCGGACCGGTCGGCATGCACACGAAGCGCGCGCGCAGGCGGTCCCCGCGCTGGGTGGAGACGATCCAACGCGCGGCGGACTCGTCCCAACGCATCTCGGTGACTTCCGTCTGGAAGAGCGCGCCGCGGTAGAGGTCGTACTTGCGTCCGATCGCGCGGCTGTGCGCCAGGATCTCCGGAGCGCGCACGTACTTCTCGGTGGGCACGTACCCGAGCTCTTCCAGCAGCGGCAGATAGATGTACGACTCGACGTCGCACTGCGCGCCCGGATAGCGGTTCCAGTACCAGGTACCGCCGAAGTCGCCGCCCTTCTCGAGGATGCGCACGTCCTCGACGCCGGCCTCGCGCAACCTCGCGCCGACGAGCAGGCCGCCGAAGCCGCCGCCCACCACGGCGACCTCGACCTCGTCGAAGATCGGATCGCGCGTGAAGCCCGGCTCGACGTAGGGATCGTCGAGGAAGTGCGCGTACGCGCCGATCGCGTTGAGGTACTGCTCGTTGCCGTCGTTGCGCAGCCGCTTGTCGCGCTCGGCGCGGTACTTCTCACGCAGCGCGTCGGGATCGAAATCGATTCGTGAGGCGCGAGTGGGGTTCGGAGTCGCATCGGTCGTCATGCGCGACAGTATGACCGACGATCGCACTTGCATCACCGCGACCGGCGTCGGATGCTCGCGCCCACTCCGCCACGGGGACGCGATGCTCGACAAGCCCACCCGCAAACGCATCGAATGGCTGGTCGATCCCTACCGCATCACGCGCGGCAAGGGCTTCCGCCTGAAGGACATCGACCCCCGCGACACGCACGACATCGCGTCCGAGCAGAAGAGCGAGGCCAAGGAGCTGCTGGCTCGCGGAACCGAGTGGCTGGCCGACGCGCAGGACCGCCTCTACGCGCAGGACCGCTGGTCGGTGCTGCTGGTGTTCCAGGCGATGGACGCTGCCGGCAAGGACGGCACGATCAAGCACGTCATGTCGGGCGTGAACCCGCAGGGGTGTCAGGTCTACTCCTTCAAGCAGCCGTCCGCGGAGGATCTCGACCACGACTTCTTGTGGCGCACCAGCCGGTGTCTCCCCGAGCGCGGCCGCATCGGCATCTTCAACCGCTCCTACTACGAGGAGGTGCTCGTAGTGCGCGTGCACCCCGAAATCCTCGCGAGGCAGAAGCTGCCCCAGGAGTGCGTCACGAAGAACATCTGGGACGAGCGGCTCGAGGACATCTGCACCCTCGAGCGCTACCTCGCGCGCAACGGAACGCTGATCCTGAAGTTCTTCCTGCACGTCTCGCGCGCGGAGCAGAAGCGGCGCTTCCTGGAGCGCCTGGAGGAGCCGGAGAAGAACTGGAAGTTCTCGGCCTCCGACGTGGCGGAGCGGGCGTTCTGGGACGACTACATGGAGGCCTACGAGGAGGCGATCCGCGCCACCGCGGCCCCGCATGCGCCCTGGTTCGTGGTTCCCGCCAACAACAAGTGGTTCACGCGTCTCGTGGTCGCGGCGGCGATCGTCGGCGCGCTGGAAGACCTCGATCTGCGCTACCCCGAGGTCGACGCCGCGCAGCGAAGGCAGCTCGCCGCCGCGCGCAGGAAGCTCGAGAGCGAGTAGCGGCTCGCTCCGCTCGCGGCGAACTAACGAAGGTCACCGCGCCGCGCCGATACGGCGAGCAACGCGCCGGCCAGCGCGGCGAAGGGCGCGAGCGTGGCCCAGGGATTCGCGAGCCATGGACCGGTGTCGGACTCGGCGCCGATCCCTGCGAGCACCGCGTGCAGCAGGCCCGCGATTGCTCCGCCCGCGATCAGGCCGGACGCGAAGAGAACCCCCGGCGACGCGTCGCTCTCGGCTGCGCTCCGCCTCGTCCTGCGGTCCGCGAGGTGGCGGACGAAGCCGCCCAGCGCGATCGAGGTGGAGGTCGAGAGCGGCAGATACGCGCCAACGGCGAAGGGCAGGCTCGGCACTCCGCAGAGCTCCATCATCAGCGCGAGCGAGACGCCCATCAGGACCAGCTCCCACGGAAGACTCCGGCCGAGCACGCCGTCGATGATCAGTCGAAAGAGCTGCGCCTTCGGCGCATCGAACTTCGAGACGACCTTCTCGACCTTCCCGTCCGGACCGATCTGCTCGGGCGAGGTGCCGCAGACGCCGGGGTCGACGAGCCAGGCGATGCGGTCGTCGTCGCCGACGAGATATCTGCCGACCGGCACTCCGTCGGTCGGCTGGCGCACGAAGAGCACGCGCCACGACGTGCCGCGCCAGTCGACGCGCTCGCGGGCGAAGGCCAGCGAACCCGGGTGCGCGACCGCCTGCCCCGCGACCGCGGCCTCGCTGGCCGCGAGCTGCGGGTGGCTCTGCGGGACGTACGTGGTGGCCGAGCGATCGAGATGCAGCAAGGTCACGCCGATCACGAGCGCGCTCGTCACGCTGCCGACCGCGATCGCGATCTGCTGCGCGCTCGGCGTCGCGCCGATCAGGAAGCCCGTCTTGAGATCCTGCGACGTGGTGCCCGCATTGCCCGCGGCGACACAGACGAGCGCCGCCGTCGCGAGCGCCATCTCCTTGTAGGGAACGCCGGTCCAGCCGACGGCCGCGAAGAGCAGGCAGGTGGCGAGGAGCGTCGCGACGGTCATGCCGGAGATCGGATTCGAGGATGATCCGATCTGCCCGGTGATGCGGCTCGACACGGTGACGAAGAAGAAGCCGAAGAGGAGCACCAGGAAGGCGGACGGAAGCCCGAGCCCGAGGCCGGGCGCGAGTGGGATCGCGACGAGGAGCGCGAGCACGCCGCCTGCGACCCACGCGAGCGGGAGATCGCGCTCCGTGCTCGCCGCGCCGGCGTCGCGCGCGGACCGCCAGCTCGCCGCGGTCGCGCGAAACGCCGCGACCAGGCTCGGCAAGGTCCGCAGCAGCGAGACGAGTCCGCCCGCCGCGACCGCCCCGGCCCCGATGTAGAGGAGATAGGCGCTGCGGATCTGTCCCGGACTCATGTCGCGCACCGCGAGCGTTCCACCCGCGACGAGCGGCGACGTGAGGTCTGCCCCGAAGTGCTTCACCGCCGGCACCAGCACCCAGAACGACAGCAGGCCGCCGCCTAGCATCACGAGCGCGATGCGCGTGCCGACGATGTATCCGACGCCGAGCAGTGCGGCATTCGTCTCGAACGAGAGCGAGCCGCCGCGGTAGAAGCGATCGAAGCTCCAGCTCGCGATCTCGCTCCACAGCCGCGCGACCTGCCCGAGCGCGTTGAAGGCGAACCCCGCCCCGAATCCCGAGAAGACGGTGCGCGCCGAGGCCCCGCCCCGTTCGCCGACCATCAGCACCTGCGCGCAGGCGGTGCCCTCCGGATATGGCAAGGTCGCGTGCTCGCGGACGATCAGGCCGCGGCGCAGCGGGATCATCAGCAGCACGCCGAGGAGCCCGCCGAGCAGCGCGACCGCCGTCGTGCGCCAGAGATCGAGCTCGAAGCCCATCAAGAGCAGCGAGGGCAAGGTGAAGGCGACGCCCGCGGCGATCGACTCGCCCGCCGATCCCGTCGTCTGCACGATGTTGTTCTCGAGGATCGAGGCGCGCCCGAAGGCGCGGAAGAGCGTCACGGCGAGCACGGCGATCGGGATCGAGGCCGACACCGTGAGGCCCACCTTGAGCGCGAGGTAGACCGAGCTCGCTGCGAAGACGATGCCGAGCAGTGAGCCGACGACGAGGCCGCGCAAGGTGAGCTCGCGCGGGGCCTCGAGCGCGGGCTCGTTCAATCGAGCCCCCAGCGCTTGCGCTTCCGCCACAAGGTGGTCGGATCGATGCCGAGCCGGTTGGCGGCCTCTTCGAGCGTCGCCGAGCTCGCGAGCACCTGCTGCACGTGGCGCCGCTCGAGCTCCTCGAGCGAGAGCGGCTCGCTGCGCTCGGCCTCGCGCGACGGCAGCGGCGGCGCGAGCACGGCGTCCGGAAGGCTCTCGGTCGTGATGACGTCGCCGGTCGTCAACACGAGCGCGCGCTCGAGCGCGTTCGCGAGCTCTCGCACGTTGCCGGGCCAGGTGTGCGCCAGCAGCGCGTCGCGCGCGGCCGGGTCGAGGCGCGGCGTCGCGCGGCGGTGTCGCGCGGCCAAGGTCGCGAGCAGATGCTCTGCGAGGGCCAGCACGTCCTCGCGGCGCTCGCGCAAGGGCGGCAGGCGCAGCGGCACGACCGCGAGCCGGTAGTAGAGATCGGAGCGGAAGCGTCCGCCGGCGACCTCGGCCTCGAGGTCGCGATTCGTGGCGGCGAGGATGCGCGCGTCGACCTCGCGCGTGCGCTCGTCGCCGACGCGCTCGAAGCGACGCTCCTCGAGGAAGCGCAGCAGCTTCGCCTGGAGGTCGGGCGGTAGCTCGCCGACCTCGTCGAGGAAGAGCGTGCCGCCGTCAGCCGCCTCGATCCGGCCCGGCTTGTCCTTCCAAGCGCCGGTGAAGGCGCCCTTCACGTGGCCGAAGAGCTCGCTCTCGAGCAGGTGCTCGGCCAGGGTCGTGCAGGCGATCGTGACGAACGGTCCCTCGTGGCGCGGGCTCGCGCCGTGGATCGCTCGCGCCAGCACGTTCTTGCCGGTGCCGCTCTCGCCGAGCAGCAGCACCGTCGCGTCCGAGCCCGCCGCCTGGCGCGCGGTCTCGAGCACGCGCCGCATCGCGGCGCTCCGGCTCTCGAGCAGCGCGGGCGCTTCGAGGGCTCGGCGCAGATCGCGGTTGTCGCGCCGGAGTGACAGCACCTCCTGCGCGCGCGCGATCAGCAGTCCGACCTCGTCGAGCCCGAAGGGCTTCACGAGGTAGTGGAATGCGCCCTCCTTCATCGCTTCGACCGCGCCGGGCACCGTCGCGAACGCGGTCATCAGGATCACGAGCGCATCGGGACGCCGGCGGCGCAGCTCGCGCAGGAGCGCCATGCCATCCATGCCCGCCATGCGCACGTCCGAGAGCACGAGGTCGAGGCGGGGCTCGGCGTCCGCGACGCGGAGGGCCTCGGCCCCGTCGGCCGCCTGCAGCACCCGATGCCCCTGCCCCGAGAGATACGTCGCGAGGTGCTCGCGGATCCGCTTCTCGTCGTCCACGATCAACACGGTGGCCATGGCGCAGGATGCTAACGCGGCGCGGCGCCCGGTTGGAGCTTCACCGACGATGCCTGTTCGCCTGCCGGCTCCTTCTCGAGCCGCTCGAGGTTCGTGCGGAAGAGCGCGTTGCCCGGATCGAGCTCGATCGCGCGCTTCAGCGCCGCGATGGCTCCGGCCCGGTCGCCCATCAGGTGCGCCACGTTCGAGCGATAGTGCGGGATCCGCGCGAAGCGCGGCGCGATCTTCTCGGCCTCGTCGAGAGTCTTCATCGCGCCGGTGTAGTCACCGCGCTCGGCCTCCGCGCGCGCGCGCTCGGCCATCGCCGCGGCGAGCTTCTCGTTCGCCGTCGCGGACTCGACGGGCGGCGCATTGCCCCGCAGTCGCGCGAGCGCCCGCTGCGACGGCTCGTAGTCCGGCGCGAACTGGAGCGCGGTCTCGTATTCGTGGATCGCGGCTTCGCGCTCGCCCTTCGCCTCGAGGATCACGCCGCGGTTGTGATAGGCCTCGGGATTGGCGCGGTCGATCTCGATCGAGCGGGTGAGCTCGGCGAGGCTCTCGTCGGTGCGCCCGAGCGCGCCGAGCGCGCCCGCGTAGCTGGCGTGGAGTCCCGCGTCGTCGGGGCTCTCCTTCACGAGCGCGGCGTAGAGACGCGCCGCCTCTGCGTAGTCACCCGACTCGAAGCGCAGCGCGGCGAGGTTGCGATCGCCCTTCGGCGAGCTCGCGTCGAGGTATCCGAGCGCGCGCAGATGATCGAGGACCTGCGCGTCGACGTCGGCCCCCGACGCGTCGGCCGCAGACGTCGATGCGGACGCAGCGGTCTCGTAGCTCGCCACGCGCCGCGGCACGGCCGCGAGCTCGGCGGGGACGTCGACCGCCTCCGTCAGCACCTGGCCGGGCATGTCGGCCGGCGGCGGCACGCCCCGCAGCGCGAGCAAGGTCGGTGCGACGTCGAGGATCGACGGCCGATCGAGCCTGCGGGCGGCTCGCACGTGGTTCCCGTAGAGATAGAGGATCCCCTCCATGCGATGGAAGCGCTCGCTGACGCGCCGCAGGTCGCGCGTGTCGCTCGGATCGTCGTGCAGCTTCCCCAGCTCGAAGCCGTGGTCGGAGAGCACGATCAGCGTGTCGGCGCCGCCGAGCGCGTCGAGGAACGAGCCCACGATCTCGTCCGCATAGCGGTACATCTCCTCGGCGGCGTGGCCGTAGTGTCGCTGCTGCTCCGCGAGCTCGCCGGAGAGCGGCCCGGCGCGAAAGAGATGCCCGAAGAGATGCGCCGTGGAGTCGGTCGCCTCGATGTAGGTGAACAGCACATCCGGGTGTTGCTCCTGCCAGAGCTTCAGCCCGATCGCGCGATAGCTGTCCGCCGTGGCGAGCGCCCACTTGAAGTGGCTGAGGTCGTCCTGGAAGTCGAAGGGGCGCGCGAGCGCCGCGGCATCGACGTCGACGAAGCGCGCGAGATCGGTCGCCGTCAGGTCGCCGGGACGCCGGACCAGCGGCTTGATCTCGTCGAGCAGCTCCGGAGGGTGCGTCACCCCGGCCGGGTCGGCGCTCCCGTGCGCGCCGGCGTCGAAGAGGAAGTGGTAGCAGGTGTGGTCGCTGACGACGGCGCCGCGCACGGGCTCGGCGGGCCAGGTGGCCCACCACCCGACCACGTCGACCGTCTGTCCCGCGTCGGAGAGGATGTTCCAGACGGCCTTCACGCGTCGCATGCGGCTCGTGACCGGAATCTCGGCGCCGCTCTTCGGGTTCACCGCGACGAAGTGCGAGATGCCGTGCTCGAGCGGCGGTTTCCCCGTCGCGATGCTGGTCCAGACGACTGGAGACAGGAGCGGCTTCTGGCTGACCAGGCGGCCGTACGCGCCCTCCTGTCGCAGCTTCGCGAAGTGCGGCAGCCCGCCCTCGGACAGCAGCAGATCCACCACCTCGGGGTCCATTCCGTCGAGACCGAGCACCACGACGTGTCCCGACGACGACGATCGACACGCCGACGCGACAGAGAGCGCGCACAGGAGCACGGCGCAGAGCGCCATCCGCATCGCTCGAAGGTTCACTCGCGCGCCCGCCTCATTGCGACCACGATACGCGCGCACCGTCGCCAGCGTCCAGCGCGAGCGCTCGGAGCCGGTGACCGCGCGCCGCGACCGCCTCACCGCGCGCCTCGAGCAGCGCCGCGAGCGCCCGGTGGCCGGCGGCGTCGCGCACGGGCGCGAGCCCCGCGCCCTGCTCGAGCTCGGCCTCCAAGGACGCCAGCCGCCTGCGCTCGACGTCGAGCTCGGCCAGTCGATCGCTCGCGCGCGGCCGGTTGCCGCTCGGCAGATGGCGCGGATTGATCGCCCTCGCGCGCTCGAACGCGGCGGCCGCCTCGTCGAGCAGCCCGTTGCGGCGGTAGAGGAGTCCCTCGTTGTAGAAGAGCACGTCGTTGTCCGGCGCGGCGCGCGCGGCCGCCTCGAGCTCGCCCCGAGCGCGCAGCCAGTCCCGCGTCTCGAAGGTGACGCCGAGCATGTAGTGGAACTGGCCGATCAGATCCTGCGTGAGATCGTCCTTCGGCACGCGCGGGTCGTCCTCGCCGGCGAGCGTCGACGCCGGCAAGGTCGGGTCGGGCCACGGCCGTCCGCTGCGCGCGATCCGGAACACGAGCCCGACCGGCACGACCTCGAGACCGGGCACTTCCCAGTTCGGATGGTGCGTGAAGAACACGGGATCGCGGTCCGGGTCGAAGTGGAGGGGCGGGAGATCGGCGCCGCCGACGCCCTGGAGGATCAGATCGACGTCGGGGCGCATGCCTTCCACGAAGTGCAGATAGAGCAGCGAGAAGAGGACGTTGTCGTCGCTGGCGGAGAGCGTGGCTCCGGGCGGCAGCTCGCGGAGTAGCTCGGTCGAGAAGGCCTCGGCCACGCGATAGCGGCTGCGGTCGAACGATCGGAATCCGGTCGCGAGGAGCGCTAACGGCACGAGCAGCGGGAGCGCGCGCGCGGCGCGCGGCAGGCGGCGGAGCAGCTGGTCGCAGCCGAGACCGGCCAGCAGCGCCGCCATCGCGTAAGAGGGGATGTAGTAGCGGTGCCACAGAAAGAGGTCGCTGCGGGATCCGTGCAGCGCGAGAGCTGCCAGATTGCCGAGCATCACGAGCGCCACGAGCCCGACGGGCCAGCCGCGGCGGCGACCCGCCACGAGCCCGACGAGCGCCAGGGCCGCGCCCGCGTACGCCAGCTCGCCACCGAGGCTCGCGAGCCAGTCGCGCGCGATCGGCACGAGGTCCGCTGCGCTCTCGATCCACGCGCGCTCCCAGAAACCGCGCCGCAGCACGACGTCGACGAAGTTCTCGAGCGTCTCGGGATTGCCCCAGTCGAGCGGCGGGTCGGCGAGCGAGCGCAGCGGCAGGTAGGCATATGGGAGCAGACCCGCGAGACACGCGCCTGCGGCAGCGGCGATCTCGGACGGGCGCAGCAGGATCCGCGGATCGCAGGCCACGACGAAGAGCGCGAGCGCGAGCGCCTCCACGCCCATGAACGTGTGGTTGCTCGCGCCGAGTCCGCACAGGAAGAAGGCCAGCGCCAGCGCCGCCCCGGAGCGCGAGGCGTACCAACGCCACGCCGCGTGCATCGCCAGCACCACGAAGAGCGCGTTCAGCGCATACACGCGTTGGATGTTGGCTTCACCCCAGAAGCTCGGACCGAAGGCCAGCAGCAGCGCGGCAAAGGCCGCCGAGCCGACGCCCGTTCCCGCGGCGCTCCGCAGCAGGACGAAGAGCGCGGAGACGGTCCCGGCGGCGCAGGCGGCGCTGAAGAGGCTCATGCGCCACGCCACGGACCCGAACGGAAGCGCGAGCGTCCAGAGCTTGCCGAGCAGGACATAGAGCGGATAGCCGCTCGGGTGCGGGATCCCGAGCACGGAGACCGCCGTGACGAGCTCGCCGCTGTCTCCCACGTAGATGCTGCGACAGGCCCCCCACGCGTAGACGGCGAAGGCAAGGAGTCCGATCCCGAGCGCGAGGACAGCGGTCACCCGGCGTTCACGGCGTTCCGTCGCGATCACCCGCGCAGAGTACACTCGCGCGCTCGTGACGCGCGCGCAGCGAGCCTGCATCGGAATCGCCCTCGCCGCCTTTCTATGGACGGTGCTTCGCAGCTGGGGCTACCTCGTCGACGACACCTTCATCGGCCTGCGCTATGCGCGAAATCTCGTCGAAGGGAACGGCCTCGTCTTCAATCCGGGCGAGCGCGTCGAGGGCTACACCAGCACGGCCTGGGTGCTGCTGGCGGCGCTCTGGCTGCGGCTGCGCCTCGACCCGATCGCGGCCCTCACGGCCGTGACGGCCGCGTCGGCGGCGTGCGTGCTGGTGCTGACGGCGCGGCTCGAGCGGCGACTCGCGCCGCCGGACCCGGCGCGGATCTTCGTGCCGACCTCTGCGCTGCTGCTGCTCGCGAGCGCCGCGTTCGCCTATTGGTCGCTGGTGGCGATGGAGTCGATGCTCTTCACGGCGGTCTTCCTCGCCGCGCTCGCGCTCGCACTGCGAGAATGCGACACCGGCCGCTGGCGCGGCTCGGGCCTGCTGTTCCTGCTGCTCGCGTTCACGCGACCCGAGGGCGTGCTGCTCTTCGTGCTCGCGCAGGGCGCGCTGTTCGGGATTCGCCGCGCAGAGCGAGGCCGCTGGGGTCCCGCGTTGCCGCTCGTGACGAACGTGGCGCTGTTCGCGGTGGGCGTGCTGGCGCTCCTGGTCTGGAGGGCGCTCTACTACGGCGAGCTGCTGCCGAACACCTTCTATGCGAAGGTGACCGGCGGGCGCGAGCAGCTCGAGACGGGCATCCGGTACCTCGGCGAGGCGGTGCTCGAGTCCCCCATGCTGCTGATCGCGCTCCTGTGTCCGCTCGCCTTCGCAGCGCGCTCGCTGCGCACGCGTCTTCGCGAGCCCGCGCGGATGCTCGCGCTGTATATGGTGCTCCTCGGCTACGTGCTCTACGTCGTCGCGGTCGGCGCCGACTTCATGCCGTACCTCCGCTTCTTCCTCCCGGTGCTGCCACTGGCCGCCCTGCTGGTCGCGGCGCTAGTGCGAGCGCTTCCCGCGCCGAGCCGCGCGCGCGCCGCGGCGTTGCCCGCGCTGCTCGCGCTCGAGTGCGTCGCCTCGCTCGCGAGCGACGAGCCGTATCGCGCCTTCGTCGCGCACCGCACGGCGGTGGTCGGAGAGCGCGTCGGCGCCTGGCTCGCCGCGCACGTGGCCCCCAGCGATCTCATCGCCGTGAACACGGCGGGCAGCCTGCCCTACACCGCGCGGGTTCCCACGATCGACATGCTCGGCCTCACCGATCCTCGGATCGCAAGGCGCCCGGTCTACGTCGTGACACCGGGCTGGGCCGGGCACCGCCGCGGCTGGGGCGAGTACGTCCTCGAGCGCAGGCCCCGCGTCGTTCTCTGGTACAACTCGGCGGGCCTCGGCGAGCCGCACTACCTCTCCGACCGCGAGCTCGCCGACGATCCGCTCTTCCGCTTCTTCTACCGGATCCATTCGGCGACCCTGCCCCCCGCGGCGGGCGGCCAGGACGAGCGCCGAGCGTCCCCGATCCGCCGCTTCCTCGGCCACCCCTTCGGCGACGACCCCTCCGGCCGCTCCGCCATTCCGGACCTCGGCCTGCGGCTCGCGTTCCACGGTGGATTTCCCGCGTGGACGAGCTTCTTCGAGGGACCGCTGCAGATCGTCTACTTCGAGCTCGACGCGCGCGACACGGATCTGTGGGAGGATGGCTTGCGCCTGCACCGCGACGTCCCGGGATTCGTCGATCGGGT
>DATKND010000179.1:0-9628 GCA_035541475.1 Myxococcota bacterium | reverse complement strand
CGACGCTTCCGATCTCCCCAGCACGACGAGCGCGTCGACCGCGAACGGCAGCCCCGCCCGCACGATCAGCGGGTTCAGGTCGACGCTCGCGACGTCGGGCCGCTCGAGCGCGAGTCGCGAGAGTCCTTCCAGAATCGCGGCGAGCGCCTCGCGGTCGACCGCGGGCTCGCCGCGGAACGGTCCGAGGAGGTGTTTCGCAGTCAGGCGTTCCGGAAGCGCCCGCGCTTCCGCGCGCGAGAGCGGCGCCGACGCGAACACCACGTCGCCGAGCGCCTCGGCCAGGATGCCGCCGAGGCCGAGCATCACGCAGGGGCCGAGCTGCGGATCGCGCACGAGCCCCGCGATCAGCTCGCGGTGTCCGCGCACCTGCTCCGCCACGAGGAGCGAGGTCTCGCCGTCTTCCGGGCGGCGCAGCGAGAGCAGCTCGCGCGCGGCCGACTCGACCGCCGCGGCGTCCGCGAGCCCGAGTCGCACCAGCGAGCGCTCCGTCTTGTGCGCGATCGCGTCACCGCAGAGCTTCAGCACGACGGGGAAGCCGATCTCGCGCGCGGCGGCGGCCGCCACCTGTGGCGAGTCGGCCAGCGCCTCGCGCGCGACCGACACGCCGAAGTCCGCGAGCAGCCGCTTCGAGGCGTGCTCCGACAGCGTGCGCGCGGCGTCGGCGGCCATGGGCCGCGCATCCTACGCGACCCCGCCGCGCAGGTCACGCGCGACGCGGAGTGCCGGTCGCTCGGCGCGTTGCAGGCGAACGCTCTTCGCCGGAGTCATGGCGACCCGTCGATTGCCGGGATCGATGGCACAGCGACTATGATCGGCACATGATCGGACCGCGCGTCCTCGTCACGGCCTACCCGCAGTCCGGTCACCTGCATCCGCTGATCCCGACCGCACGAGCGCTCGTCGATGCCGGGTGCTCCATCGTCGTCGCGACCTCCGCGTCGCAGCGTGCCGGCCTCGCCTCGGCCGGTTTCGAGACGATCGATCTCGGGCCCAGCCACGACGAAGCGGCCGCGCAGTTGGGCAAGCTGCTGCCCACGATCCTCGCCATGGCTCCGCCGGATCGTCGCCCGCGTCTGTTCAGCTTCCTCTTCGGTGAAGTCTATGCGGCGGCAATCGCCGACGAGCTGCTCGAGCGCGCGCGATCATTGCGACCCGACCTCATTCTCTCCGGGCTCGAGTCGCTCGCGGGCCCGCTCGTCGCGGCCAGGCTCGAGCTGCCGCTGGCGGTGACCGGCTTCGGCCTCGGACTCCCGCACGACGTCTGTGAGGCCGCGATGCGCGCCGTCGCGCCGCTCTGGAAGCGCGCCGGTCTGGACGTCCCTGCAAGGGCCGGGGTCTTCGACGGGCTGTACGTCGACGCGTGTCCCGCCAGTCTCAGACCCGACGACGTCCCGGTCGCCCCGCGCTGCCAGCCGGTCCGACCCGCGCAGTTCGACGGCGTCGGCGAATTACCTCCGCTGCCGACACGTCGGCCGCTCGTGTACGTCAGCTTCGGCACGAACCGCGTGTTCGCGACGCCGAAGCGCCTACGCACGATCGCCGAGGCGATCGCCGCGCTCGGCGCCGGCGCGGTGATCACCGGCTGCGACCCGGGTGAGCTCGGTACGGTTCCCGACGGCGTCGCAGCGCACGGCTTCGTCCCGCAATCGCTGCTTCTGCCGCACTGTGACGCCGCGATCTGCCACGCGGGAGCGAACACGGCTTTCGGCGCACTCGCGAAGGGCGTGCCGCTCGTGATGGTCCCGCTCGGCGCCGATCACTTCACGAATACGCGCGCCGTGGTGCGACGTGGCGCGGCATTGGCGCTCGACGAAGAAGCGGACTCGCAATCGATCGCGGCCGCGCTGGAACGGGTGCTCCGCGATCGCGAGATTCGCACGGCAGCGCGAGAAGTCGCCGAGGAGATCGCCGCCATGCCGAGCCCGGCGGCGGCCGCCGACGGCATCCTCTCCTGGCTTCACTCGGCCCGGTCGCCGCTCTGAACGCCGCTCGCCCGCAGCTGCGCGCGACCGCTCCGCGGGCGCTCGCTATTGCACCTTGATCTGCTGCAGCTTGCTGAACATCACCCGGCCCGAGCCGCCCGTGAGGCCGCCGCGCACCTCCTTCTGGCCGAGCGCATTGGTCGTGTAGCCGAGCAGGGTCGACTTCTCGGTGCCGTACCAGTAGGCCGCCGCCAGCGGGTACGTGCCCGCTTGCGCCGGCGCGCGCAAGGTGAAGATCACCTCCGCGGACGCCCACTTCTTCGCCGCCGAGTCCGACGAGATCCCCGGCACATTCACGAAGGAGATGTTGCGGCCCATGTCGGCGGGGCGTTTCTCGAGCCAGTCGTTCTTCGGCTGGCCTGCGACCGTGATCTCGGGCGGCTGCGCGATCTGCCAGCCGGCCGACGCGGCGGGCCGCGCGTACCAGCGGTGATCGCGGTCGACGAGCCCGACGCCAACCACCGGGCCCGCGCCGCCGGTCACGCGCACCTGCACCTGGAAGACCTCGCCCGGCTTCACCGTCGCGGGTGCCTTCATCTCGACAGTCGAGGCCGCGTCGAGCGCGCGGATCTGCTCGACGAGCGTCTTGCGATCGGGCTCGGAGAGCGCCGCGTAGCCCTGCTGGCCCGACAGGATCACCGCGATGTGTTTCTGCTCCGTCGTCTCCTTGGCGGCGCGGTCGCCGGCGCCGGCGAGCTCCGCGGCGTCGCGCGACGAGTGGCAGCCCGCGCAGAAGGGCGCCACGTCGGTCTGGAAGGACGGCGTGCCGCCCGGATAGGCGAGCGCGGGCGCGGCCAGCGCGAGCGAGGCCAGGGCGATCGGAGCCATGCGGATCATGTCGGGTCCTCCTGGAATTCGGGGTGACAGCGCGCGCACTGACCTCGCACGAGGTCGGTGTGCAGGAAGTGGGTGTCGGCGCTTCCCGCCGGCTCGTGCACACGGTGGCACTCCACGCAGCGGACCGCGAGATCGACGTTGTGGACGGCCACAGAATGGAAGCGCTGCGACGGCTGCGCCAGCGCTTCGTCCGAGTCGAAGCTCTTGTGACACTTCGCACAGTCTTCGTCCCGGAGCGGCCAGTCCATGTGTCGCGGCTCCTCGAAGCGACCCGTCACGTACCAGAAGGCGTCGATCGCGGCGAGCGCCTTCACGCGCGCGCGGCCCGCGAGCGTGGCGCCGCCGTGGCAATCGATGCAGTGGAAGGAGGGATCGTCGCGCTCCCAGATGTGCGCGGAGCCGTGCGCGCCCGCCAGCGAGCGCGGCTGTTCGGCGTCGAAGTCGCGGCGGATCTCCAGGTGGAGCGGTCGGCCCGGCTCGACGTGACAGCCGTTGCAGAAGTCGTTGTCGCGCTCGAGGCGATCCGACACCGACCAGCCGAGCGGCGTCGCGACGACGCCGCCGAGCACGGCGACGAGGACGAGTGCGCCGCGTCGCATCGCGGGGAACATGGCACATCGAATGCGGCCGGCGTTACTCTGGCCCGCCTCGCAGGAGGAGCGGCGATGCAGCTCGGCAGGCTCGGCGTGTGGACCTGGCTCGACGGACTCTCGGCCGAGGAGGCCGCCGCCTTCGCGGGTCGCGTGGAGGCATGGGGCTACGGCGCGCTCTGGGTTCCCGAGGCCGTCGGGCGCGATCCCTTCTCGCTGATCGGCTTCCTCGCCGCGAAGACGCGCACGCTCGTGCTCGCGACCGGCATCGCGAACATCTACGCGCGCGACCCGATGACGATGCGCGCGACCCGCGAGACGCTCGGCGAGGCGACGAACGGCCGCTTCCTGATGGGGCTCGGCGTCTCGCACGCGCACCTCGTGGCCGGCGTGCGCAAGCACGAGTACAAGGCGCCGGTCGCGACGATGCGCGCCTACCTCGAGGCGATGGACGCCGCGATCTACATGGGGCCCAAGCCGAAGCAGCCGGCTCCGGTCGTGCTCGGCGCGCTGCGCACGAAGATGCTCGAGCTCTCCGTCGAGAAGGCCAACGGCGCGCATCCGTACTTCACGCCGCCCGAGCACACGGCGCGCGCGCGGAAGATCCTCGGCAAGGGGGCGCTGCTCTGCCCCGAGCAGATGGTGCTGCTCGAGAAGGACGCGTCGAAGGCGCGCGCGATCGCGCGCGGCGCCATGAAGATCTACTGCGGCCTGCCGAACTATCAGAACAACCTGAAGTGGCTCGGCTTCAGCGACGCGGACTTCGCCGACGGCGGCTCGAATCGCCTCGTCGACGCGATCGTCGCGTGGGGCGACGAGAAGGTGATCGCCGACCGCATCCGGGCCCACCTCGACGCCGGCGCGGATCACGTCTGCATCCAGACGCTCGTGCCCGAAGGCGCGCGCGGCCCCGACGAGAAGCTGCTCGAGATCTTCGCCCCGCGGAAGAATTAGTGAGCGCGCGGCGCAGCTTCTGGGGCTGGGGGCTCGAAGGCGCCGGCCCCACCGAAGAGCAGGCGCAGGCGATGGTGCGGACCTTCGCGGGTCGGCTCGGCGTCGCGCCGCAGCCGCTGCGCCCGGCGCCGAAGCTCGAAGAGATCTCGCTGCCGAAGCCGCGCGTCGCGCCGCCCGACTCGCTCGCGGAGTTCTGCGCGACGGCGCCGTACGAGCGCGCGCTCCACACCTATGGCCGCAGCTATCGCGACATCGTGCGCGCGGCCGCGGGCGACTTCTCGAGCGCGCCGGACTTCGTGGCGCACCCGTACAGCGAGACGCAGGTCACGGCGCTGCTCGACTGGTGCAGCAGCGCGCGCGTCGCCGCGATCCCCTACGGCGGCGGATCGTCGGTGGTCGGCGGCGTGGAGAGCGCCGTCGGCGACGCCTACAGGGGCGCGGTGTCGATCGATCTGACCCGGCTCTCACGCGTGATCGAGATCGACCGCGCCTCGCGCGCCGCACGCATCGAGGCCGGCATCCTCGGGCCCGCGCTCGAGGACGCGCTGCGCCCGCACGGCCTCACCTTGCGACACTTTCCGCAGTCGTTCGAGTTCTCGAGCCTCGGCGGCTGGATCGCGACGCGCTCGGGCGGTCACTACGCGTCGCTCTACACGCACATCGACGACTTCGTCGAGAGCCTGCGCGTGGTGACGCCGCGCGGCGTCTTCGTCTCGCGGCGCCTGCCGGGCTCGGGCGCGGGGCCCTCGCCCGATCGGCTGTTCCTCGGCTCGGAGGGCGCGCTCGGGATCATCACGGAGGCGTGGATGCGCCTGCAGGATCGGCCGCGCTTCCGCGCCGGCACGTCGGTGCGCTTCGAGGGCGCCGACGCCTTCGTGCGCGGCGCGCGGGCCGTGCGCGCGCTCTCGCAGTCGGGCCTCTTCCCGACGAATTGCAGGCTCCTCGACCCGAACGAGGCGCTGAACTCCGGCGCGGCCGCGGGCGACGCCGCGGTGCTCGTGCTCGGCTTCGAGAGCGCGGACCACGCGCTCGACCCGTGGATGGCGCGCGCGGTGGAGTGCTGCCGCGACGCGGGCGGCCTCGTGCCGCGCGACGCGGTGCGCACGCGCACGGACGACGGCGCCGCGCGCGAGGGCGCGGCCGGCGCCTGGCGCGCGGCCTTCCTGCAGGCGCCCTACTCGCTGAACGTCTTCGCGCGCGCGGCGATCGTCGCCGACACCTTCGAGACCGCGATCACCTGGGATCGCTTCGAGAGCTTCCACGCGGACGTGTCGGCGCGCGTGCAGCAGGCGCTCGCGCGCGTCTGCGGCGGCAGCACGCTCACCTGCCGATTCACGCACGTCTACCCCGACGGCCCCGCGCCCTACTACACGTTCGCGGGACCGGGTCGGCGCGGCAGCGAGCTCGCGCAATGGGACGCGATCAAGGCGGCGGCGTCCGACGCCGTGATCGGCGGCGGCGGCACGATCACGCACCATCACGCCGTCGGGCGCGTGCACCGCCCGTGGTACGACCGCCAGCGACCCGACTTGTTTGCCGCGGCGTTGCGCGCGGCGAAGTCGGCGCTCGATCCGGCGGGCGTGATGAACCCCGGCGTGCTCGTCGATCCAAACTAAGAAGAACTCCGCTCGGCTTCGCCTCGCTGCGCGCTCCGCTTGCACTATCTTCGCGCGCCATGGCGCGCATCAACGAGAACTACCGCAAGCTCCCGGCCGGATACCTCTTCCCCGAGATCGGCCGCCGCGTCGCCGCGTTCGCGAAGGCGAATCCGTCGGCAAAGATCATCCGGCTCGGCATCGGCGATGTGACCTTGCCGCTCGCTCCGGCGGTGGTCGAGGCGCTGCGCGACGCCGCGACGGAGTCGGGCACGGCGTCGGGCTTCCACGGCTACGCGCCCGACCAGGGCTACGACTTCCTGATCGAGGCGATCCTCGAGCACGATTACCGCGCGCGCGGCATCGCGCTCGACGCCGATGAAATCTTCGTCTCCGACGGCAGCAAGCAGGACTCGGGCAACATCCAGGAGATCTTCGGGACCGAGTGCCGCATCGCGGTGACCGACCCGGTCTACCCCGTCTACGTCGACACCAACGTGATGGCGGGACGCACGGGCGGCGTCGACGAGAAGGGCCGCTTCGCGGGCATCACCTATCTCGCCGGGGACGAGGAGAACGGCTTCGTGCCGCCGCCGCCCGGCGTCGCGCTCGATCTCGTCTACCTCTGCTCGCCGAACAACCCGACCGGCGCGGTGATGACGCGCACGCAGCTCGAGGCGTGGGTCGCGTGGGCGAACGCGCGCGACGCGGTGCTGATCTTCGACGCCGCCTACGACGCCTTCGTCCAGGATGCGTCGCTGCCGCGCTCGATCTACGAAATCGAGGGGGCGAAGCGCTGCGCGATCGAGATGCGGAGCTACTCGAAGCGCGCGGGCTTCACGGGGCTGCGCTGCGCCTACACCGTCGTGCCGAAGGGCGTCGAGGGAACGACTGCGAGCGGCGAGCGCGTTCCGCTGCGCGCGCTCTGGGCGCGGCGCCAGTCGACGAAGTTCAACGGCGTGCCCTACGTCGTGCAGCGCGCGGCCGCGGCGGTCCACACGCCGGAGGGTCGCAAGCAGACGGGAGAGCAGGTCGCGTACTACATGGAGAACGCGCGCTCGCTGCGACGCGGCCTCTCCGCGGCGGGCTTCCGCTGCTTCGGCGGCGAGAACGCGCCCTATCTCTGGATGCGGACGCCGGGCGGGCTCTCGTCGTGGGCGTGCTTCGACGAGCTCCTCTCGGAGGCGAACGTCGTCTGCACGCCGGGCAGCGGCTTCGGCTCCGCCGGCGAGGGCTACGTGCGGCTCTCCGCCTTCAACAGCCGAGAGAACGTGGAGGCGGCGATCGCGCGGATCCGGAAGGCGTTCGAGGGCCGCGCCTGAGCTGCCGGCCGCGGCCGGCGAGGCGGTCCGCACTCCCGTCTAGCCCGATGAACTCCGCTCGGCTTCGCCTCGCTGCGCGTCGGCCGACTCTTGATTCGGCCTCCTAGCCGACCGACCTCACGAGCGTCCCATCCGGACCAGCTCGACCAGATTGCCATCGGGATCGCGGCAGAAGACGAGTCGCCCCCAGCCCATGTCGAGCGGCCCGAGGCACTCCACGCCTCGCGCTCGGAGCGTTCTCGCGGCGTCCTCGGCGTCGTCGATCGCGAAGGCCACGCGGGTGCCGCCGGGCCCCGTCTCCGGCGATGCCTGCCAGTTCTCGACCGGATGGACGGCGAAGTGGATTCCGCCGAGCGAGCAGCCGAAGTGGAGCGCCGCGCCGCCACCGCCGTGTTGCTCTTCCTCGAGCGGGATCCCGAGCTGCTCTCGATAGAACGCGGCGAGCCTCGGGGCGTCCCGCGTCACGATGAGATTCGCGCTCACGCGCTTCACCATGTCCGAGCCCTCCTCCCGCCAATCTCGCTCCGGACGAGATTCGCGGTCAACCCGGGGTTCTTGCCCGGCGTTGTCGAAGTCGGCACGCTCGACGGCCGCTTCGTGGAGGTCTCGCGGAGGTGAACGCCATGAGTCGCCGCAACGTGATCCTCGGAACGCTCGGCGCGATCGGGCTCGCGATCGCCGCGCGGCTCGGCATGACGAGCCGGCGTGCGGCCGCAGATTCGGCCGCCGGAGCGGCCTCGGGCGCGGACTTCGAGCCGCTCTCGCTGCCGAAGAGCGAGTGGAAGAGGCGCCTCCCGCGCGACGCCTATGGCGTGCTCTTCGAGGAGGACACCGAGCCGCCGCGCTCGAGCCCGCTCGACCACGAGCAGCGCGCCGGCACGTTCGTGTGTGCGGCCTGCGCGCTGCCGCTCTTCGAGTCGAGCGCGAAGTTCGACAGCGGCACGGGCTGGCCGAGCTTCTTCCGGCCGATCGCCGGACACATCGCGACGAAGACCGACTTCAAGCTGATCCTGCCGCGCACCGAGTACCACTGCGCGCGCTGCACCGGCCACCAGGGTCACGTGTTCGAGGACGGGCCGCCGCCGACGGGCCTTCGCTACTGCAACAACGGCCTCGCGCTGCGCTTCGTGCCGGAAGGCGAGGCGCTGCCGCCGCTGGTGCGCTCGTGAAGGCGCGTCTCGCGGCGATCGCGCTCGCGGCGATCGGGTTCGCTTCGCTCGCGCCGACTGCGGCGCGCGCGGCGACGGAGACCGCGATCTTCGCCGGCGGCTGCTTCTGGTGCATGGTGCCGCCCTTCGAGGAGCTGCCGGGCGTGATCACGGTGACGTCGGGCTACACCGGCGGGACGAAGCCGAATCCGACGTACGAAGAAGTGTCGGCGGGCGGCACCGGCCACGCGGAGTCGGTCGAGGTCCTCTACGACCCGGCGAAGGTCGGCTACGAGAGGCTGCTCGACGTCTACTGGCACAATATCGACCCGACGGTCTCCGATCGCCAGTTCTGCGACGTCGGCAACCAGTACCGCTCCGCCATCTTCGTGAAGGACGGTGCGCAGCGGAAGGCCGCCGAGTCGTCACGCGACGCCGTGCAGAAGAAGCTCGGCGTGCCCGTGAAGACGCAGATCGTCGACGCGGGACCCTTCTACGCGGCCGAGGACTACCACCAGGACTACTACAAGAAGAATCCCATCCGGTATCGCTACTACCGCTGGGGCTGCGGTCGCGACGCGCGCCTCGAGGAGATCTGGGGCGCGGAGGCGCCGTCGCCGCACTAACCGATCTGCGGTCGATTCAGTCCGATCTGCGCGAACGCCGCCGCGATGCGCAGCGGCGCCTTCGGCCGCGCGTACATGCGCTCCATGTAAGCGCGAAGCCGCGGGCACTCGTCGAGCAGCTTCACCTCGTTCGCCCAGTCGAGCGTGTAGGCCATGACGAAGTCGGCGACGGTGACGCGGTCCGTGGCGACGTACTCGCGCGACTGCATGTGCTGCTCGAGCACCGCGGCCATCTCCCGGAAGTCGCGGGCCGCGATCGCCACCTCGGCCGGAAGCCGCTCGGACTCGGGATACAGGTTCGTGTGGCGCGTGATGCGCCAGAGCGGCTGCTCGAGCTCGGTCGCCGCGAAGAGCAGCCAGCGGTCGACCTGCGCTCGCTGCGCGACGTCGCGCGGCAGGAAGCCCTTCTCCGCGTACTTCTCGGCGAGGTACCGCGCGATCGCGACCGACTCCGTCAGCACGACGTCGCCGTCGACGAGCACCGGCAGCTTGCCGGCCGGGTTGAGCTTCAGGAACTCGGGGCGCCGATGCTCGCCGGCGGGCAGATCGACGGTGATCGCCTCGAACGGCACGC
>DATKND010000178.1:0-4777 GCA_035541475.1 Myxococcota bacterium | reverse complement strand
AACAGATGGCCGCCGCAGGCGACCCGCTGCCCCGACTCCGCGAGGGCTCATACCCGACGGCGGGCGCTACGACCTTCGGTACTGCGTCTCGAGCTTCGACTTCTCGCGGTGTCGCTCGAGCGCGAGCTCGATCAGGCGGTCGAGCAGCGCCGGGTAGGGCAGCCCCGAGGCCTCCCACATGCGCGGGTACATCGACACCTCGGTGAAGCCCGGCAGGCTGTTCAGCTCGTTGACGTAGAACTCGCCGGTGTCCTTGTGCACCAGGAAGTCGACGCGCGCGAAGCCGTCGCCCTCGAGCACGCGGAAGGCGCGCAGCGCGACGTCGCGGAGCTTCGCCGCGAGCGCCTCGCCGATCGGCGCCGGCACGAGCAGCTCTGTGTCCTCGTCGACGTACTTCGCCTCGTAGTCGTAGAACTCGCGGCGTGTGCGGATCTCGCCCGGCACCGACGCCTCGACGCGCGGATCGCGGCCGAGCAGCGCGATCTCGACATCGCGCGCCGGGATCCCGCGCTCGACCACGATCTTCGTGTCGTAGCGCGCGGCGTCCTTGAGCGCGGGCAGCAGCGCGGCCTCCTCCTTCACCTTGTGGATGCCGACGGAGGAGCCGAGGTTGGCGGGTTTCACGAAGACGGGGAAGCCGAGCTCGTGGCGCACGCGCGCGATCTCCGCGCGCGGGTCGCGCGCGAGGTCGCTCGCGCGCACGCACAGGAAGGGCAGCACCGGCAGGCCCGCGGCCAGGAGCAGCCGCTTGCTGACCTCCTTGTCCATCTGGAGCGACGAGCCGAGCACGCCGGAGCCGACGTAGGGGACGTCGGCGAGCTCCAGCAGGCCCTGCAGCGAGCCGTCCTCGCCGCCGCGCCCGTGCACGATCGGGAAGATCACGTCGAGCTCGGCGATCTTTCGCGTGTCGCCCGCGGAGACAGGCACGAGCGCGGCGCGGCCCGGCACCGCCGGCAGCCGCACCTCCTCGCCGGTGATCGCGATCTGCGCGGACGGGACGGCCGGCGCGAGGTGCCAGCGACCGGAGGGGTCGATCGCGACGAGGTGCACCTCGTAGCGGGTCGGGTCGAGCGCGCGGAAGATCGAGGCGGCTGACGCGATCGAGACCTCGTGCTCGACCGAGCGACCTCCGAACAAGAGACCGACGCGAAGCTTCGACATCCCCCCTCCTGGCCGACCCAGAATACTGGAGATGAGTCGTCGCGCCGCGCGCATCGCTTGACCCTCCGGACCCCTCTTCCTACCCTGCGGAAGTGTCGGCCCCCGCCCCGGCCACCTCGCTCGAGCCCGAGCTCGCGCGCAAGGATGCGCGGCTCGACGCGCTGCTGCGCGGCGCCGGCCGCCTGATCGTCGCCTTCTCGGGCGGCGTCGACTCGAGCTACCTGGCGTTCGCGGCGCACCGCGCGCTCGGCGAGGGCGCGCTCGCGGTGACGGCGCTCTCGCCCTCCTATCCGCGCGCGCACCGCGAGGCCGCGGAGGCGGTCGTCGCGGCCACCGGCCTGCGGCACCGCTTCGTCGAGACCCGCGAGCTCGAGAGCGCCGACTACCGCGCCAACCGGCCGGACCGCTGCTACCACTGCAAGAGCGAGCTCTTCGAGGTGCTCGGCCGCCTGCGCGACGCCGAGGGCTTCGGCGCCGTCGCCTACGGCGTGAACACCGACGACCGCGGCGACTTCCGCCCCGGTCACCGCGCCGCGGACGAGCGCGGCGTGCTCTCGCCGTTCCTCGACGCCCTGATGTCGAAGTCGGAGATCCGCGCGCTCTCGCGCGCCGCGGGCCTCCCGACCGCGGATCTCCCGGCCTCCGCGTGTCTCGCCTCGCGGCTTCCCTACGGCACCGAGGTGACACCGGAGCGGCTCGCTCAGATCGAGCGCGGCGAGGAGGCGCTGCGCGCGCTCGGCTTCCGGCAGCTGCGCGTGCGCCACCACGGTCCGCTGGCGCGCGTCGAGATCGATCCGGCGGAGCTCACGCGCGCGCTCGATCCGGAGATGGCGCGCCGCATCAGCGCGGCGCTGAAGCCGCTCGGCTTCCGCTACGTCGCGCTCGATCTCGACGGCTACCGCAGCGGCGCGCTGAACGAGGTGCTCCCGGTCGGCGGCGCGGCGCGCCGGTAGCCGCGCGTGTCCGCGGCGTCCGACGCGATCCGGTGTGCAGGTGTGCCGCGCGAGCAGGGCTTCGCGCAGGGACTCGTGTCGCGCGAGGCGCTGCGCGAGCGGTGCGCGGCGCGTGGCCCGCTCGCGCGCGCGCAGGACGCCCTCGGACTCCTCGACAGCGCGAGCTCGCGCTGGCTGCGCGACCTGCGCCGCCACTTCCCGCACCAGGGCGAGTGGCTCGAGGGTGCGGCGCGCGGCGCCGGGCTGGCGCTGCCGGCGCTCGTGCGCGCGGCGCGGGCGTCGCATCGCGACCTGCCGCGCGTGCTCGTGGCCTGCGAGGGCGCGGGCGTCGCGCGCATCGGATGCGCGCTGCCGCCCCACACGATCCTGCGTCGCATGGTGCCGGAGGGCCGCTTCCGCACGCTCGAGCTGGCGCTCCCGTGGCTGCCCGCGCCCTGGCTCGGCGTGAACGAGGCCGGGCTCGCGGTCGCCGCGACGTCCGGCGCGCGCGCCGGCGCGCGGTGCGCGGCGCCCGGCACGCTCTTCGCGCGCGACTGCCTCGAGCGCTTCGAGTCGGTCGGCTCGGCGCTCGCCTGGTGCCTCGGACGTCCCGCCGCGCCTGGCGCTTCGCTCCTCTTCGCGGACGCCGCGGGCGAGCTCGCGGGCGTCGAGCTGGCGCCGAAGGATCGCCGCGTGCGGCGGCCCGAGCGCGGCGTGCTCGTGCTCGGCGCCGACGCGGCTCGCGCCGCCGCGATCGAGAAGCGGCTCGCGGAAGGGAGTCGCGACGCGCTCGCGTTCGCGCAGGCGCTCGGTACGGATGCCGGCGAATGCGCGAGCGCGGATGCGGCCGGCCGCCGCCTGCTGCTCGCAGGAGAAGAGATCGCGCTCTGACCGGCGCGCGCGCTCACACTCCGCTTCCGCGCGCGGCTCCCGCTTCGCACAGCGCGACGGCTTGCTCCGGGTCGCGCGTCACCGCGAAGTAGTCGCGCACCTCCGGCCTGTCGAAGCGCTCTTCGATCGCGAGCTCGAGCTGCGCGACGAGCGGCGCCCAGTAGCCCGCGGTGTCGAGCAGCACGAGCGGGCGCGCGTGGAAGCCGAGCTTCCGGAACGAGAGGATCTCGGCGAGCTCCTCGAGCGTGCCGAGACCTCCCGGCAGCGCGATGAAGGCGTCGGCGCGCTCGTCGAGTCCGCGCTTGCGCGAGCGCATGTCGTCGACCTGGTGGAGCTCCTCGATCCCCTCGTGGTGGACGCCCGCCGCGACGAAGGCGTCGAGGATCACGCCGTGCACGCGCCCGCCCGCGGCGAGCGCGGCGTCGGCCACGCAGCCCATCAGCCCCGTGCGCCCGCCGCCGTACACCATCAGGTGACTGCGCCGGGCCAGCGCGGTGCCGAGGCGCCGCGCCTCCGAGACGTAGGGCTCGCCGACGCGCTGGCTCGAGCCGCAGTAGACGGCGATGCGCACGCTGCGATCTCCTGCTTTCGGGGTCTCGCGCGTGACGCCGGCGAACTGCGAGACGTCACGAGCCGGGTCTCATCTTCTGAACTTCGCTCGGCTGCGCCTCGCTGCGCGTCGGGCGAAGCGCCCGGCTTGCTAGCGGCGGCCGCCCCTGCGTCCGCCGCGGCGCCGTCGGCCTCCGCGTCCGCCACCGCCACCGTCGCCGCCGTGCGAGCGCTCGCGGGCGGGCTCCGCCGCCGCGGCAGGCGCCGGCGAGCTCTCCGGCGTCGTCTGCGGCCGGTGCTCGCGCAGATAGAAGCCGCAGATCGCGGCGAGATCGCGGCGGCCGTCCGGCGACGCGCCGAGCCGCTCGACGATCGGCACGAAGCGCTCGAGCAGCTGCGCGCGCTCGCGGTCGGGAAGCGCCCGCAGCTCCTGCTCCACCTTCACCGCCAGCCGCTCGCCGATGCGCGCAGCGATGTCGGCCTCGGAGGGCACCTTGCGCTCGGTGATCCGGATCTTGTTCACGTCCTGGATCATCTTGAAGTTGCCGATGTCGAAGCCCGACACCAGCGAGATCGCGATGCCCGCCTTGCCTGCGCGTCCGGTGCGCCCCGTGCGGTGCACGTAGACCTCCGGCGAGTCCGGCGCCGTGTAGCCGATCACGTGGGAGAGATCGGAGATGTCGATGCCGCGCGCCGCCACGTCGGTCGCGACCAGGAAGCGCAGCTGCCCGCTCTTGATGCGCGCCATCGCCTGCTCGCGCGCGGACTGCGTGAGATCGCCCGAGATCGCGTCGGCGTCGAAGCCCTTCCGCTTCAGGTACGCGGTCACGTAGCGGACGTCGTCCTTGGTGTTGCAGAAGATGATCGCGCTGTCCGGCTCCTCGTACTCGAGGATGCGCGCGAGGTTCGACTCCTTCTCCTGCGCGGTGGTCAGCAGGTAGAAGTGCTCGATCTCCTGCGGCGCGACCTGGCCTTCCGAGAGCGACACGTAGAGCGGATCGACGAGGAAGACGCGCGAGAGCGAGCGCACCTTCTCCGGGATCGTCGCCGAGAAGAGGCACGACTGGCGGCGCTTCGGCAGGTAGGTGTTGATCTCGCGCATGTCGGGCCAGAAGCCGAGCGAGAGCAGCTCGTCGGCCTCGTCGAAAATCAGAACGCGCAGCTTGTCGAGCTTGAGGTTCCCCGAGCCCAGGTGGTCGAGCATCCGGCCCGGCGTGCCCACGACGATCTGCGCGCCGCGGGCG
>DATKND010000177.1:0-39226 GCA_035541475.1 Myxococcota bacterium | reverse complement strand
CGGGCCACACCGACCGACCCGCCGACGTCTTCGACGAGGTGCGCGAGGCCGAAGCGCTCGGGCTCGGCTCCGCGTGGATCTCGGAGCGCTTCGACGTGAAGGAGGTCGGAGCGCTCTCGGGCGCGGCGGCGGCCGTCACCTCGCGCATCTGGATCGGCACCGGCGTGACCAACGTCGACACGCGACACCCGCTGGTGCTGGCGAGCCTCGGCACCACGATGAGCCGCCTCTCGGACGGCCGCTTCGCGCTCGGCGTCGGGCGCGGCGTCGGCATCCGCTCGGGCATGATGGGCCTCGCGCCCGTCACGAACGCGAAGCTCACCGAGTTCGCGGCGCTGATGCGGCGCCTCTGGGCCGGCGAGCGCGTGGTCGGTCACGACGGCGCGCTCGGAAAGTTCCCGTACCTGCACCAGGCCGCGTGGATGAAGGAGTCGATTCCGCTGCTGATGACGGCGTTCGGCGAGCGGAGCCTGGAGTTCGCCGGCGGCGTCTTCGACGGCGTGATCCTCCACACCTTCATGAGCGACGACGCGGTCTCGCGCGCAGTCGCGCTCGTCCGTCGCGGCGCCGAGAAGGCCGGACGCGATCCGGCGTCGGTCAAGGTCTGGTGTGTGCTCGCGGTCGCGTGCGACGCGAGCGAGGAACGCCAGCTCAAGCTGCTCACCGCGCGCATGGCGACCTACCTCCAGGCGCCGCAGTACGGCGAGCTCCTCTTCGCGATCAACCGCTGGGATCCGGCCGGCCTCGCGCGATTCCGCGCGAGCGAGGTCGTGCGCTCCGTCCCGGGCGGCATCGACAGCGTCGCGACGCCCGAGCAGCTCCGGCGCATCCGCGAGCTGATGCCCGAGGAGTGGCTGCCCGCGGCGGTCGGCAGCGCGGCGCAGTGCGCGCGCCGCATCGAGGACCAGTTCGCGGCGGGCGCCGACGGCGTGATCCTGCACGCGAGCCTGGCGCGCGAGGCCGCGCCCGCCGTGGAGGCCTACGCGAAGCTGCGTCCTGTCGCGCGCGCCGGACGCAGCGCGCGACCGGCCTAGAGTCGCAGACAGACCGACTTCGTCTCGGTGTAGAGCGCGAGCGCGTCCTTGCCCATCTCGCGCCCCCAGCCGGACTGCTTGTAGCCGCCGAAGGGCAGCGCCGCGTCGAAGATGTTGTAGCAGTTGATCCAGACGGTGCCGGCGCGGAGCTCGCGCGCGATGCGGTGCGCGCGCCCGACGTCGCGCGTCCACACGGCCGCGGCCAGGCCGTAGATCGTGTCGTTCGCAGCCCGGACCACCTCTCCCTCCTTCGTGAAGGGAATCGCCGCGACCACCGGCCCGAAGATCTCCTCCTGGACCATCTTCATCTGCGGCTTGGTGTCGACCATCACCGTCGGCGCGACGAAGTAGCCCTTCTGTCCGATGCGGGCCCCGCCCGCGACCGCGCGCGCGCCCTCGCGCACGCCCGACTCGAGGTAGCCCGTCACGCGCTCGAGCTGCTCCTGAGACACGAGCGGACCCATCTCGGTCGCGGGATCGAGGCCGTGCCCGACCTTGATCTTCTTCGCGCGCGCGGCGACGCCCTCGACGACCTGGTCGTAGATCGGCTTCTCGACGAAGAGTCGCGAGCCCGCGACGCAGCACTGTCCGTGGTTGAAGAAGATCGCGTTGGCGGCGCCGTCGATCGCGAGATCGACGTCGGCGTCGGCGAGCACCACGTTCGGCGACTTGCCGCCGAGCTCGAGCGAGACCTTCTTCAGGTTCCCCGCGGCGGCCTGCACGATCAGGCGAGCGACGTCGGTAGAGCCGGTGAAGGCGATCTTGTCGACACCGGGATGCGCGGCCAATGCGGCGCCAGCCGTCTCGCCGTAGCCCGTCACGATGTTGACGACGCCCGGCGGGAAGCCGGCCTCGACGATCAGCTCGGCGAGTCGCAGCGCGGAGAGCGGCGTCTGCTCGGCGGGCTTCAGCACTACCGTGCATCCACAGGCGAGCGCCGGCGCGAGCTTCCACGCCGCCATCAGCAGCGGGAAGTTCCACGGGATGATCTGGCCGATCACACCGACCGGCTCGCGCAAGGTCCACGCGACGTGACCCGGCACGGAGATCGGGATCGTCGTCCCCTCGATCTTCGTGGCCCAGCCCGCGAAGTAGCGCAGGCAGTCCGAGGAGAGCGGGATGTCGGCTGCGCGCGCGACGGTGACAGGCTTGCCGTTGTCGAGGCTCTCGAGCGCGGCGAGCTCGTCGCCGTTCGCATCGATCAGGTCGGCGAGCTTCCAGAGCAGGCGCCCGCGCTCGGACGCCGTCATCGCCGGCCAGGCGCCCGACTCGAAGGCGCGGCGCGCCGCGCGCACCGCGCGCTCGATGTCCTCGCGCTCGCCCTCGGGAACCTGTGCGAGTACCTCGCCGGTCGCGGGGTTGTAGCTCGGGAAGGTCTTGCCCGATGCGGCGGGCACGAGCTTGCCGTCGATCAGCATCTGATGGCGGCGCGCGACGAAGCGCTGGACCTCGGAACGGATCTCGGGTGCGGCGGACATGGTGGATCCTCCGTGGAGTGCGGCGCAGGATGATGGGCGCCGCGATGAGATGGATTCTACCCCCCGCCTCGCCGGCTCGCGTACTCTCTGATGATGCGAAGCCGCTCCTCGCTCCTCGTCGCCGCGGCTCTCGCAGGGGCCCTGCTCGCGTGCTCCCGCGGAAGCGCGCCGCCGCCTCCGCCGGCGCCCGCCGCCGCGCCGGAGAGTCCGCCGAGCGGCGAGGCGCCGACGAAGGCCGAGCTCGAGGAGAGGCTCGCCGACTATCTCGGCCGCGAGAAGCAGAACTACGGCCGCGAGGCGCGCGAGCAGCTCGACGCGAAGCAGCGCGCCGACCTCGATATCCCGGTGCCTCCCGTCGACTCGCTCGAGGTGGAGAAGCCCGACCTGATGGTCCCGGCTCCGGAAGAGCCGGCCGAGCAGCCGTAGACCCCCGAGCATGCCCGCGTCGCGAGAGAGGCTGGGGCTCGGCTTCGCCGGCCTGTGCGCGCTGAACGGCGCGTTCGTGCCGGCCTTCGCGGTGCTGACCACCGCGCGCGCCGACGCGCTCTTCGTCGCGAGCGCGTCGAGCCTCTTCGCGGCCACCGCCGCGCTCGTCGTGCTCGGGCTCCGCGGTGAGATCGGCGTGCTGATGCGGCGCGGCCAGGGTCCGTGGCTGATGCTGATCGGCCTCCTCGGCACCGCGCTCGCGCACGCGCTCTTCTTTCTCGGCGCCGAGCGCACCAGCGCGATCGAGACCGCGCTCTGCGTGCAGGTCGAGCCGGTCTACTCGCTGATCTTCTCGCGCATCTTCCTCGGCCACGCCGTCACACGGCGGCGTCTGCTGGCGGCCGTGGTGGCGCTCTCCGGCATCGCGCTCGCGATCGGCGCGTACCGCGCGCAACTCGGCGCGGGCGTGCTGCTGCTGCTCGCGACACCGCTCTGCTGGCAGAGCTCGCACATCGTCGTGCTGCGAAAGCTGCGCGGCATCTCGCCGCCCGTGCTGACCGGCGCGCGCTACGTCTACGGCGGGCTGCTGCTCTCGCTCTTCTTCACGGCGCGCGCGCTCGCCGGAGCTCCGGGTGCACACGTTCCGGCCCGCGACGTGCTGCGCGAGCTGCTGCCGCTGCTCGCGCTGCAAGGCGTGATCCTCGCCTACGTCGGCACCAACCTCTGGTACCAGGCGATCTCGCGCCTCGACCTCGCGCGCACGACCGCGATCGTGGTGCCGTCGATCCCGCTGCTCTCCTTCGGCGCGAGCTTCCTGCTGCTCGGCGAGGTCGCGACGCCGATGCAGTGGGCGGGCCTCGCGCTCACCGCGGTCGGCGTGCTCGCCTTCGTGACGGGCCCCGAGGCGCTGCAGCCGGGCGAGCACATCCCGGCACCGACGGCGCCGCTCCTCACGCCCGAGCCCGAGATCGAACGCGAACGCCGCGCGGGCTAGCCGACTCTTCGGGTGTGCCCCTTCCAGTACTTCTCGCGCAGATCCTTCTTCAGCACCTTGCCGCTCGGGTTGCGCGGCAGGTCGGCGACGAACTCGACGGAGCGCGGGCGTTTGAAGCCGGCGAGGCGGCCGCGGCAGAACTCGATCAGCTCGTCCTCGCTCGCCGCCGCGCCCTTGCGCAGCACGACGAGCGCCTTCACCACCTCGCCCCAGCGCGCGTCGGGCACACCGATCACCGCGGCGTCGGCGACCGCCGGGTGCTCGAAGAGCGCGTTCTCCACCTCGCGCGGGTACACGTTCTCCGCGCCCGACACGATCATGTCCTTCACGCGATCCTGGATGTAGAGGAAGCCCTCGTCGTCGAGCGCGCCGGCGTCGCCCGTGTGCATCCAGCCGCCCGCCAGCGCCTCGGCGGTCGCGTCGGGGAGATTCCAGTAGCCGCGCATCATCTGCGGGCCGCGGAGCCAGATCTCGCCCGTCTCGCCGGGCGGCAGATCGCGGCCCTCCGGATCCACCACGCGCACCTCGGTGCCCGGCAGAGGACGGCCGCACGAGAGCAGCAGCGCCGGCGCGTCGCCGAGCGCGCGCTCGTGCTCGCGCGGCAGCAGGAAGGTCGCGCCTGCCGTCATCTCGGTCATGCCGTAGCCCTGCGCGAAGCCACACCGGAAGACGTCGATCGCGCGGCGCAAGGTCTCGGCGGCGATCGGCGACGCGCCGTAGAGCACGAAGCGCAGCGAGTCGTAGCGGCGGCTCGCGGCGTCCGGCACCGCGACGAGACACGCCTGGATCATCGCGGGCACGAGCGAGGCCGCGGCGATCCGCTCCTCGGAGAGCGCCCTCACCACCGCGGACGGGTCGAAGTCCTCCATGATGAAGAGCGTGCCGCCCTGGCGGATCGTCCAGAAGGCCGCGAGCGCGCCGGCCGCGTGGAAGACCGGCGCGACGATCAGATAGCGGTCGCCCGGCGCGACGTGGAGCACGCCCGAGACCTGCTCGAGCTGCGCCGAGATCGCGGCGTGCGTGAGGACCGCGCCCTTCGGACGCCCCGTCGTGCCGCTCGTGTACATCTGGTAGAGGTCGTCGCGGGGCGCGACCTCGCGCGCGGGCGGCGTCTCGGCCGCGCCGCGCGTCCAGTCCTCGAAGCGCGTCCAGCCGGGCGGCGCGGGCGCGCCGAGCGCGACGCGCTCCGCGAGCGACGGCAGCTCGCCGCAGATCGGGTCGATCGCGCCGACGAGCTCGCCGCGCGCGAGCAGGAGCTTCGGCATTGCGTCCTGCGCGATCGTCCGCCACTCGGGCGGTGCGAGCCGGTAGTTGAGCGGCACGGGGACGACGCCGGCCTTCGAGGCGGCGTAGTAGAACAGCGCATACTCGATGCAGTTCTTCGAGAGGATCGCGACGCGCTCGCCGGGGCCGACGCCCGAGCGGATCAGCGCGTTCGCGATGCGATGGACCTCGCGCAGAGCGTCGCCGTAAGAGATCGAGCTCCCGCCCTGGACCGCGAACTCGGCGTCGGGCCGCTCGCGCGCGTGGAAGTCGAGGAAGTCGTGGAGGCGCAACGAGAGCTCCTGTTCTGCTCTGAACTTCGCTCGCCTTCGGCTCGCTGCGCGCCCGGCGAAGCGCCGGGCCTACACGAAGTGCGCGACCCATTCGGAGAGCGACACCGAGAAGCCCGCCGCATTGCGGTGTCCGCCGCCGCCGTAGCGGCTCGCCAGCGACGCCACCTCGAAGTCGCCGATCGAGTAGAGCGAGACATCGACGCGCGCGCCGACCAGGCGGTAGACCGCGCCGACACGCGCGCCGAAGGCCGCGCGCTCGGCGAGCGCGTGGCCGATGTGGCTGCGGTGGTGGAGCGAGTTGACCGCCTCCATCTGAACCCGGCCGACGCGCAGCGGGTGCGCGAAGCGCAGCGCGCGCTCGACGTCGGTGCGCATCGCGCGCAGGATCGGCTCGCCTTCGCGCGCCAGCTCCTGCCACGGTCGCCGCACCAGCTCGTCCCAGACCTCGAGCTCGCGCGCGTAGCTGCCGATCGCCACGTTCACGGCCAGCGAGTCGGGCAGCTTCCAGGCCCACAGATCCTGGTCCTCGACGTAGCGGAGCAGATCGGGCTCGGGCTCGTCGGGGTGGAAGTAGCGCCACGCGAGCACGGCGCCCGAGTGCTCGAGGTCGAAGACCACGCGGTGACCGCGTCCGGCCAGGAAGATCGGCAGCTGCGGGTCCGACTCGAATTGCTGACGCGCCGACCAGTGGTGATCGAGCACGACCACCGCGTCCGCGACCTCGGCGAGGTCGCGGAGCTGCGCGTTCGGCAGCGAGATGTCGGCGAAGACCACGAGATCGCCCTCGTGCGCGAGCGCGTGGAAAGGGTCGTCGTGGCCGCGCGCGACCAGGCGCCCGCGCGAGCCCCACGCGCGCCACGCGGAGTAGGCGGCGCCGAAGCCGTCGGGGCATCCGGCGTGGTAGTAGCAGGTTCGCACACGGGCGAGCGTAGCAGCCGCGCTTCCGGCGAAGCTCACGCGGCCGCCTCTTCCAGGCGCTCGCCGGCCGCCTTCGCGCGCTCGCGCAGGGTGGCCTCGTCGCGCGCCAGATGTCGCATCGCGAGCAGCAGGAAGCCGCAGGCGACCGCGTCCATGACGAGCGCCATCCGCATCGCCATCGCCAGGTCTCCGGTCCACACGGAGAGTCGCCCGATGGTGTAGGGTCCGAGCGCCAGCCCGATGAAGGTGATGAAGAGGATGTAGAAGGCCGATGCGACCGCGCGCATGCGCGGCAGCACGAGGTCCGCGATGGTCGAGGCGCCCGCGCCGATCCACATCGACACCACGATGCTGATCGGGAAGTTGAGGATGTAGACGGTGCGCGCGCTGTCGGTGCCGAGCAGCCAGAGGATCAGCGGCAGTGGCACCGTCGCGGCGACGAGCCCGACCTGGAGGCGTCCCACCACCGAGCGACGGCGCAGGCGATCCGCGAGGATTCCGCCGAACGCCACGCCGAGGAATCCAGCGAGCGCGGCCGAGAGACCCGCGATCGTGCCGACCTGCGCGCTCGTCTGTTTGAGGTCGCGGATCAGATGGATGGGGACCCAGAAGCCGAGCCCGTAGCTGACGAAGGCGACCGAGGCGAAGCCCATCGACGCATAACGAAAGGCGGGGCTTCCGAGGATCAGCTCCGCCGTCGGCGGATCGCGCAGGCGCACACTCTGCACCCACGACGCGGCGGCGTAGAGGCCGAGCCCGAGGGCGGCCCACTGCGCGACGCTGCCGGTCCATGCGATCAGCGCGGCGGCGCCGAGAGCAATCGCCGCGGCCGTCGCGAGGTTGCGCACGATGCCGCGCGCGCCCACGCCGAGCGCGGCCAGATTCCAGAGCGTGAAGGGCGGCAGCACGGCGCGCAGCTCGCGCAGCGCCTCGCTGAAGGGATGCGGCTCGGTCGCCGTGACGATGCCGTCCTGCGCGCCGCGCACCGGCTCGCGCAGCGACCGCACCCACAGCGCGATCAGGATGCCGGGGAGTCCGACCGCGAGGTATGCGGCCTGCCAGCCCTTCAGCCCGAGAGGCGCCTGGCCGGGCGGCCACGCCGCGTTCCAGCGGTCGACGATCTGACCGCCGATCGCGAGCCCTAGACCCGCGCCGATGTAGATGCCGCTCGAGTAGATCGCGAGCACCGTCGCGCGCAGGCGCGCGGGGAAGGAGTCCGTGAGCATCGAGAAGGCGGCCGGCGTCGCACTGGCCTCGCCGACTCCGACACCGATCCGAGTCGTTGCGAGCTGAGGGAAGTTGCGCGAGAGGCCCGAGAGCGCGGTCATCGCCGACCAGAAGGCCAGCCCCGACGCGATCAGGGTGCGGCGAGTCCACACATCGGCGAGGCGGCCGAGCGGAATGCCGAAGATCGCGTAGAAGACGGCGAAGGCGGTGCCGTAGAGGAAGCCGATCTGGCTGTCGTCGACGTGGAGATCGGCTTTGATCTGCTCGGCCAGGATCGAGATGATCTGGCGGTCGAGGAAGTTCAGCACGTAGACGAGCACGAGGACGCCGAGCACGTAGCGCGAGTAGCCGAGGCTCGGCGCGGCGGGGATTCGTCGGGTCACGCGCGCTCCATTCTATGAGGAAGCGGGGCCGCGGGGGAAGCTCCGTCGCGGACGCCGCCGGATCGCTGGGGTAGGTTCGGCCCCGGAGCCGACGTTTGCTTCCCCCCGTCACCGCCTTTGCCCTGCGCGAGCTCGCGCCCGCGCCCGACGTCCTCGCGCTCTACGCGCGGCTGCGAAGCGGAGTCGCGCCGTGGCTCCTCGAGAGCGCGCTCCCCGATCCGCGCCTCGGGCGCTTCCACTTCCTCGGCGCCGACCCCTGGTGCATCGCGCGCGTCTTCGGGAGCCGCGTCGAGATCGAGCGGCGTCGCGCGCCGGACGGCCGCGCGACGAGCGAGCGCATCGCGTTCGAGCGCGATCCGTTTTCCGTGTTGCGCGCGCTGCTGCCGCGCCGGCCCGAGGGCGAGCCGCCGCCCTTCCCCTTCGCCGGTGGACTCGTCGGCTGGCTCGGCTACGGGCTCGCGGCGCACTGCGACGCGCCGGCGCTGCGCGCGCGCGACGATCTCGGCCTGCCGGATGCGCTCCTTCTCGGTGTCGATCGCTGCATCGCGATCGAGCGCGAGAGCGGGCGCGCGTTCCTCTGCGCGCTCGGGTTCGGCGACGATCTCGCGTCGGCGCGCGCGCGCGCGCAGGTCGGGCTCGATGCGCTGGAGCGCGCGGTCGCGGCGCCGCGTTCGGACGAACGCGCGAATGCGAGCGCCGCGCCGCTCGCGCGCGAGCGCGCGAGCTCGCCGGCCCCCGCGCTCGACGCCGGCGCCTACGCCAAGGCGGTCGACGCGATCCTCGAGGAGATCGCCGCGGGCCGCGTCTACCAGGCCTGTTTCACGCAGCGCTGCGAGCGCGCCTTCGAGGGCGACGCCTTCGCGCTCCATCGCGCGCTCCGCCGCGTGAACCCGGCGCCATTCGCGGCGTGTCTCGAGCTGCCGGACGTTTCACTCGTGGGCTCGTCGCCCGAGCGCTTCCTGCGCGTCACGCGCGGCGGCCAGGTCGAGAGCCGCCCGATCAAGGGCACGCGCCCGCGCGGATCGACACCAGATCGCGACGAGCGGCTTCGCGCCGAGCTCCTCGCCTCGCCGAAGGAGCGCGCCGAGAACCTGATGATCGTGGACCTCGTCCGCAACGATCTCGGCCGCGTGTGCGAGACGGGCAGCGTCCACGTGCCGGAGCTCTTCGCAGTCGAGCCGTACGCGTCGGTCTTCCAGCTCGTCTCGAGCGTGCGCGGCCGGCTGGCGCGAGGTCGCGACGCCTTCGACGCCGCGCGCGCCTGCTTCCCGCCCGGATCGATGACCGGCGCACCGAAGCGCGCGGCGATGCGCCTTCTCGATCGACTCGAAGGCGTGCGGCGGGGCGTCTACTCGGGCGCGCTCGGCTACTTCGATGTCTACGGCGGCGCGGACCTCTCGGTCGTGATCCGCAGCGTCGTGCTCACGCGCGGCCGCGCGTGGCTCCACGCGGGCGGCGGCATCGTCGCCGACTCGCTGCCCTTCGCCGAGCACGCCGAGGCCGAGCAGAAGCTCGCGCCGCTGCTGCGGGCGCTGGAAGAAGCCGATGGCGCAATCAATGGCGAAGCACCCAGATGACGTGCGAGAGCGCGACGTAGGCGGTGTACGCAGCGGCGGCCGGCACGATCCACGGCCGCGCGCGCCAGAACCCCCACGCGCCCGTCGCGAAGATCAGCCAGTGGAGCGGCGCGGTCCAGCGCGCCGCCGCGCCGTGCAGCTCGAATCCGCCCCACACCTCGGTGTCGCGCGCTGCCGGCACGAAGAGGTCGCGCCACGCGAGGAAGACGACCGTGAAGGCGCAGAAGAGCGCCATCGCGGTCATCCACGTCGGCCGCGTCGACGCAACCGTCTTGCGCCGCTCAGCATTCATGCGCTCCGTCCGAAGCCCGCCAGTGCAGTGGCGTGCTGGGCGGCGAATGCATCAGCTGCTCTCGTAGAAGAGCACATCCGGCGCAAGGCGAAGGACGAAGACGATCTGCCGCCCGTCAGGAAGTTTTTCGCCGAGAGTGTAAGAAGGCGCGGCTCCTTCAGTGAACAGAAGGCCGGACTCATTGTCGCTGACTCCAATACGGACAACTCGAATGGATCCTCCAGGCTCGTGGACAATTGCAGCGATGCTGAGGTTGCGCATCTGCTGGACAACCGCATGTACCGCAACCGGGTTGCTTCCGAACGCGGCAATGTATTCGTCTGGATCCTTGACCGCAGTCCACTTTCCAGATGGGACGAAGCCCATTGTCTTGGATGGAGTCGTTTCTCGTTGTTCTCCCATGATCCGGAACAGATTGTTGATCCGGAAGTCGTCGCCTAGGCCCCAGATCGCGAGAATGTCGACGCCCTTCAGCCGCCGGAAATCTCCGACCATCGTCGTCAGCTGCGGAAGTTTCGTCTCGAGGTCTGCTCGACGCGACTCGACGCAGTCTCTTCCACAATGAAACTCATTGGGAAGGGGTCTTGGGTCGATGCCAAATGCCTTGGCCGCGAAACCAAAATAGAAATTGCGAAGCGCTTCGGCCTCGTCGTGGGTTCCGTGGGTAACCTGAAGATCGAGTGGGCCGTAGGGCATCACCCAGCGCCTAAATAGAGTCTCGTCGCCCTTGTTCTTTTCGCCCCATCCAACGAGAAATGGAATCAGCTCGCGAAATTCGGCTTCGGCTCGCGGCACAGGGAAGTCGGCGAACGCGGGCGCCGGTAGAACCAGGCCGATCGTCGTGGCAAACACACCTAGCGTCGACAACTTCATTGGCGCTGGTCTTTCCCGGTCCAGTGTCGCCTCCCGGCTAGTTCAATGCGACGATCGGGACTCGGACCGTGAAGGCGGACATCCCGTCGGCTACCGCGAGACGATGTCACCGAAACTGTTACTTTGGCCGATCGAAGAGGAGGATCATCCATGCCCGCGAACCCGCCGAGCAACATGCCCCGGATCAGCCCCTACCTCTACTACAAGGACGTGGGTCGCGCGCTCGACTGGCTGTCGCGCGCCTTCGGCTTCCGCGAGCGCATGCGCATGCCGGGGCCGGACGGCGGGATCATGCACGCCGAGATGGAGCACGAGGAGGGCGTGTTGATGCTCGGCTGTCCCGGTCCGACCTACCGGAACCCGAAGACGCTCGGCCAGGCGACCCAGAGCCTCTACGTCTTCGTCGACGAGGTCGACCGCCACTTCGAGCGCGCCCGCGACGCCGGCGCGAAGGTGCTCGAGAAGCCGACCGATCAGTTCTACGGCGACCGCCGCTACGGCGTCGAGGATCCGGAGGGGCACCAGTGGTACTTCGCGGAGCACGTGCGCGACGTGGCGCCGGAGGACATGGAACCGCCGGCTGCCTGACGCGTCACCACTCGCGGACGCGGATCCCGCCTCCGAGGTGGTCGCGCATCTTGCGGAAGTCTCCGGCTCGCGCGCCGTTCGGGAACAGCTCGAGATAGCGCGCGATCTGCGCGCGGGCTCCCTCCTCGTCTCTTCGATAGAGGAAGAGGAAGACGAATCCCGCCTCGGCGTCGTCGCTGTACCCGGGCAGAGCCTGCTCTCGGAGGACCGTGAGGCTGCGTTCGGCGATCGCGATGTGCTCGGGGGTCGGCTCGACCGACAGGTAGAAGTACGACGCGGTCAGATTGCAGGTCACGGAATCCGGGAACTCGACCAGACACTCTTGCAGATTGCTCGCCGCCCTCTCTCCCGCGCCGCGGACGTCGAGGTTGTGACCCTGCCGGTACAGCTCCGCGAGGAGCGCGAAGCGGTCCTCGGCATGGCGGCCGGCCGGGAGTGCCTCGGCGCAGAGGAGGAGCGCCGACCACTCCGCATAGATCGACTCTCGATCCGCCTCGTCCTTGTACGTCGGCGGGTAGTGACCGATGGCCGCCGTGAGTCTCGTCATCTTCTCGCCGGCTTCGGCCGCCGAGGGTCGCGCCGTACAGGACCCGGACGGAAGATCGAAGATCTTCTCCGGCAGACCGTGAGGCCCCAGCGGCGGCCGCGAGGCGCAGCCGGCGGCCAGGAGGAGCAAGCACGCCGATCGCCTTCCGATGCCGATCACCGCTCTCCGCCGTCCGAAGGATCGAGCGATTCTACGCGATGCGATCGGAGAACGGTGTCGCTCAGCGGCGACCGGCCAGCTCGCGCTCGACCGCGTCCCTCGAGTGCTTCAGGTCCGTGCCGTGGAGTCGGCGATACGCCTGGATCGCATCGATCTTGCGGCCGGCGGAGAGCTCCTCGTGGAGCTCGGACTCGAGTCGCGCTCGCAGTCCGGGCGGTGGCGGACCGGGCGGCTCGGAATCGCGCGCGAGCAGCCAGAGGACGAGCGCGCTCCGACACCGGCGGCCACGATCCACGTCACCATGGCGCGTCACATCGGCCGCGCGGCGAGCCCCCTTGAGCTTCAGGCCCCGCCCGTCCAGCCCTGGTGTCGGGCCGCCCGCTCCCGCAGCCACTCGGGACCGCCGAGGAGCTGCGCGTCGACGTGCGCGCGCTTGTACCAGAGCTGGAGATCGTGCTCGTCCGTGAAGCCGATCCCGCCGTGGACCTCCGTTGCCGTCCGCACGACGGCGCGCCCGACGTCGGAGAGGTGCGACTTCACCAGCGCGGCCTGGAGCGGCGCCTCCGCTCGCTCCGCGTCGAACGCGTGCGCCGCGTACCAGAGGAGCGAACGCGCGGGCTCGATCTCGGCGGCCATCTCCGCGCACAGGTGCTTGACTGCCTGGAAGGTGGCGATCGCGCGGCCGAACTGCACGCGCTGCTTCGCGTAGCCGACCGCCATCGCGAGCGCGCGGTCGCAGCAACCGAGAAGATCCGCGCCGAGCGCAATGCGCCCCGCGTCGAGCATTCGCTCGATGGTGTCGCCGGCGTCGCCGCGCGCGCCGATCCAGTCGGCGGGACGCGCGTTCTCGAGGACGAGCTCGCCGACGCGCCGCGTGCCGTCGAGCGTCGAGAGCGGCTGCAAGCGCAGGCCCTGCGCGTCGCGCGGCACGAGCGCGAGCGAGCCGGCGTCCGTCGCGACGAGGAAGGCGTCCGCGCACGGCGCGTCGATCGCGAAGAGCGATTTGCCGGCGAGGCGATCGCCCGCCTCGCGCACTCCCGCGCCCTCGCGTCGCGACCAGCGCTCGTTCGCAGCAACCGAGAAGCAGGCGTCGCCGGTGGCGATACGCGGCAGCCACTCCTTCGCGACCGCCGGGCTCGCCGATGCGAGAGCCAGCGGCGCCATCACGGCGGTCGAGAGGAAGGGCGTCGGCGCAGCGGCGAAGCCCTGTGCCTGCGACACCACCGCGACGTCGAGCAGCGAGAGCCCGCTGCCGCCGAACGCCTCGGGCACCAGCACGCCGGCCGCGCCCTGCGCCGCGAGCGCGCGCCAGAGCGCTGCGTCGTGACCGGACGGCGTCGCCGCGATCTCGCGCACGCGCGCCGTCGGCAGCTCCTTCTCGAGGAAGCCCGCCAGCGAATCCGCGAGAAGGCGCTGCTCGTCCGAGAGTCCGAAATCCATCAGCTCGCTGCCTTCGCTTCTCTCGGCATCCCGAGGCCGCGCTCCGCGATGATGTTCTTCTGGATCTGCGCGGTGCCGCCGCCGATGATGAGTCCCAGCGAGAACATGTACCCGAAGAGCCAGCGGCCGTTGGCGCGCTCGTACGCCGATCGGTGATAGAGCATCCCGAGCTCGCCCATCGCGTCGAGGGCGAGCGCGTTGATCTGGTGCGCCAGCTCGCAGCCGGTCAGCTTCACGACGAGCTGCGCGATGCCGGGCGACTCGCCGCGCAGCCGGCAGGTGAGCAGGCGCAGCGCGTGGTACTTTGCCGCCACGACGCGAGCCTGGAGGCGCACGAGGCGATCGCGCAGCACCGGGCTCGCGAGCATCGAGACACCGCTCTCCGTCTCCTGCTGCATCAGGCGCACGAGTCCCGCGAAGGCGGACTCGAGCTGCGACGACGAGCCCAGCATGTTGCGCTCGTGGACGAGCGTCGCGTTCGCGATGCGCCAGCCCTCGCCGCGCTTGCCGACCAGGTTCGCCTTCGGCACGCGCACGCCGTCGAAGAACACCTCGTTGAACTCCGCGCCGCCGGTCATCGTGCGGAGCGGCCGCACGCGGATGCCCGGCGTGCTCATCGGGATCAGCAGGTACGAGATGCCGGCATGGCGCTCGGCGCCGGGCTCCGTGCGCACGAGGCAGAACATCATGTCCGAGTAGTGCGCGGACGAGGTCCAGATCTTCTGGCCGGTGACGAGGAAGTCGTCGCCGTCGTCGACGCCGCGCGTCTGCAGGCTCGCGAGGTCGGAGCCCGAGCCGGGCTCCGAGTAGCCCTGACACCAGATCATTTCACCGCGAAGGGTCGGCGGGACGTAGCGCTGCTTCTGCGCCTCGCTGCCTTGCTCGAGCAGGGTCGGCACCAGCATGTCCGGACCCTGACCGCCGAGACCCGGCGGCAGCCCCGAGCGCGCGAACTCCTCGTCGAGGATGATGCGCGCGAGCAGATCCGGCTCCGCGCCGAAGCCGCCATACGCCTTCGGGATGGTGCGCGCGGTGTAGCCGCGCTCGAGCAGCAGGCGCTGCCACGCGATCACCTCGGGAGTCGGGCGGCCGCCGGCCGCGAGGAAGCGCGTCGGCGCCTGTGCGCGATGCGACTCGAGGAAGCCGCGCACCTCCTGCCGGAACGCCTCGTACTTGGGGCCGTACTCGAGATCCATGGGACTCCCCGCGCGAGGCCCATTTCGTATCACCTCGCGCGCCTCGGCGCGACACGAGCCGACGGAGCGCGACTACGACCCGTTGCGAGCGCCGACGGTGCCCGGAGGCAGCGCCGCCTCGGGCGCACCCTCGTTCTCCGGCGGAAGCTCCGGCGGCACGACCTCTCCGGGCTCCCCACGGCCGGTCGTGTCGACGACCGTCAGCCGCACGCGCGCCGGCGCGATCTCCACCACGTCGACGCCGGTCGGGCGCGACACCTCCGCCGGCGAGATCTCGAACGAGCGCCGGCCGAGCTTCACGAGCAGCGCGTCGATGCGCGCCTCGACGTTGCTCGACGCGAGCAGCAGATCGCGGCGTCGCCCCGAGAGCGTCACCTCGACCTCCTCGGGAGAGACCTTCTCGAGCCGGTACTCCGGCGGCAGGCGATCGACCACCACGCGCGCCGGCACCGTCACCTCGATCTTCCGCGAGCCCGGCACGAAGACGAGCCAGAGCGCGAGCGCGATCGCGACCGCGATGCCGGCCTCGCGCCAGGCGACGACGTCGCGCCAGAAGGAGCGCGTCCCGGGCTCCGGTTCGCGCAGATCCGCGAGCGCGGCGAAGAGGTCCTCCGGGCGCGCGAGCTGCACGAGCCGCCCGTCGCGCGCGATCGACACCGTGCCGCGCTCCTCCGACACCACGATGCACACGGCGTCGCAGCGCTCCGCGAGCCCGAGCGCCGCTGCGTGGCGCGTGCCGACGGAGCCGAGCTGCTCGTGGTCCGCAGAGAGCGGCAGATGCGCCGCGAAGCGCTCGATCAGGCCGCCGCGCAGCACGACGGCGCCGTCGTGTCCCGGCGAGTGCGTGTCGAAGAGCGAGAGCAGGAGCGGCTCCGACAGGCGACCGCCGAGCTCGATGCCGCCCTCGAGGTGCCGCTCCAGCGGCTCGTTGCGCGCGATCACGATCAGCGCGCCGGTGCGGTTCGAGGCCAGCCGCGCCACCGCGCGCGCGACGACGTCGAGCGCGTCGGGCGGCCGCTTGTCGCGGTTCTGGCGCGAGCCGAGCGCGCCGATCTGCTCGAAGAAGCGGCGCAGGTCGTCCTGGAAGACCACGACCATCACGAGCACGAGCACCGCGAAGAAGGCCTGGAAGAGCGCCGCCGTCAGCTGGAGCGAGAGCCAGCGCGCGACCAGATACACGCCGCCGAGCATCGCGAGGCCGAGCAAGGCGGGCTGCGCGCGCGTGCGGCGCAGATATCGGAGCGCGAGCCAGACGAGCGCCGAGACGACGAGCACGTCGGCGAGGTCGACGATGCCGAAGTCCGGCACGCGATCGGTCACGACGCCGCCTCCGGCTCGAGCTCGCCCTGCGGCTCCGGCAGGCGGTCGAGGCGCAGCCGCTTGACGCGGCGGCGCGCGACCTCGAGCACCGTCGCGCGCCAGGGACCGACGGTCGCGCTGTCGCCGCGCGATGGCAGCCGCCCGAGCCTCGCCGTCACGTGACCGCCGATCGTGTCCTGGTCCTCGTACTCCTCGTCCGCGAGCTCGAAGTCGAGGCGGTCGCAGATCTCGGGCAGCGACACGCGGCCGTTCACCTCGTAGGTGTTCTCGTCGATCTTGAGGATCTCGCGCTGCTTCTCGTCGAACTCGTCGCCGAGAGGACCGACGATCTCCTCGAGCGCGTCCTCGCGGAAGGCCAACCCCGTCACCGTGCCGTGCTCGTCCACGACCGAGGCGTAGTGGTGCTGCTTCTGCTGAAGCTCGCGCAGGAAGTTCGCGAGCGACATCGTGTCCGGCACGAAGAGCTGCTCGCGCGCGAGCCGCCGCAAGTCGAGGACCTCGCCGCGCAGCACCGTGTCGAGCACGTCCTTCGCATGCACGAAGCCGACGATCGTATCGAGGCCGAACTCGCACAGCGGGAAGCGGCTGTGCCCGCTCTCGCGCAGGATGCGGAGGTTGTCGTCGAGCTCGCGCTCGAGCGAGAGGAAGTCGACGTCGGCGCGCGGCACCAGGATGTGGCGCACCTCCTTCTCGATCAGGCGGAAGACGTTCTCGGTGATCTCGAGCTCGCGCTCCGTGATCTCGCCGGTGCGCGCCGAGAGCCACAGGATGCTGCGGATCTCCTCGGCGCTGTGGCCGGGCTCGTGGATCATGCCGGCAGGCACGCCGGCCAGGCGCAACATCGCGTTCGAGAGGCCGTTCAGCGCGGCGATGAACGGACCGAAGACGAAGCCGAAGGCGCGCAGGAACCAGGCCGTGCGCAGCGCCGTGCTCTCCGCGTAGCGCAGCGCCCACATCTTCGGCGCCTGCTCGCCGAGCGCCATGTGGAGCGACGTGATCAGGGCGAACGCCAGCGCGATCGAGATCCACGGCAGCCCCGGCGAGGCGGGCGAGACTTCGATGCCGACGCCGCGCGCGGCCGCGATCAGCAGCACCGAGACGGCGGGCTCGCCGAGCGCGCCGAGCGCGAGGCTCGCCAGCGTGATGCCGAGCTGACACGCGGACAGGTAGCGATCGAGGTGCGCCATCACGTGCTGGAGCGCGGCCGCGCGTCCGCTCCCCTCGGCGGCCAGCGTCTCGATGCGGGTGGCGCGAGCCTTCACCAGCGCGAACTCCGCCGCCACGAAGAGCGCGTTCAACGCGACGAAGAAGAGCGTCGCGCCGAGGCGCCAGAGGACGCCGAAGAGATCGAGCGTGTGGCCGGGCTCCGTCACCGCGCGCGACCCGGCGCTCCGGCCAGCGGGTCCACCATCGCCGCGTCGGCGCAGAGCGCCGCCAGCAGCAGAGCGGACGCCTTCCCGATCATCGGGGCCAAGCATCGCGCGCACCGCGCGCGGTAGCCAGCGCGGTAGACTGACTCGCCCTGCGCATTTCCAGGAGGCACGTCATGGGACCGCTGCGCGGCATCCGCATCCTCGAGCTCGCGGGCATCGGGCCCGGTCCCTTCGCCGGCATGATGCTCGCCGACATGGGCGCGGAGGTGCTGCGCATCGATCGCAGCCAGGCCGTGCGCGACGCGGTCCCGGCGCGTCCGTCGCCGGACGTGCTCGGCCGCGGCCGCCGGAGCTGCGCCTTCGATCTGAAGCACCCCGAGGCGCGCGCGGCGGTGTTGCGCCTCGTCGAGCGCGCCGACGGCCTGATCGAGGGCTTCCGGCCGGGCGTGATGGAGCGCCTCGGGCTCGGCCCCGACGTCTGCCTCGAGCGCAATCCGCGTCTGGTGTATGGCCGCATGACCGGCTGGGGTCAGGAAGGTCCGATGGCGCAGGCGGCCGGACACGACATCAACTACATCGCGCTCGCTGGCGCGCTCGATCACATCGGGCGCGCGGGCGAGCCGCCGCTGCCGCCGCTCAATCTGGTCGGCGACTTCGGCGGGGGCGGCATGCTGCTCGCGTTCGGCATGGCGTGCGCGCTCGTCGAGCGCGGCGCCAGCGGCAAGGGTCAGGTGGTGGACGCCGCGATGGTCGACGGCGCGGCCGTGCTGATGGCGATGATGCACGGGATGCGCAACGCGGGGATCTGGCGCGACGAGCGCGGCACCAACCTGATCGACACCGGCGCGCACTTCTACGAGGTCTTCGCGACGCGCGACGGAAAGTACGTGTCGGTCGGCGCGATCGAGCCGCAGTTCTACGCGGAGCTCTGCCAGAAGCTCGGGCTCTCGGGCGAGCCGTGGACGAAGCAGAACGACCGGGCGCAGTGGCCCGCGCTGAAGCAGAAGCTCGCGAATCTCTTCGCCACCAAGACGCGCGCCGAGTGGTGCGAGCTGCTCGAGGGCAGCGACGCCTGCTTCGCACCGGTCCTCTCGATGGGCGAGGCGCCACAGCACCCGCACAACGCGCTGCGAAAGACCTTCGTCGAGCACGCAGGGGCCGTGCAGCCGGCGCCGGCGCCGCGCTTCTCACGCACGAAGCCCGAGCTCACGCGGCCGCCGTCCCACGCGGGACAGCACACCGACGAGGCGCTGCGCGACTGGGGCTTCGAGGCCGAGGAGATCCGCAAGCTGCGCGAGGCCGGTGCGGCGCGCTGAGGTTCGCTAGTGGCTCGCAGCGGCAGCCGCCTGCGCCGCGGCGGGATCGCCGCCGGGCGGGCCGCGCCGCAGCAGCAGCACCAGCGGCAGCGAGACCAGTACGGCAATCAGGATGAAGCGGTAGGCGTCGTTGAAGGCGAGCGCCATCGCCTGACGCTGGAGCGTGCCGCCCATCGCGCGGTGAGCTGCGTCGAGCGCGGTGGCGGCGTCGAGCCCGCGCGACTGGAACATGGATTGGAGCGCGCTCTCGCGCTGCAGCGCGAGCGGCGAGAGCGCGGTCACGCTCTCCGCCAGATAGGCGCTGTGCACCTTGGCGCGGTGGTCGAGCATGGTGCCGAGCACCGCGATGCCGAAGCTGCCGCCGAGCTGCCGGAAGAGGTTGTAGAGGCCGGCCGCCTTCGGCACGTCGGCCGGCGGCAGCATCCGGAGCGTCGCGGTCGAGAGCGGCACGAACATGAGGCCCATCGCGAGTCCGCGCGCGACCTGCGTCGGCACCACGTCCCACCAGCCGGACTGGGTGTTCCAGTGCATCATCGAGGTGAGCGCGACCGTGAAGACCATCGCGCCCCCGATGTAGAGCGGCGCGGGTCCGGTGTTCCAGACGAGGCGCCCGGCGATGAACATCGTCACGGCGGTCGCGAGGCTGCCCGGCAGCACCGCCATGCCGGTCTGCCAGGCCGTCCAGCCGAGCAGGGTCTGCGCGAACACCGGGAAGAGGAAGATCACGCCGAACAGGCCGACGCCCATCGCGACGCCGAGCACGCAGCCGATCGCCAGGTTCCGGTGGCGCAGCACGGAGAGGTCGACCACCGGCTCTTCGGTCGTGAGCTCGCGCCAGATGAAGAGCGCGATCGAGACGCTGGCTACGCAGACCAGCGTCGTGATCAGGTTGCTATCGAACCAGTCGAGCCGGTGACCGCGCTCGAAGACGGTCTGGAGCGCGCCGACGCCGACCACCAGCAGCGCGATGCCCGGGTAGTCGACGCTCTTCGTGCGGCGGATGTGCTCGAAGGGCGGGTTCTCGAGGTAGAGCGCGCAGAGCGCCGCGGCGGTCAGCCCGAGCGGCACGTTGATGTAGAAGACCCAGGGCCAGGAGAAGTTGTCCGTGATCCAGCCGCCGAGCGTCGGTCCGAGCGAGGGGCCGAGCATCGCGCCGACGCCGAAGAGTCCCTGGCCGAGGCCCTGCTTCGACGGCGGGAAGCTCTCGACCATCACCGTCTGCGCCGTCGCGAGCAGCGCGCCGCCGCCGAGCCCCTGGAACACGCGAAAGGTTACGAGCTCCGGGAGCGAGGTCGAGATGCCGCAGAGCGCGGAGGCCGCCGTGAAGAGCAGGATCGAGGAGGTCGTGTAGCGCTTGCGCCCGAAGCGTCCCGACAGCCAGCTCGTCATCGGGATGATGATCACGTTCGAGACGATGTAGCCGGTCACGACCCAGCCGATCTCGTCGATGGTCGCGCCGAGGTTTCCCATCATGTCGGGCAGCGCGACGTTGACGATGCTGGTGTCGATCAGCTCGAGGATCATCGCCAGCATCACGGCGACGAGCACCATCGTGCGCCGGAAGCCGAGGTGGAACTCCGCCTCGGCCGGCGGCGCGCCGGCGCGCGCCTCAGCGATCGCTGACACGGACCGAGACCAGCGCGGAGAGGCCCATCGGCAGCTTCTTCGGATCGAGCGGGTCGCCGCCGTCGCCGTCCGCGTCGCAGCGGTCGATCGCGATGCGAACCGGCACGCGCTGCACCACCTTGGTGAAGTTCCCGGTGGCGTTGTCGGGCGGGAGCAGCGCGTACTTCGCGCCGGTCGCCGGCGAGAGCGACTCGACGTGGCCGTCGCAGCTGTGATCCGGGAAGGCGTCGATCTCGACCTGCGCCGTGTCGCCGACGTGCATGCGCCCGATCTGCGTCTCCTTGAAGTTCGCGCTCACCCAGCTCGCCTCGTCTTTCGCGAGCGCGAGCAGCGGGCGCCCCGGCGCGACGTTCTCGCCGATCTGCACGCTCTTGCGCCCGATCGTGCCGTCGTTCGGCGCCGTGATGACCGTGTAGGAGAGCGCGAGCTCTGCCTCGTGCAGCGCAGCCTCTGCCAGGCGCAGCGGCGCCTCGTTGCCGAGCACCGCGCGCTCCGCGAGCACCTTCTGCTCCAGCGCGCGCACGCGCGCCTCGGCCGCGTCGCGGGCGGCCGTCGCGTTCTCGAGGAGCTGCTCACTGGTCACGCCGCGCGTCTTCAGGTCCGCCACGCGCCGGGCCTCGCTCCGCGCGCGCTCGAGCTCGATCCCCGCCGCGCGCCGCTCGGCCTCGGCCGCCTCGGCGTCCGCGCGCGCGGCCGCGATCTTGTTGCGCGCTTCCTCCAGATTGGCCTTCGCGCGCGCCAGACTCACTTCGTAGTCGGTCGGATCGAGGCGCACGAGCACGTCGCCCTCGTGGACCTCCTGGTTCTCCTCGACCGGCAGCTCGATCACGGTGCCGCCGACGCGCGCCGAGATCAGCGCGAGGCTCGCCTCGATGAAGGCGTCGTCGGTGCGCTCGCGATAGCGCAGCTCGCGGTACCAGTGCGCGCCGAAGCCGAAGACGCCCGCGAGCAGCACCACGAGCGCGATCGCGCCCGCGCGGCGGCGGAGCGTCGCGCCATCCCATCGACTAGCCACGGGAGGCCTCCGGAGCGCGCATGCCGTCGAGGAAGATCGTGACGAAGGTCTCGGCGACCTCTTCCGGGCCGGCGGGGTAGACGTCTTTCTGGTGGAAGACGTGACGGACGATCTGGTAGTCGACCACCATGCCGAGGAACGCGCGCGCGCAGATCTTCGGGTCGACCGCGCGGAACGCGCCTTCCCGGCTACGCCGCTCGATGTAGCCCGCAACGAACTCGCGCAGGCGGTGGATGCGCTGGTCGAAGAAGGGCGCCGCGAGCTCGTGATCCTCGAGGCCCGTGTAGAGGAGGATGCGCAGGAAGGACGGATCGCTCTCGATGCTCTCGAGGAAGTTGCGCGCGAGCCCCGCGAAGACGGCGCGGTCGTCACCCGCGCGCGCGGCCTCTTCGACCTCGGAGAGGGGGCTCGGCGCCGCGATCTTCTCGTCGATGATCGCCTGGTAGAGCGCTTCCTTGCTCTCGAAGTAGCGATAGAGGGCGGCCTCGGTGAGGCCGACCGCGCCGGCGAGCTCGCGGATCGTGGTGCCGCGGAAGCCCTTCGCCGCGAAGCAGCGGATGGCCTCCGCAATGATCTGGCGGCGGCGCTCCTCACCCGCGGGGCGATGGGAGATGTCGGTGTTGGAAGAAGAAGGAAGGGAAGCCATAGGGGAGGCTCGGAAAACGAGTAAGTGTTTACTAACTCGACCGCCATTGCGCAAGTCTTGAGACGCGGTTTCGTGCGACGTCAGTCCGCGAGCGCCTCGAGCCAGGGCCAGCGGGTCGCGAGCAGGACGATTGCGAACACGGCCGCATACGCGCGGCGCGTGCGCACCTGCCTGGGCTCGCTCTGCGCGACGCCCATGGAGAGCAGCAGCCAGCCGAAGCCCTCCACGGGAGCCAGGGCATAGACGGTCCCGGCGAAGAAGAGCAGAGCGGGGTCGCGCGCGCGGGCCAGACCGAAGCGTGCGGGGACCAGGAAGATGACCGCCACCGCGAGCTCGAGCGCGACCAGCGCGAAGGTCAACAGCTCGGACGAGGCCACGAGCCGCGGCGGCAGCGCCGGATCGTCCGGCCCCGGAACGCGCACCCCGTCCTCGTGCTCGCGCACGAGCGCCCGGAGCCGCGCGAGCTCGGACTCGTCGAGGTCCGCGGCGAGCCGCGTGGCCGCCTCGAGGCGCTCGTCGTCGAGCAGGGTGACGCCGAAGAAGCGCCCGTCGAGATAGTCGGGCGAGAGCACGACCTTCCACAAGGTCGCGAAGGCGAAGACCAGGCCGACGAGCGCGCGCCCGTTCCAGGCGAGCGCGGCGTCGGCGTCGCGGGCGCGTGTCGCGAGGGCGATCGCGAGAAGCCAGTAACAGAGCAGGAAGCTGTGGTTGTCGCCGAGCGGCCACGCGTCGACGACACGCCAGACCGCGAGCGCGAGGAGCGCCGCCCAGAAGAGAGCGCTTCGCCGCGGCGCCGCGAAGAGGAGCCCCGTGCCTGCCAGCAAGGTGATCGTGGGTCGGGTCCACGCCTGGCCGACCGGCTTCCAGAGCAGCGCGAGCAAGGTGAGGCGCATCGCGAGGTCGGCGCGCGGCGCGAGATCGAGCTCGCGCAGGAAGGCCCGGGACTTCGTCACGAATGCTCGCCGCGGAGATCGATGCGTAGCGACCGGAGCGGGACACCGGAGGGCACGAGCGTCCGCGGGTCGAAGCGCGTCGCATACACGGTCAAGGTCAGCGCCTCGGCGCGCGACGCCTCGGGGTACGCCGCGAGCAGGCGCTCGCCGAAGGCGCGCAGGCGCGCGTCGGTCGGCAGCGCCAGCGCGCGCCGCATCTCCTCACGCAGCCCGCTCGGAACGTCGAGCTCCTGGCGGAAGCCCGGCGCGACGAGCCACACGTGGAGGTGACGCCGCGCAAAGGCGTCCGTGGACGAGAACATCCCGAAGCCGCCGCCGTTCCACGGCGACAGGTGCGCGTGCTGCGCGAGCCAGATCTGGTGCAGCGCGACCACGCATAGGAGCAGCGCGGGCAGTCGCGTCGGCGAGAGCGCCGGCAGGCGCGGGCGCGACGTCACGCTCTGCTAGTAGCCCGGCGGCGGCTCCACGGCGACGTAGCGCACCTCGCCGGCGGTGACCGCTTCGATGTACCAGGTGCTGCCGCAGCGGTAGTACACCGTGCCGTTCACCTCGGTCTGGAAGAAGTTGCAGGCGGGCTGCGCTCGCATCGTGTCGAACGCCGAGTAGGTAATCGCCGTGCCGGTCGTGATCACGATCCACGTGCCGGAGTGCCAGTCGAACTCGTCGTCGTCGTGGACGTGGACCTCGTCCCAGTCGTAGTTCTCCCAGTAGTCCTGGCGATCCTCTCGCGCTTCGTCGAGATGGTTCTGCCAGTCCTCGCGCGCCTCGTCGCGGTTCGTGTCTCGGTTCTGCATCCGATCGGACGCGGCTTCCTGGCGCTGCTGCTGGCGATCGCCGGCGGCCTCGCCTCGCTGGCCGCCGTCGCCCGTTCCGGGACGGGTCGTCGGCGCGCCGGGCCGGCTGCTGGCCGGTCCGCCGGGCTGCGTCGACGGCGCGACCGGACGCCCGGTGGACGGTCGGCTCGCGCCGTAGTCGCGCGTCCCGGCGGCGGTCCCGGTCCCGTAGTCGCGTGCCGACGGGCGCGTGGTCGAGGAGTAGCCGCGGCTCGGGCTACGCGATCGCTGCATCGAGCCGAGACCGCCCGACGCCGGGCTCGAGCGCGACACCGATCGCCCGCCGTAGCCTCCGCCTCCGCGCCCGCCGAAGCCGCCGCCGCCGCGACCGCCGCCACCGCCGCCACCGCCGCGGCCCCGCGCAAAGATCTCGCTCGCCACCAGGGCGACGAAGAGCAGCGCGAGCAGCACCGCTCCGAGCTTCCACCCGCGACGGCGCGCGTCGATCACCGCGGCGCCTCCCCGGTCGTCCCGGCCGGCGTGCGCTTCGGCAGCACGAAGGGCACGGCGCGCGCGCCCTTCGGCGCGTCGAAGTGGAAGGCGGAGTCCTTGATCTTCGTCTTGAGGTCCCACTCGCGGAAGTCGGCGCGGAACTGCGGCCGGCCGCGCGCGTCCTCGAAGGTCATCACCATCCGACGCGGAAGCGCGTCGCCCTCGCGCGGGATCCAGAGCTGCACGCCGACGCCGTCGCCGTACTGGAAGGCGATGTGGTCGAGCTCGACGCCGTCGAGGATCTCCTCGTCGACGAAGGTGGCGGTCGTCACGTTGTCGAGCAGCAGCGCGCGCAGGTCCAGCGAGAAGAGCGGCGCGAGCGGCAGCTTCATGCCGACCTCGTCGCGCAGGAAGTCCATCACCGCGTCGATGTCGCCGGTCTTCTCCACCGCGGCGAAGACGTTGCGGTCCGAATCGTAGACGGTGAGCTGCTTGCCGTCGTAGGTCCAGTAGCGGTCGTTGCCCGCGCGATCCGCGCCCTCGACGCGGAGCCGGTCGGGCCGACGCAGCAGGATGTTGCCCGACTTTCCGAACGAGAACGTCTCGCCGTCCGCCTGGAGCGCGTCGTACTCCTCGTCGACGTTCAGGTGCAGCGACTGCGCCTCGGTCAGCGCCTTCACCATCTTCCGGAGCACGTCGACCGCGTCGGGGTCGAGCGCGTCGTTGGGAGCCGCCACTTCACCCGGCGCCGACGGCGCAGCCGGCGCCGCGCTCTCGGGAGCGGACGGCGCGGACGCCGCCGACTTCTCCTCGACTCCCGCGACGGGCCACGCGAGCCACGCGACCGCGATTGCCGCGAGCGCGATCGCGGCCCCTCCGGCGCTTCCCCTTCGCATGCGGTTCGGATCCTATCGCGCGAAGCGCGCGAGCAACACGCGCGCACATGCTCGTCCGAATGGGCCTCGGAGTCCAGCCCCTCGAGCGCGACTGCGCTCGAGCCGGGAATTCGCAGCGCGCGGTGGGCTCGCCTAAGGTTCGCGTGGGCTTGCCGAGGAAGCGTCATGAGCAGCTCCGCGTCGCTGAATCTGGATCCGTCCCGTCTCGACGTCATCTCCTCCGCGCACTACGCGGCGAACGGCTACCCCTTCCGCGAATGGGCGTGGCTCCGCCGCAACGACCCCGTTCACTGGACCGAGCATCCCGACTACGAGCCCTTCTGGTCGATCACGAAGCACGCCGACATCACCTGGCTCTCGACCCAGCCGCGCGTCTTCCTCAATGCGCCGCGCCTCGCCGCCTTCAACAAGAACGCCCCGCCGCCGCCGGAGAACGAGAGCCGTCACCTGCTCAACATGGATCCGCCCGACCACGGCCGGTACCGCAACGTATCGAGCAAGCAGTTCACGCCTCGCGCGGTGCGCGCGCTCGAGGAGAAGGTCGAGCGCATCACGCGCGAGATCCTCGACGCGGCGGCCGCGCGCAGCTCCGGCGACTTCGTGCGCGACATCTCCGCGCCGATCACGATTGCGGTGATCGCGGAGATGCTGGGCGTGCCCGCCTCGGACCGCGCCCTGCTCTTCCGCTGGACCAACGAGGTGATCGCACCGGAGGACCCGGAGTTCCAGCGCGAGGGCTCGATCCAGAAGACCGTCGAGGGCGCGCGCATCGAGCTCTTCCAGTACTTCGACGCGATGTCGCGCGAGCGGCGCGCGAACCCGCGCGAGGACATCGTGAGCGTCGTCGCGAACGGCCAGGTCGAAGGCCAGCCGCTGAACCCCGTGGAGCTGCTCTCCTACTACCTGCTGCTCGTCGTGGCCGGCAACGAGACCACGCGCAACGCGATGACCGGCGGCCTCCTCGCCTTCCTCGAGAATCCCGGCGAGTGGCGGAAGCTCCAGCGCGACGCCGCGCTCGTCGAGCCGGCGGTCGAGGAGGTCGTGCGCTGGATCACGCCGGTGATCCAGTTCTGCCGCACCGCCGCGCGCAATGCGACCTTGCGCGGCAAGACGATCCGCGATGGCCAGAGCTGCTGCCTCTTCTATGCGTCGGCCAACCGCGACGAGGAGGTTTTCGAGGATCCCGAGGTCTTCCGCATCGACCGCATCCCGAATCGCCACATCGGATTCGGCGTCGGCGAGCACGTCTGCCTCGGCGCGCACCTCGCGCGCCTCGAGCTGCGCACCGTCTTCGCACAGCTCCGCGAGCGCCTCCTGCACGCCGAGCTCGCCGGCCCCGTCGAGCGCGCGCTCTCGAGCTTCGTCGGCGGCATCAAGCGTGCGCCGATGCGGTGGAAGATTCGCAGCTAGTCGCGAAAGCCCGCAGGTTGCGCGTTGCGTTTCTCTTCGTCGCGCTGCTCCTCGCGGGCGCGGCCCACGCGGATGATCTCTCCGTCTACTTCCCGACCGCCATCGGGAACACCTGGCGCTACAGCGTCGCAAAGAGCTCCGTCATCTCGGGGCAAGGCAAGCCGCGGCGGCGATCCGAGAAGAAGGGCAGCCTGGTCGACGCGATCGTCGAGCGCCGCACGGACGGCACGGCCGTCCTGCGTCGCACCGTGAACGAGTCGAACTCGGCGATGGACGAGCTCACGATGAGCGCGCTGATGGAGCTGCGCTCGGAGCCGACCTCGGTATCGGTGATCGCGGTCGGCACGGAGCCCGATGCTCCGCGCCCGCTCGCCGTCCCCAACGAGCTCCTGAGCGACCGCGTTCCCGGTCGTGTCGTGCAAACCAACCAGGGATCGCTCCTGTTCGAGACGCGGCTCGTGTCCCAGGCGAAAGCGAGCACCGAAGTGCCCGCAGGCAAGTTCTCCGAGTGCCTCCTCACCGAGACGAAGGGACCCGTCTCCGGCTTCTTGAGCGGCCTTCCGGTCAAGAGCGGAAGCCTGTGGGTCAAGATCTGGTATGCCCGCGACGTCGGCCTGGTTCGCGAGGACCGCACGCTCCAGATCGTCGCCACGACGCCCGACGGCGAGGCGGTCACGGTCGAGGAGGTCGCGTCGAAGCTTCTCGAGAGCTACACGCAGCCGTGACTTCGCGCAAACCGTGATCGATCTAGCCGTTACTCGAGCAGCCGCTGCTCCAGCAGCGGCGCGAAGGGTAGAGCCATCAAGGTTCTCGACGGGACGGCCGATCGATCCGTCCGATGCGAGCTTTTGTCGCGATCGCGGTCGTTCTCTTTTCCCTCGCCGCCGAGGCTTCGCCGCTTTCAGAGCTGCGTGATTGGTGGTTCGGGCGATCCTGGGACTTCGTCCAGTCGGTCGGTGGAATTCGCGTGGGAGACGCGACTCGGCTCGAGGATGGAGCCGTCGATGTCGCGCTCGAGTGTGATGTCTCGGGGTCGAAAGCCATCACGCACCAGCCAGAAGCGTTGAACTCTGGCATCGGCGTTTTTGGAGATCGTCACGAGCGCGAAGGAATCGACCCTGTTCGTCTCGATTCGGACGCGAGTGGCAACCTCATCGAGCTGCCCGCCCGCTCGATTCTCGGAAATCGATCCAGGTGACTACCGCGTCGTGTATCACGGGGCTGATCGTGAAGATCACGAGATCGGTCGAATCAAGGTGCCCTGAGCCCGGGCACTTCAGAGAGATCGATGAAACCGTGGCGGCGCCAGCCGATGCGCAGAAGCCAGCTGCGTGGCTCGGCGATCGACGGTGGCCCGCGTGAGGACACCGGCGGGACTCTGTGAGTCCAGCCGGTGAACCCGCGCCTGACGACGCCTGGTCGAGCCGCAATGGCGGCGCAGATCCAGTCCGCTGCTTCCAGTGCTTACGCACGTTGAGAAGGACGTACGCCAGCGCGTTCCGTACCTCCCGCGGCGTCCGCAGCGCGCGGACGTGGTAGCGGCCGAGTAGCACGGCGCCGTTTCTCTTGAAGACGCGATTCACCGCGTGCGCGACGCGAGCGCAGATCGACTTCATCCCGCGACTGATAGCCTGTTCATCGCTCGCCTCGACGAGCAGATGCAGGTGATCGCGCTGGATCGAGAACTGAACCAGGCGGAAGTCGCCGCGCTCGCCCACAGCGAAGCTGCGCTTCATCTCGGACACGAGCGCCCTACGTCGAAGCGACGGAACATCACGCCGGATGCGCAGGGTGATGTAGGCCGGGCATTCGCGGGGCAGCGCGTCGCGCCGCACGTGATACACGACGGATCGTCTTCCGCGCGGGCGCCCCGCGCCTGCGCGAGGCCCGCCTCGGCCCGAGCGCCGTCGATGATCGTCGAAGGAGAGTTGTATCGCGCGCATCGACGATTCGATTCTAGGCTATGTTAGTTACATTGTCAACCGTTGATGTTAGTTCACAAGAGCCGAGGCACGAAACGCGACGCGAGCGCTAGAACGCGCCGACGGCCGCTTCCGCGGCTCGTTTGCGCGGTAATTCCGGTTGCGAGCCGCTCAACTCGCCTGCGCGCGGAGCCTCTCCTCAAGAAGAGGCGCGAGGCGGCGCTTGTCGATCTTCCCGGAGTCCGTGAACGGCAGCTCCTCCTTCGCCAGGAAGAAGACGTGGCGGGGGATCTTGTAGGCGGACAGGTCCTTGCGGAGTCGCTCTCGACACTCTTCGGGCTCGAGAGAGACTCCGGATTTCAGCACGAGCGCGGCCGCCACGTTCTGACCGCGCGCCGGGTCGGCGAGGCCGACCACGAAGGCGCTGCTCACCTCGGGCATCGCCTCGAGCAGCACCTCCACCTCGCGCGGCGCGACGTTGGCGCCTGCCGTCTTGATCAGATCGCCGAGGCGCGCCTCGAAGAAGAGATGGCCCTCCGTGTCGAAGCGCCCGACGTCGCCCGTGTGGTAGAAGCCGTCGCGATCGAAGGTCTGCTCGCGCTCCTGCTTGTGCAGCCCCTGCATGACGCTGTAGCCGCGCACGCAGATCTCGCCCGACCCGCCCTGCGGCAAGCTCGCGCCGGTCGCCGGATCGACGATCTTGTGCTCGACGCCGGGTACCGAGTGTCCGAAAGAGCCGCGCAGCCGCTCCGGGAGATCCACGTCCATGCGGTCGATCGTGTGGGGCCCGCAGGTCTCCGTCATGCCGAGCGAGTTCGAACGCAGCTCCGGATCGCGCGGCCGCGCCGACTCCGGCAACACGCCGTAGAGATTGCCGGCGCGGATCGCGGAGAGGTCGCGCGTGCGGAAGCTCGGGTGCTCCGCCATCGCCTTCGAGTAGTGCGGCCAGCCCGCGGCGATCGTCGCGCGCTCGCGCTCGAGCAGCGCCAGGGTGGCGCCCGGCTCGAAGTACTCCTCGCACAAGAGACACGCGCCCGTGTGGAGCGTCGAGAGCAGCGAGAAGACGAGCCCGCCGACCCAGAAGAAGGGCATCGGCGAGAAGATGCGGTCGTCGGCGCGCAGATCGCGGAACTGGTTCAGGTTGAAGGCGTGGCGCACCAGGGTGCCGTGGCTGTGGAGCGCACCCTTCGGATCCGCGGTGCTGCCGCTGCTGTAGACGAGCACTGCCGGGTCCGACGGCGCGATCTCCGACTCGAGCGCGGCGAGCAAGCCGGCATCGACCGGTGACGCGTCGGCGGCCGCGAGCAGCTCGGAGGCCGGCCGCGCCCACGCGCGGCCGCCCGTCTCGCCGAAGGCGGCCACCGCGCGGAGCTGCGGCAGCTCCGGAGCGAAGAGCGGACCTCCGCGGTGTCGCGCGAGCGACGGCGCGGCCGCCTCGAGCCGCTCGAGGTAGTCGTTGGCGAGCAGGCGCGGCGCCGTCAGCAAGGTGTGGACGTCCGCGTGGCGCAGCACGTAGCCGAGCTCGCGCGGCTTGTAGAAGGTGTTGAGCGGCACGACCACCGCGCCGATCCGCGACGCCGCGAGCCACGCGACCACGAAGTCGGGCCCGTTCGGGAAGAGCACGGCGACGCGCGCGCCCTTCGCGACGCCCTGCGCGACGAGCCCGCGCGCGAGCCGCGCGGACTCGGCCTCCACCTCGGCGTACGTCAGCCGGCGCTCGCCGAGAACGATCATCGGCTTCGGCCCGAAGCGCGCGACCAGCTCGCGGAGCATCACGGGCAGGGTCGGCGAGTAGTCGGGGAATGCCATGCCCTAGAGCTACCACACGCCGTCGCAGAGCGTCGCCGTGGTTCGAGCTCCGAACGGTGGAGGCGCCGCAGTGCGCGTCGCGTACTCTAGACGCGCAAGGAGGCGCCGCGCGTGAACTTCGAGTGGTCCGAGGACGACGCGCGCTTCCGCGAAGAGCTGCGCGCCTTCCTCGACGCCGAGCTGCCGCCCGATTGGGAGGAGCTCTCGCGCCACGGACCGGGCAGCGACGTGCAGGCCGCCTTCTCGCGCGGCTTCTGCGCGAAGCTCGCGCGGCGCGGCTGGCTGACGCAGAGCTGGCCGCGCGAGTATGGCGGCGCCGACGCGACGCCGTGGCGCCACGCGATCCTCTCCGAGGAGATGTGGCGGCGCGGAGAGCCGCGCGGCTCGCAGTACATGAACGTGAACTGGATCGGCCCCGCGATCATGAAGTTCGGGAGCGAGGCGCAGAAGCGAACTCACCTCGGGCGCATTTCGAAGGGAGACGTGCTCTGGTGTCAGGGCTTCTCGGAGCCCGAGGCCGGCTCAGATCTCGCGGCGCTGCGCACCCAGGCGGTGCGATCCGGTGACGACTACGTCGTCACCGGATCGAAGATCTGGACCTCCTACGTGAACGGCGCCGAGTTCTGCTTCCTGCTGGTGCGGACCGATCCGGCATCGAAGCGACACAAGGGCATCACGGTGCTGCTCGCGCCGATGGACGCGAAGGGCATCGAGGTGCGCGAGATCCCGTCGGTCGTGGGCGAGCGCTACTTCCACGAGCTCTTCTTCTCCGAGGCGCGCATCCCGGCCGACTGCCGGCTCGGGCCGGAGGGCGAGGGCTGGGACGTGGTCGGCTACGCGCTGGCCTACGAGCGCGTCGGCGCGATGCGCTACGCGCGCGCCGCGCTGATGCTCGACGCGATCGCGGCGCACGCCGCCGCTCGCGGGCTCGCGGGCGACCCCGCCGTGCAAGAGAAGCTCGGGGCCGCGCGCGCGACCGTCGAGGCCGCGCGGCTGCTCTCCTACCGCGTGATCGACCTGCGCGCGCGCGGCAGCGCGCCGACCGCCGACACCAACGTGGCACGCGTGGCGGGTACCTTGTGCGAGAACGCGGTCTCCGACCTCGCGCTCGAGCTCTTCGGCCCGGGCGCGCTCGAGTACGGCCACCCCGGCGACGCCTACTTCCGCCTCGCGATGACGGCCGGCGTCGCCGTCGGCACGACCGAGATCAACCTCAACCTGATCGCGAGCCGCATGCTGGAGCTACCGCGGGAATAGCAAGGCGACGCGCGCAGCCAACGGCAAGCCGTCCGGCGCGCAGCGAGGCGGAGCCGAGCGAAGATCGGAAATGGACTTCGAGTTCTCCGACGACCAGCGCGCGATTCTCGACGCGGCCGAGGCACTGCTCGCGCAGCACGCCGGGCCCGCGCGCGCCGCGGAGAAGGGCGCCGCCGGCGAGTACGACTACGAGCTCCACGCCGCGCTCGCGTCCGCGGGCTTCAGCGAGGTCGCGCTCGGCCCCGGGACCGGCTTCCTCGAGGCCACTTTGCTGTGTCGCGCCGTCGCGCGCGCCGGCGGCAGCGTCGCCTACGGTGCCGGAGCGCTGGTCGCGCCGGCGGTGGCCGGGCGCGCGCTGCCCGGCCCCGTCGCGCTCGCGCGCGCCGACGACGCCGCCCCGATCCGCTTCGGCGCCGACGCGAAGACCCTGCTGCTCGACGCGGGCGACGAGGCGCGCGTCGTGCGGCTCGAACCCGGTGCCGCGGCGCGCGTGCGCACGAACTTCCTGTGGCCGATGGGACGCGTCGCCGTCGCGCCGGGCGCCAGCACGTCGCTCGGGCCGGGCTCGGGCGCGCGCATGCGGCGCTGGTGGCGCGTCGCGCTCGCGGCCGAGCTCGTCGGCTGCATGGAGTCCGCCCTCGCGATCACGCTCGACTACGTGAAGCGGCGTCGCCAGTTCGGGCGCGCGATCGGATCCTTCCAGGCCGTGCAGCACCGGCTCGCGCTCGCGACGGTGATGCTCGAGGGCAGCCGCTGGCTCACCTACGAGGCCGCCGCACTCGGCGCGCCGGACGAGTCGGCGGCGCTAGCCGCGGCGCACGCGTCCGACGCCGCGCAGCTCGTCTTCCGCGAGACGCACCAGCTCACCGGCGCGATGGGCTATACGCGCGAGCATCCGCTCCACGTATTCAGCATGCGGCTCGCGGCGCTGCGCCACGAGATGGGCGGACTCGCCGCGCAGCGGCGCGAGGTCGCGCGCGCCCGCTGGGCGCTCGCGTGAGCCTCGACCTCGAGCCCGACGACGCGCAGCGGGCGATCCACGACGAGCTCGCGCGGTTCTGCGCGGAGCGGTGTAGCGATGCGGAGCTGAAGAAGCAGATCGGCGGCTTCGCCGCCGATCTGTGGCGCGAGCTGGCGGCGCTCGGCGTGCTCGCGCTCGCGACACCCGAAGGCGACGGAGGCGCGGCCGAGCTCTGTCTCGCCTGCGAAGCGCTCGGCGCCGCCGTCTTCCCGGGTCCGCTCTGCGCGAGCGTCCTCGCGGCGCAGATCCTGCCGGAGGCAGAGCGGCGCGAGGTGACAGCCGGACGCGCGATCGTCTCGCTCGGCGCTCCGCCTCTCGTGCCGTTCGCACCGGTCGCGACGCTCTTCCTCGCGCTGGACGGCGACCGCATCCACCGCGCCGCGCCTCGCGGCGAGGTCGCGCCGCAGGCGACGCTCGGCGGCGAGCCGTGGGGACGCGTCGAGCTCGAGCTCGGCGAGGCGCTGCCGGCGAGCGACCGCGCCTTCGCCGTGCACGACGTGGCCTTGGCCGCCTACACCGCCGCGGCGGGCGCGGCGCTCGTCGCGCGCGCCGCCGAGCACGCGCGCACGCGCCGCCAGTTCGGGCGCGCGATCGGCGAGTTCCAGGCGGTCTCGCATCCGCTCGCCGACTGCGCGATCCGCAGCGACGCCGCGCGCATCCTCGCCCGCGCCGCTGCCTGCGCGATCGACGCGGACGAGCCGGACACCGCCGCCCGCGCCGCCGCGGCCCGATTCTCGGCGCGCGCCGCCGCGCTCGAGGCCGCGCACACCGCCCACCAGGTCTTCGGCGCGCAGGGCATCGCGATCGAAGGCCCCGTCTTCCACCTCTCGCGCCGGATCCGCCAGCTCGCCTCGCAGCCGCCGAGCGACCTCCGCGCCCGGGCGGCCGTGCTCGCGCCCTACGCCGCGTGAGGCGCGCTTGAACTTCCGCTTCTCGCAAGAGGCGCTGCGCTTTCGCGACGAGGTCGTGGCGTTCCTCGGCGACTGGCGCGACCTCGACGCCTTCTTCCTGCAAGGGCACCGCTGGCCGCGCGTGCGCGACTTCTTCCGCGCGCTCGGCGAGCGCGGCTGGCTCTCGCTCGGCTGGCCGGGCGAGCCCGGCGCGCGCCCGATCGAGTTCGAGTACCTGCTGTGGGACGAGATCGCCTACGCGCGCGCGGCGCGCAATCCGCTCGCCTCGGGCATCGTCGCCAAGACGATCGCCCGTCACGGCGACGACGCGCAGAGGCGTCGCTGGCTGCCGCCGATCCGGCGCGGCGAGCTCCACTTCTCGCTCGCCTACTCCGAGCCCGAGGCCGGCTCCGACCTCGCGAGCCTGCGCTGTCGCGCGACACGCAACGGAGACGCCTACGTCGTGCGCGGGCAGAAGTGCTGGCAGTCCTACGCCGGCGACATGGACTGCCTGTGGCTCCTGTGTCGCACCGGCGCGCAGGAGAGCCGCGGCGCGAGCCTCACCTTGCTGATCGTCGAGAAGGCGACCCCCGGCGTCGAGGTGCGGCCGCTGCCGACCCTCGATGGCGATCGCCTCTACGAGGTGCACTTCCACGACGCCCTGGTGCCCGCCTCGCAGCGCATCGGCGCCGAGAACGGCGCGTGGGCGATCATGGCGACCGCGCTCGCCGACGAGCGCCACATCCAGTTCCCGCCGGCGCGCGTGCGGCGCGATCTCGAGGAGGTCGTCACGTGGGCGAAGGCGCAGGGTCTCCTCGCGGATCCGTCGGCGCGGCGCATCCTCGCGGACCTCGCCGTGCGCGTCGCGGAGGTCGAGGCGCTCGCGCTGCGCGTGCTCGATGCGATGCAGCGCGGCGCGAACGCGGCGGCCGCGGCGGCGGCCAACAAGGTCGTGCACACGCTCGTGTGCCAGGAGATCGCGCGCGCCGCGCTCGATCTCGGCGGGCCCGAGGCGCTCGTCCACGGCAGCCGCGTCGAGCTGCTGTGGCGACAGAGCCTGTGGGAGACGATCGGCGGCGGCACCTCCGAGGTGATGCGCGGCATCGTGGCGCGCCAGCAGCTCGGGCTCGGTTGAACAGAGGGTGCTGCCACGAGCTCGGGCGTGGCGCTGCTCGCTCCGTGGGCAAGCCGCCGACGCGCGCGAGCCAGCGCGCGCGCGGGCTGGCATCCGCCTTGCTCCGCACGCGGCTCGATGCAGGGACTCGTGCTGACGGCCGGCGGCGCGCGCGGCGCCTATCAGGCCGGCGTGCTGAAACGCCTGGCGGAGCTGCCGTCGCTGCGCGGACGCCCCTCGCCCTTCGCGATCATCGCGGGCGCGTCGGCCGGCGCGATCAACGGCACCATCCTCGCCGCCCGCAGCGAGCGATTCGACGAGGCCGGGCGCGACGTCGCGGACGTCTGGTCCCGACTCGAGGCGGCGCAGGTCTTCCGCACCGACCTCACCGCCTTCGCGCGCGTCGGCGCCTCGCTTGCGCACGACTTCGTGCTCGGCCGCGCGCTCGGCCGCACCTTGACGACCGGACTCCTCGACACTTCGCCGCTCGAGTCGCTGCTAGCGAGCGTCTTCCCGCGGCGCGGCATCGCGGATGCGATCGCGCGCGGCGACGTCTACGCCGTTGCGGTCACCGCCACGAGCTATCACTCGGGCCGCTCCTTCACCTTCGTGCAGGGCCGCGCCGGTCATCCGATCTGGCACAAGAGCCGCCGCGTCGTGCTGCCGGTGCGCCTCACGCACCGCCACATCCTCGCGTCGGGCGCGATCCCGATCGTCTTCCCCCCCGTGCAGATCGCGTCGGCGCAAGGGGAGCTCTGGTTCGGCGACGGCGGGCTGCGGCTGGTCACGCCGCTCTCCCCGGCGATCCGCCTCGGCGCCACGCACCTGCTCGCGATCGGCGTCCGCTCGGCGCGCGCGGCGGAGAATCTCGCGCGCGAGGAGGCGAGCGGCGGCGGTGCCGCGCTGCGGCTCTTCTGCCCGCCGCTGGCGCAGATCTGCGGCGTCTTCATGAACGCGATCTTCCTCGATCACCTCGACGCCGACGTGGATCACCTGCGCCGCATGAACGAGCTGGTCGCGGCGCACGCCGCGGCGCGCGAATCCGCGGGGGCCGGCCGTGCCGACGGCGCCCCGATCGCGCTCGACGAGCCGATGCGGGTGATCGCGCCGCTGATCGTCTCGCCGTCCGAAGACCTGGCGCTCGTCGCGCAGCGCTTCGCCCATCGCATGCCCCGCCTGCTGCGCTACGCGCTCGAGGGTCTCGGCACGCCCGACGCGCAGAGCGCGGACCTGATGAGCTACCTGCTCTTCGACTCGGTCTACACGCGCACCCTGGTCGAGATCGGCTACGCCGACGCCGGAGCGCGCGCCGACGAGATCGAGGCCTTCCTCGCGAGCTCGGGGGCGCTCGAGCGCCGCCGACCGCTTCCGCGCCCGCTGCCGACGCGGCGCGGCGCGTGGTCCGCGCCGCATGCCGGCACGCCGCTCGGCGCGTGAGCTCCGCTAGCTGCGGGCCCTCAGCTCCTCGAACGCTTCCTCGATCGCGTGGCCGAGCTTCTCGAGATCGGGCACGAGACCGGGATCGGTGTTCAGCCCGACGTGGAGCGTGCCCGCGTAGGAGAAGACCGCGAGCCCGAGGCCGAGCCCGTCCGTGATCGGCACGATCGGGTAGATCGCGTCGACGGGGCGTCCGCACAGGAAGCGCGGCTCGCGCGGTCCGGGCACGTTGGTCGCGACCACGTTCGCGATGCGCACGCGGCCGAGCCGCCGCGCAGCCGTCGCGACGAGTCCGGCCGGCAGGTCGTCGAGCCAGTGGAGCAGCGAGTCGATGCCGGTCCACGCAGCCGCGGACTTCAGCCGATCCGTCAGCGCGCGCGTCGCCGTGAGCCTGGCGAGCTCGTCCTCCGGATCGATCGCGAGCGGCACCAGCAGCGCGGAGATGCGGTTGCCGGGCGCGCCGGCCTCGTCGTCGCGACGCAGGCTCACCGGCACGAGCGCCGTCAGCTCGAGGCCGCGCGTGCGGACGCCGATGCTGGCGAGGTAGCGGTGCAGGCCGCCGGCCAGCGCGCACAGCACGACGTCGTTCAAGGTCCCGCCCCGCGCGCGACGCACTCGCGTGACGCCCTCGATCGACAGGCGGGCGAAGTAGAGCTCGCGGCGCGGGCCGAGGCGGTCGTTCCACGGCATCTCCGGGATGTCGCGCGTGGCGAGCTGGAGCGCCGACCACGCCGCGTCGCGGAGCGCGGCCGCGGAGGCGCGGGCGCGCAGCGGATGCCGCATCGCGTCGACCATCGCACCCGCCGCCCGGAGCTGTCGGCGCAGGCCGAGTCCGATCGCGCGGCCGACGCGCGCGCCGGCGCCCTGGAGGAGCGGCGGCGGAACCGGCGCACCGGCCCGCTCGCCCACGACGTCGGGCCCCGCGTCGAGGATCTCGTCGAGCAGCCGGAAGCCCGAGACTCCGTCCACCATGCAATGGTGGACCTTGACGAGAAGCCCCGTGCCGCCCTCGTGCGCGCCTTCGAGCAGGTGCATCTCCCACAGCGGCCGGTTGCGCGACAGCGGCTGCGCGAGGAGCTGCGCGGCGAGCTGGCGCAGCTCGTGAGGTCCCGCGGGCGACCGCAGCGCCCAGCGCTGGATGTGGTCGCGCGGGTCGAAGTCCGGGACGTCCTCCCACTGCGGATGTCCGAGCGCGAGCGGCACCGGCATCGCGCGCTGCGCGTAGCGACGCGCGCGCGCGATCCGCGACTCGATCCGCTGCGCCAGCTCGTCGAGCGAGAGCGCTCCGGAGAGCTCGACCAGCGCGGCGATCTGGAGCGGCGCGTGGGGCCGGTCGAGATACAGGAAGCCGGCGTCGGTGGCCGACATGTGGCGAGGGGCGGTCGGCAGGTGGATCGACACGAAATCCTCCAGAGCAACGGTCGTGCCACGTCCCCTGCGGCGTGCGACGCGTTCTCGTGACGCCTCGCCATCGCCCGCGACGGAAGAGGCCGTGATATGAGCTGGCGCTGCGTCGGAATCGGGCAGCGCGCGCCCGCTTCCGGTCAGGCGTGGCCGCCGGGGTCGGGCCGATCGAAGGGCGCGAGCTCCGCGACCCACGACACGACTTCGGATCGCTCGGGCTGCCACGTATAGAAGCGGCCGCCTTCGCTGTGATACCCGACGAGCGGGGAGCCCGTGACGTTCTCGTCGCGCGCGGACTCCCTCCCGGCGCGCGGTGCGAAACCGGCCGCGTCGTCGGTCGAGGGCTCGAGCCGGCCCATCACGGCGCCGGCGAGCCCGAGCAGCATTCCACGAACCTTCATGTCGTCTCCCCTGCCTTCCCCGTCTCTCGGACTCCTTACGCACGGGGAGGGTTCCAGGGTTTCGCGACATGCACGAAACGTCATGCGATCGTCGCGAAGTGGACCGCACGAGCACACGGTCGATGGATCTGTCGTCACGCGCGCGCACCGCGTAGCCTCCCGCGCATGACGAACCAAGCCCGACCTTCGTTCTCGCGAATGAACGTGTATCGCGAGCTCTCCGACGGCTACCGCGCGATGACCGCGCTGGAGGAGGCCGTCGTGAAGAGCGGCCTCGAGGCAAAGCTGCTCGAGCTCGTCCGCACGCGTGTCTCGCGGCTGAACGGCTGTGCCTTCTGCCTCGACATGCACCAGCGCGACGCGCGCAGCCGCGGCGAGAGCCAGCAGCGCCTGGATCTGCTCCCCGCGTGGCGCGAGGCCCCGTTCTTCGACGAGCGCGAGCGCGCGGCGCTCGCACTCGCGGAGGCGCTGACGCTCGTCGCGGGCCGCGGGCTCGACCCCGAGATCTGGAGCGACGCAGCGCGCGCCTTCGAGCCGCGCGAGCTCGCCGCGCTCGTGTTCGCCATCGCTTCGATCAACTCGTGGAATCGGATCTCGATCGCGTCGGGCGCGACGCCCGCGCCGCGCGAGGAGAGCACGACGTGAGCGCGTCGCAGGCCGAGCGCGCGCGGGCGCTGCGAGCGCTGCACCGGCCCGGGAATCCGCTGGTGTTGCCGAACGCCTGGGACGTCGCGAGCGCGCGGCGCTTCGCGGAGCAGGGCGCGGCCGCGCTCGCGACCACGAGCGCCGGCGTCGCGAACTCGCTCGGCTGGCCCGACGGCGAGAAGATCCCGGCGCGGGAGATGTTCGCGGCGGTCGCGCGCATCGCCGCGGCGGTCGCGCTGCCGGTGACGGCGGACCTCGAGGCGGGCTACGGCCTCGCGGCGAAGGAGCTCGCCGAGCGCGTGATCGGGTCCGGCTGCGTCGGGCTCAACCTCGAGGACAGCGACCACGCGCGCGGACGCGGCGCGCTCGTCGTCGCCGAGCGTCAGGCCGAGCGCATCGCCGCGCTGAAGCGAGCCGGCCGCGACGCGGGTGTCGACCTCGTCGTGAACGCGCGTGTCGACACCTATCTCGGTGGCCCGCTCGCCGGCGCCGAGCGCGTCGCCGAGACGATCCGCCGCGGGTGCCTCTATCTCGAGGCCGGCGCCGACTGCATCTATCCGATCACCGCGCACGACGAGGGCGAGATCGCGGCGATCGTCGAGGGCGTCGGGCGCGCGCCGGTGAACGTGATGGCGCTGCCGACCGCCCCGACGCTCGCGCGCCTGGCCGCGATCGGCGTCGCGCGCGTGACCTTCGGCTCGCTGCTGCTGCGGCGCGCGCTCGACGCGGCGACGAGCGCGCTCGCCGACTACTCGAAGCGCTAGGGGGCTCCTCGAGTCGGGGGGCGAGGCAGGCTCCCCGAGGAGGAAGAGATGGCC
>DATKND010000176.1:0-56115 GCA_035541475.1 Myxococcota bacterium | reverse complement strand
GCTGCTCGCGCGCCTGCCGGAGTACGAGGTCGACGAGGTGGCGAGCGTCCGCCTGCGCTCCGAGTTCTTCCGCGGATTCGCGAAGCTGCCGATCTCGTGGCAAGCCCGGCGCTAGCAAGGCTTGACCCACCGATTCCACATCGTCGACGTCTTCGCCGAGCGCCGCTATGCGGGCAACACGCTGGCTGTGGTTCGCGACGCGGCCGACCTCGACACCGCGACGATGCAGCAGATCGCGCGCGAGTTCGGCTTCTCGGAGACGACCTTCGTGCTCTCGGGCGCAAACGACGGCGGCGGCGCGGGCATGCGCGTTCGCATCTTCACGCCGACCTTCGAGATCCCGTTCGCGGGGCACCCGACGCTCGGCACGGCCTTCGTCGTGCGCGAGCACATCGCAAAGGGCCGTCCCGACGAAGTGGCGCTCGCGCTCGGAGTCGGGCGCGTGCCGGTCGCGTTCGAGCGAACCGCGGGCGGCGAGCTCGCCTGGCTGACGGCGCCGCCGATCACGCTCGGCGCGAAGCTCGACCCGGATGAGATCGCGGCGATCGTGGGGCTCGCGCCCGCGGATCTCGACTCCGCGCTTCCGGTGCAGCAGGTGTCCGCGGGACCGGTCTTCGCGATCGCACCGCTGCGGTGGCGCGAGGCGCTCGCGCGCATCGAGGTCGATCTCGCACGCCTTCGCGCGTTCGGCAGGCAGCACGGGAGCACCGGCATCTATCTCTTCGCACGCGAGGCCGAGGATCCGGCCAACCACATGCGCGCGCGCATGTTCTTCGAGTCGGCGGGCGTGCGCGAGGATCCCGCGACGGGCTCTGCCACCGCCTGTCTCGGCGCGTACCTGCTCGCGCGCCGGTCGCATGGCAGCGCCTTCAGCCTGCGCATCGAGCAGGGCGTCGAGCTCGGACGCCCGTCGCTGCTGCACCTCGACGCGAGCCGCGAGCGCATCCGCGTCGGCGGGCGCGTGATCGAGACGGCGCGCGGCGAGCTCGTGTAATCGAGCTCGCTAACGCAGCCAGCTCGAAAGATCGCGCCCGACCATCCTCTCGAGCCGCAGGATCTGCTCGCGGTAGTGATCGACCAGGGTGCGGCGGAGCGCCGGCGGCAGCGGCTCGTACTCGCGCGAGTTCGGGCGCAGGTCGGTGCGCGGCGCGAAGTCCGGGTCCACGCCGACGAAGCGGTAGAGCTCGCGCGCGAAGGCCCCGGGCCGCTCGCACAGGTCGTCGTAGAAGAAGACGGCGATCCCGGGGAAGCGCTCGCGCCAGCGCGCGAGATGGTCCGCATAGCATCCCTGCGTCGCGATCCAGCGCCCGTCGTCGCGGAACATGCGCTCGAAGGGCGCGAGGCGTTTCGGGACGATGCGCGCGCGGCGGGCACGGCGGTAGCGCCAGTACCAGTAGTGGCTCCAGGCGCGCTCCACGGGATTGCGCAGCAGCACGAAGACTCGCAGACCGGGGTAGCGTTCGGCGAGGCGGTCGCGCGGCGAGGGCAGCGTGCGCCAGAACTGGAGCGTGCGGCGCGGATTCCACCAGGGATAGAACTCGCGGCGCGATCCGTCGGGGCGCGGCGCGTAGAAGTAGTTGACCGAGAGCTCGCCCGCGGCGCGACCTTCGCGCCCGGCGAAGTGCCGCTCGTACCATTCCCAGCCGCGGTGGTAGTGGCGCGTGAAGAACGAGATCTCCTTCTTCGGCACGAAGACCTGCGGGTGCTGCGCGAGCACGTGCGCGGCCCAGGTCGTGCCGGCGCGCTGGACGCCGACGCCGACGAAGTCCGGACCGTCCGCCGCCACGGCATCGCACCTCGAAGCAGGGCGAGCAGGGTATCAGCGCGGCCTGCTATCCAAGGGCGGATCGCGCGCCCGACGGAGGAAGCCATGTCGAAGGGAGTCGCCCTCGTCACCGGAGCGTCGGCGGGTCTCGGCGCCGAGTTCGCGCGCCAGCTCGCCGCACGCGGACACGATCTCCTGCTCGTGGCGCGGCGCGAGGACCGGTTGAAGGAGCTCGCAGCCGAGCTCGCCGCCGCGCACGGCCGCCAGGCGGACGTCTTCGCCGCCGACCTCTCCGATCCGGACGCGCCGCAGCGGATCTTCGACCACGCCACAGCGGCCGGTCTCGAGATCGAATGGCTCGTGAACAATGCCGGCATCTCGGGCCCGGACCTGCTCGAGGACCGCGACTGGGCCGAGCAGGCGCGCTTCTTCGAGCTGATGATGATCAGCGTCGCGCACATGTGTCATCTCTTCGTGCCCGGCATGCGCGAGCGCCGCAGCGGTCACGTGGTCAACGTGTCCTCCTTCGCGGGACGCCTCGCGCGGCCGGCGGGCGGGAACTACGGCCCGGCCAAGGCGTACCTGGTGGCGCTCTCGGAGGAGCTCGCGCTGCTGCTCCAGGGCACCGGCGTGACGGTCACCGCGCTCTGCCCCGGCTTCACCCACACGGAGTTCCACGAGGTCGCGGGGCTGATGGAGATGAAGCGCAGCCTGCCCGGCTTCCTCTGGTACGACGCCGACACCGTCGTGCGCGAGGGGATCGAGGCCGCGCTCCGCGGCAAGCCGATCTGGATCTCGGGCCGGCTCTATCGCTGGCTCGATCCGCTCGCGCAGTCGGTCTGGGTGCGCCCGATCGTGAAGGCCCTGGCGCCGGGCCGCGAGCCGCGGCGCTAGGCCGCGGGCCGGGCCTTGCTCTCGGGCGTCTCGCCCGGGTGCAGGATCACGATGCCGACGCGCCGGTTGCGCTGGCGACCGTCTGCGGTGTCGTTGGACGCGACGGGATACGCCTTGCCGTAGCCGCGCGCCAGGATGCGCTTGGCGTCGACGCCGTTCTGGACCAGGAAGGTCTGGACCGAGTCCGCGCGCTTCTGCGACAAGGTCATGTTGTACGCGTCCGAGCCCGTGCTGTCCGTGTAGCCCTCGACCAGCACGCCGCGGTCCGGGTACTGCTTCAGGAACGTGACCAGCCGGTAGAGGCTCTGCATCGCGCCGGGCTTGAGATCGGCCTGGTCGACCCCGAACAGGATGTCGCCGAGCGTCAGCTCGAGACCGCGAGCGGTCTCGCGCGCCTGGAGATCCGACAGCTCGGTGCGGAGCTTGGCCTCTCGCGCATTCGCCTCGTTGGCGGCCTTGCGCGCCGCCTCGGCGTCTGCCCGCGCCTGCTCGGCCGACGTGGCCATCGCCTTCGCATTCGTCGAGATCTGGCTCCGCAGCACCTCGGCCTGCGCCTGCGACGCGCGGGCGACCGCCCAGGACTCCGCCACCTCGACGCGGCGCGACGCGAGCATCGCGAGGTGCTCGGTCTCGTCGACGTCGTGCTTGTCGTTCCACTCGGTCTGGGCGCGGTCGAGCGCGCGCTTGGCCTCGTAGAGCTCGACGGAGGCGTTCTTCTGGACGTTCGCGTCGGACTCCGCCTCCTTGTAGACGGTCTGCGCGTCGACGAGCGGCTGCGGCGTCGGCGGCGTGGCGCAACCGAGCGCCAGCAAGCAGACGCCGAGGGCGGATCCGGCGATCCAGGCGAGGCGGGCTCGAGACTCTCTCTGCACGATGGGATTCGTCACTTCTGGGTCCCTCCCGCGCTTGCTCCGGACTTCAGAGAGTTCGCGTCCTGCTCGAGCTGCTGCACCGCTTGCTGAGCGCGCGTCGCGCGCGCCTTGGCCTCGGCCACCATCGCGTCGGCCTCGGCGGACTCGGCGAGTCGTCGCGCCTTGATGTAGTTCTCCTCCTTCATCTCGAGCTTCGACTTCTCGAGCTTCTCGCGCGCGAGCCGCATGTCGAGCGGATCGACCTCGGCCGCGTTCACGGCGTCGGCCTTGTTCACCGCGAGATCGGCCTTGGCCACCTCGCCCGTCGGCGCGGGCATCGATGCGCACGCCGTCGCGAGCAGCGCAGCGACCGCGAGACTCGCCCACATTCGATCCATGGCGTCCTCCTGGCTTGGACGCGCCGAATGTAGGCGGACCGCGGTGGCCGACAAAAGGGCCGGGCGTGAAAAATCTGCGCCGTGTGGCGCCGCGCCCCGCGGTGCTTCGAGCGGGAGGACTGCGTCAAGAACGAGGGATGGGGGTTGGGTTGGTTGGACTGGGACGGATCCCGGGGCGCGGCGGATCCACTCAACGGCAGCTCGAACGACGCGCAGGATCGCGCCGTGGGCATTCCCCGTCTGTGACCGGAATCACAAGGGTCTTCGGCCTTCTCCGACGGAAAAACGGGCAGAACCAGCGCTACGCAGATGCCTGGAGGAGCTCCCGCGCGATCGCGCGGATCTGGATCTCGTCGGTGCCCGCGTAGATCTGGAGGACCTTCGCGTCGCGCGCGAGCTGCTCGACGTGGTACTCGGCCATGTACCCGTTGCCGCCGTAGACCTGCACGGCCTCCATCGCGACCTCGACCGCCGCGCGTGCCGAGTAGAGCTTCATCGCCGACGCCTCGGCGAGCGTCATGCTCTTTCCCTGCGACGCCAGCTCGATCACGCGGAAGACCAGGTTCTGGAGGTTCATGCGCGCGACCTCCATGCGGGCGAGCTTGTCCTGGATCAGCTGGTACTCGCCGATCGGCTTATCCCATTGCACGCGCTCGCGCGCGTACTTCACCGAGAGCTCGAGGCAGCGCTCGACGATGCCGAGCGCCATGGCGGCGACACCGGTGCGCTCCATCTGGAAGGTGTCCTTCGCGCCTTCGCGCGCGGCGGCGCGTCCGCGCGCGAGCGACGCCTCGCCGCCGAGCAGGCGATCCATCCCGCAGCGCACGTCGCGCAGGAAGAGCTCGCCGGTCGGCGACGAGTGGAGCCCCATCTTCTTGAGCGGCTTGCTCTGCTCGAGCCCCGGCATGCCGCGGTCGAGCACGAAGTTGAGAATCTGGCGATCGCGCGGGACGACGCCCGGCTCGTCGAGCTTGCAGATGAAGACGATCGTGTCGGCGTAGGGGCCGTTCGTGATGAAGGTCTTGCTGCCGTTCAGCACGAAGGCGTCGCCGTCGCGCCGCGCGGTCGACTTCATGCCGCCGAAGGCGTCGGAGCCCGAGCCCGGCTCGGTGATCGCCCAGGCGCCGATCTTGTCGAGCGTCAGCAGGTCGCGGCCCCAGCGCACCTTCTGCTCGAGCGTGCCCTTGCTCATCACCGCCGCCGCGGTGAGCCCCGTCGACACGCCCATCGCGGTCACGAGACCCGGGCAGTAGCGACACAGCTCGATGATCGGGATCAGCGACATGGCCGCCTGGTCGCCGCGGCCCTCGCGGGCGCTCGCGTCGGCGGGCCTCTCGCGCGCCGGCAGCCCCTGCTTCTCGCGCGCGATCTGCTTGTCGAAGCGCGCGCGCGCCAGCTCGTCGATGCCGAAGGTGGCGTAGAGCTTTCGCAGGATGTCGTAGGGAGGCATGTCGCCGTGCTCGAGCGCGTCGACGTTCGGCACGACCTCGGCGTCGATGAAGCGCCGCACGGCGTCGCGGATCATCTGGTGCTGCTCGCTCCACTCGATCATGACGGTCTCCTCGCGTGGGCCGGCCACGATAGCGTCGGCAGCAGCGCGCAGGCCTCGAGGCACGCGAGCGCGGCGAAGAAGCCGCGATAGACGCGCAGCGCGCCCGCTGGATCGGCCGGCAGGATCGCGTCGAGCACGCTGCCGGCCAGCAGCGGTCCGCCGCCCGCGGCGAGGCCCGTCACGACGGCCGCGAGCACCAGCGTCCGCGCCGGCGCCTCCGGCGGCGCGAGCTCGAAGACGAGGTGCGTGTCGGCGACGCCGAAGCCCGCCGTCAGGATCGCGAACGCGAAGAACCAGAGCGAGGTCCAGCCGACGTCGAGCGCCGACGCCGGCGCGAGCGCCAGCAGGAGCAGCGCGAACGCCTGCCCCGTCGTCGTCGCGCGCAGCACCGAGATCGCGCCGACGCGATCGACCACGTGGCCCCACAGGTAGAGCGACAGCGCGGCGCCGCCGACGAAGGCGATGGTCGTGTTCACCACCTCGCCCTCGGAGAGCCCGGCCGCGCGCCGCAGCATCACGATCGCGAAGACCGTGCCGGTCACGCGGCAGGCGTTGCCGATCGAGATGATCGCGAGGTAGCGCGCGATGCGCGGCTCGCGCGCGAGTGCCAGCGCCTCGCGCACGCGCACGCGTGCGCCGGTGCGCTCGCTCCGCTCCGGCAGCCCCGCGATCAGGAAGGTCCGCGCCGCGCCGAGTCCCCAGCCGAAGGCGAAGAGCGGCGCGAAGTCTCCCGGATGCCGCGTGAGCCACCACTGCGTGCCGGTGTAGAAGCAGAGCAGCGCGAAGTTCCAGCCGGTCCGCAGCAGGCCGAAGAAGCGGCCGGTCTCGCCGGGCTCGACGTAGCCGCGCAGCAACGGGAACCAGACCGTCTCGCCGACGGACGCGCCGACGCCGACCAACCCGAAGCTCGCGAGCGCGATCGCGATCGCGTCTCCGTGAGGGAGCGCGGCGAGGCGATCGAAGAAGACCAGCGGCAGCGCGACGGCCAGGGTGAAGCCGTGCGCGCTCATCAGGATCGAGCGCTTCGAGAAGCGTCCGACGAGGCGCAAGGTCGGGAGCTGGAGCGCGACGAAGGCGAACGCGAACGCGCCTTGCATGCCGACCTGCAGCTCGCTCGCGCCGAGCGAGACGAGCGCCAGGGTCGGCAGGTTCTGCGTGAAGATCATCCGGAACGTGTATCCGGTCGGGTGGCTGGCGACGGCGAGCAGACGCCCGCGCCGTCGCTCGCGCGCGTCGAGGGGCGGGGCGGGCGCCGTCATCGGGCGCGTAGACTACCGGCCCTCGCGGCCCGGAGGTCACCGAACGTGGAGCTCGTGCTCTCCTACGATATGCGCGCGCCGGAGTTCGGCGCGCCGGCGCGCGAGCTCTACGCGGCGGCGCTCGATCAGGCGCAGTGGGCCGACGCGCTCGGCTTCGACGCGATCGGGCTCGGCGAGCATCACACGTCGCCCGACGGCTACGACCCGTCGCCGCTCGTGCTCGCCGCGGCGCTCGGCGCGCGCACGCAGCGCGTCCTCCTCCGCACGGCAGTCGTGCTCGCGCCGCTCTACGACCCGGTCAAGCTCGCGGAGGACGCGGCCGTCGCACAGCTCGCGACGGGCGGGCGACTCGTGCTCGGTCTCGGTGGCGGCTATCGCCCTGCTGAGTTCGAGCTCTTCGGAAAACGCCTCTCCGACCGCTGGACAGCGGTCGGAGAGGCGATCGAGTTCCTGCGGCTCGCGTGGACGGGCGAGCCCTTCGAGTGGAAGGGGCGTCGCTGTCGTGTGACGCCGCGACCCGAACCGGCGCCGCCGATCCTGCTCGGCGGCGGGAGCGCGGCCGCCGCGCGTCGCGCCGCGCACATCGCCGACGGCTGGTTCCCGCCGCTCGAGCCGCGCCTCTGGCCGCCCTACCGCGAGGAGTGTCGCAAGCTCGGCAAGCACGACCCGGGCCCCTACCCGCGCCAGGGCCCCGTCTTCCTGTGGGTCTCGAAGGAGCCGGAGCGCGATCGCGCGCGCCTCGCGCCGCACGTGCTGCATCAGCTCCGCTCGTACCGCGAGTGGACGATCGAGGCCTTCGGCCGCGCGTCCGGGCCCTACGCGAAGGACGTCGACGAGGCGACGCTCTGGCAGGGAAACGCGTACCGCGTGCTGACCCCGGAAGAGACCCTGGCGCTCGCGTCGGAGCTCGGGTCGCACAGCGTCTTCTACCTGAATCCGCTGCTCGCGGGCATCGACCCGAAGCTCGCGTCGCAGATGCTCTCGCTCTACGAGCGCGAGGTGCACCCGTACCTGCGCCCGCGCGTGACAGGGGCTGCCGCGTCACGCCGCGGCGAGCGGTGACGAAGCGAGCCCGCCGTCGACGGTGAACGAAATCCGCCGGCCGTGGAAACGGGCGATCTCGGCCCGATGCCCGATGCTCACCCAGGTGGTCTCGGGTAGCTCCCGTTCGAGCAGTGCGTAGAGCTCGGCCTCCGTCGCGGGATCGAGCGCGGAGCTCGCCTCGTCGAGGAAGAGCCACTCGGGGCGCTGCAGCAGCGCGCGCGCGAACGACAGCCGCTGCTGCTCCCCCGGCGAGAGGCGCTGCTCCCAGTGCAGGGACTCGTCGAGGCGATCGACCAGATGCTCGAGGCGGCACTCCCGCAGCCGGCGGCGCAGCTCTTCGTCGGGGAAGCGGCCTTCGCGGGACGGGTACGTGACTGCGGCGCGCAGGGTTCCGATGGGGATGTACGGCTTCTGCGGCAGGAACAGACACGCCGCGGCGTCGGGTCGCTCGATGTACCCGCCTCCGAACGGCCAGATCCCGGCCAGGGCGCGGAACAGGGTGCTCTTGCCGCTGCCTGACGGTCCGGTGATCAGCACCGGCTCCCCGGGCTCGAGCTTCGCGTCGACGCCGCGCAGCAGCGTCGTTCCGTCGGGAAGCGCCAGCGTGAGGCCACGAAGCTCGACTCCGGCGCCGCCGTGCGTCGTGGTCGCGATCTCGGCGCCTGCGGCCGCCGTCACGCGCATTTCGACGAGTGCGCGCCGGAACGTGGTCAAGCGGTCGACAGTGGCCTTCCACTCGGCGAGCCCCACATACGCCGAGACGAACCAGGACAGCGAGTCCTGGACGCGGCCGAACGCGTTCGAGATCTGCATCAGGCCCCCGAGCTGGATCTGCTTCGCGAAATAGCGAGGCGCCGCGACGATGAACGGGAACAGGGTCGCCGCCTGGGCGTAGCCTGCCGTCAGGGTCCCGAGCTTCTTGCGGCGGCGCATGATCTCCCACCAGTTGCGCATCACCTGGGAGAACTGCTCCGAGAGCCGATGCGCCTCGTCTGCCTCGCCTCGATACAGCGCCACACCTTCGGCGGACTCGCGCACCCGCACCAGGCCGAAGCGGAAGTCGGCTTCGTAGCGCTGCTGCATGAAGTTGAGGCGGGCGAGCGGACGCCCCACGGCGTGCGTCAACCAGGATCCCACGAGTGCGTAGAGCAGCGCGGCCCAGACCATGTAGGCCGGCAGCTCGAGCGCGGTTCCGGGGATGGCGATCGAGCCGGAGACCGTCCACAGAATTCCGATGAAGGATCCGAGCGTCACCAGCGAGCTCAGGAGATCGAGCGAGAGCTCGAGGCTTGCCGCGACGAAGAGGCGCAGGTCCTCCGCGATGCGTTGGTCGGGATTGTCGGTGCCCGTCTCGACCATACGCATGCGGTAGTAGGCGCGGTCGGCGAGCCAGTCGCCGATCCAGCGGTCCGTGAGCCAACGACGCCAGCGGATCTCGAGCATCTGGCGCAGGTAGAGGCCGTAGACGGCGGCTGCGATGTAGAACGTCGCGAGCACCGCGAAGCGCAGGATGAGCCGTCCGAATTGCGCCCGGTCGAAGTTCTGGAGGGCGTCGTAGAACTGCTGATACCAGGTGTTCAGGAGCACGAGCAGGTAGACCTGCCCGAGGCTCAGGCTCGCGACCAGCAGCAGGAGGCCGCGTGCAGACCAGCGTTCCTCCGAGCTCCAGTACGGCGCGGCCAGGATGTGGAAATCGCGCAGGGATGCGCGCAGCCTCTCGATCATCGCCAATCTCCTGTCTCTGAATGCAGACCGAATGCGGACGGAGACGGTTCTCGACGTCCGAAACGATTCCGATCCCGACCCTCTGTGAATCTCGGTTGGACACCACGCGGGCGCGAGGAGGAAGGTGGCGGCCCGACTTCAGGAGATGGAGCGCACGACCGAGGAGTTCGTTGCGAGGCGGCAGACAGTGAGCCGGATTTCTTCTCGGGTCTCGGAGATCGATGATGATGTGAGGGCCGAGCTCCCTCCGTTCTCCGGCTGGTTGACCCCGCTGGACCCGTGCGTTAGATACGCGCGCATGCTCCGCTCCGTGGTCTTCACGAGCGAGCGCGACCCGAGGGCCCCGCGAATCGCTCGAAGAGTCGGCGTGGCCATCGCGCTGGCGGCCACCTTGGGCCAGCTCCTGGTTGCGGCGCACTCGGAGAGCTCGCTTCGGATCGTCGCGCATGCTGCGGCCGCTCACGAGATCGCGGTCGCGACGCTCTCCGTTCCGAGCGGCCACGCGACGCCCCACGATTCGGCCGATTGCCCGACCTGTCGGGCGGCCGCCCACGCTCGCACCGCGGTCCGGAGCGCTTCGCTCGGGCGTGCGACCGCGTCGTTTCCCCGTCTCGAACTCGCCTGCTTCGACACCGTAGACCTCCCGGGCCCGCGGGCCGGGTCGACGGTCGCGCCGCGCGCGCCTCCCGCCTGAACGGTCCGCTCGCGGTGTAGCCCGGTAGTCCGCGCTCCTCTGCATTCATGCAGCGCGGATTGCCGCCCGTGAGTTCGTGTGGTGTCACGTCCGGCGCGGGAGCCCGGTCGTGATCGAGGACGGAGGGGTCGTGCCCCACGATCCGATGTCGACGATGTCGAGCAGGGAGCGGCGGGCCGACCCGCATCGGGCCGTCGTGCTCGCGCTGCTCGGCATCACAACCCTGGGAGGTGCGGCGGCGCTCGCCGCGGGGATCACCGTCGGCAATCCCGTCGTGCTGGACGCGGCGCTGGCGTCGTGGCTCGCCGCCGGAATCCTGCTCGGGGTCGCCTGGGCCCACGCGGCGCGCGTCAGGGGGCCGCAGCCCTCGCAAGCCAGCGAATCCCCGCGAACCGAAGCGGTGTCAGAGGCGGAGCCCGGCGGCGTCCTCGGCGCAGCCCAGGCCGTCCTCGCGGCGGGTGACATCGGCGAGCTCGCCCTGGTCGCGATGGCGATCGCGAGCGTCGGGGGGTTCGGCGTGCTCGTGCGCCTGCTCGGCAGCGGGGTCCCCTATGGTGCGCTCTCGCCTCTCGCCATCGGCCTTGCGTCCGGGCTTGCCCTTGCCGCCGTGGGCGTCGCGGGGCTCGCCGCCCGCTATCTCGCCGCCGCGGATCCGCAGCGTCTTCCCGAAGCGCCGGGCCTCGCACGGGGAGCGCGCGTGCTTGCCTGGATCTACGCCCTGGCGGGGCTCGCGGTGGCACTCGCATGGGCTGGCTACGCGCGCAGCGTGCTCGTCCTGCACGGCGTCGTATTGATCCTCCTCGGAGTCATCTGCTTCCAGCTCTTCCGGGCGGGACGCCAGACGCCTGCGAACGCCACCGTATTTCCCACCGAGCTCGGGGGGATCTCCCTGCTCGGTGGCCGCTGGAATCCGCTCGCCAGCGTGCTCGACACGACACGGCGTCAGCTCGGCATCGACCTCCGCTCCACCTGGGCGCTGACGGTGGTGCGCCGCAGCGCAGAGCCGCTGCTGGTCGCATGCGTCGCCATCGGCTGGCTCTCGACCGCGGCGACGGTGGTCGGGGTCGACGAGCAGGGACTCGTCGAGCGGCTCGGCGTCCCGCTGGCTGGAGTCCGCACCCCGGGAGTGCACCTGCACTGGCCGTGGCCGATCGACCGCGTCGAGCGCATCGGCGTGCTACGCGTGCGGACCGTGGGGGTCGGGCACGAGGGAGAGGAGGAGGAGTCGGGTCCCGAGAACGTTCTGTGGGCCAGAGAACACGGTGGCGGCAACGAGTACACCTTGCTGCTCGGCGACGGACGCGATCTGATCGCCGTGGATGCAGCGGTGCACTTCCGCATCTCCGATGCACACGCCTGGGTCTACGGCTCTCAGAACCCTTCCGATGCGCTACGCGCGATCGCGTATCGCGCCGTGATGCAGGCAACGGTCGGCCGTACGCTCGCCGAAACGCTCTCGGAGAACGTGGCCGCCCTCACCGCACAGATGCGCAACGAGGTGCAGGCCGAGGCGGATGTCCTCGGGCTCGGTGTCGAGGTCGTCGGCTTCACGGTGGGCGGGATGCACCCGCCCGTGCGGGTCGCGCGCGACTACCAGGCAGTCGTCTCGGCCGCGCTGGGACGCACCACGGCAGCCGTCGAAGCGCAGGCCTACCGCAACCAGATCGTCCCGGCCGCGGAGGCCGAGGTGGTCGCGCGCGCGAATGCTGCCCGCGCGGAGGGAGCCGAGGCGCTCGGCAAGGCGGCCGGCGAAGCCTGGGGCTTTCGCGCGCTCGAATCCGACTATCGCGCCGCGCCGGAGGAATACCGCTTCCGGCGGCGCCTGGAGACGCTCGAGAAGGGTCTCGCCGGACGACACTTCACGGTGCTGGATGCCCGTGTCCAGCGCGATGGAGGTGAGCTGTGGCTGATGAAATGAGGTCGCAACGCTGGCTGCGCGCAGTCGTCGGCAGCGTCGCGCTGCTGGCCATTGCATTCCATGCCACCGCGCTGGTGGTGCGCGAAGGGCAGGCCGTCCTCGTGACCCGCTTCGGGCGGCCGCTGCGCGCCGACACCGGAGCGGGACTGCATTGGAAACTGCCCTGGCCCATCGACCAGGCCATCTGGCTCGACATGCGGAGGCGCGTGTACGAAGGGGGGCACACGGAGATGCTCACCCGCGACAAGAAGAACGTCATCGTCCGCACCTTCGTCGTCTGGCGGGTCGACGATCCGCTGGTGTTCGCGCAATCCATCGGACAGCAAAGCGAGGCGGAGGGAAAGCTCGATGGCCTGCTCACCAACGCCGCCATCAGCACCCTCGGCGGACACGACCTCTCCGCCATCGTGTCGACGGATCCCCGCTCCCTGCAGGTGGATCAGATCGAGTCGGAGCTGCTCGCGGGGGCCGCTCCGGCCGCGCGCAAGAGCTACGGCGTCGAGATCGAGCAGATCCGCCTGGAGCGCATCGCCCTGCCCGAGGAGAACGTCCAGGCTGTCTTCGAGCAGATGCGTGCCGAGCGGCGCCAGTACGCCGCCCGCTTCCGCGCCGAGGGCGAACGGGACGCCAGCCGCGTCCGCTCCGAGGCCGAGCTCGAGGCCGCGCGCATCCGCGCCGAAGGCGCCGAGCAGGAGGCTCGCATCCGCGGCGAGTCCGCCGCACAGGTCGCCAAGACCTATGCCGATGCGCATCGGGTCGATCCGGAGCTCTACCGCTTCACGCGCTCCCTGGATTCCCTCGATCAGCTCGTCACTGGCGAGACGTCGCTGATCCTGCGCACCGACGCAGAGCCCTTCTCGCTGCTCGAGAGCCAGCACTCGAAGTGAGGCAGACGCGCCGCACCTCCTCGGAGCTGCGCCGGATGCTCGGCCCGCTCGCACGGCTGCTCGACGCAGCCTGGCGGCGCATGCACTGGTGGGTCGCGGCGATGGCGCTGCTCTACGCCGGCTCCGGCATCACGGTGATCCAGCCCGACGAAGTGGCGGTGATTGCGCGTTGGGGACGGCTCGTCGGCGACACCCCGGCCACGCAGGAGCATGGTCCCGGTCTGCTCTTCGCACTGCCCCGACCGATCGACGAGGTGGTGCGGGTGAAGACCCGCCACGTCTGGCAGCTCCCGATCCAAACGCTCGGCGAATCGACCGATCGCTACGGCGGCTACCCGCTCGGAGACACGCTCGACCCGCTGACGGTCGGCTACGCGCTCACCGGAGACCAGAACATCGTCCACGTCTCGATGATGGGCCGCTATCGGGTGCGCGACCCTGCCGACTTTGCGTTCTACGGGCCGCCCGCGGAAGAGATCCTGCGCGTCGAGGTGGCCGCGGCGATGGTGCGCTCGCTCGGGGAGATGGGCGTCGATCCCGTGCTCTCGGACCGACGCAAGGAGCTGATCGCGACCGCGACCCGCCGCGTCCAGGAGGGTCTCGACGCCGCGCATTCCGGCCTCGCGCTGGTGTCGCTGGAGCTCACCGACCTCCGGCCGCCGCGCGCGCTCGCCGGGGACTTCGACGCGGTCCAGAGTGCCTACATCCAGATGGAGACCCGGAAGAAGGAAGCCGAGGCCTACGCCCAGAGCATCGTGCCGCGCGCTCATGCCGAGGCCGACGCGTCGGTGCAGACCGCTCGCGCGGACGCCGCAGCGGCGTCGGCGCGAGCGCGTGGCGACGCGGATGCATTCCGCGCGCTCGAGCGAGAGTTCCGCGCCAACCCGGTGGTCGTACACGAGCGCCTGTATCGCGATGCGGTGGGAAGGGCGATCGGCGCGGCGCAGAACGTGCGCTGGGTGCCGCCGCCGACGGGGCGGCCCGACGAGCGCATGCGTCTCCAGGTCGAAGTGGAGAAGGCAGGGACGCGTGAGACCACGCCCACCTTGCGCGAGGAATGAATGTGACCGCTGCCACGCCTGTGTGGTCCGACGACACGAGCCAGCCGCTGCCGGGAGAGCTCTCGATCGACGAGCGACGGCGCATCAGCAATCGCCTCGGCGCGGGGCTCGCGGGAGTCTCGCTGCTCGGGCTCGGCACGCTGTTGCTGCGCCTCGCACCGGAACAATGGCAGGTCGCCGAGCTGATTCGGGGTCTCGCCGCGCTCGTGGTCGGTACGCCGATCCTCGCGTCCGGAGTGCGGGGGATCCTGACCGGTGACACGCGCCGCGCCACCGACCAGCTCGTCGCGATCGCGGTGCTGGCTGCGGCGGCGAGCGGGGAGTTCGTCACCGCGACCCTCATCCCCTTGTTCCTCGAAATCGGGCGCCTGTTCGAGGAGCGCAGCTCGCTCGGGGCACGCGCTGCCATCGACGGCGTGCGGGCGCTGGCGGCGCGTCAGGCGGTTCGCGTGCGGGACGGCGTCGAGGAGCGCGTCGATCCGGCCAGCCTGAAGCCGGGCGAGGAGATCCTGGTCCGACCCGGAGAGCGGATCCCGGTGGACGGCACCGTTCTGGTCGGTCGGGCCGCGGTGGATCAATCCCCGGTGACCGGGGAGTCGCGGCACGAAGACGTGGGACCGGGGAGCCCGGTCTTCGCCGGAACCGTGGCGCTCGACGGCCTCTTGCGCGTGCAGGTGCGCGGGACGGGAGCCGACACCGTACTCGGACGGGTCGTGGGACTGCTCGCCGAGATGGAGCGCGCGAGCGTTCCCGTGCTGCGCCTGTTCGAGCGACGCGCGGGCGTGTGGCTCCCGGTGGTGCTCACGCTGGCGGCGACCACGCTGTTCTTCAGCCAGGATCTCTCCCGCGCGATCGCGGTGCTCGTGGTCGCCACGCCGACGGCCCTGGTGGTCGCGGGGCCGGCGGCGATGGTGGCGGCCATGACGACCGCGACCCGCCTGCGCATCCTCATCAAGAGCAGCGACCTGCTCGAGCGGGCGTCCGAGGTGGACACGCTCGTGCTGGACAAGACGGGCACGGTGACGGTCGGCGCGCCGGCGGTCGTGGCGGTGCGCTGCGCGGAGGGGGTCTCCGCCCGACGACTCTTCGAGGTCGGAGCGAGCTGCGGCTTCGGCTCGCTGCATCCGGTCTCACGGGCGGTGGTGGCGGCGGCACGGGCCGAAGGCGTGGACGCGATCCCGCCGACGCAGGTGCAAGAGCGAGCGGGGCTCGGCGTGGTGGCCGACATCGAAGGGGATCAGGCGGCCCTCGGCCGCCGCGAGCTGCTGGCCGAGCTGGGCGTGCGGCTCGACCCGCAGCCGGAGACCGAGCAAGCCGAAGGGACCGAGGTCTGGGTTGCGCTTCGAAGCCAGCTGCTCGGGAGCTTCGTGCTCCGCGACCAGCCGAGGGAGGACGCCCGGGCGGCGCTCGCGGCGATGAGGCGGCTGGGAGTCGATCGACACGTGCTCCTCACGGGAGATCGCAAGGCGATCGCCGAGCAAGTCGGGCAGGCGCTCGGAATGGATGAGGTCATCGCCGAGGTGCTGCCGGCCGAGAAGCTCGAGGTGGTCCGGTCCGAGCAGGCGAACGGTCGCACGGTGATGATGGTCGGAGACGGCGTGAACGACGCCCTGGCGCTCTCGGGCGCAGACGTCGGTGTGGCGATCGGGGCCGAGGTCAACGAGGTGGCGCTCGGCGGTGCCGATGTGGCTCTGCTGGGAGCGGACCTCGGCCGCCTGCCGCGGCTGCTCCGCCTGGCCGACATCACGCGCAGCGTGATCGGTCAGAACGTCGGGCTGGCGTTCGGGTTCGCGGCGGCGCTCATCGTCCTCGCGGCGACTGGCGTGCTCGATCCGCTGCGCGGTGCCCTGGCGCAGAGCGTTGCCGTGATCGCCGTGGTGCTGAACAGCGCGCGGATCCTGCGGTTCGGGCAGTAGATGCGGCGCCACCGATTCACCGCCTGTGCCGGGATCTCTCTTCTGCCGCTGCTCGCAGGCTGCGGGCACTTATCCGGCGGGTTTGCTGGAGTCCCCCATCCGACCTTCGCGTCGAGTGTCCAAAGGGGTCTCGGGGCAGACCTGTCCGCGGACGCCGATTCCGCGCTCTCGGACGCCGGACCCCCGAAGAGGGACGCCGAAGACCACGACGATCTCTTCGAGCGCATGCGGGCTGGATTCGCGCTGCCGCGTGCGGATGACCTCCGCGTTCGCCAGGAGATCGATTGGTACGTCGCGCATTCGGCGTACCTCGATCGCACGTTCGAGCGGGGCCGACGCTACCTGCACTACATCGTGCGGCAGCTCGAAGAGCGGAACATGCCGTGCGAGCTGGCGCTGCTGCCCGTCGTGGAGAGCGCCTTCGATCCCTTCGCGAGTTCTCCGAGCATGGCGTCGGGACTCTGGCAGTTCATCCCGAGCACCGGGCAGCGCTACGGCCTCGATCAGGACTGGTGGATGGACGGGCGGCGCGACGTGCTCGCGGCGACGCGGGCGGCCCTCGATCTCCTGGAAGAGCTGCACGAGGAGTTCGATGGCGACTGGCTGCTGGCCCTGGCCGCCTACAACGCCGGCGCAGGGAACGTGAAGCGGGCGGTGGAGCGAAACCAGAGAGCCGGGCTCCCGACCGATTTTTTCGCTCTCGATCTGCTCCCCGAAACGCGCTCGTACGTGCCGAGGCTGCTGGCGATTGCCCGAGTCACGGCCGAGCCGGAGCGCTTCGGCATCGTCTTCCCTGCGATCCCCAACGCGCCCTACTTCACACGCGTGGACGTCGGAGGGCAGGTCGACCTCGGTCTGGTTGCGAATCTGGCAGCGATCCCCATCGAAGAGCTGCGCGCGCTCAATCCCCAGTACAAGCGCTGGGCGACCGCACCCCGCGGACCGCACGAGCTGCTGGTGCCGACTCCCGCCGAGCAACGCGTCCACGAGGTGCTGGCGACTTTGCCGCCTTCGAAGCGGCTTCGCTTCGTGCGGCATCGCGTCCGCCGCGGCGACACGCTGATCGGCATCGCGAGCCGCTACGGCGTCCCGCTCGAGGCCTTGCGCGACGTCAACCGCGTGCGCGGATCGCTGATCCATCCCGGCGACGAGCTGCTGGTCCCGCTCCCGACCGGAGCGACGGCTGCGGCACGACCCAGCCTGCATCTCGGGTTCGAGTCCTGAGCCCGTTCGGCCGGCCTGTCCTGGCCCACGCGCAAGCCGCAGCGCGTCCCGCGCCTGGCGGCGCCGTCGGCGCATGCTGACGGCGCTGATAGGATTGGGCGCTTCGAGGGGAGCCGCGCATGCCCGCGCACGAAGTCAATCGCAACGTCCGCCTGATGGACCCGATGTTCTACATCGACCCGCACCTCCACTTCCTGTGGATGCGCGAGCACGCGCCGGTCTATTGGGACGAGACCAGCCCCGACGGCGGCCTCTGGGGCGTGGCGCTGCACGAGGACGTGCTCTTCGTCGCGAAGACGCCGGAGATCTTCTGCTCGCGCAAGAGCTCGCGGCCCGAGCGCGATTCGTACATCCCGTCGATGATCAACCTCGACGACCCCGACCACAAGCGCCGACGCAATCTGGTGAACCGCGGTTTCACCAAGCAGCGCGTCGAGGCGCACGAGGCGAAGATCCGCGCCATCTGCCGCGAGCTGATCGCGGCGGTGCTGCCGAAGGGCCGCTGCGACTTCGTGCACGAGATCGCGGCGCCGCTGCCGATGATCATGATCGGCGATCTGCTCGGCGTGGAGCCGGAGGACCGCGACAAGCTGCTGCGCTGGTCGGACGAGATGCTCGGGGGCGGCGCGGCGCGCCGCCTGCCGAAGGAGAAGATCCGCGAGCACCAGGCGAAGGTCGCGCTCGAGTACATCGCCTACGCGCAGGCCGTCATCGCCGATCGCCGCGAGCACCCGCGCGAGGACCTGATGAGCGTGCTCGTCCACGCCGAGATCGAAGGCGACCGGCTCAGCGAGGAGGAGATCATCCAGGAGAGCCTGCTCATCCTCGTCGGCGGCGACGAGACCACGCGCCACGTGATCACCGGCGGCATGCTCGCGCTGCTCCAGAATCCGGACCAGCACCGCAAGCTGCTCGAGAACCCGAAGCTCGTGCCGACGGCCGTCGAGGAGCTGCTGCGCTGGGTGACGCCGATCCAGAACATGAACCGCACGGCGACGCGCGACACCATCCTGCGTGGCCAGAAGATCCGCGAGGGCGATCGCCTGCTGCTGCTCTACCCGTCGGCGAACCGCGACGCGAAGGTCTTCCGCGATCCCTTCCGCCTCGACGTGACGCGCACGCCGAACCAGCACGTGGCCTTCGGCGGTCCGGGCACGCACTTCTGCCTCGGCGCCTCGCTCGCGCGCCTCGAGCTGCGCGTCATGTTCGAGGAGCTGCTCGCGCACCTGCCGGAGCTCGCGCTCTCGCTGCCCGCCGAGAGGCTCCCCTACCGGCCCTCGAACTTCATCGTCGGCCTCGAGGAGATGCCGGTCGAATTCCCGGCGCGCGACGGGCTCTGACGAGGCCATGGCTCACATCCGCAAGCCCCTCGCCGCCGCCGTCGCGATCAATACGGCGGTTTGCGCCGGCGAAGCCGTCGCGGGGATCCGCGCGGGCAGCCTCAGCCTGCTCACGGATGCGGTCCACAACTCGTCCGACGAGCTGGCGCTCGTGTGCCTGCTGGCGGCGTTCATCTCGGCGGTGTCGCTGTCTCGCGGTCTCCAGCGCGCGGCCAATCTGCTCAACTCCGTTGGGCTCGCGGCGCTGAGCGCCGTGCTGATCTGGCAATCGCTCGAGCGTCTCGTCCAGCCGCGGCCCGTCGTCGGGTGGATCCCGATCGGTGTCGGTGCGCTGGCGGCCCTCGGGAACTGGGGGGTCGCCCGCAGCTTGCGCGACTGGCGACACCACAGTGCGGCGATCCGGCTTGCCTATCTGCACAACGTCGGTGACATCTACGTCTCGCTGGCGCCGATCCTCGCGGGCCTGCTCGTGTCGATCAGCGGTCTTCCGATCTTCGATCCGCTGATGGCGATCGCGATCGGCCTCTGGCTGATCGGCTCCACGATCGTCGAGCTTCGAGGCTCGGCAGAGAGCCTGCTCTGGCCCGAGACGGCGACCTGCCCCCACGAAGAAGCGCACGGGGTCTAGTGGACGGAGATCGGAACCCGGATCTCGAGCTCCGACGCGACCGGCCGGCCCTGCTCCATGGCGGGAAAGAAGCGCCAACGCGCGAGCGCGCTCAGCAACGTCTGATTCAGCCGCGTGTCGTTGGTGGGCCGGACCAGCTCGACCTGCGCGCTCCCGTCGGCGGCCACCCGGAAGCGGGCCACGGCGACCGCCTCGAGATTCTGGCGGCGCAGCTCCTCCGGGATCTCGGGTGTCGGCTGATAGAGAGCGCGCGCGCTCATGTGACCGCCAGCGAGGGCTGGAGTAGCGACGCTCGGCTCCGCGGCGGCGGATTCACGAGGTGGGGTCGCGGTCGTGCTCGCGGGAGACGAGGACTCCGGAGCCGTCGGCGCCGCCGGCGTTTGCTCTCGATGCCGTGGCGGCGGATTCTCGGCGAGTCGCTTCGGCCTCTCGAGTTCCGGCGGCGGCGCGGTGGGCGGCGGCGCGGGTGGCACCGACGCAGCGGACGCCGTAGCACCGGGCGCCGGAAGCTCCACGAGCTGCGCGCTCAAGGCGGGGGGCGTCGATCGCTCCAGCGGAGCCTCGGCGAGCAGACGGACGAGCGCGAGCAACCCGATCAGCGCCAGCAGCGCGCCCGTCGGAAGCGACCACGGGAGTCTTCTCCAAGGCGCGTCGTCCAGGCCGTCAGCCACCGCACTACTCGTGCTGCACCGCGATCAGGAAATGATCGGCTCCGGCCTCGCGCGCTCTGAGCATCGCCTGGACCACCACGCCGTGCGGTGCGCCCGCATCGGCGGCCACGACGACGGATTGCTCGGCGCCGAGCAGCGGTCGCAGCGCGGGCTCGAGTGTTTCCAAGGTGATCGCGACCTCGTTGAGAAGCAGCTGTCCATCGTGCGTCACGGTGAGCGTGATCGGATTCCTGCGATCCATCGCCGCGGCGCGACCCTTTGGCAGATCGATCCCGAGCGAGTGCAGGTGCTGCATCGAGAGCGAGGCCAGCATGAAGGTCGCCAGCAGGAAGAACATCACGTCGATCATCGGGATGATCTCGATGCGACCGCGCCGCGAGCTACGCGATCTACGGAACTTCATCGAAGAGTCCCTCCTGATCGAGCCGGATGTGGTCGACCAGCCGCGTGCCGAGGCGCTCGAGCTCGTCCATCAGCTGGGCGCGCCGTTGTGAGAAGTAGTTGAACGCAAACAGCGCCGTCAGCGCGATGAAGAGCCCGACCGCGGTCGCGATCAACGCCTCGGCGACGCCTCCCGTGACGCCTGCGGGGTCGACGAGGCCTTGGTCTCCGAAGAGCCGGAACGAACGGATCATCCCCGTGATCGTTCCGAGCAGTCCGAGAAGGGGTGCCGCCGTCACGATCGTTTCGAGCACCCAGGTCCAGCGGCCGAGCGCCTTCTCGATCAGGCTCGCCTCGTCTCCCGCCCGCGACTCCACCCACCATCCGGGCTGTCGCCTGCTCTCGACGAGCACGCGAAGGAAACGGCTCGCGTAGAGCTTCGGGTTCACGTCGGCGAGCTGCTGCTCGAGCTCGCTCCACTTGAACGTCCCGCTCTCGATCGTGCGCACCAGCTTCGGCGGAAGATGGGTCCTGGTCGCGTAGACGAATCCCTTCTCGACGATCACCACCGCGGCGATGACGGCCAGTCCGAGCAGCGGATAGATCGTCGCGCCACCTGCCCGTAGTGCAGCCACGAGGTTCGCCAGGTCTTGCACCTTTCAGAACTCCTTCGTCAGGCCCCCGAAGAAACCACGCTCGGGTCCGCGCTGAGCCGCGAACACACCGATCCCGCTGCCGCTGCGGATCTGGTTTTCCTTGTCGAAGAGGTTCACGAGGTCGAACCGCGCCGTGAACCTTCCCAGTGTCGGAAGCTCGAAGGCGCGCGACGCACCGAGATTCACCTGTTCGGCGTCGGGCATCTTCATCGTGTTCGCGAAGCCTTGCCGCAGTCCGCTCCCGAGCACGTTCTCGACGTACATGCGCGTGTCCCAGAGGATGTAGGAGAGCCCCAAGGTGCTGCTCCAGCGCTGATCGTGGTCCAACCAGATGGAGTGGTTGTGGGCGTAGGCGAGTTCGTCCGCCTCCCACAGGAACTGGGCAGACGAGGCGGTTCGACCCTTGGCGTACGACAGCGCCAGATTTCCGTAGGCGGAGAGGGCACCGAGCTGGTAGTTCGAGGTCAGCTCGACGCCATAGATCGTGCCCGTCTTGTAGTTGAACGGGGAGAACACGAGGGCCGCGCCGAACTGGCCGTCGTCGAGCTGATCCTTCGCCAGCTTGTAGTAGCCGTCGAGCCCCACCTGCCACTGGGGAAGGATCTGCTGGAGGATCCCGAGGTCGAAATAATGAGCGCGCTCGACCGTGACGGTCTGGATTCCGGTGTCGACCTGACAGGCGTTGGTCGTCCCGGCGAACTTCTGGCAACCATCCTTGGGGAGCAGCTCCAGCGGAGGCGGCGTGAAGTAGCGCGCGTAGCCGGCGTGCAAGGTCGTCGTCTCGAACGGGCGGTACACGACATTGAGACGCGGGCTCACCTGGTATTTCTGTACGAAGCCGTCGTAGTAGTCGATGCGAACGCCGCCGTTGATGGTGACCTCCGGCAGCACCTTCCACTCGTCCTGCAGATAGAGGCCGTAGAGGTAGGTCGTCAGGTGGGCGTCGTCGTCGATCGAGAACGGGACGTCGCTCGTTTGGTCCCCGGCCGCATCCGTGGGGAACACGCGGGACGTGGTGTTGGTATCTCCGCGAGAGGTGCTGAAGAAGAAGCCGCCCCGCAGCGTGTGCGAATCGTTCAGGTGATAGGCGCCGTCGCCCTCGACTCCGGTCTCGAGCACGCCGCGAAAGACGCGGGATGCCACGCCGTTGAAGAGCAGGTCCGGATCGTAGTCGGGATCGAACTTGATCCCGTTGTATTGACTGAATGCAGCGAGCTGGAAGTCGAGCTTGCCCACCGTCTTCTGCAGCGACAGGATCCCGAACGGATTGATCTCGTGCTGCTGCTCGTCCACCTGCCGGGAGTCGAAGCTGTCGACGCCAGCCAGATCGAAGGCGGTTTGCTGGTGCGGATTGTTGGGGATGTTGAAATACCCGAGGTCACCGCTCAGGGCGAGACTCACGCGCGTCGTCGGATCCGGCACCGCGGAGAAGACTCCGAACATCCTTGCCTGCCGCGTGAAGTCGTGGATCGCGTTGGGGGTCGGCGGCTCGAGGCCCCGGTCGTTCTGCATGTAGGTGCTGGTGACGAAGTAGTTGAAGATCCCGGAGGAGCCGCTCGCCTCGACGCTCGGCTGGACCCAGTCCTCGCTCCCGCCGTACATGCCGACAGAACCTTGCGGCGTCAGCGTGCCTTCCTTGGTCTGGATGTCGACGACTCCCGCGGTGCGATAGCCGTACTGCGCGGGAAGCGCGCCCGTGAGCAGCGACGCATTGCTCACCATCCGGGTATCGAGGATGGAGGCGAAGGTGGCGAGACCCGCCGGTAACAGGATTCCGTTGATCCGGTACTGGAGATTGGCGTGCTCGCCGCGGACATGGAGCTGTCCGTAGGAATCATTGGCCACGCCCGGCGTCCGCAGGATGACCTGATTGAAGGGCGTGTCCTCGCCGTGAGGCTGTGCCTCGATCGCCTCCTGGGTGATGTCGTAGTGGCTCGCCCCGATCGCGGGTGTGATGGCCGCCCGACGCTCATCGAGCCGCTGGGCCACGACGTTCAGGTTGAGAGGCGTCGTCGAGGCGAGCACCAGCTCGGAGCGCGCCGCTTCGCCCGCGGCGACTGTCACGACGGCGGTCGCGGTTTCGAACTGTTCCTTCTCACCGACGACGGAATAGACGCCTGGATCGATTTTCTGAAACGAGAACCGTCCGTTCGCGTCGCTCGTGGTGCGACCGGCCACGGTTCCACTGGGCGTTTCGAGTCGCAGCGCCACGTCGGCTAGCGGTCGATCGAGCGCGTCCTTGACATGTCCCTCCACCGAACCCTGCGCGGTGTCAGCGCGCGCGGCGACCGAAATACCTGCGAACCACCCCGCGCACAGCAGGGCGAAGAATCTTCCCTTGCCTCCCACCTTCGTTGCCCCCGGGCGGCGATCGAAGCGCCGCCGTCAGATCGCCTCGGAAGGCGGTCCGCGGACGCGTCACGTGCTGGCACACGCCGTGGGCCGAGAAGCCATCACGCGGAGCGTTCGAACGAACCGCGACTAGGAGATGGCGACGAGCGAAGAAGAGGGCGGAGCGCGAGCGTCGGCGACAGCGACGTCCGAGGAAGTCGCTGTACGGCTCTCGGCCATGACGACCGGCAGACCGATCGATGGCGCAGGAACCCGAGCCGCTTCCGCGGTGGCAGCATGAGCGTGGATGAGAACCGAACAGATCGGGCAGTGGTCCGGATCGTGGTGGGGAGTCCCGTGCGCAGGGGCGGGCGAACTCGAACCGGCGTCCGCGGCGCACTCGTCCAGAAGCGACGCCGTGGCGGGCGCCTCTGCGCAGGCGGACCCGATCTCCATCGCGTGAAGGAAGGGCGCCGTGAGACGCAGCAGGAGCGCGACGGCCGCGAACCAGAGCGCCGGTCGCGCGCTCCGCAGCGAGCGGAAGGAATCGACGCTCACGATCGACGCGGGATATCGCATCGCCGCAACACCTTATAGTCTGGAGGTCGATGCTGCCAACTCGAGATCACCTAGCATGTGAGGTCGTCATCGAGCCCCGTCCTCTCGCGGCGGAGACCCTCGACGCCCCCATCCTTCCATGACAGACTTCCAACGCACTTCGTGCGTGGTCCCGGCGAGGTGGTCGCGGGTGAGATCGTGGTAGGCTCGGCCTCCCAGTCGAACAGCGCCGCAGCGGGTCTGCGATCCGGATTCGTGCTGCGGGCTGGCTCGCGACGGCTCTCGATCGTCGCGCTCCTCGTCTGCCTGCTCGGCCAGGGGGCGCTCCCCCTATCGCACCCCCACGCGAGCCGCCGGGACGAGTGGGGTCGCCGCATTCGCGCTGCACGGGACCAGCGTCTCCCGCGCCGAGCCGTGTTCCGCCCACGATCCGACCACGTGCCCGGTCTGCCAGAGCCTTCTGCACACGAGGCCCGCGGCGCCGCCTCCCGCACTTCCCGCGCGCTCCCTTCCCGCGCTGGCTTCGATCCTCCCGGAGCCCGTGCTGCGCGCTCATGAAGCCGTGGCGCGGACGGGACATCCGCCGCGCGCGCCTCCGCAGACCTCGCTCTCGCTCGCCTAGACGCGAAACGAGACCCGCATCCCGCGCGCGGCACGAACCGGTGTAGCCGCGCAACGCGGAAGTGGGAGGGAGCGGCCGGCGCTCGCGCCGGCGAGAGGGGTTCGCATGCGTCCCAGCTTCGGACGCGAACGGTCCGCCGTGGCCGTCGCGTTCCTGATCGGATTCACACCGTTGCTATCGATGCGCGCCGACGCCGTGACCGAAGTCGAGAAGCTGCGCGCGGAGCTCGCCGCCGCGAAGGACCAGCTCTCGAAGACCCAGGACGAGCTCGGCGCGACGCGCGCCGCGCTCGAGTCCTTGACCCAGCGCGTCGACGCGATCGAGGCGGCGCCGCCTCCGGCACCGCCGGAGGCACCGGCTCCGCCGCCCGCGGCCGTCGCCATCGCGCCCGCGCCGATGGCCGAGAACACCGCGCGACTCCCGCCGGTCAACGCGGACAACCCGGCCATCAGCTTCGTCGTCGACACCGAGCTGTCTTCGGATACGGAGGACTCGTGGCATTCGATCGGCTACGCCAACGGCGTCGACTTCTCGCTCCAGAATGGCGAACTCTTCATCTCCGCACCGATCGATCCGTTCCTCCGCGGCTACGCCTCGATCAACGGGTCCAGCGACCACGGCTTCGACATCGAGGAAGCGGCGCTCGTGACCACGTCGCTGCCGTGGAATCTGACGGTGAAGGGCGGACGCTTCTTCGCCGACTTCGGCCGCCTGCCGCACTGGCACGACGAGGCGCTTCCCTTCGTGAACCGGCCGCCCTCGATCGACCGCATCATCGGCGGCGAGTCGCAGGCCGAGGGAGCGGAGATCTCGTGGCTCGCGCCGATCGAGCACTTCGTCCAGTTCACCTACGGCCTCTACAACGCGGTCGGCTCGGACAACACGGACGATGTGAACCAGAACGGCTTCTTCGGTCGGCGCGACTGGAGCGATCTCTCGATGATCGGTCGCGTACAGACCTACTTCGATCTGACCGACACGTGGAACCTCGAGCTCGGCGGCAGCTGGCTCGGCGTTCCGCACTCGAGCGACCGGAACCTCTGGGGCACCGACGTGACCTTCCGCCATCAGCCCGGCACCGAGGGCTTCTACCAGGGGCTCGTGTGGGGAACCGAGTGGCTCTGGAACCGCGAGAAGTTCACCGAGCGCGACGACACCGGCGCCGTGATCGGCGAGACCCGCGATCACCGCAACGGCGGATACACCTATGCGGAGGCGTTCTTCGGGCGGCAGTTCTCGGCCGGCGTTCGCTTCGACTACTCCGAAGCGCCGAACGACGGAAAAGATCTCGCGGAGACGATCTCGCCCTTCATCACCTGGCAGCCCTCCGAGTTCCAGCGGATCCGCTTCCAGTTCGACGACACCTGGGGCGACGAGCAGACCAACCAGCGCTTCACCTTGCAGTGGACCGCATTTCTCGGGAGTCACAGCCATGGCTTCGCACAACGTTAGGCGCCTCCTTCGCGCGGGCCTCGTCGCGCTCGCCGTCTTCGGCGCAGCGGGCCCCGCCGCGGCGAAGCTCTACGTGGTCGCGTCGACGCCGGACGTCGGCGACATCACCGCGCAGATCGGCGGCGACCGCGTGTCGGTGGTCACGATCGCGGAGGGCACGCAGGACCCGCACAAGGTGCCGGTCAAGCCCTCCTTCGTGACGAAGCTGAACCGCGCCGACGCGCTGGTGGTGCAGGGGCTCGGGCTCGAGCACGCGTTCGTCCCGGCGCTGACGGAGGCGGCGCGCAACGCGAACATCATGCCCGGCGCGCGCGGCTACATCGACGCCTCGCTCTACGTGCAGCCGCTCGAGGTCCCGACCAGCCAGAACCGCACGCAGGGCGAGCTGCACCCGCTCGGCAATCCGCACTTCAACCTCGACCCCGAGCAGGGCAGGCTGATGGCGCGCGCGATCGCGGAGGGTCTCGAGCGCGTCGATCCGCAGGGCGCGGACGCCTACCGCGCGGGGCTCGCGCGCTTCGACGCGACGCTCGATCAGAAGCTCCCGGAGCTCGCCCGGATCGCCGCGCCCCTGCGCGGTGTCAAAGCCGTCTCCTATCACCAGGACCTCATCTACCTTGCTGCGCGCTATGGCATCCATCTCGTCGGCACGATCGAAGACAAGCCCGGGATCCCGGCCACCCCCGGTCACGTGGAGGAGCTGCTCGCGACCATGCAGCGCGAGGGCGTGAAGCTCGTGATCCACGAGATCTCCTACGATCCGGGACTCGGCGAGAGCCTGGCGCAGCGCACGGGCGCGCACGTCGCGACCATCTCGTCGATGGCGGGCGGCCTCGGCAAGCCGGGCTACCTCGAGTCGATCCAGGCGAACCTCGAGGCGCTGGTCGCGGCGGTGCGCGCGGCGTCGCCGAGCTGAGCGCGCAGGTGGACGACGTGGCGCTCCTCCGACTGAACGATGCGGACTTCGGCTACGCGCGCGAGGCGATCGTGCACGGCGTCTCGCTCGAGGTGCGCGCGGGCGAGTTCGTCGCGCTGATCGGCGCGAACGGAAGCGGCAAGACGACGCTCGTGCGCGGGCTGCTCGGGCTGCTGACCCCGCTCGCGGGCCGCGTCGAGCGTCATGACGGGCTCCGCATCGGCTACGTGCCGCAGCGCGAGACGCTCGATCCGCTCTATCCGCTCTCGGGCTTCGACGTGGCCTTGTTAGGCGCGTGTCGCGACCTGCCCTTCTGGCAGCCGGCGGGCGCCGCGGAGCGCGCCGCGACGCGCGCCTCGCTCGACGCCACGCGCGCGAACGCCTTCGCGCGCCAGCGCTATGGCCAGCTCTCGGGCGGCCAGCGCCAGCGCATCCTGATCGCGCGCGCGCTGGCGACGCAGCCCGCGATGCTGCTCCTCGACGAGCCGACCGCGGGCGTCGATCCCGAGACCGAGGACGCGATCCTCGAGATGCTCGAGTCGCTCCGCAGCGAGCACCGCATCGCGGTGTGGATGGTCACGCACCATCTGCACGCCGTGCGCGGGCGCGTCGATCGCACGCTCGAGCTCGAGGCGGGACGCCTGGTGAAGGAGCAGCGCTGATGGAGCTCCTCTTCGGCCCCGGCATGCTCTTCCGCAACGCGGTGCTCGGCGGTCTCGTGGTGGCGTTGGTCTGCAGCCTGCTCGGCGTCTACGTCGTGCTGCGACGACTCGTGCTCCTCGGCGTCGCGCTGCCGCAGGCCGGCGCCGCGGGGATCGCGGCGGCCTTCTGGCTCACGGGACACTCCCACGCGCCGGGCGGCGGCGGCCACACGATTGCGTTGCTCGGGTCGCTGGCCTCGACCTTCGGCGCGCTCGCGCTGCTCGTCGCGGGACAGCGGCTCGCGCGCTCGCCCGCCGAGTGGGGCGTCGGCGCGCTCTTCGCGATCGCGTCGGCCGCAACCGTGCTCTTCGTGGCGATCGATCCGACCGGCGATCTCGAGATGACGAACCTCCTGCGCGGCGAGCTGCTCTCGCTCGCCGACCGGGACCTGGTGGTGCTCTCGGTGGTCAGCGCGGTCGTGCTGGTGCTCTTCCTCTTGTTCCGGCGCGAGATCCTGCTCGCCTCCTTCGACCCCGAGTTCGCGCGCACCATCGGGCGCGAGCCCGGACGCGCGGACGCGCTGCTCTTCGGGCTCTTCGGCGTGACGATCGCGCTCGGTGTCCTCGACGCGGGGCCGCTCGTCGTGTTCGGCTTCCTCGTGCTGCCGGCGCTCGCGGCGCTGCGCATCGCGCCGAGCCTCGGCGCCGCGCTGGCGATCTCCGTGGCGATCGGGACGTTCTGCTCGGTCTCCGGCTTCGCGCTCGCCTACCGCGCCGACCTGCCGACCGGACCGACGAGCGTCGCGCTCGCGGCCGGCTGCTGGCTCGCGGCGTCCCTCGCCGGGCGCCTGTGGCGGCGCGTGCGACAGAGCGGCGCGTCGCGCGCGGCCGCGACCGCGCTCGTGCTCGTCGCGGCGCTCGGGCTGATGTCGGGCTGCAGCTCGTTCTTCGGGCTGAAGCCCCGGGAGGAGCCGCTCTCGCGCGGCACCCTGCCGGACCTCGCCGCGCGCGGTCCGGTCGTCGTCTCGCGTTTCCGGAACGACACCGGCAATTCGCTCCGCATCCCGAGCGGGAACCCGCTGCGCGAGATGGAGGTCGCGATCGGCGCCGCGGAAGCGCGCGAGTGGCGGGTGACGGACGCGCTCCAGCAACGCGCGGTCCACGAGCTCGCGCGGCGCGGCGTCGCGGTGCTCGACTTCGAGGCCGCTCGCGCCGCGCTTCCCGACGTCCCGACCGATGCCGCCAACGCCGCGCGCACCGCGCACGCGGCCGGCATCCGCACGCCGGTGATGTTCGGCGACCTGCGTCGCTTCACCGTGTCGGGAGACGACGGGATCGTGGTCGTGCGGCTCGACCTCACGCTCATCGACCCCGAGAGCGGCGACGTGCTCTGGAGCGGAAAGGCGGAAGGGCCCGTCGCGGTGAAGAGCGCGCTGACCTCGCAGGAGGTCGTGCTCGACGCGGGGTCCGCGATCTTCGCGCAGGCGTTCGGGAACGACGGATCCGGGTCGGACGCGGCGAAGAAGAGATAGGAGCCCCTGCTCGATCGGACCGATGGCTGACGGTCAGATCTCCTCGATCTCCGCGGGCGCGTAGAGCGCACCCTCGCGCAGCTCGAGCGGCACCGGCACGAGCTGGTCGCCGACGCACGGCCCGGCGATGCAGACGCCGTCCTCCACGCGGAAGCGCGCGCCGTGCGTCGCGCACACGAGGTCGCGGCCGGCCTCGTCGAGCAGCTGATCGGCGACCCAGTCGAGCGGCGTGCCGCGGTGGGGACAGCGGTTCACGTACGCCCGGACCGCGTCGCCGCGGCGGACCGCGAAGATCCGCACCTCGCGGCCCTCCGCGTCGCGCTGCCGGAAGCCGCGCGCGGAGCCGTCTTCGATCTCGTCGAGTCGGCAGAGGCGGACCGGGTCGCGCAGGGGATTCTCCGGGCGGGGCTCCGTACATTACCGAGAGCGCGGTGACGCGCCGCGAGGTCCGATGCCGCTGCGACTCCACAACCCGGGCGCCGACGTCTTCGTGCCGGACGGCCGTGCCCCGGACGAGGCGCTGGCGCGCGTCACGCACGTCGGCGTCGGCGCGCACGCCGACGACCTCGAGCTGCTCGCCTTCCACGGCATCGCGCACTGCCTGTCGACGCCGGGCTGCTGGTTCGCCGGCGCGGTCGCGAGCGACGGCGCGCGCGCGCCGCGCGTCGGCCGCTTCGCCGGTCTCGGCGACGCGGAGCTCCGCGAGGTGCGCCGCGCCGAGCAGCGCGCCGCCGCGGAGCGCGGTCGCTATGCGGCGGTGGCGCAGCTCGACTACTCGAGCCCCGCGGTGCTGTCGGGCGACGAGCGCCTCGTCGACGACCTCGCCGCCTTCCTCGACGCGACGCGGCCGCGCGTCGTCTACACGCACGATCCGGCGGATCGCCATGCGACCCACGTCGCGACCTGCGGCGCGGCGATCGCGGCCCTTCGCCGGCTGCCCGACCGCTGGCGTCCCGCGCGCGTGTACGGCTGCGAGGTCTGGCGCAGCCTCGACTGGCTGGCCGAAGGCGACCTCGTGCGCCTCGACGTCTCGGGACACGAGGAGACCTGGCGCGCGCTGCTCGCCTGCTTCCCGTCGCAGACGGAAGGCGTGCGCCCCTTCGACGCCGGCGCGCTCGCGCGAGGGCGCGCCAACGCGGTCTTCTCCGAGGCGCGCGCGGCCGGCGGCGGCGGCCGCATCTGGCTCGCGATGGATCTCACTCCGCTGGTGCGCGACGAGATGCTCACGCTCGACGAGTTCGTGCGCGAGCGCGTCGCGCGCTTCGAGGCGGAGCTCGCGAAGAATCCGGCGCCGCGCGGGTGACGGCCTCGCGACGCAACCGCGACGAGCTGCGCCCGCCGGACGGCGCCGCCACGACCTACGCCGACTACGCGCCGCGCGAGTGGGCGCGCTCGTGGCCGGCCGAGCACATCTGGAAGACGCGCAAGACAGGGGCCGGCGAGCCGTGCTGATCGTACACACGGCCGAGATCGCAGCACCGGTCGAGCGCGTCTGGCAGGTGATCGTCGATCTCGACCGCTACCCCGAGTGGAATCGCTTCGTCGTCGCGTGCCGCTCGTCGCTGCGGGTCGGCGAGCCGATCGACATGCGCGTGCGCGTCTTCCCGTTCTTCGCGCAGCCGCAGCGCGAGACGATCCTCGAGCACGAGCCCGGACGTCGGCTCTGCTACGGCCTGCCGAAGCGCGGGTCAGCTGCGCTGGTCAGCCGGCGCTGCCACGAGGTCGAGGCGCTCGGACCCGACCGGACGCGCTACGTCTCGCGCTTCGAGCTCGAGGGCTGGATGGAGCCGGTGGTCCGCACCCTGCTCGGACGCCAGCTCGCAGCGGGCTTCGCCGCGATGAGCGCGGCAATCGGAGTTCGCGCGGAGTCGCTTCGCACCGGCTGATAGAATGGCTCGGAGCTTCGAGAGGACTCCCATGTCGCCGCGGCTGCGACGCTCGTTCCAGATCTCGCGCATCGCGCTGCTGGTGAGCCTTTCGGCGCTCGCGTTCCTTGCCCTCTTCCTCGTCTCGTGGGCGATCTACATGCCGGTGGCGGCGCTCTTCTTCGCGCCGTTCTCGCTCGCCGCCGCGTTCATTTCGAGCCAGCCGCCGTCGCCACTCGTGAACTCGGTCGCAGCCGTCGCGCTCTCGGGCGGGCTCGCGGCCGCGACTGCCGCGGCGGTCTTCCGAGTGCTGCTCGCGCGGGCGCGCGCGAGACAGCGCGCGCGGATCGCGGCGTGAGCGAGAAGTCCGCCGCCGTCGCGGCGATCCGAAGCGCCGCCGAGCGACTCCGCGCCGACTGCGCGCGCGCGAGCGCGGCGCAGTGGAGCGCGCGGCCCGGGCCGGATGCGTGGAGCGTCGCGCACGTCGCCGAGCACGTCGCGATCAGCAACCGCGGCATCCTCGCGACCCTCGGCAAGCGCGTCGCGGCGAGCCCGCTCGCGGGGCGCGCGACGGACGTCCTCGATCTCGAGATTCCCTATCTCTTCTACCGCGGCGAGGAGCCCCCGCAGGTCGCGACGCCGACCGGGACGTTCACGCAGCCCGCCGCGCTCGACGCGCTCGACGCGAGCTCGCGCGCGCTGCTCGACTGGGCCGAGGGCTCCGCGCTCGATCTGCGCGCGGTCGGCGCGCCGCACCCGGCCTTCGGCCTCTTCGACGGCATCCAGTGGCTGCTCTTCGCCGCGGCGCACATGGAGCGCCACCGCGCGCAGGTGCTCGGGCTGCTGACACCTCTTCGCGTCTCGAGCTGAACGCGAGCTACTGCCCGAGCTTCGCCTCCATCGCCTCGAGCACGCCGCGGTAGAGGCCGTGCTTGAGCGCGCGCATCACGGGGTGCGCCTTGCCGGCGAGCCCCGCCGCGATCTCGATCGCGCGCGGCAGCACCTGCTCCTCCGGTAGCGCGTGGTCGACGATCTGCGCGGCGAGCGCGTCCTCGGCCGCATAGCGTCTTCCCGTCGCGATCACCTCGTGCACCGTGCGCTTCGAGAGCCGCGCCTGGAGGATCGCCGTCATGCCGGGGTGCAGCGGCACCTTCATGTCGATCTCGGGCATGCAGAAGTAGCCGCGCCCGCTCCGCATCACCTTGTAGTCGTGCGCGACGACGAGCTGCGCGCCGGCGCCGAAGGCGTGGCCGTTCACCGCGGCGACGGTGATCGCCGGGAAGACGAGCACGCGGCCGATCACCGCGAGGACGCCGTGGAGATACTCGTTCGCGTGACCGCTGCCCGGGCCGAGCATCCAGTCGAGGTCGAGACCGTTCGAGTAGAACTTCCCGCTGCCGGTCGTGACGAGCGCCTTCGGCCCGTCACTGCGCTCGACCTCGTCGAGCGCAGCGTTCCACGCGCGCACGAAGTCCGGATGGAAGCGGTTCTCGCCCGCGTCCATGCGCAGCACGAAGACTTCACCCTCGCGACGCAGATCGATCACGCCATTCTCCCGAGACGCGCGCCCGCCGACGGTACCCGAAAGGCGACGCCGAGGCGGATCCCGTAGACTGTTCGGTTCCGCTGCACCCGCTCCGCCCGCCGGTCGCCGGACTCCCTCATGGTCGACTCGCCCGTCGAAGAGAGCCTCGGCGCCAACCCCGCCGAGGCAGCGCTGAACCCCGCGGATCCGGTCGCGATGGGTGTCGCCGCCGACCGCGCGCCCGGCTTTCTCGCCTCGTCGCAAGGCCGCGCCTTCCGCGCGCTCGCGCACGAGCCCTTCCGCCTGCTCTTCACCGCGTTCCTGATCAACCAGACGGGCTTCTGGATCTCGCACATCTCGCTCCAGGCGCTGATGGTCGAACTGACGAACAACGACCCGCTCCATCTGGGGATGCTCTTCTTCGCGATCTTCATCCCGACCTTGTTCTTCGCGCCGCTGGCCGGCGTGATCGCGGACCGCTACGACCGCCGGCGCATCGTGCTCGGCTGCTATGCCGCGGTCTCGACCTTGATGCTCACCTTGGCGGCGCTCAGCGGCTTCGGCCTGCTGACGCCGCCGATCGCCCTCGGCCTCTCGTTCCTGCTCGGCAGCGCCTTCTGCTTCGCCGGACCCGCGAACTACGCGGTCGCCGCCAACACCGTGCCGATCCTCGATCTCCCGAGCGCAGTCTCGCTGCAGTCTGCCGCGAACAACCTGACGCGCGTGCTCGGCCCCGCGCTCGCGGCGCCGCTGCTCGCGTCGCATCACTTCGAGCTGTCCTTCTGCATCTTCGGCGTCGCGTCGGTGACGGCGGCGATGTTGATCGCGCGCATCCGGATGCCGGCGTTCGTGACGCACACCGGCGGCGCCGGAATCTTCACGCGCCTGCGGATCGGGCTCGCGCACGCGCGCGAGCGTCGCCCCGCGCTGCCGGCGCTGCTGACCGTCGCCGGACTCTCCACCTTCGGCGTCGCGCACATGACCTTGCTGCCGGTCTACGCCGAGCACGTGCTCGGCAACCGCGACTACTTCGCCTGGATCGTGGTGGCGTCGGGCGTCGGCGCGATGACGGGCGCGCTCGTCGCCGGCTATGCGCAGCACTCCACCTTGCGCTCCTGCGCCGTGCAGCTCATGTGCTACGGCGTCGCGCTCACCGGCTTCGCCTTCGCCTCCTCCGTGCCGTTCGCGCTCGCCGCGCAGATGATCACCGGCTTCTTCTACTTCTCCGTGATGACGCACCTCCAGACGCTGGTGCAGCAGATCGTCGACGAGGACAAGCGCGGGCGCGTGATGAGCCTCTTCCAGGTGGCGTGGGCCGGACTCATCCCGATCGGCGGCGTCGCGATGGGCGCCGTCACCAACCGGGTGGGCGTCGTCGCGACGCTGGCGGGCGCGGCCGCTTGCTGCTTCGTGATCGGCTCCGTCGTCGCATTCGGCGCCCACCGCTGGAGCCGGCCGCTGGCTCAAGCGCCGGTGCCGACGCCCTCCGCACGCGCGGCGTAGGCGCGCACCGTGTCGATCGTGTCGGCCTCTTCGGGGCGCTTATCGGGCCGGTGCGCCTTCACGCGCGCGAAGCGGAGCGCGACGCCGCCCGGGTAGTGCGGGCTCGCCTGCACGCCGTCGAACGCGACCTCGACGACGAGCTCCGGGCGCACGGTAACGATGGGACCTTCCTGCGACACGGCGAGCCGTTGGAGCTCCTCGGTCTGCCACGCGAGCATCGCGTCGGAGAGGCCCTTGAAGGTCTTGCCGAGCATCACGAAGCCGCCCGACACGGGATCGCGTGCACCGAGGTGGAGATTGCTGAGCCAACCCCGCCGACGTCCGTTGCCCCACTCGACCGCGAGCACGACGAGATCGAGCGTCGCCGCGCGCTTCACCTTCAGCCAGCCGGCGCCGCGGCGACCGGCCTCGTAGGGCGCATCGAGCGACTTCGCCATCAGGCCCTCGTGGCCGACCGCGAGCGCGCTCTCGAAGAAGGCCTCCGCCTCGGCGACGTCGTCGATTACGCGCCGCGCGACGCGGAGCCGCTCCGGCACGCAGGTCGCGAGCGCGTCGAAGCGCTCGTGCGCGGGGCGGTCGAGCCAGTCGGCGCCGTCGAGGTGCAGGCAGTCGAAGAGCTGCATCGAGAGCGGCAGATCGCGGCGGAGCGCCTCGACGTCGAGGCGGCGACCGAAGCGGCGCATCGTCACTTGAAACGGATGCGGCCTGCCGTCGGCGCGCAGCGCGATCGCCTCGCCGTCGAAGACGGCGGCGCGCACGGGCAACGCGAGCGCGCTCTCGACGAGCTCCGGCACCGCAGCCGTCACGTCGTTGCCGCGGCGCGTGAAGAAGCGCACCTCGCCGCCGTCGCGGTGGATCTGCACGCGCGCGCCGTCGAGCTTCCACTCGAAGGCCGCGCGGCCGAGCCGCGCGAGCGCGTCGCCGACGTCGTCGGCGCTCTGCGCGAGCATCGGCTGGAGCGGCGTCATCAGGCGCAACGAAAAATGCGTGAGGCCCGCGGCCCCCGACGCGAGCGCGGCACCGGCGACGGCGCGAAGGCTTCCGGCGCGCATCGCCGCCGCGCGGAGCCGCGCCGCCGGAATCTCGGCGGCCTTCGCGACCGCCTCGAGCAGTACGCCCTGCAGCGCGCCCTGACGCAGCTCGCCGAGGAGGAGCCGCGTCAGGAAGTCCTGCTCGGCGTGCGTCGCGCTCGCGAAGAGGATCTTCGATGCCTCCTCGCGGCGCGCGGCGGAGCCCGGTCCGCGCAGCGCGGCGAGCGCGTCGAGCGCGAGGTCGACGTCGCGGAGCGAGAGCGAGGCGGCGGACGCGGCCGGCGCTGCGCGCGCCGCTTCGAGTGCGCGCCAGCCGATGCCGATCCGGCCCTGCCGCGGCGCGCCCTCGAGGAAGCCGATCGCGATCTCGACCTCGTCGGGTGCGAGCCGACGCAGCAGCGCCGCGAGCGCGGCCTGCTTCTCGCCGCGCGCGCGCGTCGCCGCGACGGTGGCGGAGGTCAGGACGAGCTCGGAGAGCCGCACCCCCCGAAGCTAGGCGAGCCCTCGCTCCGAGAGGAAGGCCGAGACCTCGCGCACCAGCGCCGCCGGCCGGTCGCCCTGGATCGTGTGGCCCGCGCCCTCGATCCGCACCCAGCGCGCGTCGGGTAGCGCGGCGGCGAAGCGCTCGGCGTCGGCGTCGAGGAAGACGTCGCTCTCGCCGCCGCGCAGGATCAGCACCGGGCAGCGGACCTCGCCGAGCCGCGCTCGCAGTGCCGCGAGGCGCTTCTCCATCCCCGCGAGATCGGTCGGGCGCCGGCGGTCGGTCTTCCAGGTGAGGCGGCCGTCGGGCAGCTCGCGCAGGTTGTGGAGCAGGCCCTGGCGCAGGAGCCGCGGGTCGCGTCGCGGATTGAAGCGCACGGCCGCGGCGACGAAGGACTCGACGTCGACGCCGCCGTCGGCCTCGCGTGTGAACTCGACGATGCGGCGCCCGCCCTCCATCTGGACCCACGGCCCCGCGTCGACCGCGACGAAAGCTGCCACGCGTTCGGGGTGGCGCGCCGTGAAGGCGAGGCCGTTGAGGCAGCCCATCGACATGCCGATCACGATCGCGCGCGACACCTTCCGGTGATCGAGCAGCGCGAGGAAGTCGCCCGCGTGGTCCTCGGGCGCGTAGGCGAAGTCGTGCGCCCACTCGGAGTCGCCGTGACCGCGCTGGTCGAGCGCCACGCAGTGGAGTCGCCGGCGCAGCGCCAGGCAGCAGAGATCCCAGGTGCGCGCCGTCTGTCCGCCGCCGTGGAGAAAGAGCGCAAAGGGAAGGCCGGCAGTGCCCCAGTCGATCGTGCGGAAGCGCATGTCGCGCAGCAACACGCGCTCGCTCTGCGGGGCGACGAACTCGGGAACGTCGAGGCCCGCGAGCTTCGCCGCGAACGGGTGGAAGCTCGCGTCGGGCTCGGGCTGCGGCATCGCGACAAGCTAGGGCATCATCCCGCCCCATGGACTGGACCCTCGCACGCCATCCCCGCTTCGCGGGCGTCCGCGGTCCCGTCGTCGTCTGCATCATGGACGGCGTCGGGATCGGCGCGCACGACGAGGCCGACGCGGTCTGGCTGGCGCGCACGCCGAACCTCGACTGGCTCGCGGCGAACGCGCTCGCGACCTCGCTGGCCGCGCACGGCACCGCCGTCGGGATGCCGAGTGACGCCGACATGGGGAACTCCGAGGTCGGCCACAACGCGCTCGGCTGCGGCCGCGTCTTCGATCAAGGCGCGAAGCTCGTCTCCGAGGCGATCGCCGACGGCCGCATCTGGCGGAGCCCCGTGTGGCAGAAGTTGACGGAGCGCGTGCGCCAGAGCGGCGAGCCGATGCACCTGATCGGCCTGCTCTCAGACGGCAACGTGCACAGCCACATCGATCACCTCTTCGCCCTGATCCGCCGCTGCGACGAGGAAGAGGTGCCGAAGCTGCGCCTCCACGTGCTGCTCGACGGCCGCGACGTGCCCGAGCGAAGCAGCCTCGGCTACGTCGACGCGACGGAGAAGCTGCTCGAGGCGCTGCGCGCTCGCGGCCGCGACTACCGCATCGCGTCGGGCGGCGGCCGCATGCTCGTCACGATGGACCGCTACCAGGCCGACTGGCGCATCGTCGAGCGCGGCTGGAACGCGCACGTCCACGGCGAGGCGCGCGCCTTCCGCAGTGCGCGCGAGGCGATCGAGACCTTCTACCGCGAGGACTCCGCGGTGAACGACCAGTGGCTACCGGCCTTCGTCGTGGCCGACGACGCGGGGCCGGTCGGCCGGATCCGCGACGGCGCCTCGGTCGTGCTCTTCAACTTCCGCGGCGACCGCGCGATCGAGCTGTCGCGCGCCTTCGAGGACGACGACTTGCCGTTCTTCTCGCGCGGGCGCCGCCCCGACGTCGCCTTCGCCGGCATGATGCAATACGACGGCGACCTGCTGGTGCCGAAGCAGTTCCTGGTCACGCCGCCGGCGATCGATCGCACCCTCGGCGAGTACCTGGTCCACAACCGCGCGCGCCAGCTCGCGATCAGCGAGACACAGAAGTTCGGGCACGTCACCTACTTCTGGAACGGGAACCGCAGCGGCTACATCGACGAGAGTCAGGAGCTCTACGTCGAGATCCCGTCGGACCGCCTGCCCTTCCAGGAGCGGCCCTGGATGAAGTGCGCGGAGATCACGGACCGGCTGCTGGAGGAGCTCGCCACCGGCGGCTACCGGCACGCGCGCCTCAACTACGCGAACGGCGACATGGTCGGACACACGGGTGATTTCGAGGCGTCGGTGGTGGCGGTCGAAGCGGTCGACCTCCAGATCGGGCGGCTCGTGCGCGCGACCGCGCGCGCGGGCGGCGCGCTGATCGTGACCGCCGATCACGGCAATGCCGACGAGATGTTCGAGCACGACGCGAAGAGCGGCGCGATCCGGCGCGACGAGGAGGGGCGCCCGCAGGTGAAGACGAGCCACTCGCTCGCGCGCGTGCCCTTCTACGTCTACGCACCGGAGGCGAAGCTCGCGCTCGACGCGCGCGTGCAGGCGCCCGGGCTCGCCAATCTCGCCGCGACCGTGCTCGCGCTCATGGGCTGGCAGGCACCCCGCGACTACGCGCCGTCACTGCTCGCTTGATCCGCTGCGGCAGCGCGCGCACGAAGAGCACGGAGTCGTCGAGCCACAGATAGAAGACGGGCACGACGAGCAAGGTCAGCAGCACCGACGACAGCATGCCCGCCGCGGTCGCGACGGCCATCGGCGCGCGCGTCTCGGAGCCCGGGCCGATTCCGAGCGCCGCCGGCAGCACGCCGAAGATCATCGAGAGCGCGGTCATCAGCACAGGCCGCATGCGGACGGGCGCCGCGGTCCGCATCGCCGTGAGCTTGTCCATGCCCTCCGCGCGGAGCTGGTTCGCGTAGTCGACGAGCAGGATCGAGTTCTTCGTGACCAGCCCGATCAGCAGCACGATGCCGATCATCGAGAAGAGGTTGATCGTCATTCCGGCGACGTAGAGACCGCCGAGCGCGCCGACCATCGAGAAGGGCAGCGCCAACATGACGGCGAGCGGCTGGAGGAAGCTCTCGAACTGCGCGGCGAGCACCATGTAGATCGCGAGCACGGCGAGTCCGAGCATCAGTCCGAACTGGTGGCCCGCCTCCTCCATCTGCTCCGCGTCGCCCGCGACGCGCAAGGTGACGCCCTCGGGCAGGATCTCGGCGGCGAAGCCGCGCGCGCGTGCGACCGCATCGGCGAGCACGAGCCCGTCGAGATTGGCCGTCACGCTGACGGCGCGCTGGCGGTCGACGCGCGTGATCGCCGACGGCGCCGCGCCGGTCTCGAGCGACACCAGATTGCGAAGGAGAGCCAGCGAGCCGTCGGACGCGCGCACCGTCAGATCCTCGATCGCGGACGGCGTGTCCCGCTGCCCGCGCTCGAGGCGCATGCGGACGTCGTAGCGGCTGCCCGACTCCTTGAACGCCCCGACCTTGAAGCCGCCGATCATCACCTGCACGACCTGCGCGAGCGCGGTCGCGTCGACGCCGAGCGCCGCGGCCTTCTCGCGGTCGGGAACGACGCGGACCTCGGGCATTCCGAGCTCGAGGCTGCGGCGGAGATCCACGAAGCCTCCGCTCGCGGCGAGCCGATCCTCGAGCTCCGCGGCGTAGCGGTCGAGATCGGTGAGCGGAAGGTGTCCGCGGATCTGCACCTCGAATCCTTCGCTGCCGGTGAAGGCGCCCGACGGATCCATCACGCGCACCTTCTGGCCCGGGACGTCCGCCATGTAGGCGCGCGCTTGCCGCACGATCTCCTGGGTCGAGCGCTTGCGCTCGTGCGCGGAGACGAGCCGCACGCTGATGACGCCCGAGTTGGTGCTGCCGATATCCATCGCGGACGCGCCGCCGATGTTGGCGAAGGCACCGCCTAGCTCCGGCAGCGCGAGGAAGAACTCCTGGTCGCGGTCGCGCACCTGCTTGGTCGCCTCGAGCGAGGTGCCGGCGGGCGTCTCGAAGCGCGTGAAGACGATGCCGCTGTCGGCCGGCGGGAAGAACTCCGCGCCGAGCCGCTTGCCGAAGAAGATCGCGACCGCGAACGACGTGAGCGCGATCGCGAAGATGGCCGCGCGGTGGGAGAGCGCCCAGTCGAGCGCGCCGCGGTACGTGCGCTCGATGATCTCGAAGGCGCGCTCGAGGTAGTGGTAGACGCTGCCGTGCGCGCGCTGCGCGGGCGGCGGCATGCGCGATGCGAGCATCGGCGTCAAGGTCAGCGCCACGAAGAGCGAGATCACGACGGAGCCGGCGACCGTCAGCCCGAACTCCGAGAGGAAGGAGCCGAGCAGGCCCTGCGCGAAGACGACCGGCACGAAGACGGCGGCCACCGAGAAGGTCGCGGCGCTCGCGGCCAGGGTGATCTGGCGCGTGCCGTCGATCGCCGCGTCGCGCGCCGACTTCCCCTGCTCGCGGTGCCGCTCGATGTTCTCGAGCACGATGATCGCGTCGTCGATCACGACGCCGATCGCCAAGGTGAGGCCCAGCAAGGTCATCGTGTTGAGCGTGTAGCCGCACATCCAGACGAGGCCGAAGGTCGCGATCACGGACATCGGGATCGCGGCCGCGACGATCATCGTCGGGCGCGCGCGGCGCAGGAACGCCCACACCACCAGCACGGCGAGCACCGCGCCGAACTCCAGCGCGAAGATCGTCTCGTCGACGGCCTCGCGGATCGAGAGCGAGAAGTCGATGAAGCCGCTCGGGTCGACGATCTGGAGGCCGGGCGGGAGCAGCGGCCGCAGCTCGTCGAGCCGCCGGTAGACCTCGTTGGTGACGGCCACCGTGTTCGCGTCGGATTGCTTCGAGACGCCGATCACGACGGCGGGCTTGCCGTTGAAGGTGGTGGAGGAGCGCACGTCCTCGGTGCCGTCCTCGACGCGCGCGACGTCGTGCAGCAGCACGTCCGCGCCGTTCTGGCGCGCGATCACCAGGCGCTCGAGCGACTCGAGCGAGCGGAACTCGGCGTCGGTCTTGACCGACCACTCGATGCGGTCGCCTTCCACCATGCCGCCGGGGACGTCGACGTGCTCGCGGCGGAATGCGCGCAGCACGTCGGTGGCGGACAGCCCGCGCGAGCGCAGCGACTCGCTGTCGAGCCAGATGCGCACGTTGCGCTCGAGCCCGCCGAAGGTCTGCACCGCCGCGACGCCGGGGATCGTCTCGAGCACCGGCTTCACGTGGTGCTTGATGTACTCGGTCACCTCGACGATCGAGCGGTCCGTGAAGACCGGCGCGTAGACGACCGCGTAGGAGCTGTTGTCCTGGCGCGTGACGGTCGTCTCGGTGCCCTGCGGCAGGCGCGCCGTCGCGACCGCCACCTGGTCGCGCACGTTCTGGATCGCAACGTCGAGGTTCGTGCCGAGCTGGAACTCGACCTGGATGCGCGAGATGCCCTGGTAGGAGGTCGAGCGCAGGCTCCGCAGGTTGCCGATCGTGTTGAGGCGCTCCTCGAGGACGTCGGTGACGTCCTCCTCGATGCCCTCGGGCGACGCGCCCTCGAGTCGCGCGTCCACGGTGACGACCGGAAACTCGAGCTTCGGGTACTGATCCACGCCGAGGCGCACGTAGCCGAGCACGCCGAAGACGAGCAGCGCCAACGTCATCATCCAGGTGAGGACGGGACGCCGGACCGAGAGCTCCGAGAGCGTCACAGCGATGGGCCGCTCGGCTCGGCCGCGCTCGCGACTCCCGGCGGCGAGCCGGCGGCAGGAGGCGGCGCATGGCCGTCCGACTCCGCGACGCGCACGACGGCGCCGTCGACGAGCCCGCTGTGCCCGCGCGTCACGACGACCTCGCCGGCCGTGACACCGGCCTGCACCTCGACGCCGTCGCGGTAGAAGGTGCCGAGCTGCACATCGCGCTTCTGCACGCGATCGCCGGGGCCGACCACGAAGACGATCGGACCGCTGGCGCGCTGGAGCACCGCCTCGGACGGAATCAAGGTGACGCCCTTTCGCTGCGCGACGCCGAGGTCCGCGCGCGCGAAGAGGCCCGGCCGCAGCAGGCCCTCCGGGTTCGGCAAGGTCGCTTTGACGCGCAAGGTGCGCGTGGCGGGATCGATGGTCGGCGACACCACCGCGACGCGCGCTTCGAAGGCGCGATCGGGGTAGGGCGCGACGTGCACCTCGACCTGCTGGCCGACCGCCACGCGCGACGAGTCGATCTCGGCGAGGTGGAAGACCACGTCGATCGGGTCGAGCGAGACCACGTCGAAGAGCGGAGCGCCCGGCTGCACGAACTCGCCGACGTTCACGTGGCGGCGCGCGAGCAGTCCCGCGAAGGGCGCCGACACGCTCGCGTCCGAGAGCGCGCGCTTCGCGACTCCGAGCTGAGCGCGCGCCGCGGCGCCGTCAGCATCCGCCACCTCGAGCGCCGTGTTCGCGCCGTCGAGCTGCGACTGCGAGGCGACCTTGCTCTGGAAGAGCGTCCGCACGCGCTCGGCCTCGCGCTTCTCCTTCGCGAGCCGAGCCTCGGCCTGCGCGGCGTGCGCCTTCGCCTCGTCGAGCTCGAGCGCGCGCCGCTCGGGATCGATCTCGACCACGATCGTGCCCGCGACGACGGCCGCGCCTTCCTCGAGCACGACGCGCGTGACGCGGCCCGCCACCTCGGCGGCGAGCGTGGTGCGGAGCTGCGCCTCGAGCTCGCCCGAGGCGCCGATCCGCTCCTCGAGGTCGCGCGCGGCGACCGTCGCGGTCGCGACCGGCGGCGCCTGCGCCTGCGCATCCTTCGCGTGCTCGCGGCAGGCGGCGAGGGCCAGCGCCGCGGCGCAGAGCGCGCGCAGGCACGCGAGTCGGGTGCGCCGCGTCACGAGCGCCTCTTCCCGCCGCGTCCATTGCCGGCGCGCACGGGTGTTTCGTCCTCGTCGCGGACGAGACCGCGCAGCATCGCATCGACCGCGATCTCCGTCAGATCCGGCGCCCAGGTGTGATCCGGTCGCGCGACACGCAAAGCAGTCAGTCCGTGGATCAGCGACCAGAGCGACTGCGAGGCGGCCTCGGTGCCGGCGCGGCGCAAGCGACCGGCCGCTTCGAGATCCTCCCACGGCCGCATCATCAGCTCGACGGTCGCCTCGACCGACGGCGGTGAGTTCTCGGGGCCGTCGCGTCCCGCGAGGATCACGCGATAGAAGGCGGGATTGGCCTCGGCGAAGCGCAGATAGGCGCGCAGCATCGAGCGCAGATTCTCGAGCGGATCGTCGCCCTGCTCGACCCGGCGCACCTCGGCGAGCAGCCTTGCGAAGCGCTCCTCGAGCAGCGCGTCGATCAGTCCGTCCTTGTCGCCGAAGTAGTGATAGATGGTCGGCGCGGTGTAGCCGCAGCGAGCGGCGAGCGCGCGGACGCCAAAGGCCTCGCCGTCCGACTCGAGCAGCAGCGCCTCGGTCGCGTCGAGGATGGCCCGGCGGGCCTCCTCGCGTTGGCGCGCGCGTCGGGCCTCGGAGGGCGACAGATCGGACGGAGGCTTCTCGTCGGGATTTAACGGCGTTAAAGACATCGTCCGCCGTTATAGCGCGCGGGATCGAGAGCGCGCCAACCGAGGTCCGGACTTGGCTAATACCGCGGCTTCCGCTCCGAGAAGAACAGCCGCTCGGCGTTGGCGAAGAGGTACTTCTCGAGCACGCCCGGGCGCAGCTCGAGCTCTTTCGCCTCGGACACCACTCGCTTCATCGGCAGCACCGGGTGGTCCGACGCGCACAGGATCTTGTCCTGGCCGCGGGTGTTCATGAAGTGGATCAGCTCGGGCGGCAGGTAGCGCGGCGCGTAGGCCGACGTCATGAGGTGGAGGTTCCGGTACTTGATCATCAGACGGATCGCGACGCCCCACCACGGATCGGCGCCGTGCGCCATGCAGAGCTTCAGCTGCGGGAAGTCGAGGCAGACGCGGTCGAGGTACATGGGGTTCTGGCACTCGCCCGGCATCGGCGGACCGGGGATGCCGGTGTTGAGCGAGAGCGGCAGATCGAGCTCGACGCACTTCGCGTAGAGCGGGTAGTAGACCGGGTGCGTCGGCGGGAGATCGATCAGGAAGGGCACGACGCGCGCCATCACGACGGGCTGCGTCTTCATCAGCTCCTCGAGCCGCCACAGCTCGCGCAGGAGCTTGCGCGGGTCGACCGACACCGCGTAGGCGAAGCGCTTCGGGTGGTGCGCCGCGAACTGCAAGGTGCGCGCGTCCGGGTCCTTCGCGCCGATGCTCAGGATCGCCTTCTCGACTCCCGCCTCGTCCATGTCGGCGAGCAGCTTCTCCTCGGAGATGTCCGAGAGGAACTCGTCGCCCGCGCGGAAGTAGTCCTCCTTCACGCGGATCATCCACTCGGGCTGCGGGCCGCCCATCGTGACGTTGACCCACGGATCGATCATGCGGACGGCCATGGCGCGCCTCCTTCGAGAGCGCGCAGCCTACCATGCGGCGCCTAACCCTCGACTGTCTCTCCGAGCATGCGGCGGCGCACGGCGTCGAAGTCGACGCGCACGAAGAGGCCCTTCGCCTCCGCCGTCAGCAGGTCGCCCGCGTGGCAGGTCGCGTGCGCGACGAGGCGCCGCCCGCGGTCCTCCGCCACCCACGCCTCGAAGCGCAGCGGCTGCTCGACCGGCGTCACGTGGCGGTAGCGGACCTCGAGTGTCGCGGTGACGCCGGGCGGCGGCGCGAGGCCGATCGCCGCGCCGAGCAGCTCGTCGAAGAGCGCCGCGACGAAGCCGCCATGGACGCCGTGCGGCGGACCCTCGTAGGCGCGCGAGAGCACGCCCTCGCCGCGCATGCACGGAGTTCCGTCGGCGCGCGTGCCGCGCTCGACGCGCAGCGGCGGCGCGATCGGATTGCGAAGCCCGCGCACGGGACTCATGTCGCCGTAGGAGCTGCGCGCGCCGGCCGACTGCGTCGGTGACACGGGGTCGTGGTCGTACCAGCGCGCGCGCCGCGGACCTTCGAGCAGCTCGCGCAGTCGACGCGCGAGCGCGCCGGCCTCTGCGAGCCTCGCTTCTTCGATCTCGTGGAGCGCAAGCGCCGCGTTGACGCGGCGCAGGTCCTCGGCCAGCGTCACGGCGGCGTCGACTTCTTCGGTGGGAGTCTTCATGGCACCCCTTAGCCGGGCCTTCGCTCGGCTGCGCCTCGCTGCGCGTCGGCCGACTATCGTCGGCCTCCTTGCGGAATATGCGAGACTCGTTCGTCCACGTCACTCGAGGTCCGCACGCGATGAATCTCGAGGAGCTCGCCGCCCGCGAGGCGATCCGCGATCTCGTGGCCCGCTACAACCACGCGGGCGACCGGGGCCTCCTGGACGAGCTCGTCGCCTGCTTCGCGGAGGACGGCGCGATGGAGATCGAGGGCGAGCCGCGCCTCGAGGGCCGCGGCGCGATCCACGCGCATCTTTCGGGCGTCGCGAGGCGCCTCGCGGCGAGCACGCGGCGCGCGACCTTGCGACACCACGTCTCGAGCGTTCGCATCGTCGTCCACGACGCCGCGCACGCGGAGGCGTGGTCCTACTTCAGCGCCTTCACGGAGATCGGCCTCGACCACTGGGGACGCTATTCGGATCGGCTGGTGCGAAGCGGCAGCGAGTGGCTCTTCGCCCTGCGCAAGGTGCGCGTCGACGGCGCGGCGCCGGGCTCGCGCATGGTCGCGAGCTCGCCTCCTTAGGAGGCCGACTCGAGAGTCGGCGACGCGCAGCGAGCGCGAGCGGTCAGCGAGCGCGAACCCGGCAGAGTTAGGCGCGTCCCCGGCGCGCGAGCACGCGCCACGACGTCGCGGCGAGAGCGAGCGCGAGCAGCGCCCCGCCCGCGAGCGGCAGCGCCGGCACCTGCCCGTGCGGGAACGAGTGTGGATCGTTCGGATTGGTACCCGCGGCGACCTCGACTCCATCCGGATAGCCATCGCCGTCCGTGTCGGCCACCAGCGGATTCGTGCCGGTGTCGTTCGGGCCGACGAAGATGCCGGTGTGCGTCTCGGCTGCGTCGGGGATTCCGTCGCCGTCCGTGTCGGCCACCAGCGGATTCGTGCCCGTGTCCTGAGGGCTGACGTACACACCGGTGTTGGTCTCGACGCCGTCGGGCAAGCCGTCGCCGTCGGTATCCGCGAGCACCGGACTCGTGCCGCGGTCGTTCGGGCCGTTCCAGACGCCGGTGTTCGTCTCGACCACGTTGGGCAGACCGTCGTTGTCGATGTCGTCGTCGCAGACGTTTCCGATGTGATCTCCATCGGTGTCTAGCTGATCCGCGTTCGCGACGTCCGGGCAGTTGTCGAGGCCGTCGAGCAGGCCGTCCTCGTCGCGGTCGATGCCCATGCGCATGCCGGATCCCGGCGGCGCGCAGGTGTAGGTCAGCGGGCCCTCGGTGACCGCGAGCGCGCGCAGCGACGCGTCGCTCAGCGTGTTGCCCATGTCGTCCTCGAAGAGTCCCGACGAGAGCCGCAACCAGCCGCGCGCGACGCCGCCGACGCTGCCTTTCACGATCAGGTCGCACTCGGTGACGTTGCCGCCGAGGATCAGCGACGTGAACGCGGCCCCCGCGCGCGCGATCAGCAGGTCGATGCGGGGCCCGACGTCGGAGCCGTTGGTCGCGGTCAAGGTGATCTGCTGCCCCACGATCGGCGCGAGATCGCCCGGGAAGGCCAGCATGAACGACTCGAGGTCGATCTTCTGCTGGTCGGTCAGGTTGAAGAAGCCGGGGCTCTCCGGCGAGTCCAGGAAGATCCTGATCGTGTCGATCGTGCCGTCGTGCTGGAAGCCGAAGCCGCGGATCTGGTCGCCGAAGTTCGTCGCGCCGCCGACCGTCGGCCCGAACATTCCGACCTTCTGGTAGAGGTCGCGCAGGTGGGGAATCTTGAAGTTCTGCGAGGGCTCGACCACTTTCGACTTGGCCGAGTTGCTGCCGAAGAAGCCCTTGGACGGATCGATCGTGTGGCAGTCGTTGCAGTGGATCGCCGAGAAGCTGTTGGTGATGTCCTCGACGAGATCCGGAGGGTTCCACAGGTTGAAGCCGAACTGCTGTGACCCCGAGAGCGAGGCGTCGAGGTTGCGGACCGCGTTCGGCGGCATGCGGATCTGCAGCGCGAAGGTCGCGAACTTCTGCATGTCCGTGGCGGAGGGCATCCCGTCGCGGCCGAGCAGATTCGGGAAAGCCACGATGAAGTTGAGGAACGAGAAGTTCTCGTCGCACGGCGAGCCGTTCGGGTTCGGCGAACACGGGTCGGTGCCGAAGAAGCCGACGGCGCGGTCGCCGCGCGAGTGGAGCGCACCGTGCGTGGCGAGCCCGCGCAAGGTCTGCGTGACCATCGGCCCCTTCATCGGGTGAAGGGTGGAGATCGCGCCGTTGCCCTGGTGCGGCTGCGGATTGATCGTGACGTCGGCGTCGGGGTTGCCGAGGTCCCAGCCGAGGCTGTCGTTGTCGCCGAAGACGTGGCAGCCCGCGCACGACGCCTCGCCGTTGCCGGAGGTCGAGACGGCGTCGTAGAGGAAGGGCCGCCCCTCGAGGATCGACGCGGGCTCGGGGTTGTGGAGCGCGTGGGTCTCGAGCGTCGCGCGCGTCGACGTGTCGATCACGGCGACCGAGTCGTCGAAGCGCGTCAGCACATAGAGGCGGCCGCGCGGCTCGTCGAGCACGAGGCCGCCGGGGCCCCCGCCTGTCGGGATGTAGCCGGCGCTCGCGGTGGCCGGCTGGTAGTTCGTCTCGAAGGCCGGGTCCTCGAGGGTCGCGGTGGAGAAGACGCCGATCTTGGCGGAGCCGAAGGCCGCGACGTACACGGTGCCCGTCGAGGACACGACCATCTGCACAGGCGTCGCGAGGCTGTAGTTCTTCTGGTCGGCCGGCGGCGGATTCGCGCCCGTGAAGAGCCGGCTGTAGTCGATGTGTGGATTCAGGTGCTGCGGGTCCACGCTCCCCGTCGTCGGATCGATCACGCTGATGCGCGCCTCGGCGACGTGGCCCTGCACCGTGCTGCCGCCGAACACGCCCGCGCCCTCGAAGCGCGTGAGATTCGGCGACTCGGTGTTCGAGACGTAGAGCTTTCCGGTCGTCGGATTCACGACCATGTTGAAGAGGATCGTGCCGACGTGATCGAAGGACGCGGGCGCCTTGTTCGCGAGGGTGTTCGCGTCGAACGCGAAGACGTCGTGATCCGGCAGGTTGAAGGGCACGAGCGCGCTCCAGTCGCGGCCGAGCACGTCGCGCCACTGTCCGCTTCCCCGGTCGAACTTCACGATCAGACCCGTCTCGGGCGCCGGCACGCCGGCCGCGTTCGTGCTCGGGCCGGGGAGACCTCCCGGCGCTGTCGCGCCACCGGGCGTCGTGCACGGACCTGCCGTGGTGAAGCCGTCGCAGACCGCGCTCTCGTTGATCGCGGTGGTCTGGTTGCCGGAGTGATACGCGGCCACGTACACCGCGGTGCCGTCGGTCGCGAGCGCGCGCGGCGTGTCGGCGAAGAAGCTCAGGATCTGGATCGGCGTTCCGCCGAAGCCCGATCCGAGGTTGGTGGCGTCCCACACCCAGACGTCCGCGCGCGGGACGCTCGGGGTCGTGAACGCGGGACTCCCGGCGCCGGGTGTGAAGCCGACGAGCGACGAGTTGCTCCGCTGCTGGCCGCGGTGGGCCGTCGAGATGAAGGCGCGGTTGCCGCCGGTGCCCGCGAAGACGATGTCGCGCGGCTCGTCGCCGACGAGCAAGGTGCGGACCACGCGCGGCGGCGTCGAGGAGAGATCGACGACGCTGACGCTGTCCGAGAGGAAGTTCACGACCCACGCCTCGGTGTTGCTGCGCGCCGCGACCGCGACCGGCTCCATGCCGACCGGAACGGAGGTGAGATGCGTGAGCCCGTTCGCGCCGACCTTGAAGATCTCGAGACGGTTGTCGGGGATGTTGCAGGCGAGGAGCTTCGTGCCGTCGGGGGTCAACGCGAGCGGGCGCACGGGGCCGCTCTCGAACTCGAGGAAGGAAGGGGTCTGCGCGCGCGACGGGGTCGCGAGCGCGAGCACGGCGAGGAGCAGACACGCGGCTCGGGCGCGCCTGGCGCCGGGAATCCACCCCGCACGATTCGGGACGCAGAGATGGGGGGATCGCTGGGTCATGCCGCGCCGCTAGGAGGGAGGGAACCAGGGCGGGGCTCGCGGGCCCGCTCGAGGGACTTATCGGCGCCGCTCGCGCCTCGCGATCAGAACGAGCCCGACTCCGAGGAGCAGCGCCGTGCCGGGCTCGGGAATGGGCTTCAGCTCGAACGTTCCGGCCATGGAAGCCGAATCCTGATCCGTGATCGCGAAGTCGAGCTTGATGCCGGCGCTGTTCACGATCGCCGCCCCCGACTGAGGGCCGTAGCTCAGAGTGGGGAAGTTCGCGGAGTCGAACTTGGGTACGACGTTCGGACCGAACGCGTAGGGATCTGCGTACAACGTCTGGTGCGTCACATTGTCGATCAGCGCCGTGTAGAAGGCGCTGCCCGTCGGCGCTGCGAGCGTCGTCGTCGTGTCGCCGCCGTTGTCCGTCGCGCCGCCGGAGACGCCGCCCGATGTCGTGGTCGGGATGCCGGAGGTCCCGACGCCCGTCGCCGTGAAGGTCGCCGTGAACTGCAGCGTGCCGCCCGTGGTGTTGAGGACGTCGACGCTCGCGAAGAGCTTCGGGTCCGTATCGACGCTGAAGCCCAGGTCGAATTGCAAGCCGCCGGCACTGAGACCACTCGCCGAGCAGCTACTGAGAGTTCCGTTCTGGGTGCAGGTGAAATCGGCCTGAGTCAGAGACATCGGCGAACCGCCTGCGTTGATGTCGACCGTGAAGGCCGCGACGGCTCGAGAAGGCGCAGCCGCGAGAACTCCCGAGGCGAGAACGGCGATGAACGCGAGGTGCCTGGCAACGACGGATCCGATCTTCATGAGGACATCCTCTCGTCGGACTCTTTCGTTCCGGTCGTTCAGCGACGGTGGCGGATCGCGAGCACTGCGAGGCCGACGCCGAGGAGCGCGGCCGTCTGAGGCTCGGGCACGACGACCACGTGATTGCTCGTGATCGTCGTCTGGTCCAAACCCGTCAGGTAGAACTCGAGCTGGATTCCGATGCTCGAAGCCACTGAGGGCCCGACGTAGCTAGGGATAGGCGCTCCGAACGAAGAGCTCGGGATGTTCGTCGGACCGCCACCCGACGCATCCGAGTACGGACCGAAGAGCAGCTGCGTAACCCCGGGCGGTGCGTAGGGCGCGCCGTCGATCAACGGGGTGTAGATCGCTCCGCTGGGGCCCGCGGAGATCGTCGCACCGTCGCTTCCCGTGTCCGTGATCGTGCCGCGCGCCGAGCCGCCCGTGAGCGTCGAGCCCGGCATCGACGACACAGGGAGCGTGAAGATGAACGTGTACAGCTGGGTGGTCGTCTGTCCGTTGACGACCGTCATCGTACCCGTCACGAGCGGATCCGAGTCGATGTCCATGCTCAAATCCTTGACCGTGACCGGCGCGTAGCTCGGTCCGTAGTCGATGCCTTCCGGGCCGACCGTGCAGTGCGCCGAGACGCCGTCCGAGTTGTCGACGCAGCCGAGTCGGGTCGCGTCGGACGAACCGATGAGAGCGCCGTTGTCGTAGACGTCTAGAGTGAAGCTGACCGCGTTCGCGCGGGCGTTGATCAGCAGGACCAGACCCGCGAGCAACAGGGATCGAGCACAAAAAGAGGCAACAGGCCGCATGGGGATCCCCTTCCAAGGGAAAAGCAGCGCTGGATTATGTGCAGATTTGATACCGACTTTCATCAGATTTCTAAGCTTCTGATTCGATTGGAATTCGTCGAAGCCGTTCGCTCCACTGCCCCCCGTTTGGTGGAAAACGGGTTCCGCGATCGGGAAATGCATTTCCCTTTTTCTCGTCTCCACTTCCGACCGGAGATGAATGTCCGAGCGGCCCGAGGCGTGGGCCTCGAGTCCCGGTAGACTGGGCGGCCCCCGATGGCCGACTCGAGCCCGCGACCCTGGACGCCGACCGAGGAGCGACTCGGGACCCTCGCGGTCCGCGCGATGTCGGCGGTCAACACCTGCATCTTCCGCGCGAGTGGCGGGCGGTTCGGCAGCCGCTTCCTGCGCGGCGCGCCGGTGCTGCTGCTGACGACGACCGGCGCGAAGAGCGGCGTCCGGCGCACCACCCCGCTGATCTACCTCGCGGACGGGACGCGCGTCGTGCTCGTCGCCTCGAAGGGCGGCATGAGCCACAGCCCGGCCTGGTATCACAACCTGATGGCGAGCCCGGAGTGCGAAGTGCAGATCGGATCGCGGACGACGCCGATGCTCGCGCGCCGCGCGAGCGCGGAGGAGAAGGCCGCCCTGTGGCCGAAGCTCGTCGCCGTCTACCGCGACTACGACGACTATCAGGCGCGCACGTCGCGCGACATCCCGGTCCTGATCCTGACACCGCGCGGCGACAGGTGAGCGCGACGAGGAGCCCATGGACTTCAGCCTGGCCGAGGTGTTCGACGCCGTCGCCGAAGCGACCGCGTCGCGCGACGCGCTGATCTTCCGCGAGAAGCGGATGTCGTACGGCGCGTTGCGCGAACGCGCGCGGCGCCTCGCCAACCACCTGCTCTCGCGCGGACTGCGCGTCCGCCACGAGCGCGCCGGCCTCGCGCCGCACGAGTCGGGTCAGGAGCACCTCGCGATCTATCTCTACAACGGCAACGAGTACGCCGAGGCGATGATCGGCGGCTTCATGAGCCGCGTCGCGCCGCTGAACGTCAACTACCGCTACGTCGACGAGGAGCTGCTCTACCTGCTCCGCAACTCGGGAGCGCGCGCGATCGTCTACCACGCCGAGTTCGCACCGCGACTCGCGCGCATCCGCGCGGAGCTCCCGCAGCTCGAGGTGCTGCTCCAGGTGGCCGACGAGTCGGGCCACGCGCTGCTGCCCGGCGCGGTCGACTACGAGTCCGCGCTCGCCGCCGCTTCTCCGGCGCGCCCCGACGTCGCCTGGTCCCCCGACGACCTCTACATCCTCTACACCGGCGGAACGACCGGCATGCCGAAGGGCGTGCTCTGGCGCAGCGCCGACATCTACGTCGCGGCGATGGGCGGTCGCCGCTTCGACGGCAGCGAGCACGCGTCGCTCGAGAGCATCGTGACGCAAGCGAAGGGTGGCGGCGCGCTGCGGCTGATGGTCGGACCGCCGCTGATGCACGGTGCCGCGCAGTGGGTGCTCTTCATGATGCTGACCTGCGGGCACACGCTGATCTTCCCGAACGTGGTGCGGCACCTCGACCCGGACGACTTCCTGCGCACGGCCGAGCGCGAGCGCGCGACCGGCTTCTCGATCGTCGGCGACGCCTTCGCGGTGCCGCTGCTCGACCAGCTCGAGAAGGCCTCCTACGACCTCTCGTCGCTGATCAGCATCGGCTCGGGCGGCGCGCCGCTCTCGGTCGCGCACAAGCGGAAGTTCCTCGAGCACTTCCCGAAGGCGCTCGTGATCGACGCGATCGGCTCGTCGGAGACCGGCGCGCAGGCCTCGAACGCGGGCACGAAGGCCGGCGGCGTCAGCACCGGCGACTTCCGCCCGGTCGGCGGCTGCGTGGTGGTGTCGGCCGAGCAGGACCGCGTGCTCGCGCCGCCCGACGATTCGGTCGGCTGGTTCGCGCAGCGCGGACGCGTACCGCTCGGCTACCTCGGCGACGCCGAGAAGACCGCGCGCACCTTCCCGGTGATCGAGGGCACGCGCTACTCGATCCCCGGCGACCGCGCGCGCTATCGCGCCGACGGCACGATCGAGGTGCTCGGCCGCGACTCCGTCACGATCAACTCGGGCGGCGAGAAGATCTTCGCGGAGGAGGTCGAGAACGCGCTGAAGCTCCACCCCGCCGTGTACGACGCGGTCGTGTGTGGACGCGCGAGCGACCGCTGGGGCCAGGAGGTGGTGGCGATCGTGCGGCTGCGCGAGGGCGCGAACGCGGAGGAACGCGATCTGCTCGAGGAGTGCTCGCGCCACCTAGCGCGCTACAAGCTGCCGAAGCAGTTCCTGTTCCGAGAAGAGATCGTGCGGAGCCCGTCGGGCAAGGCCGACTATCGTTGGGCCAAGCAAGTCGCCGAAGGCGACGCGCAGCGAGGCGCAGCCGAGCGAAGCTCAGAGAAATGACCCGGGTCCGCCAGGAGGTCTGATGTACAAGGAAATCCTCTACGACGTCTCCGATCCGGTCGCGACGATCACCTTGAACCGACCCGACCGGCTGAACGCCTGGACCGACCGCATGGGCGCCGAGGTGCGCCACGCCGTCGCGCAGGCCGAGCACGATCCCGCGGCGGTCGCGATCGTGCTGACCGGCGCGGGCCGCGGTTTCTGCGCCGGCGCCGATCTGCAGACCTTGCAGAACATCAGCGAGGGCGAGCGCGGGCAGAGCGTGCCGAAGGAGCTCGCCGCGAATCCGGGCGACCCGTCGATGGGCGAGGACTTCCGCGGTACCTACACGTATCTGTTGTCGGTGCGGAAGCCGGTGATCGCGGCGCTGAACGGACCCGTCGCCGGCATGGCCGTGCCGATCTCCTGCGCCTGCGACCTGCGCTTCGCCTCCGAGCGGGCCGTCTTCACGGTCGCCTTCAGCAAGCGCGGTCTGATCGGCGAGTGGGGATCGGCGTGGCTGCTGCCGCGCCTCGTCGGACCCTCGAACGCGCTCGATCTGCTCTGGTCGTCGCGCAAGGTCGACGCGCAGGAGGCGCTGCGGATCGGGCTCGTGAACCGCGTGCTGCCGCACGACGAGCTGCTGCCCGCCGTGCGGAAATACGTGCAGGAGCTCGCGTCCGAGTGCTCGCCGACCTCGATCGCGATCATGAAGCGCCAGGTCTGGCAGCAGCTCACGCGCTCGCTCGGGCCGTCGGAGAAGGAAGCCGTGCAGCTCATGATCGAGAGCTTCGACCGGCCCGACTTCCGCGAGGGCGTGATGTCGTTCCTCGAGAAGCGCCCGCCGAAGTTCCAGAGGATCTGACGAGGTGCTCTCGCGGCGCGCCACGGGGCGCCTGCTCTTCGCGGCAGCCGTGATCGCGCTGCCGCTGCCCTGGTACCTCGGCGAGGTCGAGCGAGCGCCGCTCGTGCGCCTCGCCTTCTTCACGGGGATCTTCGGCCGCGTGCTGCTGGCGGAGGGCGCGACCGGCACCACGCGGCTCTTCTTCACGCTCGGCGTCGCGCAGCTCGTGCTCTACGCGACGGCGCTGCGGCTCGCGGCCGCGCTCGTCGCGCGCGCGCTCGCGGGACTGCGCTCGCCCGCGCTCCGTACGCTCGTCGTCGCGGGGATCGCGATCGCGCTGCTCGGCGCGGGCCTGCTGCCGATCTACGACACGCCGCTCTCGAGCCATCGCGCCCGCTCGTCCCTGCTCGGCGTCTTCGACTGATGCGCGCGCTGCGACTCGTCCTCCGCGCGCTCTTCGGCGCCACGCTGCTGCTGTCCTCTGCTCGCGCGGAGGAGCCCGCGACCTGCGCGTCGCGCGACGCGCTGAAGCGTCCCTTCTTCGGCGACCTCCACGTCCACACACGCTGGTCGCTCGACGCGAGCACCCAGGGCACGCGCACGTCGCCCGCCGACGCCTACCGCTTCGCGCAGGGCGAGCCGCTCGGGCTCCATCCCTTCGACGCCGACGGCCGCCCGCTCCGCAGCGTGCGCCTCGCGCGGCCGCTCGACTTCGCGGCCGTCACCGATCACTCGGAGCTCTTCGGCGAGGTCGCGCTCTGCCGCGACGAGAAGGCGGCGGGCTACGGGGATCTCGTCTGCCAGGTCTATCGCGGCTGGCCGCGGCTCGCCTTCTTCCTGATGAACGCGCGCGGCACGCCGCGCTTCTCGCTCTGCGGCGAGAACGGCGCGACCTGCCTCACGGCGGCGCGCGGGCCCTGGCAGGAGATGCGCGACGCGGCCGAGGCGGCGCAGGACCACAGCGACGCGTGTCGCTTCACGACCTTCGTCGGCTACGAGTGGACGAAGACCGTGCAGAGCGCGAGCAACCTCCACCGCAACGTGATCTTCCGCAACGAGCACGTGCCCGAGATTCCGGCGAGCGCGCTCGAAGCGACCACGCCCGAGGCGCTCTGGGACGCGCTCGACCGCGAGTGCCGCCACGGGATCCCCGACTGCGACGCCGTCGTGATCCCGCACAACTCGAATCTCTCGAGCGGCTGGATGTTCGCGGCGGAGTCGCTCTCCGACGGGAAGCCGATGGACGCCGACCGCGCGCGCCGCCGCGCGCTGAACGAGCCGCTCGTCGAGATCATGCAACACAAGGGCGAGTCGGAGTGCCGCACCGGCGCGGGCACCGCCGACGAGCTGTGCGGCTTCGAGAAGCTCCCGTACGACAGCTTCATGGGTCGCTTCTCGCGCTTCGCGCGCCAGACGCCGGCCGCCTCGAACTACGTGCGGACGGCGCTCGGGCAGGGCCTCGTGGATCGCGTGAAGCTCGGCGCCAACCCGTTCGAGTTCGGCGTGATCGGGAGCACCGACACGCACATCGGCGCGCCCGGCCTCGTGCAGGAGAGCGGCGACCATCCGGGCCACGGCGGCGCGGGCATCCCGATCGGCGACGCGCTGCCCGACTCGCTGCTCGAACCGATCGAGTACAACCCGGGCGGCCTCGCGGTCGTCTGGGCCGAGGAGAACTCGCGCTCCGCGCTCTTCGCGGCGCTCCAGCGACGCGAGACCTACGCAACGAGCGGCCCGCGCATCGTGCTGCGCGTCTTCGGCGGCTGGGGGCTCGACGGCGATCTGTGTCAGGGCGACTTCGCCGCTCGCGGCGCGGCCGCCGGCGTGCCGATGGGCGCGACCTTGGCGCCGGCGCCCGCGCCCGTCGAGGGCGCCACGCCGGCGCACCCGGACGCTCCCGCGATCGCGATCTCCGCGCTACGCGACCCGGGCGGCAACGGCGATCCCTCGACGCCGCTCCAGCGCGCGCAGATCGTGAAGCTCTGGGTCGGCGAGGACGGCGCGGCGCACGAGAAGGTGGTCGACGTCGCGGGCGACGCGCACAACGGCGCGAGCGTCGACCCGCGCACCTGCGAGACGCACGGCGAAGGCGCCGATCAGCTCTGCGCCGTCTGGCGCGACCCCGACTTCACTCCGGCGCGCCCGGCCCTCTACTACGTGCGCGTGCTCGAGAACCCCGTGTGTCGCTGGAGCACGCGCGCCTGCAACCAGGCGGGCATCGACTGCGCGAAGCCCGAGACGGTGCGCACGGGCTTCGAGGGCTGCTGCGACCCGGAGATCCCGAAGACGATCCAGGAGCGCGCCTGGAGCTCTCCCATCTGGTACACGCCGCCGGGTTCGTAGACGATGGCCGCCTTCGGCCTGCTCGAACGCGTGCGCCGGCGAGGAAAGCTCTACCGTTGATCGCGATGCGATCCCTGCGAACAGCCGCCTCCATCCTCTGGCTCGTCGCGCTCGTCGCCTGCGCGACGACGAACGTCGTGGGTCGCGAAAGCACGATGGAGCCCGGCGAGAGGCTCGCGCGCCCGCGTCACATCATCGTCTACGACTTCGCCTCGACACCGCAGGAGGTCGCCGCGGACTCCGACGCCGCAGGCGCGGCGTCCGAGACGAGCACGCCACCGACCGAAGAGGAGATCGAGGCCGGGCGACAGCTCGGCGCCGAGGTCGCGAAGGATCTCGTCGAGGAGATCGTGGACATGGGGCTGCCCGCGGTGCGCGCGGCCGAGCTGCCGCAGGGCCAGCAGGGCGACATCGTGATCCGCGGCACCTTCCTCTCCGTCGACGAGGGCAGCGCGCTCAAGCGCATCGTCGTCGGCTTCGGCTCGGGCGGCGCGGAGCTCCGGACCCTGGTCGAGGGCTATGTGATGACGGATCGCGGGCTGCGA
>DATKND010000175.1:0-3596 GCA_035541475.1 Myxococcota bacterium | reverse complement strand
CCGCCGCAGCCGAGCTCGCCTTCACCACGGCCGGAACATCCAGGTCCTGGACGTCCTCGTAGGCGATCACCTCGCGCGTGAGCATCGCGGAGCCCGAGCCGGAATCGCGGCCGAGCGGGAACGGGAAGTTGCGCGCGAAGTCGCTTCGATCGTCGATGGGGCCCCGATGCGCCCGCAGGTGCACGCGCTCGTCGTCGCCGAGGAGCGTGATGCCCATGTGCGCGCCGTTGAAGAGGCGCTCGCAGCTGCGGAGGATCGCGTCGAACACCGGCTGGGAGTCGGCCACCGACCGGCTGATCACCTGTAGGATTTCCGCCGTCGCCGTCTGCTGCTCGAGCGCCTCGCGCGTTTCGTTGAAAAGCCGCGCGTTCTGGATGGCGATGACCGCCTGGTCGGCGAACGTGCGAACGAGGTCGATCTCCTTCGGCGAAAAGCCGACCGGCGGCTGGCGCACGACGTACAGGACCCCGGTCGGTCGGTCGTCCCACAGCATCGGAACGAACACCACCGACAGGTTGCCGATGCCGAGGCTCTCCACGAAACGCCTGACGGGACGGGGCACTTCGGGATCGCCCAGGACGTCGGGGCAGTGCAGGACCTGGCGCTCGAAGCCCGGAAAGCGCACCCGCGGGAACATCGCCTGGAACCTCTCCCGCGCGGGCCCCCGGTGCGCTCCGAGGTGGATGCGGTCGTCCTCGCCCACCAGCATGATCCCCTGCTCGCTGCTCGAGAACAGGTGTGCGCAGCGCTCGAGGATCTTGTGGAACACCGGTGCGCTGTCGGCGACGGAACGGCTGATCACGCGCAGGACCTCGGCGGTCGCCGTTTGCCGCTCGAGCGCTTCCTTCGTCTCGTTGAAGAGCCGCACGTTTTCGATCGCGATCACGGCCTGGTCGGCGAAGGTCTTGAGCAGCGCGATCTGCTCCGTGGACAGCGGCCCCGGCTCGACGCGGACCACGGCGATCGCACCGATCGCAACCTGATCGCGCACCATCGGCACCACCGTCATCGCGCGATACCCCGCGGGCGCGAGGTTGCGCTTGCCAGCCTCGAACTGGCCGCCGGTCTCCAGCACATCGGCCACGTCGACGGCCCGGCAATCGAGCATCGCCGCGCCGTGGATGTACGAACGCTCGAGCGGGAACGGAAACACGTCGCGCCAGCGCGCGGCCCGTGCTTCATCGCTCTCGGCGATGGCGACGCAGCGAACCAGCCCCCCATCGGGGCGGCTCACGGCGACCGCAGCGCCCTCGAAGAGCCGGACACCGCTGTTCGCGATCGCCTCGAACACCGGCTGCACGTCGGTCGGGGATTCGCTGATGACGCGCAGCACCTCGCTGGTCGCAGTCTGGCGATCGAGCGCCTCGCGCGTCTCCCGGAACAGCCGCGCGTTCTGGATCGCGATCACCGCCTGGTCGGCGAAGGTGCGCAGCAGGCCGATCTCCTTCTCGCTGAACCCGGTCGGCGGCTGGCGCGTGACATACAGCGAGCCGATGGCGCGACCTTCCCACACCATGGGCACGAACACCTGCGAGTACGGGCCGATGTCGATGCGCTTCGCGACCGCGCGAATCCCGGGCGGTACGTCCGCGTCCGCGAGCACGTCGCGGTAGTGCAGCACGTTGCGCTGCAGGATCGACGACGTCATGCCGGCGGGCTCGCTGACGGGGAACAATGGCTCGAGCCGCTCGCGCGCGACGCCGTGGTGCGCACCCAGATAGAGCCGGCCGTCGTCTCCCAGGACCAGCACGCCCTGCTCCGTGCTCTCGAAGAGGCGCGAGCAGCTCTGCAGGATCTTCTCGAACACCGGCGTCGCGTCCGAGACCGAGCCGCTGATCACCTGCAGGATCTCCGCGGTCGCGGTCTGCCGCTCGAGCGCCTCCTTCGTCTCGTTGAAGAGGCGCACGTTCTCGATCGCGATCACCGCCTGGTCGGCGAACGTCTTCAGCAGATCGACGAGCGCGGGTGGCGTCTGCCCCGGACTGCGCCAGGCGAGCACGATCACGCCCTGAACCGCGCCCTCGCGCACCATCGGCACGCCGAGCATCCGGCGCGAGCCGAAGACCGCGGCATGCTCGCGGTCGTAGAGAGGGTCGGCGAGGCTGTCCTCGATGTGCTCCGTCCGGCCGCTCAGGACGACACGCCCGGAAAGGACGGACGCATCGCCCGCCTCGACGGGATACTTCCGGCGCAGCTCCTGCTCCTGCTCCGGCGAGAAGCCCGCGGACGCGACGATGTGCAGCAGCTTGCCGTCGTAGAGCAGCACGTTGCACAGCACCGAGCCGCTCAGTCGGTGCGCGTTGCGCGCGATCGTCTCGAACACCGCGGTGGCGTCGGTCTGCGCCTCGGAAATCGCCGAGAGCACTTCCGACGTGGCGGTCTGCCGCTCGAGCGCTTCCTTCGTCTCGTTGAACAGTCGCACGTTCTCGATCGCGATGACGGCTTGGTCAGCGAAGGTCCTGAGGAGGTCCACAAGCGGCTGAGGTGTCCGTCCCGGCTCGCGCCAGGCGAGAACGATCACGCCTTGGACGGCACCCTCGCGGACCATGGGAACACCGAGCATCCGGCGCCATCTCGCCACCGCAGCGTGTTCGCGGTCGTAGGCGGGATCGGCAAGGACGTCCTCGATGTATTCCGTCCTGCCGCTCGCGACGACCCGACCGGACAGGAGAGAGTCGTCACCCGGTTCGGCGGGATATTTCCGCCGGACGCCGTCCTCTTGCTCCGGCGAGAAGCCGTGGCACGCGACCATGCGGAGCAGTTTGCCGTCGTAGAGCAGGACGTTGCACGCCAAGGCTCCGCTCAAGCGTTGCGCGTTGCGCGCTATCGTCTGGAAGACCGCGGTCGCGTCGGTCTGCGCCTCGGAGATGGCGGACAGAACTTCCGACGTCGCGGTCTGCCGGTCGAGCGCCTCCGTCAGCTCGGCGGTGCGCGCCTCGACCTTGTGCTCCAGGTCGGTGTACGACTCCTTGAGCGCGCCGGCCATCGCATTGAACCGGTCGGCGAGCCCTTCCAGCTCGTCGCCGGTCTTGACCTCGATGCGCCGGTCCAGCTCCCCGGCGCCGATGCGCTCGGCGCCTTCCTGCAAGGCGCGCAGCGGCCGCACGAGCGCGCGCGCGACGAAGAAGCTCGCCACGACCGACACGACGAGCCCGGCGGCGAGCACGCTCGCGGCCCGCGCGATGGTGGCGTAGAGCGGTGCCAGCGCCTCGTCGCGCGGCGACTCGACGAACACGTTCCATTGCAGCATCGGGATCGGCGCGCGCGCCGAGAACACCTCCTGGCCGCGCAGGTCGCGCCCGAGCGCGGAGGCGACCGTGGCCCCGCCCGCCGCGGCGTCTCGCGAAGGCGCGGCAGAGAGCGCGGCAACCTGCGGCAACGCGCTCAGATCCGACTTCTTCAGCACGAGGCTGATGTCCGGATGCGTGATCAGCGTGCCCGTGCGGTCGAGGGCGTAGGCCACGCCATGCTCGCCCACCTTGATGCTGGAAACGACGTCGCCCACGAACTTGAGGTTCACCTCGACCGCGGTCACGCCACCTCCGGGCCCCGCCGGCCGCGAGATGGTCATGTAGGGCTCGGTCTCCTTGCGGAAG
>DATKND010000174.1:0-43441 GCA_035541475.1 Myxococcota bacterium | reverse complement strand
GCCGCCTCGAACCTCGAACGGCGCGTCCGCGGCGATCACCCAGCTCTTCGCGTCCGCGAGGCGCACGCTCGGCAGCGACTCGAAGGGAACGCGCTCGCGCCACTGGTACCAGCGCGCGCGCCCGGGCAGCGGCACCAGCTTCGCCAAGAGCGATCGGCGCGGGACATAGCCCGCCACCTTGACGCCGGCCGCGCCGCTCGCGTCCGCGTAGACCACGGCCAGCATCGGCTCGCGATGCTCGCGCAGCGCATCGCGGAAGCCGTCGGCGTCCGCCGCGAGGCTCGCCTCGAGCAGCGGCGCGAAGCCGCTGCCGGCGCCGGGCTGCGCACCGGCCCAGCGCACGGAGAGCGGCGGGCTCCCCGGCAGGTCCGGCAGCAGCGGGCCGTTGCCCGTGCTCCGCACCTCGAGCGTCTGCGCGGAGCCGCCGCGGACCTCGATCGTCTCCTCGCGCTGCTCGAGCGGCCGCCAGCCCTCGCCGTCGTGGTAGCGGGTCGGATCCTCGGGGTCGAGCGTCTCGACGTAGAGGTCGACGACCACCGCGGGCGCTCCGACCGCGAACCAGGCCACGCGCCGGTTGTGTCCCGCGAAGAACAGGGGAACACCCGGAAGCGTCGCGCCGGCGAGATCGAGGTCGCCCGCGTGCAGGTGGTCGAGGTGGAACGCGCAAGGGACGGTCGGGTCGAGGTGCAGGTCGCCCGCGAGGATCGGGCGCCCGCTCTGCGTGTGCGCACCGCCGAGCACCCACGCGCTGCTGCCGAGGCCGCGTCCCGAGAAGCCGGCCTCGCGCCGCAGCGCCTCCGCCAGGGTCCACGACGCGAAGCGCGACAGCGAGGCGTTCGCCTGCGCATCCGGCGGGGCGTCCTCGTCCGAGATCGAGGAGCCGGGGAAGAAGCGCGCGGCAGCGGGAGGGCCGAGCTGCTCGATCAGATCCGAGAGCACGAGGCTCGCTTCGATCGTGGCATCCCGGTTCCAGGCCTGGAGCTTCAGGATCGCGAGCGAGTCCGCCGGCTCCCACGGGTCGAGCGGGAGCAGCAAGCGCAGGGCGTCGACGGGCGCGCGATCGTTGCCGTCGCGGATCCGCGCGAGGCGTGCCTCGACGCCGGCCGCGAAGCGATCGAGCACGTGCCGGGCGCGCGCCGGAAGCCGCCGCAGGTCGCGGCGCGCGAGACCGACGAAGTCGAGCGTCCGCGCGAGCCGGTCCGCGGGCAGCCCGCGCCTGCCGATGCTCTCGGCCGAGCGCCCGCGCGCGACCTGGCGAAGCCACAGCATCTGCGCGAGGCGGTCCTGCGCGTGCACGAAGCCGAGCGCGAACCAGGCGTCGCCCTCGTTGCGCGCCTCGATGTGCGGAACGCCATGGCCGTCGCGACGGACGATCACGTCGTCGTCGAGGCCCGCGAGGCGCAGCGAGCCGTCTTCCCGGGGAAAGGCCGCGTGGCGGGCCTCGGCCTGGCGCAGGTCGTGCAGTCCCCATGCCGCGGCTCCACAGACCGCGAGCGCGATGACACTGCCGAGTGCCAGTCGCCGGCGCGCCGCCCGCCCCAGGTTCCGCCAGGCCCTCACTCGATTCCCCCCGTCCGCCACCCTACCGAACGACTCCCCTTTCGGCGGGACGCCGTCCCGAGCGCGTGATCTCGGGCCGATTCCGGTCGATGATCCTGCGGCTCCGTGCGCGCGATCCGCTCCGAGCGCAGCCTTGCGTCGATCCTTAGAATGGTGGGGTCCCCGCGGGACGTCATCGCGCGGCCCGGCCGAACGCCGCACGCGCCGATGGATCGCATCGACCCGCGCGCTACGTTGCCGCCCCGCCCGCCTCCCGGACCGGCGGCTCGCCACGAGAACTCGCGAGAGGGCCGTCCACGAACCCTCCCTCCTCTCGAGCACCCGCCCGCTTCACCCACCGGAGACCCCTGGCATGGCCCTTCGAGTCGGTATCAACGGGTTCGGACGCATCGGACGCCTCGTCTTCCGCGCCGCCGCCGACAAGGACCTCGAGATCGTCGGCATCAACGATCTCACCGACGCCGCGACGCTCGCGCACCTGCTGAAGTACGACTCGATCCACCGCCACTACCCCGGTGAGGTGAAGGCCGCCGACGGCGCGATCGTCGTGGACGGCCGCCGCATCCCCGTCACGGCCGAGCGCGATCCGGCCGCGCTGCCCTGGAGAGAGCTCGGCGTCTCGCTCGTGATCGAGTCGACCGGCCACTTCACCGATCGCGCCGGCGCCTCGAAGCATCTCGAGGCGGGCGCGAAGCGTGTACTCATCAGCGCGCCGGCCAAGGATCCCGACGTGACGATCGTGCTCGGCGTGAACGACGCCGACTACGATCCCGAGAAGCACCGCGTCGTCTCGAACGCATCCTGTACGACGAACTGCCTCGCGCCGATCGCCAAGGTGCTCGACGACTCCTTCGGGATCGAGAGCGGCTGGATGACGACGATCCACGCCTACACCAACGACCAGGTGACGCTCGACTTCCCGCACAAGGACCTGCGCCGGGCCCGCGCGGCGGGCGTATCGATGATCCCGACGAGCACGGGAGCCGCGCGCGCGATCGGCGAGGTGCTGCCGCGCCTGAAGGGCCGTCTCGACGGCTACTCCATCCGCGTGCCGGTGTCGGACGTCTCGGTGGTCGATCTCTCGGTGAAGCTGCGGAGACACACCGACGCCCCGGCGATCGACGCGGCGATGCGCACCGCGGCCGACGGCCCGCTGAAGGGCATCCTCCAGGTCTGCGACGAGCCGCTCGTGTCGGTGGACTTCGTCGGCAACTCGCACTCCTCGATCCTCGATGCGCAGAGCACCAAGGTGATGGACGGCACCTTCGCGAAGGTGCTCGCCTGGTACGACAACGAGTGGGGCTACTCGAGCCGGGTCGTGGATCTCGCCCTCCGCATGGGTCGTTAGTCGATTGCGCACGCCGATCCTCGCCGCCAACTGGAAGATGCACAAGATGCAGAGCGAGGCGGTGCGCTTCGTCACCGCGTTCCTGCCGCTGGTCGAGGACGCGACCGCCGTGGAGATCCTGCTCGCGCCGCCCTTCACCGCGCTCGCGCGCGTCGGCGAAGCGCTCGCCGGCTCGAACGTGCTGCTGGCGGCGCAGAACGTGAACCCCGAGCCGCAGGGCGCCTTCACCGGGGAGGTGTCGCCCGCGATGCTCGCCGACGTCGGCTGCCGCTACGCGATCGTGGGTCACAGCGAGCGGCGCAGGCTCTACGGCGAGGACGACGCCTTCGTCGCGCGCAAGGCGCGCGCGCTGCTCGAGCACGGCATCCGGCCGATCGTGTGCGTCGGCGAGACGCTGGCGGAGCGCGAAGCCGGCCGCACGTTTGCGGTGATCGGCGGCCAGCTCGGGGGCAGTCTCGACGAGGTGCCGTCCGCGCGCGCGGCCGAGATGGTCGTCGCCTACGAGCCCGTGTGGGCGATCGGGACCGGCCGGACGGCGACTCCCGCGCTCGCACAGGAGGTCCATGCGTTCGTGCGTCGCGAGCTCACCACTCACTTCGGCGCCGCCGCGCAGGCGATCCGGATCCAGTACGGCGGCTCCGTCAAGCCCGAGAACGTCGACGATCTGATGGCGCAGCCCGATATCGACGGCGCGCTCGTCGGCGGCGCGAGCCTCGACCCGGACGCCTTCGCGCGCATCGTGCGCTTCCGGCCCGGATCGGGCGCGAGCCGGTAGACTCCCACTCCTTCAGCGAGGGTTCTCATGACGGCCGTCATCACCGTCCTGCACGTGATCGCCTGCATCTTCTTGATCGCCGTCGTGCTGCTCCAGCGCGGCAAGGGCGCGCAGGTCGGCGCGGTCTTCGGCGGAGGCGCCGGAGCGACACTCTTCGGAAGTCGCGGCGCGGGAAACTTCCTGACCAAGCTGACCGCGGGCGCCGCCTTCGTCTACATGCTGACGAGCCTCTCGCTCTCCTACTTCGGCATCACCGAAGCGGGCGAGCGCCTGTTCAAGGACGGCGCGCCGCCCGTGGAGGAGAAGGACAAGAAGCAGCAGGACTCGCTCTTCGAAGAGGTCGGGAAGGCGCCGGCGGAGGCGCCGAAGGCGGAGCAGCAGGCTCCCGCGAACGGCGACGCCGCGGGCGCCGCGCCCGCTGCGAACGAGGCGAAGCCGGCGCCCGCGCCTTCGCAGGCGCCGTCACCCGGCGCAGGATGAAGGTCGCGACGGCCACCGCGGCGCGTGCGCGCGCTGCGGTATGCTCCGCGCCCTGCAATTCGCGGCAGTGGCGGAATTGGTAGACGCACCAGCTTGAGGGGCTGGCGGGAGCGATCCCGTGGAGGTTCGAATCCTCTCTGCCGCACCACCCCGCAGCTCGCGGCTCTGGGTGGTGACGCGTTGTGAGCTCCGCTCGCTTCGCGAGCTGCGCGCGGCGCTTCGCGCCGCTTGCGGCGCGCTCCGCGCGCCATATTCCCAAAGCATCTGTTCTCGTGAGCAGTAGCGATCGCGTTACACCTGCGCGTTTCGCTGCAGGGCTCCATTGTCTAGACGATCGTCCAGCCGCCGTCGACGGCGAGGACCTGGCCGGTCACGTAGCTGGCCGCGTCCGAGGCCAGGAAGAGCAGCGGACCCACGAGCTCTGCCGGATCGCCGGCGCGGCCCATCGGCGTGCGGCTGCGGATCCAGCGCTGCGAGTTTTCGCTCTCGAACATCTCCGCGGTCATCTCGCTCGGGAACCAGGCCGGCGCCAGCGCGTTCACGCGGATGCCGCGCCGCGCCCACTGGGCAGCGAGCTCGCGCGTCAGGTTGACGAGCCCGCCCTTCGAGGCGGCGTACGAGGCCTGCGGCACCTGCCCGGAGCCAACCATGCCGAGCACCGACGCCACGTTCACGATCGCGCCGCCGCCGTTCGCGAGCATCGCACGGCCGAAGCGCTGGCTGCACAGGAATGCGCCCGTCAGGTTCGTCGCGAGCACGCGCTCGAACGCCGCGAGCGGCTCGTCCTCCGCGGCGATCACCTCCGTGATGCCGGCGTTGTTGACGAGGAGGTCGACGCGCCCGAAGCGCGCCAGCACCTCCGACGCGAGCCGGTCGACGTCCGCCTCGCGGCTGACGTCGCAGGCGAGCGCCACCGCCTCGCAGCCGTCCGCGACGAGACGCGACGCGAGCTCGTCGATGCGATCGCGCCGACGCGCGGCCAGCGCCACGCGCGCGCCCGCGCGGCAGAGCCCCTCCGCGAGCGCCGCGCCGATGCCGGAGGAGGCGCCCGTCACGACGGCGACGCGTCCATCGACGCGGAAGAGCGCGGCGGGCTCCTTCACACGGCGCCGACCGCGGCGCGCTCTCGCAGTCGCTCGGCGAAGCGGCGATAGGTCTCCATCGGCAGCGCGCCGGTGACGACCGCATCGCTGTCGGCCGCGCGCAGGCTCGGGACGCCCGACGCACCGAAGCGGAGCGCCTCGTCGTGCTCGGCGAGCACACGCGCGAGCAGCTCCGGGTCCTCGCGCTGCGCGAACCCATCGTCGGGAAGCTCGAGCTCGTCCCATAGCGCGCGCAAGGTCGCGTCGGCGCTGATGTCGCGATTCTCCTCGAAATACGCGCGCAAGAGGCGCGCGTGCATGCGGCGGAAGGCGTCCGGCCCGACGCGCGCCGCCGCCTTGGCGACGAGGTGGGGCGGCAGACTGTGCGACGGCGGGCCCTCGCTCCCCTGCCAGACGCGGAAGCGCGGCGCGTCCTCCTCCGCTGCCGGACGCCGCCACGATTCCGTGTAGGCGCGAAAGGTCTCGAGATCCCGGCGCGCCGACGGCCGCGGCCGTAGCAGGTAGCTGCGCCACTCGACTGAGACGTCCGGCGCCTCCGCGACCAGCCGCTCGAGCCGCACCGAGGCGTTGTAGCACCACGGGCAGAGATAGTCGGAGTAGGCGATCAGGCGGACCGGCCGCACGCGGCGCAGGCTAACACAGGCCTCGAGGCGTCCTGCCGCTCGCCCGCGCACGGTCTGCCGGCGCCGTCACGAAAGCGCGCGACCCGGCACTTCTTGAACGCACCGGCTCCGTCGGCAAGACTTGCGTCTCGATACGCCCCACCTTCGCGGTCGCGCGCGGCCTCCTCGCCGCCGCCTCCCATCCCTTTGGAGGTCCTCGTCATGTCGAAGCTCGAAGACGTCGCTCGCGCACTCGTCGCCCCGCACAAGGGCATCCTCGCCGCCGACGAGAGCGGCGGCACGATCGAGAAGCGCTTCAAGTCGATCGGTGTCGCGTCCACCGAGCAGAACCGCCGCGACTACCGCGAGATGCTGTTCCGCACCCAGGGCGCGGAGGAGTTCATCAGCGGCGTCATCCTCTACGACGAGACGATCCGGCAGCAGGCTGCCGACGGGACCCCGCTCCCGAAGGTGCTGCAGGACAAGGGCATCATCCCCGGCATCAAGGTCGACACGGGAGCGAAGGCTCTAGCCTTCTCGCCGAAGGAGAAGATCACTGAAGGCCTCGACGGCCTGCGCGAGCGTTTCGTCGAGTACCGCGGGCTCGGCGCGAAGTTCGCGAAGTGGCGCGCCGTGATCACGATCGGCGACGGCATCCCGACCGACCTCTGCCTCGCGACGAACGCGCACGCGCTCGCGCGCTACGCCGCGATCTGCATCGAGGCGGGCATCGTGCCGATCGTCGAGCCCGAGGTGCTGATGGACGGGCCGCACACGATCGAGCGCTGCGCCGAGGTGACCGAGCGCACGCTCCACCAGGTGTTCCGCGAGCTGGTCCTGCAGCGGGTGCCGCTCGAGCAGATGCTGCTCAAGCCGAACATGGTGCTCTCCGGCACCGAGTGCCCGACGCAGGCCAGTGTGCGGCAGGTCGCGGAGGCGACGCTCGCATGCTTCCGCCGCACCGTACCGGCTGCCGTGCCGGGCATCGTGTTCCTCTCGGGAGGGCAGACCGACGAGCTCGCGACCGCGCACCTCAACGAGATGAACCGTCTCGGCGGCGGTCCGTGGCAGCTCTCCTTCTCGTACGGGCGCGCGCTGCAGGCGCCGGCGCTGAAGGCATGGGGCGGCAAGGCCGCGAACGTCGCGGCCGGGCAGAAGGCTTATTACCACCGCGCGAAGTGCAACGGCGCGGCGCGCACGGGCCGCTACACCGACGCGATGGAGAAGGCGGCCTAGCAAGCCAGCGCTTCGCCGGGCGCGCAGCGAGGCGAAGCCGAGAGAAATTCAGAGCACGAGACCCGGTTCGTCTCGGCTACGACTCCGCCGGCGAACCGTCGAACGATCCGTAGCGGTGGCGGAAGTGGAGCAGCGGGGGTCGCTCGAACCAGCGCGCCTCCTCGACGAGCCCCACGTACACGACGTGGTCGCCGTGCTCGTGCGCGGCGACCACGCGGCAGTCGAGGTTGGCCACCACACCGCGCAGGAGCGGAGCGCCGGTCACGCCGCGATCGAGCTCGAGCCCCTCGAAGCGGTGCCACTCGTCCTTCTTCGAGGCGAACCGCGTCGACAGCGCCTCCTGGTCGCGCGCGAGCAGGTTCACGGCGAACACGCGCGACTCCTCGATCAGCGGCAGCGTGTTCGAGGACTTGTCGGCGCAGACCAGCACCAGCGGCGGGGCGAGCGACACCTCCGCGAACGCAGAGACCGTCATCCCGTGCACGCGATCGCCGGCGCGCGTGGTCACGACGCTGACCCCGGCCGCGCGGCGCGCGAGCGCGTGCTTGAACTCGTCGGGACCGATCGCCACGCCCGTCCTCACGATCTACGGGCGCCGGCCGCGCCCGTCGATCTCCTCGTCGGCCGCCACCACGTCGACCTTGCGCGCGACGCGGTGCTTCGGGTCGGCCGCGTCCGGGCGCCAGTAGACGTGCAAGGTCGCGCCCCGCGGAATCGCATCGAGCGTGCCGCGCGCGCCGTGGATGGAGACACTCGTGCGGTTCAGCACCGAGCCCTCCGGCTCGACCTGGAAGACGACGGTGCGCCCCACCGCGAGGTCGTCCGCGGACTCGTCCGTCCCGGTGCGCGTGACCTTCAAGGTGAGCGTGCGCGACTGCGCGTCGTACGCGACGAGCTGCCCTTCCGTTCGGACGCTGCGGGGCTCCTCCGCGATCACGCGAGTCGCGACGCCGAGCGCCACGAGAAGCGGGAGTGCCAGGCTGAGCGGGTGGCGCCCGCGGGACCTTCGATCGTGCATCCAGCCTCTCAGCATCGATGCTGCGGGCTCGTATCTTACACGCGGCCCGCGGCGACGAGCACGAGGTCCATCACGTTCGTGCCGGTCGGGCCCGTGCGCAACAGGCCGCCTTCGGCGTCGAAGAAGCCGTAGGCGTCGTTGCGCGCGAGCGCGGCGCGCGCGTCGATGCCACGGGCGGCGCCTCGCGCGACGCTGCCGCCGTCGGCGAAGGCGCCCGCCGCGTCGGTCGGGCCGTCGCTGCCGTCCGTGCCGGCTGCCAGCAGCGCGATGTCCCGCGCGCCCGCGAGCTCGATCGCCGCGGCCAGCGCCAGCTCCTGGCTCCGACCGCCGCGGCCCTCGCCGCGTACCCGCACCGTCGTCTCGCCGCCGGCCAGCAGACACTGCGGGGAATCGGCGCGCAGCGCACGGGCCAGCACGGCGAGGCGGCGGCCGGCGCGACTCGCCTCCCCCGCCAGCCGCGGCGTCACCAAGACGGGACGTGCGCCCGTGCGGCGCGCCGCCCGCGCCGCCGCCTCGAGCGCCGTGCGGTTGCTCGCCAGGATCGTGTGTCGCACGCGCGCCAGCGCCGCGTCGCCGGGCTTCGGCGTCTCCGCGTGCTCGCCTCGCGCGCCGGCCTCGAGGTGCCGGATCACCGCGGCAGGGACCCGCTCGCGGAGATCTCGGCGCGCGAGCACGTCGAGCGAATCGGCATAGCGCGTGGGATCGGCGCAGCACGGCCCCGACCCGATCACGTCGAGCCGGTCGCCGGGCACGTCCGAGATCGCGAGCACCTCGATGCGCCGGCAGCGCGCGCGCAGCGCGAGGCGCCCGCCCGCGGCGAGCGACACGTGCTTGCGCACGGCGTTCACCTCGTCGATCGGAGCGCCCGACGCGAGCAGCGCCTCGTGCGTGTGCGCCAGGTCCTCGACCCCGAGCGCTCCGGCCGGCGTCGCGAGCAGGCTCGAGGCGCCGCCGGAGAGGAGCACCAGCAGGACGTCCTCCTGCGCGGCGCGCTCGCACAGGCGCAGCGCCTCGCGGCCCGCCGCCGCGCTGCGCGCGTCGGGGACCGGATGGGCGCCGAGGCACATCGGCAGACGCGGCGGCGCGGTGGCGGCGTCTCGCGCGACCACGAGGCCGGCGGCGATCTCGTCGCCCGCGACCTCTTCGAGCGCTCGCGCCATGCGCGGCGCGGCCTTGCCCGCCGCGAGCACCACGAGCCGCGAACCGCGAGGCAAGGGCTCCCCGGCGATGCGGAGTCTTCCGTCCGGACCCCGCACGACCGCGCGCGACACCGCCGCGGCGGGATCCGCGGCCTCCACCGCGCTGCGAAAGATCGCCTCGAGCCGCGCCCGGACGGCGCTCACTCGACCGCGGCGCCGTCCTCGGAGGCCGTCGGCGGCGAGGGAGGCGGCGACTCGACGCTCGCCGGTGTCGCATCGGGCGAGGGCGCGGACTGCGGGGTCGCGGGCGCCGCGCTCCCGGTCGCCCGGGCCGGCGCGGGATTCGAAGGCGCGGGACTCGACGTATCCGCCACGTCCGCCGGACCCTTCACCGGAATCAACCGGATCTCGATGCGGCGGTTCTTCGCCCGACCGTCCGGCGTGTCGTTCGACGCGACCGGCGCCCACTCGCCGTACGAGATCGCCTTCAGCCGGTGCGGATCGAGCTTCTCGCTCTCGAGCAGGCGCACCACGCTCGCCGCGCGCGCGGCCGCGAGCTCCCAGTTCGTGCTGTAGCGCGAGGCGAGCGCGCCGCTGATCGGGACGTTGTCGGTGTGGCCCTGCACCTCGATGCGCTGATCGTGGTCGTGCAGCTTCGAGGCGACCTTGCGCAGCACCTCGACGCCGCGCGGATCGAGCGTCGCCGAGCCCGACGGGAAGAGGATGTCCTGAGGCAGGTTCAGCCGGATCCCGTCGCGGAGCTGCTCGATCTGGATCTGTCCCGCCGCGACCTCGGACTCGAGCTCCGACACCAGCCCGCTGTAGGTACCCTTCAGCTGGGAGAGCTCCTGGACCTCCGACTCCCGCTTGCGCAGGTGCTCGGTCAGCAGGTCCTTGCTCTTCGAGAGCTCCTCGACATCGCGGGAGAGCGTCTTGTGCTCCTCGCGCAGGTCCTCCATCTGGTCGATCAGCTTCACGCGCTCCTGGTCGAGCGACTCGTTCGAGCGCTGGAGATCGTCCACGCGCGCCTCGAGCTGGCCGTTCTTCTCCTCGAGCGCGCCGACGTCCTGGTCGTAGCGGCCCTTGGTCACGCACCCGGTCGCCGCGAACGCGAGGGCAGCGCCGAGCGCGAGGGCCTCAGTGCGGCGGAGCCAGGGTGTAGCGGAGCGCGTCATCGATGGTCCCCACGTACTCGAGCGACAGCCCCGAGAGAAGCTCCGGCTCGATCTCTTCCACGTCCTTGCGATTGCGCTCCGGCAGCACGACGGTCTCGATCCCGGCGCGCTTGGCCGCGAGCACCTTCTCCTTGATTCCGCCGACCGGTAGCACCTTGCCCCGCAACGTGATCTCGCCCGTCATCGCGACGTCCGGCTTTCCGGCGCGCCCCGTCATCAGCGACGCGAGCGACGTCACCATCGCGACACCGGCCGACGGCCCGTCCTTCGGCACCGCGCCGGCCGGCACGTGGAGATGCAGATCCTCCTCCGAGAAGCGCTCCGGATCGAGCCCGAGGTCCGCGGCGCGAGCGCGCAGCCACGACCGCGCGGCCTCGGCCGACTCGCGCATCACATCGCCGAGCGAGCCGGTCAACTTGAGCTCGCCCTTGCCCGGCATGCGCGTCGACTCGACGAACAGGATGTCGCCGCCGGCCGGCGTCCAGGCCAGACCGACCGCCACGCCCGGCTGGCCCGCGCGCTCGACGAGCTCCGGCTCGAAGCGGATCGGGCCGAGCAGACTCTCGAGATCGCCTGCGCCGATCCGCACCGGACCCGAGACGCCCTCTTCCGCTACCCGGCGCGCGACCTTGCGGCACAGCGCGCCGATCTCGCGCTCGAGATTCCGCACGCCGGCCTCGCGCGTGTAGCTGCGGATCAGCGCGGCGAGCGCGTCGTCGCCGACCTGGAGGTCGACGTCGGCGACGCCGTTCTGTGCGCGCTGGCGCGGAAGCAGGAAGCGGCGCGCGATCTCGAGCTTCTCCTCGTGCGTGTAGCCCGGGAGCTCGATCACCTCCATGCGGTCGCGCAGCGCCGGCGGCACCGGGTCCATCAGGTTCGCGGTCGCGATGAAGAGAACCTGCGAGAGATCGAAGGGCACCTCGAGGTAGTGGTCGCTGAAGCTCGAGTTCTGCTCCGGATCGAGCACCTCGAGCAGCGCCGACGAGGGGTCGCCGCGGAAGTCGGTGCCGACCTTGTCGACCTCGTCGAGCACGAAGACCGGATTGCGCGTGCCGGCGCGCCGGATCTCCTGGATGATGCGCCCCGGCAGTGCGCCCACGTACGTGCGGCGGTGTCCGCGGATTTCCGCCTCGTCGCGGATGCCGCCGAGCGAGATGCGCTGGAACTTGCGCCCGAGCGCGCGCGCGATCGAGCGCCCGAGCGACGTCTTGCCGGTGCCGGGCGGTCCGACGAAGCAGAGGATCGGCCCGCGCAGGTCCTTCTTCAGCGACAGAACCGCGATGTACTCGACGATGCGGTCCTTCACTTTGTCGAGGCCGTAGTGGTCCTCGTCGAGGATGCGGCGCGCCTCGTCCGGATCCAGGCGATCCTTGGAGAGCTCGCTCCACGGCAGGTCGACCATCCACTCGAGGTAGGTGCGGATCACGCCGTGCTCGGCCGCAGCCGTCGGCATCTGCGCCAGGCGCTCGAGCTCGCGCGTGGCCTGCGCGAGCGCCTCGGCCGGCATCTGCGCGGCCTCGACGCGCGCGCGCAGCTTCGCGACCTCGGTCTCCGTGTCCTCCGCCTCGCCGAGCTCCTGCCGGATCGCCTCGAGCTGCTGGCGCAGCATGTAGTCGCGCTGTGTCTTCCCGATGTCGCTCTGGACCTTCTCGCGGATCTCGCTCTCGACCTTCACGGCGTCGCGCTCACGCGCGAGCTCGTCGAGCACGCGCTTCAAGCGCGTCGGGACGTCGAGCTCCTCGAGCAGCATCTGCTTGCCGGCCACGTCGAAGCCGAGGTTCGACCCGACGAGATCGGCGAGCTTCGAGGGATCCTCGACGTTCTGCGCGAGCACCTGCAGCTCGTCCGAGAGCCGCGGGCTCTGCGCGACGAGCGCCGCGAACTCCTGCGCGATCTGTCGCATCAGCGCCGTGGTCTCGACCGAGCGCGGGTCGCCGGTCTCACTCAAGCGGCGGATCCGCGCGACGAGGTACGGAGACTCCGAGACGAAGCCCTCGATGCGCACGCGCGCGACGCCCTGGACGAGCAGCCGGTAGGACTCATCCGGGAACTTCATCATCTTCGCGATCCGCATCACCGTGCCGACGCGGTAGAGATCGTCGGGGCCGGGGTTCTCGCCGACCTCGCCCTTGACCGCGACGCACACGAGCAGGCGATGGGGCGTCAGCAGCACCGCGTCGATCAGCCGGCGCGCGCGGTCGGTGTTGACGAGCAGCGGCGAGAGCAGGAACGGGAAGAGCACCGTGTTCTTGAGCGGCAGCGCCGGCAGCGCGTCCGGCAGCGCGATCGTCGCGACCTCGCCGCCGCCGCTGGCCACGGAGATCTGGGTGCCCTCGGCGCCCGAGCTCTGGGTGGGGATCTCTTCGCGCTCTTCGGCCATGCTCCGCGTCAACCTCGCTCGACGGCGACGTTGCGCCGCCCGCGCTTGGGGAGCTGGATGGTGAGGATTCCGTCGGCGAGGTGCGCCGTGACCCGCTCGCGGTCGAAGCTCACAGGGATGCGCAGCCGCCGCTCGAAGGGGCCCGTCGCGATCTCCATCTGATGGAGCCGTCTCACGTCGGGCGACTCCGCGGCCGCCCGCTGACCCGTGATGCAGAGCTCGGAGCCGTCGACGCCGACGCGCAGGTCGCGGCTGTGGACGCCCGCGAGCTCCACGCGCACCACCACCTCGTTCTCCGTCTCGACGACGTCCACGTCGGGCTGCCAGCGGTCGCCGCGCAGTCGCACCGCGAAGTCCCCGAACAGCTCGCCGAAGGGATCGCTGCGTTTCGGATCGCTCATTCGTCTCCGTGGCGGGGTCGCCCCTCCGGCCCTCAGTGGCCCTTCTCCTCGCTGTACTCCGCGTCGACGACGTCGCCTTCGCCACCGCCGCTACCGGGGGCGCCGGCGCCACTGGGCGCCCCGCCCGACTCGCCCGCCGACTGCGCCTTGTAGAGCGCCTCGGCGACCTTGTGCATCGCCGCCTCGACCCGCTGATGCGCCGCCGCGAGCTTCGCGGCGTCCTGGCTATCGAGATCCTTGCGGGCGTCCGCGATCGCGCTCTCCACGCTCTGCTTGTCCGCCGCCGGGATCTTGTCCCCGCTCTCCGACAGCGTCTTCTCCGCCTGGTAGATCAAGGAGTCGAGCGCGTTGCGCTTCTCGATCACATCGCGCCTCGCGCGGTCCTCGCTGGCGTGCGACTCCGCGTCCTTCACCATCCGCTCGATCTCGTCCTTCTTGAGTCCGCCCGAGCCCTCGATGCGGATCGACTGCTGGCGCGAGCTGGCCTTGTCCTTCGCGGCGACCGACAGGATGCCGTTCGCGTCGATGTCGAAGGTCACCTCGATCTGCGGGATGCCGCGCGGCGCCGGCGGGATGCCGTCCAGGATGAAGCGGCCGAGCGTGCGGTTGTCGCCCGCCATCTCGCGCTCGCCCTGGAGCACGTGGATCTCCACCTGCGGCTGGCTGTCGGCCGCGGTCGAGAAGACCTGCGAGCGCCGGGTCGGGATCGTGGTGTTCTTCTCGATCAGCTTGGTCATGACACCACCGAGCGTCTCGATGCCGAGCGAGAGCGGGGTCACGTCGAGCAGCAGCACGTCCTTCACGTCGCCGGCGAGCACGCCGCCCTGCACCGCCGCGCCGACGGCCACCACCTCGTCCGGGTTGACCGTCCGGTTCGGCTCCTTGCCGAAGAGCTCCGCGACCTTCTTCTGGACCATCGGGATGCGCGTGCTGCCGCCGACGAGCACCACCTCGTCGATCTCGGACGCGCTGTAGCTCGCGTCCTTCAGCGCCTGCCGGCACGGCTCGAGGCTGCGCGCGATCAGGTCCTCGACGAGCTGCTCGAACTTCGCCCGCGTCAGCTTCATCGTGAGGTGCTTGGGGCCGCTCTGATCCGCCGTGATGTAGGGCAGGTTGATGTCCGTGCTCGCAGCGGACGAGAGCTCGATCTTCGCCTTCTCCGCGGCCTCGCGCAGGCGCTGGATCGCCATCGGATCCTTGGTGAGGTCGACGCCCTGGTCCTTCTTGAACTCGGCCACCAGGTAGTCGATTACGCGCTGGTCGAGGTTGTCGCCGCCGAGGTGCGTGTCGCCATTGGTGGCCTTCACCTCGACCACGTTCTCGCCCACCTCGAGGATCGAGATGTCGAACGTGCCGCCGCCGAAGTCGTAGACGGCGATCTTCTCGTCCTTCTTCTTGTCGAGTCCGTAGGCGAGCGCCGCCGCGGTCGGCTCGTTGATGATGCGCTTGACCTCGAGCCCCGCGATCGCGCCGGCGTCCTTGGTCGCCTGCCGCTGCGCGTCGTTGAAGTAGGCGGGCACCGTGATCACGGCGGCCGTCACCGGCTGGCCGAGATAGGCCTCCGCCGCGGCCTTCAGCTTCTGGAGGATCATCGCGGAGATCTCGGGCGGCGTGTACGTCTTGCCGTCGACCCGCACCGCCGCCATGCCCTCCTTGCTCTCGACGACGTCGTAGGGCACGAGCCGGATCTCCTCCGGAACTTCCTGCAGCCGCCGCCCCATGAAGCGCTTGATCGAGTAGATCGTGCCCTTCGGATTCGTGACCGCCTGTCGCTTCGCGATCGCGCCGACGAGCCGCTCGTTGTCCTTGGTGAAGCCGACGACGGAGGGAGTCGTGCGGCCTCCTTCCTCGTTGGCGATCACGACCGGCTGACCGCCTTCCATCACGGCCACGACAGAGTTGGTCGTGCCGAGATCGATCCCGATCACCTTGCCCGGGTCTGCCATTGAATGGGCTCCTCGCTTCCCGTGGGGACACGGAATAGAAAGTGGCGGCAAACCTCGACGCACTCGTTGGCGTGTCAACCGAAACGTCGCGCCGCCAGGAAGGTTTCCTCGCTCGACCCCGCGGACTCGCCGGCGAGATGTGATTCAGCGCACGTCGCGCGAGGCGGATCTGTGCGAGATGCAGTTTCGGGGGGAGCGGAACGCCGGGGCGACCGGCGACCGCGCGGCGACCGATCTCCGCCATCGGGCGGCGGCCGGAACGGTCGAGTTCGCGTCGGGGTCGAAGTCGCACGAAGGCTCGGGCATCGATCGGCCGATACCCCCATGCGTCAGCGAGACCTAACTCTTCGGAAACACGCGTGATCCAAGCGTGCGATGCCTCGCGGGGTATACTGCGCCCCCCGCCTGGATCGTCACGCCGCTGAGGGGCGCGGGGTGAGCACATGATCAGCGCGCTACGCCGGGTAGCGAACGCCGTCCTCTTCGTCGTGGCCTGCCTTCTCGCGGCAGACACGGCAAACGCCGTTTTCGCCGCGATCGTCTTGCCGCCCCGCGCGCAGGACGCCGAGGCGAAGGCGGCCGAGCCCGAGGCGGCGCCGACCTTGGATCGCCAGGCGATCCTCGATCGCAACGTATTCGCGTCGTCGACGCTCGCGCCGACGGCCCCGACGCAGAGCGACATCGACAAGGACCTCGAGGCCACGCAGCTGCCGCTGACCTTGTTAGGCACCGCGGCGTCGCAGGACCCGCGCTTGGCGTGGGCGGCGATCCAGGAGCGCGGCTCGAAGGCCACGCTGATCGTCAGCATCAACGACACGATCCTGGACAAGGCGACCGTCGTGAAGATCGAGCGACAGCGCGTGGTGCTGCTCGAGGACGGCGTCCACCGCGAGCTGGCCCTCGAGGAGACGGATCTCGCGCCGAAGGTCGCCAGCGCCGCGCCGCCCGCGGCCGCCGCCGCGGGCCCCGGGGCCCGACGAGCCACCGCGATGGCCCGCGCGGCCGAGCGGCGCCAGGCGCGACTCCAGAAGCTGTCGGACAACAACTACCAGGTGCCGTCCGAGGACGTGCAGGCGGTGATGAACAACCCCGCGGACCTGTTGTCCCAGGCGCGCATCCTGCCGAAGTTCGAGAACGGGCAGATGCAAGGGCTGCAGATCAGCCAGATCAAGCCGGGGAGCCTCTACGAGCAGCTCGGCATGCAGGAGGGGGACATGGTCACGACGATCAACGGCAATCCGATCAACGCCCCCGACCAGGCCGCGGCCGCGATGAACGCGTTCGCGTCGGGAACCGTGACGGTCGAAGGCGTGGGCGCGAACAACCAGCCGTTCACGAGAACGCTCCAGCAGGGCGCCCCGGCGCAGTGAGTCACTCGAGGAGATGCCGTTGATCCGACGCCGCGCTCTTCGCCTCGCCGCCTTCGGCCTGCTGGCCGTGGCGTTCGCGTCCGCGCGCGCGCAGGAGCAGACCGCGGTCGGGAAGACCGCCGAGGCGAAGCCGGCGGACGACCTCGTCTCGCTCGACTTCAACGACGTCGAGCTCGGCGACGTGATCAAGACGATCGCCAAGATGACGGGCCGCAACTTCATCTACGACGACCGCGTGCGCGGCCGCGTGACGATCGTCTCGCCCTCCCCGGTTCCGGTCGATCAGGCGTATGCGGTCTTCGAGTCGGTGCTCCAGGTCAAGGGCTTCACCACCATCACGACGCCCGGCGGCGCGATCAAGATCGTGCCGGTGCGCGAGGCCAAGGAGTCGAGCGTCGAGACGGTGAACAGTGGCACGCGCCCACCCGACCGCGACCGCTACGTGACGCGCCTGATCCCGCTGCACTACATCGACGCAGAGTCGATCGTCAACACGCTGAAGCCGCTCGTCTCGAAGGACGCGGCGATGGCGGCCTATCCGCCGACCAACACCGTGATCCTGACGGAATCGGCGTCGAATATCCGGCGCCTGATCGACATCCTCGAGTCGATCGACGTCGAGACCTACAAGGAAGAGCTCGCGGTCATCCAGGTCCAGTACGCCGACGCCAACACGCTGGCGGATCAGGTGTCCGAGATCTACGGCGCGGAAGTGACGACCACCGGAAGCCCGACCGGCCAGCCCGGCCAGCCCGCGCGGCCCGGACGCCGCCAGCCCCGCCAGCCGCAGAATCCGAACGAGCCGACCGCCGTCAAGGCGCCGGTCCGCATCATCACCGACGAGCGCACCAACTCGCTGCTGGTCCTCGCGCCGCGCGCGCAGCTCGAGGAGGTGAAGACGCTCGTCGCCAAGCTCGACGTGCCCGTCCGTGGCGGCGGTCGCATCCATGTCTACTACCTGCAGAACGCCGACGCCCAGGAGCTCGCGCAGACGCTATCCAGCCTGATCGGCGGCCAGTCCGGCGGCGGAAGGAGCCGGAGCCGGAGCCGGACCAGCACCGGCACCGGCGGGACCAGCGGTGGCGGGATCGGTGGCGGGATCGGTGGCGGTATCGGCCTCGGCGGCAGCACGACGCAGCCGGGCGTGGCGCCCGGGATCCAGAGCGCCGTCGCGGGACTCGCCGGCAACATCACCGTGACCGCCGATCCCGCCACCAATTCCCTGATCGTGCAGGCCAATCAGGAGGCATTCAACACGCTCACGGAGGTGATCAAGAAGCTCGACGTCGAGCGCTCGCAGGTGCTGGTCGAGGCGCTGATCATGGAGGTGACACTCGCCGACGGGCACGATCTCGGCTTCAACGCGCTCTTCCGCACGATCAACGGCAACAACGACTTCCTGGTCGCGACCGCGACGGACGCCGCCTCGGCCGCCGCCGCCGCTCCGACGGCCGGCGCCGCCGCGCCGATCATCGCGCCCTTCATCGGGCGCTTCCTTCGCAACACGCTCGACCTCGACAGCAATGGCTACGCAACGGGCGGTAGCCTGATCAGCGGCGTGCTGCGGCTCGCCGCCACCAACAGCGACGTCAACGTGATCTCCGCGCCGCACGTGCTGACCTCCGACAACGAGGAGGCGGAGATCCGCGTCGGCGAGAACATCCCGATCATCACGAGCCGCGTGCAGGCGCCGACCACCGGCGGCACGGCCGTGTCCTCCGGCCTCTCGACCTCGGTCAACGTCGAGCGCCAGGACATCGGTGTGACCTTGCGCGTGACGCCGCAGATCACCGAGGGCGACAACCTGCGCCTGGACATCTTCCAGGAGATCAGCGACGTGAACAACGAGGCGCCGGTCGGCGACGTCAACCAGGTCGGCGTCACGCTGCGGAATCGCCGCATCGAGAATACGGTGGTCGTGGAGGACGGCGAGACCGTCGTGGTCGGCGGCCTGATCAGCGACGCCTACGACAACGAGATCACCAAAGTTCCCTGGCTCGGCGACATCCCGATCCTCGGCTGGGCCTTCAAGACCGAGTCGAAGACGCTGCGCAAGACCAACCTGCTCGTCTTCCTGACCCCGCACATCGTGCGCGACCCGCTCGACCTCGAGCGCGAGTCGATCCGCAAGCGCGAGGAGTTCGGACAGTACTCCGGCCAGGACTTTCCGATCACCGACAAGGAGCGCGCCGACGAGGAGCAGCGCTACGCCGAGGCCCGCGCCGACTCGAAGCCCTACACGGCGGAGGATCACGGCAGCCCGGTGCGCACGAGAGTCGCCGGGATCACGGCCCGGTACCCTCTCGAGCGCATGCGCGAGATCGAGTCGCTCGAGCAGGAGAAGCGCGAGAAGGCGGAAGCCGATCGCGCGGCCGCCGAGCACGCCCCGCAGTACTTCCTCCAGGCCGCGATCTTCGGCGACGCCGACGCCGCGGCCTCGATGCTCACCTCGCTGATCGACTCCGGTCACGATGGCACGCTCGTCGCCTCCGAGACTCCGAGCGGCGTGCTCTACGAGGTGCGGCTCGGGCCGTACGCGACGCTGCAAGAAGCGCACGACGTCCAGGGCGTGGTGCGGCGCTCGCACGGGCTCTCGCCCCAGCTGCTCGTGGTCGAGCCTCCCGAGCCGGAGAAGCAGCCGTGAGCGCGCCGCAAGCCCAGCCGCGCCGCGCGCGCGTGCAGCGCACCGACCTCGGCGACGTCCTGCTGCGGACCACCAACCTGACCGAGGAGCAGCTCGAGGTCGCGCGCCGCGAGCAGGCCGAGAACGGCGGCACGCTGGCGGAGCGGCTGGTGGCGTCCGGGCGCGTCACGGCCGACGAGGTGATGACCGCCCTCTCCGATCAGCTCGGCCTGCCGATCCGACCCCAGATCCACCGCGGCGACGTCGACGAGACCCTGATCGAGCGCGTGCCGATCAGCTTCGCGAAGGACCACGGCATCCTGCCGCTGCAGCGCGACGGCAGCGGCGCGATCCGCGTCGCGGTGGTGGATCCGCTCGACACCACGCCGCTCGACGACCTGCGCCTGCTCTTCGAGGGTGCGGATCTCCGCCTCGAGCTCGCCAACCAACGCACGATCCTCGGCGCGATCAACGAGGTCTACGACCGCGGCCCCGGGCTCACCGACGCGCTGGCCGAGGACGCCGCCGAAGACCTCTCCGCTCTCGCCAGCGAGATCTCGCACGAGCCGCAGGACCTGATCGAGTCGGAGGACGACGCTCCGATCATCAAGCTGGTGAACTCGCTGATGCACAACGCGGTGAAGGAGCGCGCCAGCGACATCCACCTCGAGCCCTTCGAGCGCGAGATCCGCGTGCGCTTCCGCATCGACGACATCCTCTACGAGCCGATCAAGCCGCTGCCGCGCGCGCTGCACGCGAGCATCGTCTCGCGCATCAAGATCATGGGTCAGCTCAACATCGCGGAGAAGCGACTGCCCCAGGACGGACGCATCCGCCTGAAGATCGCCGGCCGCGACTACGACGTCCGCCTCTCGACCCTGCCGGTCGCCTACGGCGAGCGCGTCGTGATGCGCCTGCTGCCGCGCACGCAGGACCTCCAGAACCTCGAGAAGCTCGGCTTCGACAAGAACCAGCTCGGCACGCTCGAGCGACTGATCTCGCGCCCGAACGGCATCCTGCTCGTGACGGGGCCCACCGGCAGCGGCAAGACGACCACGCTCTACGGCGCGCTCGCGCGCATCAACTCGACGGACAAGAACATCATCACGATCGAGGACCCGGTGGAGATCCAGCTCCCGGGCATCGGTCAGATCGAGGTGAACCCGAAGGTCGGACTCACCTTCGCGGGCGGGCTGCGCTCGATCCTGCGCCAGGACCCGAACGTGATCCTGATCGGCGAGATCCGCGATCTCGAGACGGCCGAGATCGCGATCCAGGCGTCGCTGACCGGCCACCTCGTCTTCTCGACGCTCCACACCAACGACGCGCCGAGCGCGATCACGCGACTCGTCGACATGGGCGTCGAGCCCTTCCTGGTCGCGTCGTCGCTGGTGGCGGTGCTCGCACAGCGCCTCGTGCGCGTGCTCTGCCCCGACTGCCGCGTGCCCTACGAGGCGACGCGCGAGGAGCTGCTCGAGATCGGCATCGACTCCGGCAACAAGCCGCGCTCGGTGTATCGCTCCGAGGGCTGCGCCGGCTGCAACTACTCCGGCTACCGCGGCCGGGTGGGTATCTTCGAGATGATGCTCGTCGACGACGACATCCGCGGGCTCGTCTCGCAAAACATCGACTCCAAGACGATCAAGAACATGGCCGTCCGCAAGGGCATGCACACGCTGCGCGGCGACGGTGCGCGCAAGGTGCTGGCTGGCATCACCTCGGTCGCCGAGGTGCTGCGGGCCACCGAGGAAGAGGCCGCGGTCGCCCAGATCTAGGAGAACGGGCGGTGCCGGTCTACGCGTACAGAGGTGTCACCAGCGCGGGCAAGGCCGCGCGCGGACACGTCGACGCCGAGAGCGTCAAGGGCGCGCGCGCCAGGCTCCGGCGCGACGGCATCTTCCCCACCGAGATCGCCGAGGGCCGCTCGGAGAAGGCAGAGCCGTCGGCCGCGTCGCGCCGCTTCCGGCTGCGCCTGCCGCAGCGCATCTCGGCCTTCGACCTCGCGCTCGCGACGCGCCAGGCCGCGACCTTGCTCGGCGCCGGCATCCCGCTGGTGGAGTCGCTGCGCGCGCTCACCGACCAGGTCGAGAACCCGCGTCTCAAGGCGGTGTACGGCCAGGTGCGCGAGCACGTGAACCAGGGCGCGTCGTTCGCCGACGCGCTCGGCGCGAGCCGCGTCTTCCCCGATCTCTACGTCTCGATGGTGCGCGCGGGCGAGGCGGGCGGCGCGCTCGAGCAGGTGCTCGAGCGGCTGGCCGACTACATGGAGAGCCAGGTGCGCCTGCGGAACAAGGTCGGCTCGATCCTCATCTATCCGCTGGTCATGTTCGGCTTCGCCTGCGTCGTGGTGACAGCCCTGGTCACGGTCGTGCTGCCGCAGATCACGCAGCTGCTCACGAGCCTCAATCAGCCCCTGCCCTTCTACACGCGCTGGATCATCGCCGGCTCGAACTTCACGCGCTCCTACTGGTGGGCCATCGTCCTCTTCGTCGCCGCGCTGGTGTTCGGCTTCCGCGCGCTGGTGAAGACCACGCGCGGCCGTGCGGTCTACGATCGCATGCGCCTGCGTCTGCCGGTCGTGGGGCGGCTCGCGCGGCTGATCGCGATCTCGCGTTTCGCGCGCACGCTCTCGACCTTGCTCGCGGGCGGCCTGCCGATCATCCGCGCGCTCCACACCGCCGGCGAGGTCGCCGGCAACACCGTGCTGGCGGAGGCGATCGACGCGGCGCGCCTGTCCATCACCGAGGGCCAGAGCGTCGCGCGCCCGCTGCGCAACAGCGGCGAGTTCCCGCCGCTCGTCACCCACATGATCGAGGTCGGCGAGCAGAGCGGCGAGCTCGAGGCGATGCTCGCGAAGGTCGCGGACACCTACGAGGAGCAGGTCGAGACCGCCGTCACGCGGCTCACCGCGCTGCTCGAGCCCTTCCTCATCCTCGTCATGGTCGGCATCGTGCTGGTCATCATCCTGGCGACGCTCGTGCCCCTGCTCCAGATCACGAGCTCGCTCGGCTAAGGAGAACAACACATGGAACGCATCGAACGCCGTCAGGGATTCACCCTGATCGAGATCATGGCCGTGGTGCTGATCATCGGCCTGCTCACGACCTTGGTCGGCATCGCCATCATTCCGCAGATCGACAAGGGAAAGGTCACGACCGCGCGCACGCAGATCAAGAATCTCGAGGCCGCGCTCGAGACCTACCGGATGGACAACTCGCGCTTCCCCACGACCGAGCAGGGGCTGCACGCGCTGATCGAGTCGCCGCCCGACGTGCACAACTTCCAGACCGGCGGCTACCTGCGCGAGAGGCGCATCCCCCTCGATCCGTGGGGCAACCCGTATCAGTACGAGTCGCCGGGCACCCACAACGACCACTCCTTCGATCTCTGGTCGTGGGGCGCGGACGGCGCGCCGGGCGGATCCGGCACCGATTCCGACATCGGGAACTGGGTCGCCGAGGAAGACAACCGGCAGGGCTGATGAGACGAGGGCGGGCATGCTCGCGGGCGCGACGGCGCGGATTCACGCTGATCGAGATCCTTGCCGTGGTGGCCATCCTCGCGATCGCTGCGATGCTCGTGCTGCCGAATCTGAACGCGCTCGGCGAGCGACGCCTCCAGCACGCCGCGCAGCGCCTGGCCGCCGAGATCGAGCTCGCGCGCCAGCGCGCCGTCGTGACCGGCATCCCGCACCGCGTGTTCTTCGACCTCGACAACGGTCTCTACCGCATCGAGTGGCTCGGCACCGACGAGCCGGAGGCGCGTCCGGTCCCGGCGGCGCTCCAGTACGACACCCAGAAGGGCGGCAACCTGCCGCTCCAGCCGCCGCCCGAGCTCGCGTACGAGTTCACGCCGGTTCCCGACACCTTCGGCAACTTCCGCAACTTCGACGGAGACGTGTTCGTGGCCGGCGTCACGACCTCGCACGGATTGATCCAGAGGGGCCTGTCCGAAGTCGTCTTCGACCGCGACGGCTCCGCCCCCTACACCGAGATCGTGCTGCAGGAGCGAGGCGGCGCGCGCGAGACGCTCGTCGTGATGCCGCTCGACGACGCCGTGCGCTTCGTCGCGAACGAGCGCGAGCCGTGACGCCGCCCGCGCGCCGCAGCGGCTTCACCCTGCTCGAGGTGATGGCGGCCGTGCTCGTGCTCGGGCTGATCTACACCGTGCTCGCCGAGACGGCGATCCGCGGCCTCCGCTCCGAGGGGATGAGCAGGCGCCGCGTCGAGGCCTCGCTGATCGCCGACCGCTTCCTCGCCGACCTCGAGTCGCAGGTCGAGCTCGGCCAGGTGCCGGGCTCCGGCCAGGAGCAGCACGACGTCGACGTCTTCCACGTGGGCATTGCCGTCCAGTCCTTCGATCCGACGCCGATGCTCGACACGATCGCGGGCATCGAGAAGCAGCGGAGCCGCCCCGAGCGCAAGAAGACCACCGCGAGCCAGACGAAGACGAGCGGCACGGGTGTCGGCGCCCCGACCACCGGTGACACGACGGAGGATCTGCTCGCGCAGCCGAAGTCCGGTCAGGACGGCCGGCTGCGGCGCATCGACGTGGCGGTCACCTGGCAGGACGGCGACCGCGTGCAGCGCGTCCTGCGCACGACCTTCGCCTTCGACACCACGGGGCTCGAGGAGCTGTTCCCGGACAAGACGCAGCAGCAGTCGACCAACCCGAATGCCGCCACCGCCGCGACGGGCGCGGTTCCGACCAGTCCGAACCTGCCGCCGCCGAGCACGCGGGGCGGCGGGACCCCGAATACGCAGCCGAGCATGTGATGGGCTCGGCGACTCGCGACGCACGCACACGCGCCGGCTTCACCTTGATCGAGGTGCTCGCCGTGCTCTTCCTCACGGCGCTGCTCGTCGGCACCGCGATCGGCTTCTACATCGATCTGTCGAACCACAGCCAGAAGGCGACGGACACCACGCGCGAGGTGCGCCGCGCCACCACCTTGATCGATCGCATCGCGCTCGATCTCGAGCGCACGGTCCTCGTGAAGAAGCCCGACGACATGGACCCGCTGGCGAATCCGTGGATCTTCCTGGCCGACTCGCACCTCGGCCAGAGGTTCCGGGGCACCGCCAGCGGCTCCGACCGCATCAAGTTCATGATGCGGGCCGACCCGCCGCGCTCGAACGAGCAGCCGATGTCCGATCTCTCGACCGTCACCTACACGCTCGAGAACTCCGGGAGCGGCGCCGGCTTCGAGCTGCGGCGCTGGTCGTCTTCGCGGATGCCCGATCATCTCGACCGCGACTTCCCGCGCCCCGACGACCCCGCCTCGCTGCTGCTCGCCGACGGCGTCGCGCACTTCGCCCTGCGCTTCCTGAACGATTCCGGCGAGTGGGTCGACCGCTGGGACTCCTCCCAGATCGTCGACACGAGCGAGCTGCCCGTCCAGGTCGAGATCGAGCTCGCGCTCGTGCCCCAGATCTCGAGCGCGGATCCGTCCGCCGCGCAGGCCGCGGAGGGCGAGCCCATCGTCTACGCGCGCCGCGTGCTGCTGCCGATGCGGCCCCTCGACATGGTCGCGCTGCTCGATCCGGATCAGCTCAACGGAGGGAACCAGAACTGCAAGCTCACGCTGGCCGACTGCATCGACTGGACGAAGGTGGGTGGCGGCAAGATCCCCGGGATGGGCAATCCCCCTGTTTCCCAGGGCGCGCCTCAGATGCCCTCCGCCGACGTGGTGCAAGCGCTCTCCGATCTCGTCGCCAACGCGCCCAACATCTGCTGGGACCAGTACCGCGCGCTCTACCGCGACTCCCCGGCCGTGAAGCAGCAGTGCCGATGAGCGCGCGGCAAGAGCGCGGCGTCGTGCTCGTGATCGTACTCGTCTTCGCCCTGCTGCTCGCGAGCAGCATCGCGACCTTCGTGCGCCGCGCGACGGTCGACGATCGGATCGCCTACAACCGCGAGGCCGCGAGCCGCGCGGAGGCCATGGCCCGCGGCGGGGTCCGGCTGGCCTGGGCGCTGCTGCTCGAGGACAAGCTGCTCGAGAAGCAGGGGAGCTTCCAGGGCGAGACCCTGGACGACCTCTGGGCGATGGCGGGGCTCGCGCCGATCGAGCTCGAGGACGGCAGCTCGCTTCGGCTCGTGATCGAGGACGCGGGCTCGAGGCTCAACTTGAACGCGGTGCTCGCCGTGAACAAGGACGGCGTGATGGACGACAAGGCGAAGCCGTTCCTGACCGAGCTGCTGAAGAAGGTGATCGCGGACATCCCGCTGCCGCCGGCCGAGAAGCTCTACGACACGAAGACCCTGGTCGACAACCTGATCGACCACGTGGACCCGGACGACGTCAGCCAGGAAGGCGGCTCCGAGAACGACGCCTTCGAGCGCGGCGAGAGCCCCGTCGGGCCCAATGACCGCAACCGACCGCTGCTCTCGCTGGACGAGCTGCGCCTGGTCCCGGGGTTCGATTCCACCCTGGTCGAGGCGCTGCGCCCGTACGTCACGGTCTACCCCTACATCTCCAAGGACGGCATCAATCCCAACACCGCCCCGCCCCACGTGCTCGCCCTGATCTATTACAACGACGGCGTCCAGCTGCAGCTCGCGACCGAGGACATGGTCCGCCGGCTGATCGCCACCCGGCAGGACGGCTGGATCCTCTGCGGACAGAAGCAAAGTGACGACAGCTGCAAGCCGATCAACGAGATCGTGCAGAACGACACCGGCGTCTTCCCGCAGCTCGCCTACTCGAGCGACGTCTTCGTCGTGACCGCCGAAGGGCGGGTCGGCAGCGTGGAGCGGCGCATCCAGGTCGTCCTGGACCGCAGCCAGGGCTCCAAACCCCTGCTGCTATCCTGGCGCGTCCTCTAGGGGCTGGTCGGATGCCGATCCTCAAGAACGTCCTCGGCCTCGACCTCGGCAGCCACAGCCTGAAGGCGGTCGAGCTTCAGCAGAGCCTCCGCAGCCTCGCCGCCGTCCACGTGCGCGCGGTGCCCCGCGACGAGGACCAGCCGCTCGCGGCCGTGCTGCGGCGCTTCGTCGAGGTGCACCGCCTGGCGACCGACCAGGTGGTGACCGCGCTGCGCGGCGATCGCCTGTCGGTGCGCCGGCTCGAGTTCCCCTTCACGGAGAAGCGGCGCCTCCAGCAGGCCGTGCCCTTCGAGGTGGAGGACCGGCTGCCCTTCGAGCTCGAGCAGGTCGTCCTCGACTGGCAGGCGGTGGGGAACGAGCGCAGCCGCGCGAGCGTGGTGGCGGCGATCGCGCCGCGCACCCGCGTGTCGGAGCTGATGGAGACGCTGCACGAAGCCGGCTGCGACGCGCGCACGGTCGAGGCCGAGGGCCTCGTGCTCGCGAACCTCTGCGGCGCCTTCGAGCTCGGCGGCTCGCGCCTGCTCGTCGACATCGGCCACTCGAAGACCACCTTCTGCGCGATCCAGGACGAGAAGCCCATGGCCGCGCACTCCTTCGGCGTCGCCGGCCGCGCGCTGACCGAGGCGGTCGCGGAGGATCGCGGCCTCTCGCTCGCGGAGGCCGAGCGCGCGAAGTGCGAGCACGGGATCTTCGATCCCGTGCTCGGCGGGCGCCTGGCCAAGGCCTCCTCGGTGCTCGACCAGATCGCCGGCGAGATGGTGCGCTTCGTCGCGTCGCTCGAGCCGACGCTCGACACACGCATCGACGACGTGACCATCTTTGGCGGCAGCGCCCAGCTCGATCGCATGGACGAGCTGCTCTCGGAGCGCACGGGCCTCTCGGTCACGCGGCTCGGGCTGCCGGTCCAGGAGCTCGGGCCCGGGCTCGTGGCGGGCGGATCGCCGCTGCTCTTCGCCCCGGCGATCGCGCTCGCACTGCGCGGCACCGCGCGTGCGAAGACCGAGCTCAACTTCCGGCAGGACGAGTTCGCGCGCCGCGTCGACCTCTCGCGCTATCGCCGCGACTTTGGCAGCACGATCGTGCTCGCCGGGATCGTGCTCGTGCTCGGGATCGCGAGCGCGCTCTCGGGCGCGCTGCTCGAGTCGGGCACGGCGCGCCGTTCCGAGCGCCAGGTCGCAGCGCTCTGGTCGCAGGCCTTCCCGGACAAGCCGGTTCCCGAGAATCCGGTCTCCGGCATGCGCGAGGCCGTGTCTGCCGCGCACGCGCGTGCCGAGTTCCTCGGCGTCTACCGCGGCAACCGCTCGGCGCTCGACCTGCTCGGCGAGATCTCGCGCCGCGTGCCGAAGGACCTCGACGTCGTGTTCGAGGAGCTCTCGATCGACCACAGCAGCATCCGCATCCGCGCCTTCACGAAGAGCTTCGAGGCGGCCGAGCGGCTCGGCGCCGAGCTCGCCAAGTTCGCTCCGTTCTCCAAGGTCCAGGTCGGCGCAATCGAGGACGACCCCAAGCGCCACGTCAAGAAGTTCAACGTCACGATCGGTCTGACGGAGGGCAGCGAGTGAACCTCCGGGAGTGGATCGCCCGCCTCTCCGCCGCGTATGGCGCGCTCGCGCCGCGTGAGAAGCTGCTCGTAGGGTCGGCCGGAGGCCTGCTCGCGCTCGCGCTCCTCTACGTCGCGGTGGTGAACCCGATCCTCGGCGCGATCTCGCGCGCGGCCAGCCGGCGGGAAGCCGCCGAGCAGGAAGTGCACGTGATGGCTCGCCTGCGCCGCGAGTACGACTCGCTCCAGGCCCGGCTATCCGACGTCGAGCGACGCATCCAGACGGCCCCGCGCGGCAATCTGCGCACGACGCTCGAGAACCTGGCGCACGAGGCGTCTGTGAACGTCAAGTCGATGGAGCCGCAGGCCGCGCCGCCGGGCGACCGCTACCGCGAGAGCAAGGTCGAGGTGACGCTCGAGCAGGTGAACCTGATCCAGACCGTCGACTACCTCGACAAGATCGAGAGGTCGGACCAGGTGCTGTCGGTCAAGAGCCTGCGCATGCGCAAGCGCCCCGACAATCCCGAGCTGCTCGACGTGACGTTCGCGGTGTCGTCCTTCGAGCCGCTGCAGTGACCGGACCTTCGGCTGCGAGCGCGCGCCCGCGGCTCCAGTGGGCGGGCATCGCGGCGGCCGCGATTGCGCTGACGGCCACCTTCGCCTACTTGCGCTTCCCCTACGACCGACTCGCCGACTCGCTGTCGGCGCGTCTCGGCGAGGCGGGCCTCGGCGTCGAGATCGGGCACATGGGTCCCGCGCTCTCGATCTTCGGCCCGGGTCTCGCGGCCGAGGACGTCCAGGTGACACGGCCAGATGGCAACGTGCTGAAGATCGACCGCCTGCGCGTCCGGCCCGCGTGGTCGCTCGCCTGGCTGATGGCGCGTCCCGCGCTGCGCCTCGAGCTCGACACGCCGCAGGGTCAGGTCGACGGCGTCGCCGTGTTGCGCGGTCCCCCGCGCTTCACGGGCGCGCTGCGCGAGGTGGACCTGAACGACCTGCTCGGGCCCGAGGCCCTCGCGGGCGCGCGCCTCGAGGGCCGCGCGAGCTTCGACGTCGACGTCGCGCTCGAGGAACAGGGGCCCTCCGGCCCGGTCCGGATCACCGCGCAGAACGGCACGCTCTCGCACCCGCAGCTCCCGATGGCGATCCCGTACGAGGAGCTCCACGGCGACCTCGCGCTCGGCGGAGAGTCCTATCTCCAGATCAGCTCGTTCGAGCTGCGCTCGCCGCTCGGCACCGGCACCTTGACGGGCAAGGTCGGCCGCGCGCCGGATCCGCGCCAGGCGCCGCTCGACCTCGAGCTCGCCGTGCAGGTCGCGCAGAACGTCCGCAGCTCGCTCGCCAGCCAAGGCGTGCGGGTCGGGAAGAACGGAGAGCTGCGTTACAAGATCTCCGGTACCGCGTCCGCGCCTGTCGTACGCTAGGCAAGCGCGACCCGGAGAGTCGCGCGCGCAGCGAGCCGCAGGCGAGCGAAGGTTCGGAGGACAGACCCGGTTCGTGATCACACCTCGTGCGCAGGTGTTGCGATGAGAAACTCGCATGGAGCAGGTCCAGAAGATCTTCCGCACCCTTTCGGACCCGACACGCGTCCGTGTGCTCGCGCTGCTCGAGCAGCAGGAGCTCGCCGTGCAGGAGCTGATGGACGTGCTCGGCATGGCGCAGTCGCGCGTCTCGCGCCATCTCGCGATCCTGCGCGAGGCGGGGCTGCTCCAGGACCGCCGCGAAGGCACCTACGTCTTCTACCGCTACAGCGCGCCCCGCGACGGACCCTGGCACGAGGCGTGGCAGCTCGTGCGACGCGAGCTGCAGGCCGACGCGCTCCATCTCGGCGACGCCGCGGCGCTCGAGCGCGTGCTGCGTGCGCGCGCGACGCGCACGCGCACCTTCTTCGACGCCGTCGGACCCGAGTGGGACGCGCTGCGCAAGGTCTTCAACGACGACGCACTGCGCGCCCGCGCGGTCGCGCACCTGGTGCCGTCCGGGATGCGCGTCGCCGACATCGGCACCGGCACCGGGATTCTCGCCGCCGAGCTGGCGAAGCTCGGCCTGCGCGTCGTCGCGATCGACCATTCCGCGCGCATGCTCGAGGCCGCGGCCGCGAAGCTCGAGGCCGAAGGGATCTCCGGCGTCGAGCTCCGCCACGGCGAGGCGGGCGCGCTTCCCCTCGAGCGCGGCGCCGTCGACGCGACCTTCGCCCACATGGTGCTCCACTACCTGCCCTCGCCGGGCGACGCGATCCGCGAGATGGCCCGCGTGGTGGCCAAGGGAGGCCGCGTGATCGTCGTCGACTTCGTGCGCCACGAGCACGAGTGGATGCGCCAGGAGCTCGGCGTCGCCTGGCTCGGCTTCGGCGCCGACGAGCTCGCCGACTGGTTCCGCGACGCGGGCCTCGAGGACTTCCGCTGCGAGACGCGCCCCGGCGACACCGCGTCCCGCGATCTCCCCGCGACCTTCATCGCGTCCGCGCGCAAGCCCGCCTGAGCCGTGCTTCGGGCGGTGCTCTTCGATGCCACCGGCACCTTGATCGAGCTCGCCGAGCCGGTCGGCGAGACGTACGCGCGCGCCGCCGCGTGCCACGGCGCGGCGATCTCGGCCTGGCGCCTCGCCGACGCCTTCGCGCGCGTGCTGCGCGGCGCGGCGCCGCCCGACTACACGGAAGCGCGTGGGCCGGTCGACGCGCTCGAGCGGGCCTGGTGGCGCGAGCGCGTGCGCGAGGTCTTCCTCGCCGCCGACTCCGCGGTGCGCGTCCGCAACTTCGACGCCTGCTTCGCGGACCTCTGGCGCCATTTCGGCCGCGGCGAAGCCTGGCGGTCGCGGCCCGGCGCCGAGGAGGCGCTCGGCGCGCTGCGCGAGGCGGGGCTCGCCACCGCGGTCGTCTCGAACTTCGACTCGCGCCTGCGCGACGTGCTTACCGACCTCGGGCTCGCGCCGCGCCTCTCGGCCATCGTGCTCGCGAGCGATGCGCGCGCGCGCAAGCCCGATCCCGCGCTGCTGCGGCTCGCGCTCGAGCGCCTCGGCTGCCGGCCCGCGGAGGCCGCGCTCGTCGGCGACGATCCGGCGCGCGACCTCGAGCCCGCCCGCCGCCTCGGCCTCGTCGCCGTCGACGCGCGCGAGTTGGCTACGCTCGCCGCGCTACCGGCGCGCCTGCGCGCCCTCACTCGCGCGCCGGCGGACCTCCAGGAGACTCGATGAGCGAGCCCCGCAGCCCGACCTTCTTCCGCGAGCGCTTCGGCGTCGACGAGCAGAGCCTCGCCCGCGTGCTCGACGGCGCGCTCGAGCGCAAGGTCGACTACGCGGACCTCTACTTCGAGTACGCGACACAGGATTCGGTCGCGCTCGAAGAGGGGATCGTGAAGAGCGGCGATCGCCACGTCGAGCAGGGCGTCGGCGTGCGCGCGCAGGCCGGCGAGCGGCAGGGCTACGCCCACACCGACGAGATCGACCTCGAGAGTCTGCGCCTCGCGACGGCGTCCGCCCGCGCGATCGCGCAGCACGCCGCGCAGGGCAGCGCGCGCGCCGCCCTGCCCCGCCGCACCGACGCAGGCCCCGATCTCTATCCGATCGTCTCCTCGCCGACCGACGTGCCGGTCGCCCGCAAGATCGATCTCCTCGGCGCGATCGACGCGCGCGCGCGCGCCCGCGACCCGCGCATCGTGCAGGTGATGGCGAGCTGCGTGGCGGAGCACCGGCGCGTGCTCGTCGTCGGCAGCGACGGGACCTTCGCCGGCGACGAGCGACCGCTCGTGCGGCTGAACGTGCAGGTCATGGCCGAGGGGCCCGGCGGGCGCCGCGAGATCGCCTATCAAGGAATGGGCGGCCGCTACGATTTCGCGCAGCTCGAGGAGCCGTCGGCGTGGCATCCCCTGGTGGACGAGGCGGTACGGATCGCGTGCCTGAACCTCGACTCCGTGCCGTGTCCCGCCGGCGCGATGACGGTGGTCCTCGGCCCCGGGTGGCCCGGGATCCTGCTCCACGAAGCGGTTGGCCACGGGCTCGAGGGCGACTTCAACCGCAAGAAGACGTCGGCCTTCGCGGACCGACTCGGCCAGCGCGTTGCGGCCGACGGCGTCACCGTGATCGACGATGGCACGATCCCCGCGCGGCGTGGCTCGCTCAACATCGACGACGAGGGCACGCCGACGCAGCGCACCGTGCTGATCGAGAACGGCGTGCTGCGCGGCTACCTGCAGGATCGCCTGAACGCGCGCCTCATGGGCATGTCGCCGACCGGCAACGGGCGTCGCGAGAGCTATGCGCACCTCCCGATGCCACGCATGACCAACACCTTCATGCTCGCGGGCGAGGACGACCCGGAGGAGATCCTGCGCGGTGTCGACCGGGGTCTCTACGCGGTGTCGTTCGGCGGCGGCCAGGTCGACATCACGAGCGGCAAGTTCGTGTTCTCGGCCAACGAGGCCTACCGCATCGAGAACGGGCGCCTCGGCGCGCCGGTGAAGGGCGCGACCTTGATCGGGAACGGACCCGACGTGCTGCTGCGGGTCACGCGCATCGGCAATGACCTCCGCCTCGACCGCGGCGTCGGAACCTGCGGCAAGGACGGCCAGAGCGTGCCGGTCGGCGTGGGGCTGCCGACGCTCCGCATCGAGGAGCTGACCGTCGGAGGCACGGAGGGATGAGCGGCGCCGAGCGAGACGCGGTGGCGAAGGCGCTCGCGCGCGCGCGCGCCGCGGGCGCGGACGCTGCGGACGCGGTGCTCGCCGCCGGCGACTCGCTGGAGACGCGCGTGCGCGGCGCGGAGATCGACTTCGTCGTGCAGGCACGCCAGCGCACGCTCGGGCTGCGCGCGCTCGTGCGCGGGACCCGCGGCATGCGGAGCGCGATCACTTCGACGAGCGACCTCTCGCCGGAGGCGATCGATCGCATGGCCGACGAGACGGTCGCGCTCGCGCGTGCGACCGCCGAGGATCCGGCCGCGGGCCTGCCCGACGGCGGATTCGCGGAGACCGCGCCGGAGGATCTCGGCCTCGGCGCGGCCGAGGACCGCTCCGTCTCGATCGAGGCGCGCATCGATGACGCGCGCGCGGCCGAGGCCGCGGCCCGCGCGCGCGATCCGCGCATCGTGAACTCGGAGGGATCGCAGGCCGCCTCCGACTTCCGCCGCGTGGTGTACGGCAACAGCCTCGGATTCCTCGGCAGCTACGAGAGCGCGACCCACTCGCTCACGTGCGAGCCGCTCGCCCGCGAGAACGGCTCGATGCAGCGCGACTCCTGGTTCAGCGTCGCGCGGCGGCTCGCCGCGCTCGAGCAACCCGCGGCGGTCGGGCGTCGCGCTGCCGAGCGCGCGCTGCGTCGGCTCGGCGCCCGTAGCGTGCCGACCTGCGAGGTCCCGGTGCTCTTCGATCCGATCACCGCGGCCTCGCTGCTCGGACAGCTCGCGGGCTGCGCGAGCGGCTATGCCGTCTACCGCAAGACGAGCTTCCTGGCCGGTCGGCTCGGCGAGGAGATCGCGAGCCCGCTCCTCTCCGCGATCGACGACGGCCGCCGGCCCGGTGGCCTCGGCACGCGTCCCTTCGACGGCGAGGGCCTGCCGACGCGGCGCAACGTGCTGCTCCTGCGCGGGCGCCTCACGAGCTGGCTCCTCGACAGCTACTCGGCGCGCAAGCTCGGGCTGGCGAGCACCGGGAACGCCGCACGCAGCGCGGGCTCGGCCCCGTCCGTCGGGGCGACAAATCTGTGGATCGAGCCCGGCGCGCGCACGCAGGACGAGATCATTGCCGACACGCGGCGGGGTCTGCTCGTCACGGAGCTGATCGGCATGGGCTTCAACCCCGTGACCGGCGACTACTCGCGCGGCGCCGCCGGACTCTGGATCGAGAACGGCGAGATCGTCCACCCGGTGGAGGAGGTGACGATCGCCGGAAACTTCGGGCAGATGCTGCGCGACGTGGACGCCGTCGGCACGGACCTGCTGTGGCTCGGGCGGATCGCGTCGCCGACCTTGCGCGTCGCGCGCATGACCGTGGCGGGTCGCTGATGTCGGCCCCGACGATGATCGGGCTGACCCTGCCCGACGTCGACGTGTGGTCGCCGCGCGTGGTGGTCGCGCTCGGCCAGAACCCGGGGCTCTTCACGGGACCCGGCACCAACACGTATCTGGTCGGCACGGGGCGAGAGCGCATCCTGATCGACACCGGACAGGGCGTCCCCGCCTATCTTCCCGTGCTCGAGCGCGCGCTCGAGCGCGCCGGCTGCCGCATCCAGGAGATCGCGCTGACGCACGGACACCCGGATCACAACGGCGGCGTCGCGGCGCTGCGCGATCGCTACGGGCCGCTGCGCGTCTCGAAGCGCCCGCACGCGGGCTTCGACGCGCGCTCGCCGGCGCCGATCCACCCGATCGACGACGGCTCCGTGCTCGAGACCGAGGGCGCGCGGCTTCGCGCGATCCATACGCCGGGTCACGCCGAGGACCACCTCTGCTTCGTGCTCGAGGAGGAGCAGAGCCTCTTCTCCGGCGACAACGTGCTCGGCGTCGGCACGACCGTGATCCCGAGCGAGGGCGGGGACCTCGCCGACTACATGCGCTCGCTGGCGCGACTCCAGCAGGAGGCGCCGCTCGCGATCTATCCCGCGCACGGGCCGCGCATCGGCGACGGCGTCGCGAAGCTCGCCGAGTACGTCGCGCACCGCAACGCGCGCGAGCGCGAGATCCTCGCCGCGCTCGAGCGCCGCGCGAGCGCGATCCCGGAGATCGTGGCGATCGTCTACGCGGCCTACCCGCCGGCGCTGCACGCGCCGGCGCGCCTCTCGGTCTGCTCGCACCTCTTGAAGCTCGAGCGCGAGGGCCGCGTGCGCCGCGACGGCGAGGTTGCGCTCGACGCGCGCTGGTCCCTCGCGTGAGCCACCCGCTGCTCGCGCGCCTGCACGACCCGAACCCCGACACGCGCCGCGAGGCCTGCCGAGAGGCGCCCGACGATCCCGCCGCGGTGTTGCTCGTGGATGCACTCTGCGCTGCCCTCGCCGACCCGTCCAAGGAGGTCGGACGCGAGGCGAGCCGGGCGCTCGCCGAGATCGGCACGCGACACGGCGGCGTGGCGGAAGCGCTCGGCCGCGCGCTGCGGCGCGGAGAGCCCCGCGCGCGCCTGTTCGCGGCGCTGGCGCTGGCGCGCCTCGGCCCGCCGCCGCTGAAGCTGCTGCCCGCGCTCGTCGGCGCGCTCGCGCTCGCCGACGGCGACCTGCGCTTCACGGCGGCTCGCCTGCTCGTCGACCTCGGTCGCAGCTGGCCCGAGGTGCTCGGCATGCTGTGCGCGCTCGTCGCGGGTGGTGAGCGGCCCGAGGTCCGGCGCATGGCGGTCTTCGCCCTGCGCGAGCTCGCGCCCGACCGACCCGAGGCCGCGCGTGCCATCGTCGCGGCGAGCCTTGCAGAGGACGCGGCGCTGCGCCGCGCGGCGCTCTCCTCGCTCGCGGCGCTCCTCGACCCGGACGACGCCGTGTTCGCGCGCCTGTGCGACGCGCTGCGCACGGACCCCGACACGCCGGCGCGTGCGCTCGCGGCCTCGGCGCTCGGCGAGCTCGCGGCCGCGCACCCCGAGCGGGTCGCGCCGGAGGTGCGCGCCGCGCTCGCCGCGGCCGCCGGCACGGGCCCGACCCCCGCGCGTCAGGCCGCGTCGCGCGCGCTCGACCGGCTCGGCGCTACGACCTGAAGAGGATCTGGTCGAGCGAGAAGATCCCCGGCCCGATCAGCAGGAACACGCCGCAGATCACGGCCAGGTTGATCGTGTACTCGGCGCCCGGCGGGTTGTTGGTGATCAGATAGCCGGCGCCCTTGTGGCCGATGCGGCCCGCGATGATCATCGTCGCGATGAGGAGCCCGCAGGCCGGCCGCGTGAAGAGGCCGAGCGCGAGCAGCGAGCCGCCGACGAGCTCCGAGAGCATCGCGACGCGCGCCTGCACCGGCGCATACGGAACGCCGACGCTCTTCAGGAAGTCGACGAAGCCCTGCATGTTGCCGGTGCCGACGAGACCGAGTTTCCCGAGCCCGTGCACCACGAAGCAGGCGCCGATCGCGATGCGGCCGAGGAGCAGCGCGAGATGCGTCAGCAGCGCGCTCGAGCCGACGAGCAGCGAGCCGAGCAGGGCCGAGTCTCCCGACGCCTCCATGCGGGCCTCCGTGCGGTCGCCCGGCCCGGGCGCCGGGGCGCGCGATTCATAGCACGGCCGGAGGGCGCGGAGCGATGGAGAAGGCCGAGTTCTACCGCGAAGCGCGTCGCGACCTCAGCGGCCCGCTGGCCGGAATCCGCGTGGTCGAGCTGACGACCACCTGGGCCGGGCCCATGTGCGGCTGCATGCTGGCCGACTACGGCGCCGACGTCGTCAAGGTCGAGCACCCGCACGGCGAGATCGCGCGGCGCTCGCCACCGTTCCTTCCCGGCTGCGAGCCGCCGCTCTCGTTCATGCACGCGACGGTCAACCGCAACAAGCGGAGCGTCGCGCTCGACATCCGCGACGCGCGCGGCCGCGAGATCTTCCTCCGGCTCGCCACGCGCGCGGACGTCGTGATCGAGAACTTCCGCCCGGGCACGCTCGACGCCTGGGGCTGCGGCTACCGCGCCGTGCGCGCGCTCCGTCGCGACATCGTGTACGCGTCGATCAGCGGCTTCGGGCAATGGGGCCCTCAGTCCGGCGAGCTCGGCTACGACCCGCTGGCGCAGGCCGCCGGCGGCTTCCTGTCGCTGAACGGCGAGCCCTCCGGCGAGCCCGTGAAGGCGCCGACCTTCCTGGCCGACGACCTCGCGGGCCTGCACGCCGCCTTCGCCGTGCTCGCGGCACTGCGCCATCGCGACCGCACCGGCGAAGGCCAGCACATCGACGTGTCGCTCCTCGACGCGATGCTCTTCCAGTCGACCGGATACCTGACGCTCGGCGCGCTCGGCGTCGAGATTCCGCGCCTCGGCAATCAGTTCCGCATCGCGGCCCCGGCCAACACCTATCGCTGCCTCGACGGACACATCCTCGCGGGCGTGCTGCTCGACGCGCACTGGCGTCGCCTCGCGCCGCTCGTCGGCCACCCCGACGCCGCGGAGGATCCCCGCTACGCGACGGCGCCGGAGCGCATTCGCCGGCGCGCGGAGGTCGACGGCTGGCTCGCGGCGTGGGCCTCGCGGCGCCGCTGTGAGGAGGCGCTCGGCGCGCTCGTCGCGGGCGGCATCCCGGCCGCGCCGGTGCGGAGCTATGCGGAGGCGGCGCGCACGCAGCACGTGCGCGAACGCGAGATGCTCCAGCCCGTCGACGCGCCAGGCGACGTGCGCGTCCCCGTGGTCGGACCCGCGGCGAAGCTCTCGCGCACGCCGCTGCGCGTGCGCACCGGCGCGCCGTCACTCGGTGCGCACGACGACGAGATCCTCGCGGAGCTCGGCATCTCGCAGGGCGAGCGGCGCGCGCTGCGCGAGGCCGGTGTCGTCGGCGCGGCGCGCGTCACCGACGAGAATGACGCCGCGGCGGGCCGCAGAACCGATTGACCGGGGGCCGATGCCGACTACAGTCTGGCCGCGCGCGTCGCGTGCCCGTCGCGACGCGCGCACGGATTTCCACCCCGGAACGTCGCGCGCGTTCCACTGCAAGGAGCAAGAGATGGCCACGCTCAAGGGGAGCAAGACCCACGACAACCTCAAGGCCGCCTTCGCGGGAGAGTCGCAGGCGAACCGCCGCTACCTCTACTTCGCACGCCAGGCCGACATCGAGGGCTATCCGGACGTCGGCGGCCTCTTTCGCGACACCGCCGAGGCCGAGACCGGCCACGCGCACGGCCACCTCGACTACCTGAAGCAGGCCGGCGACCCCGCCACCGGCAAGCCGATCGGCAGCACCGACCGCAACCTCTCGGCCGCCGTCGCGGGCGAGACCTACGAGTACACCGAGATGTACCCGGGCATGGCGAAGGCCGCGCGCGGCGAGGGCTTCGCCGACATCGCGGAGTGGTTCGAGACGCTCGCCAAGGCGGAGAAGTCGCACGCGGGCCGCTTCCAGAAGGCGCTCGACGGCCTCGAGAAGCTGTGAGACGCAAGTCCGAGCTCGCGTACTCGGACCCCGAATACCAGGACGACGGCGCGCTCGAGGCGGAGCTCCGCCGCGTCGGCGACATCTGCCACCAGTGCCGGCGCTGCCTGCCGCTGTGCCCGACCTTTCCGAAGCTCTTCGACCTGATCGACGCGAGCGAGCAGGAGGTCGCGGGCGTCTCGCGCGCGGACTTCGATGCCGCGAACGAGCTCTGTTACCACTGCAAGCTCTGCTACAACCACTGTCCCTACACGCCGCCGCACGAGTGGGACGTCGACTTCCCCGCGCTGATGCGGCGCCAGCAGCTCGCGCGCGCGAGGCGAGACGGCATCCCGTTCGCGCGCCGGCTCACCACGCGCACGGATCTCCTCGGCCGCATCGGCGCCGCGGCGCCAGTGCTGATGAACTTCGCCAACCGCAACCCGCTGTCGCGCTGGCTGATGGAGAAGGCGGTCGGCATCGATCGACACTGGGTGCAGCCGTCCTACTACGCCGACACGGTCGAGCGCTGGTTCGTGCAGCGAGGCGGCGCGCGCGGCGAAGGGAAGAACGGGCGCGCCGTGCTCTTCACCACATGCAGCGTCGAGTACAACGACCCGATCGCCGGGCGCTCCGCCGTGCGCGTGCTCGAGCACGCCGACGTCGCGGTGTCGCTCTGCTACGACCGCTGCTGCGGGATGCCCTTCACCGACACGGGCGATCTCGACACTGCGGCGCGACACGCCGAACGCAACGTCGCGGCGCTCTTGCCGCACGTCGAGGCGGGCGCGCGCGTGCTGGTCCCCGGACCCTCCTGCTCGCTGATGCTGAAGGAGGAGTACCCGCGCCTGCTCCGCAGCGAAGACGCGCGCCGCGTGGCCGCGGCGACGCGCGACCTGATGGAGTTCCTCTACGAGCTCGCGCGCGAGAAGCGCCTGCCGCGTGAGTTCGCGCAGCCACTCGGACGCGTCGCCTACCACGCGCCCTGCCACCTGCGCCACCAGAAGCTCGGCTTCCGCGCGCGCGACCTGCTGCGCTTCGCGGGCGCCGAGGTCACCTTGGTGGACGCATGCTCCGGCGTCGACGGCACCTGGGGCATGCAGGCCCGCTTCCACGACGCGTCGATGCAGGTGGCGCAGGGCATGTTGCGGCGCATCGAGGAGGCCGGCGCCGACCACGTGGCGACGGATTGCCCGCTCGCCGCGCTGCGAATCGAAGAGGGCAGCGGGCGCAAGGCCGTACACCCCGTGGTGCTGCTGCGCCACGCCTACGGGCTCTCCGCCGAGTGAGGCCGCTCCGCCTCGAGGAGATCGTCGATCGCGAGACCTACGCGGCGCTCCGCGACGACTACCGGCGGCGCGTGATCGAGCACAAGCGCGCGCGCCGGCTGGCCGTCGGCGAGCGGGTAAGCCTGCTCTTCGAGGATCGCGAGACCTTGCGCTTCCAGGTCCAGGAGATGCTCCAGGTCGAGCGGATCGACGCGTCCGAGCAGGTGCAGCACGAGCTCGACGTCTACAACGAGCTGATGCCCGGCGAGCGCGAGCTGTCGGCGACGCTCTTCGTCGAGATCGAGGAGCTCTCGCGCATCCGCTCGGAGCTCGATCGCCTCGTCGGCATCGACGAGCACGTCGCGCTGCGCGTCGGAGCGGGCCGCGGCGAGGAGCGCATCGCGGCCCGTTTCGATCCGAAGCAGCGCGAGGAGGACCGCATCTCGGCGGTCCAGTACATCCGCTTCTCGCTCGATTTCGACGCGGCGCGGCGACTCGCCGATCCCGCCGTGCCGGCCGCGATCGCGATCGACCATCCGAACTACCGCTGCGATGCCGCGCTCGAGGGCCCGCTGCGCGAGAGCCTCGTCGCCGGGCTCGCGTCCGATCCGCCGCCGCTCCTGGCCTCTCCGCGCGCCGCCGCGCGCGAGGACGCGCTCCTCTTCGAGATCGGAGGCCTGCGCGTGGTCGCGCGCGCCGGGCGCGAGACGGAGCTGCTCGTGACGGCGCCCGGAGTCTCCGCAAGGGCGTGGCTCCGGGGCGAGGTCGACCTCGGCGCCGCCCTCGAGCAGGCGCTGCGACGCGCGCTGCGTCACGTCGAGGCGCGCGCCGGAAGCGCGCGGGTCGAGGCGATCGCGGCGGACGGCGACGGCCTCCTCTGCTGGCGGGTGTCGCCCGGCTCGCGCCGTTAGTCGGCGCCGCGCGCGCCCAGAAAAAGCGCACAGCGCGCTCGCAGCCGGTGGTAAGCTCGGCGACCCGCCGCGGCGGGCGCTCGGGTTCCACTGCGGTCGCCCTCCCGGACCGATGGCCGGGCGGACGAGGAGGAGACGCGATGTCGCGGCGCACCCGGATGCGAAGGATCGCGGTCTGGCTCGCGCTCGCGCTCGCGCTGTGGCTGCCGCTCGCCGCCGCGGCCGTCGACAAGGACGACTCGGACGACGACGAGCAGGCCGACGAAGCCCCCGCGACGAAGTCCCACGCCAAGAAGGCCGACAAGGACGACGAAGGCGAGGAAAAGGCGACCGACTGGACGATCACGCACAAGGGCCTCTACCTGATCGGCCAGGGCAGCTACAGCTTCATGACCGCCGACAGCGACCTCGAGAACCGGGCGCGCGACGCGTCCGGCGAGATCGCCAAGACCAACGGCCACGTGGACGGCAGCTGGGGCTACGGCGGGCGCATCGGCTACCGCTTCCTCGACTGGCTCGCGGCCGAGGGCCAGGCCCAGGTGCTGAACGACATCGAAATCAAGCTGCATAATCGGGCCGACGGCACCGAGTCGCGAACCAAGGCGACCTTCTTCCAGGCGATGGCCAACGCGAAGGGCTACCTGCTGACGGACCGGTTCCAACCCTACGTGCTCGGCGGCGTAGGCTACGGCTACGCGGTGCTCGATCCGCCGGGTGACAACAGCAAGGACCGCAGCAGCGGGTTCGTGGCGCAGTTCGGCGTCGGGGCCGACTACTACGTCACCGACAACCTCGGACTCATGACCGAGGTCTCGTACGCGTGGCCGGCCGGCGGCGTCAACGACTACGACCACGTGACGATCTCGTTCGGGGCGATGCTGCGCTTCTACGGCGAGAAGTGACTCCAGCCACCGCGTCCGGCGACGCGCTTGCGCGGGCCGGCCCCAGCCGATTTCCTCCGAGCGTGGCCCGTTCCGCACTGCGCGTCGCGCCGGGGATCACGATCCCCGAGCAGGAGATCCACGAGAGCGCGAGCCGCTCGCGCGGGCCCGGCGGTCAACACGTCAACAAGACCGAGACGCGCGTGACGCTCCGCTGGGACGCCGCGCGGACGCGCGCGCTCTCGCCGGACGCACGCGCGCGGATGCTCTGCGCTCTCGGCGCGCGACTCACGCGGGACGGCGAGCTGATCGTGCGCTCCGATCGCGAGCGCTCCCGCGCGCGCAACCGCGCGCTGGCGCGCGAGCGGCTCGTGGAGCTCGTGCGGGCAGCGCTCGAGCGACCGGCGCCGCGCGTCGACACGCGCCCGACGCGCGCCTCGAAGGAGCGGCGCCTGCGCGCCAAGCGCAGCCAGGCCGAGCGCAAGCGGAGACGCGCCAGCGTGCGCGACGAGTGAAGCCGCTCTTCCCGGAGCTGGTGGTCTACGTCGAGGCCGACGACTCGCTCGTTTGCTCGTCCCTGCATCCGGCGGAGGCCGCGCTGGCGGCGCGCATGGGAGCCGCGCGCCGGGCCGAGTTCGCGCTCGGCCGCGCCTGCGCGCGTCGCGCGCTCGCGAAGCTCGGCATCGAGAACGAGCCGCTGCTCCGCGGCGAAGCGCGCGATCCCCGGTGGCCGCCCGGCGTGATCGGTAGCCTGACCCACACGGAGGGCTTCTGCGCCGCGGCGGTCGCGCGTCGGGGCGAGCTGCTCGCGCTCGGGCTCGACGCCGAGAGCGCGCCGATCTCGCCGCGCGCCGCGCGCCGCGTGCTCGACGCCGAGGAGCGGGCGCGCATCGAGTCGCTCGGCGGAGCCACGACCCGCGACTTCGCGACGCTCGCCTTCTCCGCGAAGGAGAGCGTCTTCAAGGCGGTCTTCCCGCTGTGCGGGCGCCGTCTCGGCTTCCGCGACGCCGCGATCGAGATCGACCCCGCCGCGCAGGGCTTCCGCGTCGTCCTGCGAGCCGGCGGCGAGGGCGCGCTCCCGCCCGGCGCGCGCATCGAGGGCCGCTACGCGCTGACGCCGACGTGCGTGGTGACCTCGGTCGTGGTCTACCGAGAGTGAAATAGCAATTGGTTGCAGCTACTGAATGCGCACGCGACCATCGAAACCCTCGTCGTAGCCGTGGTAGTACTCGAGCCGCTCTTCCGGCCAGCGCCAGCAGTAGTACCCGCGGCCGTTGTCGAAGTCGACGAGCCAGGCGCCCTTCACCTCTACGCCGAGCGCTTCCATCGAGCGGATCCAGCGCGAGACCGCCGCCTGGATGCGCTGCTCGAGCTCGACCCGCGCCGGCGTGCCCTCCGGGCTGGTGTCGCGCTGCGGGACGAGCGCCTCCACCTCCGCGACCGCCCGCGCCGTGCGGCGCCGCACGTCGGGCAGCATCTCGCGCGCGGTGGAGAGCGTCCAGGCCACGGGCTCCGGATCACTCACTGCCGTCGCCGCTCGTCGACAGCTTGATCAAGGTGCGCACCGTGCGGCTCCGCTCCGCGCCGCCGACCAGCCGCTTCAGGTCCTCGTAGAGCGTCGGATCGTTCAGCAGCAGGCCCATCGTGCCCTCGCCGCGGTCGACCTTCGCCAGGATGCTGTTGAGGCGCGAGCCCGCCTCGATCGCCTCGAGCACGATGTCCTGGTCGGTCGGCTTGTCGTAGATCAGCGAGTGGAGGATGCCGTCGCCCGTCGCGATCTCGTCGAGGATGCCCTCGAAGGTGACGAGCGAGCGCTCGACGCTCGCGACGCCGCCGCCCTGGTACTGGTCGTAGATCAAGCTGTGCAGCAGGCCCTTGCCTTCCTGGATCTGCTCGACCACGTCCGCGAGCGCGCCGACCGACTCGGCGAGACGGCGGCCGCCGGTCGCCTGCCCGAACTCCTCGACCACCGAGTTCAGGCTGGTGGTCAGCTTCGCGACGTTCTCGAGCGCCTGCGCGCCGCGGTCGATCACGAGGTTGATGTTGGTCGGCGTGACCGTGGGGATCTCGCCGCCGTCCGCGATCGGCGGCGACGGCTCGCTGCCGATCGACACCTCCACGTAGCGGTCGCCGAGCAGCCCGATCGTCCCGATCGACGCGATCGAGTCCGTGCGGATGCGATCCTGCACGTCGAGGTCGATCTGGAGGATCACGCGCAGCGCCGGTCGTCCGCTGCCTTGCGGCGAGAAGCCGATGCTCTGCACGCGGCCGACCTGCCGCCCGGCCAGCCACACCGGCGCGTTGGCGAGCAGGCCCTGCACGTTCTCGAAGTGAGCGACGAGCCGGTAGCGCTGGCGGAACACGCCCTGCTGCGACGAGAGCGAGAGGATCGTCAGCGCCAGCGCGGCGAGCCCCGCGAGCACGAACACGCCGACCACGATGGCGATGCGTCGGTTGCCTTCCATGGCGATCTCCTCAGGGCTCCGGTCCGGCCGCGTCCCGCTCTCCCGACAGGAAGGCTCGCACGTCCGGATGATCGGAGTGCTGCATCGACGCGGCGCTGCCCTGCGCCACGATGCGACCCTGCTTGAGTAGCGCAACGCGATCCGAGACGGAGAAGCAGAGGTCGAGCTCGTGCGTCACCACGACGGAGGTGATGCCGTGCTTCTGCTGGAGGCCGCGGATCAGCTCGGCGATGCGACGCTGATTGGCGGGGTCGAGGCCCGTGGTGGGCGCGTCGATCGGCATCCTGGTCGTCGACTTCTTCCTGACGCAGCTCTGGGTCCTCTTGTGAGCGATGCCGCCGCGCTGATCGAGTTCGCCGGTGTCGAGAAGAGCTTCGGGAGGCTGCAGGTGCTCCGCGG
>DATKND010000173.1:0-26918 GCA_035541475.1 Myxococcota bacterium | reverse complement strand
CGATCGAGAGCTCCCTGTGCGTTTCGATTGCGATCGGCAACGCAGGCAGGTACGGCCGCAAGAGCCGAAGGTGGGCGAGCACCCACGCCGGCAAGAAGAAGATGGCGGTCAGCACGTGCGAGAAGAGCAGGAGCCGCTCTTGCGACCATCGGGGAGTGAATCGCCTCAGGAAATAGCGAGGCACCCACGGCCGTTCCCAGGGCGTCTTCTCGTAGAAATCGTATGCGAGCAAGCCCCCGCCGCGGACGAACCGGGGGATCGAATCCATGGTGAGGGCGGGATCGGGGGTGTGCTGGATCACGCCGAAGCAGAAGGCTGCGTCGAAGACGCCCTCCCGGAATGGCAATGCATAGATCGAGGCTTGAACGGTATGGACCCGATCGCCATGAACCCGCGTGTTGTCGCGGCACGCGTCGATCGCGTTGCTAAGGTCGCATGCGACGACCCTGGCGCCATACTGCGCCGCCACATCCGTGAATGGACCCGACCCGCAGCCCACGTCGAGGATCAGCTTGCCGCGCATCCATTCCCGGTCCCAGGGGACCTGGTCGAAGTATCGCGTCTCGTACACGTGGTGGCCGGCCAGCCGGTCGACCTGGATCGACTTCCAGCGCTGCCACTGGAATCCGAAGTTGCCGCAGTAGTCCTCTTCCGTCGCGACGAAACGGGGGGTGCTGCGCCGGATCGCATAGCAAGCTCCGCACGGACACCTCAGGGCGCCTTCGGCGATGTCGTCGCCCTGGCTGGCATCCGCTCGCAGCTCGAGGGGCGCGTCTGCGCGGCAGGCAGGGCATACGAGAATCTCGAGCAGCGAACGATGCATACTGAGTCACTGCGGAGTACGGCGTCACGCGTGGCGGCTGTTCGGACGGGCTCACTGTAGCTTGCGCGAGACCCCTGCGGCGCAGTGCGCGACGCGGGCCCCGGTCGATGCGACCCGCATCGTTCCACGATCGAGCGTGCCTTATGCTAAAGCGCCAGATCCGGGGGTTTCGCTGTACTCGCTCGGGCAGGAGACAACAGCATGGCGAATCGCTTCCTGCGCCGTGCGGCGCGCTGGGTCGCGCGACGCGCGACCCGCTATGTCACGCGCGATGCCTTCGAGCTGCAGCGTCCGGGCCGGAACTCTCGGAGGGCTGAGGTCACGCCTCCCGGGGTCTACGACATCGTGCTCGACGGCATCGAGATGAGCTTCAACCGAATCCCGATGTACGCCGGGCTCGCCCGGATGCTGAAGGGAGTCGATCTCGGCGACGTGGTCGAGTTCGGCGGAAGCTCCCCGTCTCTCTCGCGCCTGCTCGAGTACCGGAGCTGGAACATCGCGCCGAACTATCCTGAGGTCGACATCGCGAATCTCGAGCGGTACGCGGACGCGTCCTGCGACACGGTCGTCCTCGACAACATCCTCGAGCATGTGTCGGATCCGCGGCGAGGCCTCGCCGAGTGCGCGCGGGTGCTGCAACCTGGTGGCCGGCTGATCGCTGCGGTTCCCTTCCTCGTTCCGGTCCACGCGGCGCCCGACGACTATTCGCGCTGGACGCCCGAGGGATTCGCTCGTGTGCTGCGGAACCATTTCGACCGCGTGGTCGTCGAGGCGTGGGGTAACCGGGAGGCTCTGCGGCTGCTCATCGATTCCGGAGCGCCGGAGGGATGGCCGACCTTCGAGATGGCGCGCGGGCTCCTGGGAGACGCGCGCGCCTGGCTGCTGTTGCACCTCAACGAGCAGGAGTGGCCCATCACGATCTGGGCCGTCGCCACGACGGCAGCAACGCCGGCGCCGGCACCCGGACATCCCTAGGCTCGAAGCCACATGTGCGGGATCGCCGGAATCGTCTCTCGCGACAGCGCGAATCCGGACGCGGTCCGGGCCATGTGCGACGTCCAGGCCCATCGTGGGCCCGACGGCGAGGGATTCTGGCTCTCCGCGGATGGCCACTGCGCGCTCGGTCATCGCCGCCTCGCGATCATCGACCTGTCGGAAGGCGGCCGTCAGCCGATGGTCGACGCCGAACGCCAGCTCGCGATCTCGTACAACGGCGAGATCTACAACTTCGTCGAGGTACGCAAGCGCCTCGAGGGTCTGGGGCACCGGTTCCGAACGCAGAGCGACACCGAGGTCCTGCTGGAGGCCTACAAGGCTTGGGGATCCGAGTGCCTGCGCGAGCTCAACGGGATGTTCGCGTTCGCGCTCTGGGATGGCGCTCGCCGCATCCTGTTCTGCGCGCGCGATCGCTTCGGTGAGAAGCCATTCCACTACGCGCACACCGGTGACACATTCGCGTTCGCGTCGGAAGTGAAGGCGCTCGCGCTGCTCGAGGGCGTCGATCTCGCGGTGGACGAGGGCGTTCTCGCCGCGTACGCGGAGGACGGCTCGACCCGCATCGACGCCAGCGAGCGGACCCTCGTGCGCGGCGTTCACCAGCTGCTGCCCGCCCATGCGCTGGAGGTGCGGATCGATGCGGACGACGTCCGGATCGTCCGCAGCTGGTGTTACTGGTCGGCCGACGTCACCGGGCGCGCGGGCTACGGCGAGCGCGATGTCCGGAGCGCTGCCCGGGACCTCATCGAGCTCCTCACGGACTCGGTGCGACTCCGGCTGCGCAGCGACGTTCCGGTCGGATCGTGCCTCTCAGGAGGCCTCGACTCCTCGACCGTCGTCTCGTTGATGCGTCGCCTGGAGCCGCAGGCGGACCTTCGGACCTTCACGGGCCGCTTCCCCGGCGATTCCCTCGACGAAGGGGACTACGCCCACCTCGTGGTGGAGGCCAGCCGGACCCGGCCGTTCGAGGTCGCGCCGACGCCAGCGAGGTTCCTCGACGAGGCCGACGCCGTGTACTGGCACGCCGAGTTTCCGATCGGCGGCTTCAGCCAGTTCGCGCAGTGGTGTGTGTTCCACCTCGCCAGCCGCAACGGAGTCGTCGTGCTGCTCGACGGGCAGGGCTCCGACGAAGTGCTCGGCGGCTATGGCAACATGATCGTCATGCAGTTCCTCGCCCAGCTTCGCGCGCAGCACCGCTGGCGGGCGTGGCTGCACGAACGTTCCGCAGCCGCGCGCAGCAACCCCGCCCTCTTCTCCTGGAGCCGGATCGCACTCGCGACGAACGCGCTGGCCCCGCTGCGCTCGGCCATGCGCCGCGCCACCGGCCGTCCACAGCTCACGCGGAGCGATCTGTACCGGCGCGAATGGCTCGCATCTGCGCGGCCGGACCGGCCGGAGCCCGCGCGCGAGGAAGAGGTCGACGACCGCCACGCGGTGTCGCGGATCCTATGGACGCTATCGTTCCGCACCATGCTCTCGTCGCTGCTCCGGTTCGGCGACCGACTCAGCATGGCGCACTCGCGCGAGGTCCGGCTTCCCTTCTGCGACCATCGCATCGCGGAGTTCGCCTTCGCCCTTCCGCCCGACCTGCTCGTCGGAGATGGACAGGTGAAGCGCGTGCTTCGCTGCGCGATCCAGGGACTCGTGCCGGATCGGATCGTCACGCGACCGAAGCAGGGATTCATCCCACCGCAGGAGCGCTGGCTGGTGGGGCCGCTGCGCGAGTGGATCCTCGATCTCGTGCACGAGCCGGGACCGATCGGTGATCTGCTGGGTCCGACGATGCGCTCCGTGGCCGCCGACGACGAATCGATGCGAGCGCGCGAGGTCGTTTGCCTGTGGGAGCTCGCTAACCTGCTCGCCTGGAGCCGGTACTCGCTGGCGCGCATGCGAGCCAGCCGACGTGTCCGCGCGTCGCTGCCCGGTCGGGCCGACGCGGCGAGAAGGCTGGCCTCGGCGGCCCTCCGGTGAACCAGACGCGGTCGCTCGCAGGACGCTCGCCCCACGTCCTGATCATCACCTTTGCTTACGAGCCGCTGGCACACGTCTCGCCGACGCGTCCGAGCTGGATGGGACGCGAGCTGACGAAGCTCGGCTGGGAAGTCTCCGTGTTGACAGTGGACTGGTCCCACCCCCTACCGGCTGCGATCCCGTCCATCGAAGAGAGCGTCGCGCGCGCGCTCGATGCGCAGTCACCGCGCATGCTCGCCATCGACGGACGCCTCTCGGATCCCGCGTTCGATCCGCTCGCGATTCCGCGGACGACCGAGCCGAGGGTGCGCAACGCGGCGATTCGAAAGCTGCGAACTGCGTGGGATGCCGTCGGCTGGGGACCCTACGCGGGATGGGCGCGCCACGCCTTCCGAGCGGCGCGCATGCTGCACCAGCGCGCTCCGCTGGACGTGACGTGGGCGATCCACGGCGATGCGTCCACGCACGCGATCGCGAGCGCGCTGCACGCCACGGAGGGCGTCCCGTGGGTCGCCGATTACAAGGACCCCTGGAGTCTCTTCCATCCGCCTGTCTTGCGACCGCTGGTCCGCTGGGCGACCGCGCGCCGGCTGCGAACGGCGGCCGCGATGACCGAGACCTGCGCTGCGCAGGCGGAGCTGGACGCACGGGAGTTCGCGCGCTCTCCCGTCGTCGTCTACAGCGGCTACGACGACGAGATGATGGCGCGAAGCGAGCCCGAAAGACCGGGACCTGGCTTCTGCGTGACCTATCTCGGCACGCTCAACCCTCAACACGAGACCCGGCTCCTCGCGGACGTCTTCCTCGAGCTCGGGCGCCGCGGCGTGCTTGACCGGGCAGACGTTACGTTGCACCAATACGCCCGCCCGAGCGATCAGCTCGCGCAGCTGCTCGCGCCGGTCGGCCTCGACTCGATCGTTCGAAGCCACGATTGGGTCTCTCGCGCGCGCTCGTTCTCGCTGATGCGCGGATCGGACGTGCTCCTGCTCTTCACTTCGACCCGAGGCACGGGGACACTGAAACTCGGTGTTAAGGAGCTCGAGTACTTCGCCTCCGGCACGCCGGTCCTGGTACTCGGAGAGCCGCTCGACGAGCTGAAACCCGTCATCGCCAGCTGTCCCCAGGTCGCGGTCGCGACCCGCGAGATCGAAGCCGCGGACTTTCTCGAGACCGAAGCCTGTCGGTGTGCGTCGGGCACGAGTCCTTCGAAGACGCGGATGGCCCCCAACGCTCCCGTCTTGGAGCCGTTCAGCTGGAAACGGCAGGCAGAGCGGCTCGCGGCAGTGCTCGACGGCGCACGGTCGAGGCGGCCGGGTCGCGAAAGCTAGGCCACCCCGGGCGCGCTGTGGCGCGACCACGCAGAAGTCAGGCGCACGCGCTCGGCTGGCGTGAGGAGCACCGTCCAGAAGAGCGCGGCGAGCGACGCGGCCACTGGGCCAGCCCCAGCGAACAGCCGCACCAGGGGGCGTGCCTCCGCGAGCGCGATGCTCGCGCACCCCGCGATGGCCGACGCCGCCGCGATGCAGAGCGCAAGACGCCCGAGCATGGCGACCGGCGATCCTATGCGGCGTCCAGTCTCGGATGGAACGGCCACGAACAGGAGGAACGCGGCGTTCGCGACACCCGCGAGCGCCATCGCATGGGCCACTCCGTTCGCTCCCCACGCCCGCACGACCACGAGGCTGGCGGAGACGACCATGAGGCCCTCGATCACGCAGCAGATCGCCACGACGCGGAGCCGTCCCATGCCGTTCAGCAGGGTCGCCGCGGCGTTGACACCGGCCTGCGCGACGAGCCAGACGCCCAACGACGTGACCAGCGCGGGACCCGGGATTCCGGCCTTCGGGGCCCAAAGCCGGATGACGTCAGCGCCGAAGAAGGTGCCGAGCACCGCGAATGCGGCGGCGACGCAGAGCGAGGCTTTCGAACCGAGCGTGAAGGCCCGGTCGATCCAGCCCCATTCGCCGCGAGCGGCCGCCTCGCCGTACGCAGGCCAGAGACTGACCGCGATCATCGAAGCGAGTCCGAGGGCGATCGTGAACAGGCCTAGCGGCACGGAGAGCGACGCCACCGCCTCCGGGCCGCGCCCGTACGAAACGATCGTGCTTCCGAAGGAGGTTTTGGCCAGGTTCGCGAGGTTGATCGTGACGAACATCGCCCCCGTCGCGAGGAGGATCGGGGCCTGGGCACGCGAGGCCAGACCCGGCCGCACCCGCAGGCCCGGCCGACGACGCTCCACCCAGAGCCCGAACAGACTCGCCGAGAGGAGATCGCTCACCAGTCCGACCCAGGCCACTCCGAGCAGCCCGACGTGGAAGACCGCGAAGGCGACGGCGAGCGCCACGAGCTGCGCAACCGCCTGGAACGACCGGAACAGGGACACGACCCACTGTTCCTGGTGCCCGGTGAGGCTCGCCGCATAGACCTTCAACGGCATCACGAGGATCAGCCCGGCGAATCCGACCCACGCCACGTTGCGCACGAGGACCGCGTCCTGCTCGCCCGCGCCGATCACCGCGTGCAAAGGAACCCACGAGAGCAAAGGGACGAGCACGAGCGCCGCGGTGACGGAGACGATGCTGTAGACCACGAACGCCGTCGCGATCGCGCCGCTCACCGCCTCGCGATCGTCGCGTCCGCGTGAATCGGAAACCGCGTTGACGACACCGAAATGCAGGCCGAAGTCGAGCAGGTTCGCGGCCGCGACGATCCCGAGAATCGCCGCCCACAGGCCGTAGTCGCGTAGGTCGAGCCCCCACAGCAACAAGGGAACACGCGCGAACGACACAGCGGCCGCGACACCCCGCTCGACGCCACCGAACACGACCGCGAGTCGCGCCAGCCGGAATCGCTCGCTGCTCCGCTGGGCAGATTCGGTGTCGGAGCGGCCCGGCTGCGTTCCCCCCACGCGGGGCATCCTATCACCCGCCCGATCCGGGGAGCCGCCCCTAGAGCCCGAGCGCCCGTCGGATTCCCGCTGCGCTCGCCTCGATGGAGTAGGCGGCGATGCGCTTGCGAGCCTGCTCTCCCGCCTGCCGGCGAAGCGACGGGTCGCCGATGAACCGGGCTAGGCCGCGCGCGAGGGATTCGACGTCGCCGTCGTGGAAGACCATGCCCGTCTCGTCTCCGACGACGAGATCCCGGTGACAGGCCACGCTCGTGCTGACGACAACGGGCAACGAGAACTGCATCGCCTCGTTCACCACGAGTCCCCACGTCTCGTAGTGGGAGGGCATCACGAAGATGTCGGCGGACGCGTAGTAGCGCCCGATGGCGCTCTGGTTGACGAAGCCGGGCATGAGGAGGCGATCGCCCAGGACCGCTCGCGCGTCGCGCTCGACCTGCGCGCGCTGCTCCCCGTCACCTACCACCAGCAGGACCACCTTCTCGAGCCGAGGCAGGCGCCGCAACGCCTCGACGAGCAGGAGGGGCGCCTTCTTCGGGATCAGCTTGCCGCTGAACAACAGGACGACCTGGTCCTCTTCGATTCCGAGCTCCTGGCGACACTGCGCCCGATCGAGCGAGCAGACCTGCTTTTCGAAGAGCTCGGTATCCACTGCGTAGGGAGAGAAGAACATCTTGTCCCCGGGGACTCCGTGGCGAACCAGATGGATGCGCCCTTCCTCGCCGAGATGGCAGAAGGCATCGATCCGGCTGTAGAGCCGGCGCAGGTAGATCGTTCGCAGCACGCTCTTCCATGCGGAGCGGCCGTCGAAGGGAATCACTTCGGCGAACTCTCCGCGCAGCAGCGTGCGGACCCCTGCCGCACGCGCGATGCGCAGGACCTGCCGCTCGAAACGGGCTGAGTACCCGTGGACCAGGACGGCGTCGAAATGCTCGCGGCGGATCCGGTTGCGCACGTCGGGCAGCGAGACGCGGCCAGGCTTCTGCCACGGCGCGTCCCGCGTGATGAACTCGTGCGGGTAGCCTTCGAGCACGGGCACGTCCCACGCCACGGACACGCCGAATCCGGGGTCGATGCCGCCCCGCACGCTGTGATCGCTGAAGAAGTGGACCTTCAGATCGAGCCCATGCGTGGCGGCGAGAGATCGCCACAAGGGCGCGAAATACTGGATCGGGTGCGTCACGAAGATCCCGAGACGCACCGGAACGCGATCCGCGACTCCCGTCATCGTCGGCATCACCAACCCGCAGCTTCGGTCGCGGCCATCTTCGTCGCAGCGGGCGACGATTGTCAATCGCGTGTTGCTGTCAGCTCTCGCTCGCGCGACCGATCTCGCGATAGAGCTGCGCGTACTGCGCAGCAATCACGCCGGGCCGGAAACGCTCGACATTCCGGAACCCCTCGGCCACGAGCTGCTCCCGATAGGAGGCGTCTCGGATCACCCGCAGGACACCGCCGCGTATGCTCTCCACGTCCGAGGGATCGACCAGACAGGCCGCGTCGCCCGCAACCTCGGGCATCGAGTAGAGATTCGAGGTCACCACGGGCCGCCCCACGGCCTGGGCCTCGACGATGGGAAGGCCGAACCCCTCGTAGGTCGAGGCGTAGAGCAGCAGGTCGGCATCTCGATACTGCTGAACCAACTCCTCGTCGCTCAATCCGGTGCGGCTCTCGTACTCGAGGCCGCTGTCGGCGAGCGCGGCGCGCTGCGACTCCGAGAGCCGACCGACGATCGTCAAGCGGCAGGGAATGCAGCGCAGCGCCGCCACCATCCGCTCGACGTTCTTGTTCGCCGAGGTGCCCATTATCAGGATCCGCGGGCGGCTCGCGTCGAACCCACGGGGATCCGCGCGGAACGAGTCCGAGACGCAATCGTGGATGACGCGAATCCGCGCGGGATCGAAGCGGAGGTGGCGCAGCAACTCGCGCCGGGTGGACTCCGAGATCACCGTGATCACATGCGAGCGACGGCTCGGCCACCAATACCAGAAGAACCAGTGAGCCCAGTAGGCCAGCCCGGTCAACCGTTCGAGCGTCACGCAATCGTGCACAGTCAACACCGTGCGACGTCGCTGCATGAGACACGCGAGGAAGTGGACGTCGCCCGTGACGTGGTTGACGTCCCCCTGATGGCGGGCTGCCTCGAGCACAGCGTGGAGCCGCCGCCACAGCCCAGTGCTCTCGTAACGGGATTCACGCGCCTCGATCGCGACGTCGGGGGGCGACGCCCTGCGCACGTCGGCGAAGAGCCGCTCCATGCTGTAGTAGTCGGCTTTGGGACGGCGCTGGAAGTGGACGACGCGCAGGGGTGGCTCCGTCACGGCCGGCTCCCCGGTCTCGTCCGTCGCGGACGGACGCTGCACCGTGGGACGCGCCCGCGCGGAGCCGAGCGCTTCGTTGAACACCTCGCACAGGCGATCGACGCTGCGCGACCACGAGAACTCCTGCGCACGGCGGAAGCCGCGCTCGACACGCGCGCGAGTCGCCTGCGGCTCGCGCCGCATCTGATCGATCACCTGAGCAAGCCGCACGGGGTCGCGGGCCGGAAAGTACAGCGCCGTGTCCCCCGCGATCTCCCGGAAGGAGGGGATGTCCGCGGCGACGATCGGCGTCCCCGCCACCATCGCCTCGAGGAGGGGATGGCCGAACGTCTCGATCAGCGAGGGAAACACGAGCGCCACGGCGCCGCGATATAGGCCCAGGATTTCGCGGTATGGAACACGGCCCAGGAATCGGACCCGCGACTCGACGCGGAGGCTCTGAACGATCCGGCGCAGAGCCGCTTCACACGCGGGATCGAGATCTGCGCCGCCTGCTACCCACACCTGCAGCCGTGGATCCTTGACGTGGGCCAGGCACTCAAGCAAAACGGGGATGTTCTTGTGCCGCTCGAGCGCAGCCGGCAGGAAGAGGTAGGGCGGAACATCCGCCGCGGACGGCGCGTCCCCCTCGGCGAAGGCGTCGCGCGCGACGCCGTGGGGGATCACGGCGATTCGCTCGGGCGGTAGCGGGATTCGCTTCGTGATCAGATCCGCTGCCGCGCGCGACGGGAACACGACGCGCTCCGCGCGGCGAAGACCGAGGCGCACCAGGCGCTCGAGGACGCGCAGCCGCCGCGTGTCGTAGAAGCGACGGTCGTAGATGTTGAGATTGCGTAGCGCGACGACGGTCGGAACGAGTCCCACGGCGGGAGACAGGTCGGCGAGGCAGTAGAGCAGGTCGTAACGAGTGGCGTGGAGCGGGAGCAGGGCTTCCTCGTACAGGACGCGGAAGGCGACGCGCGAGGCGAAGCGCGGCGACGGGAGTTGCAGCGTCTGCACCCGCACCCCGCTGGTCTCCTCCGCGGAGAGCTGGCCGGCCGCCGTGAGTACGGTGACGTCGAAGCCGCGCGCATCGCGTCCCAGCTCGCGCAGCAAGTTGACGACGTAGCTCCGGCCCCCGCCGTAGGTGAGCGACAGCGCGTTGATCAGGACCCGGGGGCGCGGCACGGCCGTCGCAACATAGCGCGAGGCCGAGCGCTAATGCGCCGTTCGAACGCCTCGAAAGGACGCGGTGTCAGCGAAGGCTCGCGCGCGCGTGGTGGCCGGGCCCGCTCGGCATGGGCTCGAGCCCGACGAAGCTTCGCCGCCCGTGCGTCGTGACGGACCGACCCTGCGCCGCGCTCGTCTCGACCACATCGCGGAAGAGCTCGAGGAGCCGCCTCGCAGTGCGATCCCAGCTGAATTCCCTCACGCGTTCGCGCCCACGCTTGAGCAGCATCTCGCGCGAAAGCGAGAAGAGGACGCTCTCCATGGCGCCGGCGAGCGACCCGGCGTCGTGCGGGTCGGCGTAGACGGCCGCGTCACCCGCGATCTCGCGAAAGACCGGGATGTCCGCGGCCACGACCGGCACATCACTTGCCATCGCCTCGAGCAGCGGATGTCCGAACGTCTCGAGGTGGGACGGGAACACGAACAGATCCGCTCCGGCATACCAGGCGGGCATGTCCGCGTAGCGAACCTCGCCGAGTACGTGGATGTGCCCGGAGAGCGAGCCGGTCGCGGCGCGTGCGGCCTCCATCTTGCGCGCGTACTCGTGATCCTGATCGTCCCCGATGATGACCAGGTCGGGAACGTCGGGCCGCCGTTCCGCGAGCGCCGCATACGCCTCGATCAGCTTGACGAAGTTCTTGTAGCGGTAGATCGAGCTGACCGAGAGGATGTATGACCACGGGTACACTGGCTCTCTCGACGCACTGCTCCACGCATCGCGATCGATCCCGTGATACACGACCGCGCGCTTCTCCGCGGGGAGGTCGATCGCGTCGCCGATCCAGCTCGCGGAATCCTCGCTCACGAACATGATCCGATCGCAGGCGAGCGCCGAGATGCGCGCAACGGCGCGCAGGAGCTGGAGGCGGGTGCGATCGCGCCACGACCAGCCCTGATCGAGGTCGGTGAAGACGTTCGGGTTGCGGAAGCTCGCGATCGTCGGACAGTGCGCGCCGAGCGCCGCCGACTCTCCTGCCGAGAAGTAGAGATCCGCACCCCACGCTCGTGCCCGGCGCGCGGCCTCGCGCGCGGTGAAGCGCAGGCGCCCGAAGACACCCGCCGGTGGCAGCAGCTCGACTTCGAGGTTTGGAGCAGGTTGGATCGCCGCCGCGACGCGTTCGCTCCGGACGAGTACGCGGAAGTGCGCCTCCGGAGCGAAGGCCGCGATGCGAGGAAGGATGTTGACGAGGTAGGTGAAGCCCCCGCCGCCTCTCGCCATGGTCCCGTCGATCAGCACCTTCATCGTCGGCGGCCCTCCCTGCGCCTTGCCCCGCGGGGCCCTGGATCTCCGGCCTGTAGAGGAGGTGGCGTCACGCGGGTCTAGGTGTCGGCCTGCCCGAAGAAAAACTCGAGCCGGAATCGGGTCCGCGCTTCTGCCGCAGGAAAAAAGGACTTTCGCCTGCCACGTGTTCGCCGAAACAGCCACTTGAAGGGAAGGAGAGCCGAACATGTCTGTCGCCCTGGACGCGCCGATCGCCACGCTCGAGTCCATCCCCGCTCATGCGGCATCCAATCTCGGGCGTCCCCCCGCAGCGATCAAACCCCGTGCCGTCGCTGATCGGGTCCTAGAGGCCGTCCAGACGCTGGCCCGGCGCTACCCGGAGTCCCTCCGGCAAGAGCAGCTTGCGGACGCGGCGCGCATCGCCTGTCACGTGCGGTGGGTGCTTCGCCGCGGCGCCGCGATTGCCGACCTCGGCGGGGGCATCGGGCTCTTCACCCCAGCCTGCGCCGCCCTCGGCATGCAGACCTGGCTCGTCGACGACTTCGGCGACTCCGTGAACCGCGCCCACCCCATCGATTCGATCGGTCTGCACCGGCCTCTAGGCGTGCGCGTGATCGAGACGCCGATCCGCCACTGGGCAGAAGCCTTTGCGGACGAGAGCCTCGATGTCGTCACGTGCTTCGACAGCCTCGAGCACTGGCACCACTCCCCTCGGCCGGTCTTCGCCGAGGCCTGGCGCGTGCTCAAGCCCGGCGGGACGCTGGTCATCAGCGGCCCGAATGCCGTGAACCTACGCAAGCGCGTCGCGGTCCCCCTCGGCCGCTCGAACTGGTCGAACTTCGAGGACTGGTTCTACCCGGAGGAGTTCCGCGGTCACGTCCGCGAGCCGGTGCTCGGTGACCTCGTCCGGTTGGTGCGGGAGCTCGGCTTCGAGAAGCGCGCCGTCTGGGGACGCAACTGGGCCGGCTACTCCGGAGGCGATCTGCGACGTGTGGCGGTGTGGCTGCTCGACCGTGCGCTGCGGCCGTTCCCGACGCTGTGCAGCGATCTCTACGTGATGGCTCGCAAGCCCGACTGAGCGCGCGCCCGCGCGCCGGCGCGGGGCTCACTCCCGGACGATCATACGCGTCTTGCCGGCGATCGTCTGGCGCAGTGCTGCGACACGTTCGAGGCGGATCGCGGCGAGGCTCGGGTGCACCTTCGCCAGACGCGCACGCAACTCGCGCTCTTGATCGACCGGTAGCACGTCCGCCGAGGTGTAGCGGAGGCGGATCTCGCTGCCGTCGAGCACCACTTGGAATCCGCGCACGTCTGCGCAGGGTCGGATCGCGTGGCTGAAGATCTCCGAATGCAGCGTGAACCCGTCGTTCAGCACGACGTAGTCGTTGCAGCGGCCCACCACGCGCTGGAACTCCGCGAGTCCGGCGCAAGCGGCCGGCGCTTGCGTCGCCTCGATCTCGTCTCCCATCTCGTACCGGACCAGGGGAAACGCGCGCGGATACAGGCTCGTGAGCACGAGCTGCCGTGTCGGGCCCTCTCCGACGACCTCGGCAAAGTAGTTGCGCCAGAAGACGCGATACCCGCCGCTCGGGTGGGTATGTGCGACGACCGCGGTTTCGACCGAGCCGTACTCCATGGCGACCGGGCAACCGAACGTCTCGAGCAGCCGCTCGACGCTGTCCGCCGCCGGAAACCCCTCGGCAGTTCCCACCACGACCCGCACGCCGAGCTCACGAAGCGCCTCGCTGCGGTCGGCGTTCGCTCGCGCCAAGAGATCGAGAGCAACGCTGTAGCCGAGCACATAGTCCGGACGGACCGCCAGGATCTCGTCGCCCGCCTGTCTCATCTTCGTGGGCTGGAGGTCGTACGCGGAGAAGCGGCGATAGCCGAGCAGGCGATCGTTGAGCTCGAGGCGCCTGGCTCGAATCCATCCGCGCGCGCCGCTCCCGAGCAGGTGACTGTGACCCCACAGCAGGAACAGGGTCGATCCCGGGTCCACGCCGTACCAGCTTCGTCCACACCACATGTCGTAGCGGGTGAACTCCTGCTCGGACTGCCACGCCGGGATCTGGATCGGCGTCGACGTGGAACCCCCCGTCATGCGGACGGCGTCCGCCGGCTTCTCGCGGCTCGTCATCCCCGCACCGTGCTGCTGGACGTCCTGTCGCGACGTGGTCGGCACGCAGCGCACGAACTCCTCGAGCGATGCAAAGCGCGCCGGCAGCCGCGTGCTGCGGACCTGGGCGCCCCAGTGCTCCGTGGTGGCCACGATGCGGGCCCACTCGCGGTTGAGCGACTCGAGCTGCACCGCCGCTCGCTCCGCATCCGAGAACCCGGTGCCGTACTGCGCCGCACGTTGCTCGATCCCCTCCCGGTACGAGCGCGCGCGCAGCCTTCCGATCAGCGTCATCGCCGCGGCGTGGCGAGATGCGCAAGCCAGCCCGACGGCGGCCGAAAGGGGCGTCCCAGCACCGGCGTCAGCACGACCTCCTCGCGCGATTCGCCATTCCAGACGACGCCGATGGGCGGCGCTCCCGCCGTGACGAGAGGATGGGACATCGAGCGTGTGGCCTCGCGAATCAGCGGGATCGCATCCGGCGGGAGACCCATCAGGCGCGCCGCGACGCGGTCGCCGATCGCGACGCCATCGCTGAACACGATCACCCCGCTATCGACCGCCGAGGGCACGAGCGGCCCATCGCCCTCGCCGCCCACGATGCCGTCGATCAGGGAGAGGTGCCGCCGCTGCATCTCGGGCCGCATCGATCCATCGGACCCGGCGTAGTGCGCGATGCGGGCCAGATCGAGCGTCATACGCCACGCGGTGTCGTTTCCCCACCAGGCACCCGCCATGTTCACACCCAGCCGGCGCAGCACGCGGCGCAGGGTGCGGTCCAGGATCTGCGCGGGGCCTTGCAGGAAGGCATCCACATCCCTTCCGCACACCCAGTCCTGGAAGGCCGACACCCCGTGCAGGATTCGGAGACGCGAGGGGTATTCGTCGCCGCCGATGGCCGGGCTGCCGAAGCGGTGATGGGCGAGGCAATCCTTGTGGCCGACCATGCCGACGAAGCCCTTGAGACCGCAGGTGATGCCGACCTTCTCGTGCGTCTTCAGCTTGGAGAGGCTGATCACCGTGTCCGACTCCAGGACGGCGCGGTGGATCACGTATCGGTGTATGGACCCGGAGTGATAGGCCCCGATGTGCTCCGGCTTGTAGTCCGAGACCCGGAATCGCGCCCGACGCGCCCCGGAGACCTCGATCTCGCTGAGCAGGCTCTCTTCTCCGAGCGGGATCTCCACGGCGTCGGATGCAGCGCCGCGCCCCTCGGCGGACGTCACGCGCCCGAGGAAGCTCCGCTCGGTCACGAAGAGTCGCAGGTCCTTCGCCGAGACCGGCGCCTCCTGCTTCCGATAGAAGTCCAACACGACCGCAGCGCCCGTGTCGGAGAGCACCTGCTCCCATACGCAGGATTGCAACGCCGCATTCCCGAATCGGACCTGCCCCCCCGCACCTGTCGCGATCAACGCGTAGTCGCAGAGCGCACGCAGCACCGACCCATGGATGCACTTCGCCTGGAACTGGTGCTGCGATTCCTGGAAGCGGCGGTGGTACACGAAGTTGCAGAGGACGAAGACGCGGCTCCCGGGCGCGATGAAGCCGCCCAGCGGATTCCAGGATGGCGTGCCGAAGCGCGTGGCATCGAGCCCGATCTGCGCGAAGGAGCGCCGGACCATGTCGTAGACCGGGTTTGGACGGGACGAGAGATGGTCGAATCGGTACTCGGGATAGGCCTCGGCCGGCGAGAACGAGTCGGCCGCATCCGGATAGCGGACCTCGGGCGCGGAGACGACCGATACGACCACACAGACTCCCGCGAGTTGTCAGACCGAGCGGAGGTCGCCGGACTATACCGACCGCGAGGACCGAGCCCGAGCGAGCGATCACGGACACGCGGAGAGACGAGCGTCGCAACCTCGATGGTGGCGCCGAGCGATGCGGAGTCTGCTCGCGGTACGGCCGCCACGTGTCCACGAAGCCGATCGTCGCTCCGAGGCACTCGCGGTCCCCCGAGCGCACCTCGACCGGTCGGTGGATGAGTGGATCTGCGGCGTGCGGGAGGGAGATCACATCGCGTCACCCGGCCTGCCAGACGGGCCCGGCGGAGGTCGGCGTGCACGTGGACCCCACCTACATCTGCCCGCACGCTTACATCTGCCCGCACGCCGACGAGGACGCGTATTCGTGTCGGCAGGCGCAGCCGGGCCTGATCCTGCGCGCCGCGCGCGAGTGGAACGTGGATCTCGGTGCCTCGTTCCCCGTCTGCGACGACGAACGTGACCTCGAGGCGACGCGGCGCGCCGGCGTGCGCGCGCACCGCATGCCGACCGACGAGACGCTCGCTCGCCGAGGCGCTCACCGGCTGCCCAGCGCCCCCGGTGCCCCACCGATGAGCGGAGCACCCGGGGACGCCCCGGGGCCTCGCACGGTTTGACTCGGCCCGGGCACACACCTAGTGTACGCGGGGTTTTTTCCTGCAATCGCAGTGATTTACGCGGCATGACCCGACTGCTCTACCAGTACGACTCGACCGTCGGCTACCGCTTCGTGCCCGGTCTCAAGGCCCGCATCGAACACGAGTCCGGCGGCTACCTGTTGCGCACGAATGGCGCGGGCTTTCGCTGCCGGCACGAGTTCACGGCGAAGAAGGCCCCCGGCGTCTTCCGCATCCTGCTCTTCGGCGATTCCTTCACGGCGGGCGACGGCGTCAGCGATTGCCGGCGCTACGGGGAGCAGGTCGAAGCGCTGCTGCCCGGAACCGAGGTCTTCAACTTCGGGCTGCCGGGCTCCGGGACGGATCAGCAGTACCTGATTTGGCGCGAGTACGCGTCGCAGCTCGAGCACGATCTCGTCGTGATCGCGGTGCTCGTCGAGAACATCCGGCGCGTCGTCGCCCGCTACCGCCTTTACGGGACGACGAAGGGCGACGACCTGATGCTCGCGAAGCCGTACTTCACGCTCGAGGCCGACGGCGAACTCGCGCTGCACCACGTCCCCGTTCCGCGCGCGCCGATCGGCCGCGGCGGGCTCTCCGAGCGCGACTCCGAAGCGGTGGACCGGGGCGGACGCCTCGAATGGCTGCGCAGGGGGATCAACCGGTTCGGCCCGACCGTCAAGGACACCCTCCAGCGCGTGACGCGCTACCAGCCGCTGCCCGGCTACGACCGCGCCGATCACCCGGACTGGCGCCTGCTCGAGGCCATCCTCCGGACGTGGATCCAGGCGGTGCCCGGCCCGGTCCTGGTGTGTCCGATTCCGACCTACCAGTACATAGAGGACATGGCGTCGCCGAAGAGCTACCAGGCTCGCTTCCGCTCGCTGGAGGACCCGGACCGCGTGATCGTGCACGACCCGCTGCCGGACTTCCTCGCGCATTCCCGGCAGGCGCGGCGAGGCTTTCGGTTCGAGCGCGACGTGCACATGACGCCGGCCGCCCATCGCGTCCTCGCCGAGTCCCTCGCCGGCGCGATCGAGCCGCTGCGAAGACGCATGCGCTGACGCCATGCCGCCGGTCACCGTCCTCGGCATCTCTTGCTTCTACCACGACGCCGCCGCCGCGCTCGTGCGCGACGGCGAGATCGTCGCCGCCGCGCAGGAGGAACGCTTCTCCCGCAAGAAGCACGACCCGCGCTTCCCGCGTCATGCGATCAACTACTCCCTCGAGGAGGCGTTCATCGAGGCGGAAGAGCTCGACGCGGTCGTCTTCTACGACGACCCGGTGCAGAGCTTCGACCGCGTGCTGAAGTCGCTCTGCACTGTCGCGCCGCGCGGAGCGGAGCAGTGGGAGAAGGCAGGGCCCTCCTTCCTCGGCACGAAGCTCTTCGTCAGCGAGCACGTGCGGCGCACGCTGCGCGTGGACGTCCCTGTGCTCTGCACCCGCCACCACCTCTCGCACGCCGCCTCGGCCTTCTATCCGTCGCCGTTCGAGCGCGCAGCCATCCTCACCATCGATGGCGTGGGGGAATGGGCGACCACGAGCCTCGCGCTCGGCGAGGGCAACGCGATCCGAACCTTGAAGGAGATCCGCTACCCGCACTCGCTCGGCCTGCTCTACAGCGCCTTCACCTCCTTCTGCGGCTTCAAGGTGAACTCCGGTGAGTACAAGCTGATGGGCCTCGCGCCCTACGGCGAGCCGCGGTACGTGGATCGCATCCTCGATCGCCTGATCCAGCTGCGGCCGGACGGGTCCTTCCGGCTCGACATGGCGTACTTCGGCTACCTCGACTCCAACGCCATGACCAACGAGCGGTTCCACGCGCTCTTCGACGGTCCGCCGCGAGCGCCCGAATCGCGCATCGGCCGCCGCGAGATGGACCTGGCGGCCTCGATCCAGCGCGTGATCGAACAGGCGCTGCTCGGGCTGGCGCGGCACGCGCGGGAGCAGACGGGCGCGACGCAGCTCTGCCTGGCTGGCGGAGTGGCGCTCAACTGTGTCGCCAACGGCGTGCTGCTGCGCGAGGGCATCTTCGACGACCTGTGGATCCAGCCTGCGGCGGGCGATGCGGGGGGCGCGCTCGGGGCGGCGCTCGCGGCTTCACACATGCACTTCGGCGTCTCCCGGTCGCCGCGCCCCGACGGCCGGGACTCGCTGCGCGGGAGCTACCTCGGGCCCGCCTACTCGAGCGCCGAGGTGCGCGCCTTCCTCGACCGGCACGGCCACAGCTATGACGTCATCGCGAGCCCGCAAGAGCGCGCAGACTTCGTCGCCGCGGCGCTCGCGCAGGGCAAGGTGGTGGGCCTCCTCTCGGGGCGTATGGAGTTCGGTCCGCGCGCTCTCGGCGCACGCTCCATCCTCGGCGACCCGCGCAACCCGGAGACTCAGGTGCTGATGAACTTGAAGATCAAGTACCGCGAGTCGTTCCGGCCCTTCGCGCCGGCGGTGCGGGAGGCGCGCTGCGCGGACTACTTCGAACTCGACCGCGAGAGCCCCTACATGCTGCTGGTCGCGCCGGTTCGGGCCTCGCGCCGGTTACCCGTGCCGCGACTCGAACCGGGCGCCAAGGGAGACGTCGACCTGCTGGAGATCGTGCGGCAGCCGCGCAGCGATGTGCCCGCCATCACGCACGTGGACTACAGCGCCCGGGTGCAGACGGTGCGCCGCGAGGTCCAGCCGGACTTCGACCGCGTGCTCGAGGCCTTCGAGCGGCGCACGGGCTGCCCCGTGCTGGTCAACACGTCCTTCAACGTCCGCGGCGAGCCGATCGTCTGCACGCCGGAGGACGCATTCCGCTGCTTCATGCGCACGCAGATGGACGTCCTGGTGCTGGAGGACTGCGTGCTGCTCAAGGAGAAGCAGATGCCGCTCGAGGACGACGACGCGTGGAGGCAGGAGTATGAGCTCGACTAGCGACGCACGGCGTGTCCGACGCTTCTTCGCCGGCCACATCGCGCCGACTGCGGAGCGCCTTCAGGCGCGGGGCGTCTCGTTCTTCCCCCTCGGCCCGACCCCGGAGGAGAGCTGGTATGCGCCGCCGCCCGAAGGCGCGGACTTTCAGCGGCTCGATCCCGCCAGGCTCGAGGCCGCGCTCGCTGCGCAATGGCGCGACTGCCCCGAGCTCGCCGCTCTCGCGCCAGCGCTCTGCGCGCTCGCGCGCTCCCTCGAGCACAGGGAAGAGGACGGCGAGGTCTCGCCTTTCGTCTACGTGATGTACTGAGTGCGGAGCGTCTCGAGGCGCTCGACGTACTGGGTCGCCAGGCGGTCGAAGGAGTGGCGCTGCGCGATCCGCTCGAAGCCCGAATCGCCGAGGCGGCGCGCGAGCGCGGGGTCCGCGGCGAGGCGATCCACCGCGGCGAGGAGATCGTCCTCGTTCTCCGGCTGGATACAGAGCCCTGCCTCTGCGCTGCGGACGAGCTCCGCGGCGAAGCCCTCGACGCCGAGCACGATCGGCTTTCGCATCGCTGCCGCCTCGAAGATCTTCGACGGCAGCACCGTCCTGAAGAGCTCCGTGCGCGTCAGGTGCACGAGACAAGCGTCCGCCGCCGCCAGGAATTCGGGCATCGCGGCCTTCGGCTGCCGTCCGGTGAAGACGACCACCCCGAGCCCTTCGGCGCGCGCGCGCGCCTCGAGCTCCTCGCGCACCGCGCCGTCGCCGACGAGCAGGAAGCGCACGTCGTCGCGGCCGGACTCGCGCAGCTTCCGCGCCGCGCGCAGCGCGACCTCGAGGCCGCATCCCAGCCCGATCGTGCCGAGGTACGCGCACACGAAGCGGTCGCCGAGCGCGTAGCGCTCGCGCACCTTCCGGCCGTCGGCGCCGCCGAGGAAGGCCTCGAGATCGACACCGTTCGGGATCACGTCGATGCGCGCCGGATCGACGCCCTTCGCCACCAGCTTCTCGCGATAGCCCTCCCCCACCGTCACGATGCGCGTCGCCGCGGCGTACATGCGCAGCTCGAGCCACTCGAGCAAGCGCAGGAGCCGGCGGTTCCGCATCGCGCCGACGGCCTCGATCGACTCGGGCCAGAGGTCGCGGATCTCGAGCACGAAGGGGACGCGCCGTGCGCGCGAGACCAGCACCCCGGCCCAGCCGCAGAAGAACTGCGGCGAGGTCGCGATCACCACGTCGGGGCGCCGCACGAAGAGCCCCACGCAGGCCGCGGTCAACATGTACGAGAGGTAGTTGAGGACGCGGCGCGCGGCGCCCTTGTTCGGCGCGAGATAGGTCCACACGCGGACCACGTCGACGCCCTCGCGCCGCTCGCGCTGGAGCAGGCGATTGCGATAGCCCTCGTAGACGACGCCGTCCGGCACGTTCGGCACGCCGGTCACGACGGTCACGTCGTGACCGGCCGCGACCCAGCGCCGCGTCAGCTCGGTGACGCGCGTGGCCGGCGCGTTGCCCTCCGGATGGAAGTAGTGCGTGAAGAAGGCGATGCGCATCTAGAGCGCGAAGCGCGTGGTTCCGACGCGAGCGCCGGTCGCGAGCGCGAACTCGAGCGGCGCGTCGCCGCACGCGACCGCGAAGCCGGAGTTCGCGGGACCTTCTGCCGTGAGGACCAGCGCCCGGCTCGCGAGCTCGCGCCCGAGCTCGGGGCAGTAGCGCGACGGCTCGAGCGCGAGCGTGCCCGCGCCGTCGACGGCGACGCGGAAGCGCCCGCCCGGGAACTCGACGCGCGCCTGGCGCGGACCCTCGAGCGCCGCCGCGCACTCGGGATGGAGATGCAGCCGCGACGCCATGCGCACGGGCGCGCGCGCCTCGACCTCGTCGCGCACGAGCAGCACGCCCTCCGGATGCCAGCGGAAGTGGCGCCGGTGCCGCGCGCGCGACGACAGCCGCTCGTAGCCGTCGTGCCAGGCCGACAGGCGGAAGCCGCCGCCGCACGGCTCGAAGCGCACGTCGTGCGGCCGGCCGCGACGCGCGACGCGGAAGGCCGACCAGAACTCGCACTGATCCTCGCCGTCGAGCTCGACTGTGTTGTGCGCTCGGGTCGAGCGCGCATAGCTTCGCGCCTCGCCCGGCTCGTAGCTCGACACGCCCGAATCGACGATCACACGGCGCCCGGAGAGCGAGAGCTCGAACGAGAGCAGATCGCCGTGCGCATGGCCCGGAAGGTAGTCGGGGCCGATCGGCGCAGCATCGCAGATCACGTAGTGACCTTCGCCTCCGCGCGCGCCGAAGTAGCCGGTGTCGGACAGGGCGAAGGGGCCGAGGGGCGCCGTGCCCGCGAGCTCGGCTGGCGGGTTCGCGACGCCGAAGGCGCTGTCGTTCAGCAGCGCGATCTCGCCGTCGGGGTGACACACGAGCGGCAGCGCGCGGCGCAGGCGCTCGCAAGCCGGCCCGACGCGTGCGGAGAGCTCGTCGCATCCGCTCTTCGCGAGCGCGTCGAGCAGCCAGAGCGTGCGCGCCTGGTACATGGGCGAGCGCTCGAAGTGACCGCCGTCCGGCAGCACCTGCAGGTCGAGCTGCTCGTCGAGCACCGCGCGGCCAGCGCGCAGCCAGCGGTTCGCCTGATCGCCGCGCCAGCACGCGCCGCAGAGCCCGAGGGCCGCGCCGTTCTCGAGCAGGTGATTGCCGAGGATGTGGCGCTCGAGGTGCGCGGCGAGCCAGTCCGCCTGGAGCTGCACCGAGCTCCAGAGCGCGCGGCGGAGCTCCGCGTCCGCGGCGACGCGCGCGGCATGGAGCCCGAGGAAGTAGCGGCACCAGACGCCGAGGCGGAGCGAGATCGGATACGGCTCCCAGCCGACCCGGCCGCGGCCGAGCCGGTGGCGCGTGATCCAGTCGAGCGCCAGCGCGCGCGCCGACGCGAACGGCAAGGCGAAGAGGTACTCGAAATAGTGGAGGTTGTAGGCCCACAGTTTCGGGAGCCCGGCGGCGTCCCAGCGCGGCGGAAAGCCCAGCGACTCGCTGCGGTTCAGGAACTCGAAGCGGCCGTCGAGCATCGCGTCGCCGCGCAGACGCTGCGCGCCCGGCGCGACGAAGTCGCCGCGCGGCGACTCGCGCAAGGTCGGCTCCGGCGGCGCCGGCCGCGCGGCGAAGCGCTCCGGCCGCTCGAGCGATCGGCGCACGCGCGTCGTGACCTGGCCGACGATCTGCTCGCGGCGCAGCCAGCGGAGCGTCCTCGCGACGCGCAGCACGTCCATCAGCGAGCAACCGCCCGCGCCCGTCGCACGCGGTCGGGCGCACGAAGGTGCGAGAGCCCGGCGCGCTCGCGCTCGATCAGGTCGAGCATGTCGAGCAGAAAGGCGGCGGTGGCCGACGCCACCGCCAGCACCACCAGCAGCGAGGCGAGCGCGGCCCGGGACCAGTGCATCGTGACCTGCCCGCTGCTCCAGTACTCGGCGATCCCGGGCCAGACCACCAGAACCGCCAATCCGACTGCTCCGAGCCCTAACACCCATCCGTGTCGGCTCCGAAAGATACGCGAGGCGAGCCCCGTCGGTCCGGCGTCGCGCCGCAGGCGACCGTGGGCCAGCGCCGCCATGCGTTCGGCCACCACCGCCGTCGCGACGCACAGCGAGGCGACGGTGGTGAGCAGCGACGCCAGCAGCAGGCGGTAGATCATCCACTCCTCGAGACGCCGGTGCGTCAGGTAGTAGAGGACCGGCATTCCCCCGACGAGCGCGGAGCAGAGCACCGCGGCAGAGCCCGCCAGCAGCAGTGGGCGCGCGGGCCGGTGTGTCACAGCGGTCTGCACGATGCAGGTGAGGAAGCGCACGCCGTCGCGCATCACGTGGAGCTTCGATTGGCCCACGCGCTCGGCATACGGCACCGGCAGCTCGACCAAATGGAGCTTCCCCTCCAGCAGGATCCGGGCGGTCATGGCGGGCGTGAAGTGCAGTCCGTCGGGCAGAGGGTTCAGGTCGGCGAGCGCGGCGCGGCGCAGCACGCGCATGCCGCTCGCCGTGTCGCGGATCCGCTGTCTCGCGAGGATCCCGAGGATCCAGGCGAACAGGGCATTGCCGATGGCGCGCACCATCGGCATGGCGCTGCCCTCGCCCATGCGCGAGCCGAGCACCACGTCCGCCTGCTGCTCGTCGATCGCCCGACACAGGATTGCGAAATTCGCCGGATCGCAGGTCCCGTCCGCGTCCATGAACGCGAGCAGGTCGCCGCTTCCGTGCGCGAAGCCCGACTGGATCGCCGCGCCGTAGCCGCGGTTCCTGTCGAACCCGAGCACCGTCACGTCCTCGAAGCCGCAGGCGATCGCCTCGGTGCGGTCGCGCGAGCCGTCGCTCACGACCACGATCTCGACGCGCTCGACGCCGCCGGACCCGGTGATCGCGTCGCGCGCCGAGAGGCAGCGCTCGAGGGTGGCGCCGATCGCCTGCTCCTCGTCGAGCGCCGGGATCACCACCGTGAGGACGTGCCCGCTCCCGTTCATGTCGTCTGGGGGCGGGTCGCTAGCAGGAGGTACTGGGCGCCGAAGGGCACGCGCGCGAGCCAGGGCTCGAGAACGCGCAGCGGGGCGAGCGCTCGCGGGAAGAAGAACAGGTACCGGGTCGACGCGAAACGCTCGAAGCCGGCGCGGCACAGCAGCGCCCGCGCCTGTCGGGCCGAGAACGGGATCGCGTCCCGATCGAAGGGAATCCGGCGCATGACGAGTCGCGTGCCGGGGTTCCAGGGGTTGTTCTCCGCCAGCGCGAAGCGTCCCCCGGGCGCCAGTGCCCGATACACGAGGCGCGCCGCCGCCTCGCGCTCGCCCGGCGCGATGTGATGGAACACGCCGTTCGAGTAACAGAGGTCGTACTCGCCCTGCGCCGCGAAGCGATCCAGGCTCTCGAAGCGGATGCGGGGTCCGGCGTGGACGCGACGCGCCAGGGCGAGCGGCCCGGCCGCCGCGTCAGTCCCCGTGATCTCGGCCTGAGCGAATACGCTCGCGAGATACGCGCAGGTCTCCCCGGTGCCGCAGCCGAAGTCGAGGATCCGCCGAGGCGGAGCGTCGAGCAGCGCGTGCAGACTCCGCACGCGACCCTCCATGAAGTAGTCGCGGCTCTCTCCGGACACACGCAGCCCGCGATCGAGCATGGCCGCGTACTCGTTGCTGTCTTCGAAGAGGTTCTCGGGCACGGCGGCTTCCCTGGAGACCGGGGTCGCGGAGATCGCACCCTAACACGAGACCCGAGCGGCCCCTTCAGGCGGGCACGCCCGCCTTCCAGACACTGCACGCGCCCTCGATCCGATAGGCGCCCGCTGAAGCGGGCGCGAGCCAGGCGCCGCCGCGGCGCACCGCAAGCCCCGGCTCGGCGCCTTCGGGCGCGATCCGGCCCTCCCCCTCCGTACACAGCAGGATCTCGACGCCGTGCCGAGAGGGCGCCAGATATGGCGCTCCGGACGCGATCTGCAGCATGGACAGTGCGAACTCGGGAGCGGGCGCCGCGTAGCGCAGCTCACTGCCCGACACGCGCAATGGCTGGAGCGGCGCGATCGGCCCGGCGCTGAACACGAGCGTGTCGAGCAGCCCTGGCACATCTACATGCTTCCGTGTCAGGCCGCCGCGCAGCACGTTGTCGGAGTTCGCCATCACCTCGACGCCGACGCCTTGCAGATAGCTGTGCGGGCACCCGGCGTCGAGGAAGAGCGCCTCTCCCGGCGCGAGCTCGACGAGGTTCAGGAGCAGCGGCGCCAGCAAGCCGATGTCTCCCGGGTGCGCGTCCGCGAGCCGCCGGACCCAATCCCAGTGCGCACCTTCGCGTTCCTGCGCACACGCGAGCGCGCGAGCGAGCACGCGCGCTCGAGCAGAGGGCGAGAGCGTCCACAGAGTGCGGATGCAGTCCTCGAGAGCCGCCTCGCCCCGCGCGCGCAGGCGCGCCGCGCACTCCAGCGGCTCTGGGGCGCCGAGCTCCGTGAGATGCAGGAGCAGCTCGGGCAGCGGCCGGAAGCCGCAGAGCGCACTGAAGGGTGTCAGCGCGCAGATCATCTCGGGCTTCGGGTTCGGATCGCGGTAGGAGCGCCGCGGCGCATCGAGCGCCAGACCCGCAGCGTTCTCGCGCTCGAAGCCCGCGCGTGCCTGCGCCGCGCTCGGATGCGCCTGGAGCGCGAGCGGCTGCTCGGCGGCCAGCACCTTCAGGAGGAACGGCAGCGCGCCCTCGAAGCGCCGCGCGACATCCGCACCGAGCACCCCGATGGGATCGCGCGCGATGAAGGCGTCGAGGAATACCTCACCGGCCTCGGTCGCGACCCGCGACGGACCGGTCGGATGCGCCCCGAGCCAGAGCTCGGCATGGGGCTCCCGTGCGGGCGCGACGAGGCCGAGCAGCTCCGGGATGAAGGTGCGGGAGCCCCAAGCGTTGTATCGGACGACGCCGCGCAGCGGCGAGATGGGCTGCACGGTCGCGAGGATACTATTCCTGTTCGAGGCCGCAGTCGCGGATCTTCTGGAGGAGCGTCTTATAGGAGACGCCGAGCAGCTTCGCGGCCTGCTTGCGGTTCCAGTGCGTGTGGTGGAGCACGCGGTCGATCGCCTCGCGCTCGGCCTCCTGCGCCGCGCGTCGCCCGACCTCGCGCAGCGGCAGCGCGCCCGCGCTCTCCTCGAGCCCTTCGATCAGCGCCCGCAGCGCGGCGCTGCGGCTGCGCCCGCGGCCGGCGCGGCGCAGCTCGGACAGGATCAGCTCGTCGTTCTCGAGCACCACCACGCGCTTGATCAGGTTCTCGAGCTCGCGGACGTTGCCGGGGAAGGCGTAGCGCGAGAGCTCCTCGGCGAGCGCCGGCGAGAGCCGCGTGACCGGCTTCTCGTAGCGCGCCGCGAAGCGGCGCAGGAAGCTGTCGACGAGCGCGGGGATCTCCTCGCGCCGCTCGCGCAGCGGCGGGATCGTCACGCTGACCACGTTGAGGCGGAAGTAGAGGTCCTCGCGGAAGGAGCCCTCGCGCACCATCTCCGGCAGACGCCGATTGGTGGCGCACAGCACGCGCACGTCGACGCGGATCTCGCGGTTGCCGCCGAGCCGCGTGAACTCGCCGTCCTGGAGCACCTGGAGGAGCTTCGCCTGGAGCGCGGGGCTCATCTCGCCGATCTCGTCGAGGAAGATCGTGCCCGTGTGGGCCAGCTCGAACTTCCCGTACTTGCGGCCGCCGGCTCCGGTGAAGGCGCCCTTCTCGTAGCCGAAGAGCTCGCTCTCGAGCAGGTCGGCCGGCAGCGCCGCGCAGTTCACCTTGACGAAGGGGCGCTCGCGCCGCGGCGACAGCTCGTGCGCGGTGCGCGCCACGATCTCCTTGCCGACGCCGCTCTCGCCCTGGATCAGCATCGTCACGTCGGTGTCGGCCACCTGCTCGAGCAGCGCGCGCACGGCGCGCATGGACTCGCTGCCCCACACCACCGACTCGCCGTGCGCGACGATCTCCCCGGCGAGGCGGTCGCGCTCGCTCTGGAGCGCACGCCGCTCGAGCACGGACTGGAGCGCCGCCTCGAGCTCCTCCTCCTGGAAGGGCTTGTTCAGGTAATCGGCGGCGCCCTGTTGCATGGCCTCGACGATCGTCTGCGTGGACCCGACCACCGAGAGCATCACGACCGGCAGCGACGGGTCGAAGTCGCGGATGGAGCGCAAGGTCTCGAGCCCGCCCTGGCCCGGCATCATCACGTCGAGCAGGACGACGTCGGGCGCGGCGCCGCCCTCGATCAGCGCGAGGCCGCGTCGCCCGTCCTCGGCGGTGTCGACCGCGTAGCCGCGCAGCTCGAGCAGGTTCGCCAGGTAGCCGCGCACGCCCTCGGCGTCGTCGATCACGAGGACGCGGCGCGCCCCCTCGCGCGGCGCGCTCATCGCGGCGCCTCGAGCGCGGGCAAGGTGAAGTAGAAGCAGGCGCCTCCGCCCGGGCGCTCGCGCACGCCGATCTCGCCGCCGTGCGCCTCGACCAGGCGCCGGCAGATCGCGAGGCCGAGCCCGAGGCCGCGCGCGCGCGCGGAGTCGTCGGCCTGCACGTAGGGCTCGAAGATGCGCGTGCGGTCCGCGGGCGCGACGCCGGGGCCGTCGTCCTCGA
>DATKND010000172.1:0-99058 GCA_035541475.1 Myxococcota bacterium | reverse complement strand
GCAGCTACCGCGTCATCGCGGCGCGGCCGACGGGTTCGAGCGCGCCGGTCTCGCCCGACGGCCCGAAAGTCTCGAACCTGGCGCCCGAGCGCGATCCGGCGCCGCCGTTCCAGCTGATCGACCAGGACGGCGACCCGGTGTCGCTCGCGGACCTACGCGGCAAGGCAGTGCTGCTCGACTTCATCTACACACACTGCCCCGGGCCCTGCCCGATCCTCACCGGCCTGCATGTCGGCATCCAGCGAAAGCTCGACCCGGCATTGCGCTCGCGCGTGCGATTCGTCTCGATCACGCTCGACCCGGCGCGCGACACTCCCCTGGAGCTGCGCGAGTACGCGAAGAAACACGGCGCCGATCTGCACAACTGGTCCTTCCTCACCGGCCCGATTGCCGACGTCAACACCGTGGTGAAGGCCTACGGAGTCGGCACCACCCGCCAGGACGACGGGACGATCGCGCACCTGGTCGTCACATTCCTGATCGACGGCGATGGTCGCATCGCGCATCGCTACATCGGTCTCGAGGAGGTGGATCCCAACGGCGTACGCGCGGACCTCGAAGCCCTGGCGCGCGGCCTGCCGGCTCCCGAGAACGCGGCCGCGCACTGATCCGAAGTTGCCTTGCATCGACTGGAACTTCATCGACTAAACGGTACCGAGAGTTCGGGTTCCTACTTGCTTCGCAACCAACACTTTAATGCGTCGTGTCTCTTCGAAGCGCGCGAGATCGGCCGCTAAGAACGCCGCAAGTTCCGCGGGCTTCGGGCGAGCACGCGGTGCGATCCGAGACCGGAGACGAAGGCCGGGCGGAGATTCCGGGCCTCTGACGGCCCATTTTCTCCGCGGCCGAGTTGGACGGTTCCCTTTCGTGGAGATCGAGATCGGGGCACGCGCCCGTCGCGTTGCTGGTCATCCCTGCGCTGCTCTCGACACTCTCGGTCACCGCTTGGACTACGACGACGATCGCGCTCCTGGCGGCGATGTGGGCGGGAGTTGCCATGAGTGTGGCGGGCTTCGCGCGCTCCTCGTTCTCTGCTCGAGAACCCCAAGGAAAGGCGCAGAAGTATGATACTGCGCGGCGCTGCTCCGAAGAGGGGACTCGCCAAGCGCTTGTTGCTTCCGCTCGCCGCCCTGTTGCTCGCTCTCCCTGCTTCCGCGGTCACGATGGATTGGGTCACCGTTGGAGACCCGGGGAATGCCTGTGATCCGCAGTCACAGGGCTGCTTCGGATCCGTGGCCTACACCTACCAGATTGGGAAGTACGAGGTCACGAATGCCCAGTGCGCCGAGTTTCCGCGGGCTTCGGCGGGATCACGCGAAGCGGCTCGGCGGGAAACTACACCTACAGTGTGATCGCCGGGCGGGGCGCCCTGCCGGTGAACTACGTGTCGTTCTACCGCGCGCTTCGCTTCGTCAACTGGCTGCACAATGGCCAGCCGGTCGGAGCTCAAGACGAGACGACGACCGAGGACGGTGCCTACACGATCACGCCGGCGGGAATCGCCGCCAACTCGATCGTGCGGAATCTGGACGCGTCGTTCTTCCTGCCGAGCGAGGACGAGTGATACAAAGCGGCCTACTACGATGCGCTGACGGCGACCTATTTCGCCTATCCGGCTGAATCGGACACCAGACCACTTGCACGACTCCGACGGCGACGCTCGACAGCGCCAACTGTAATGACAGCGTGAGCGACCTGACGAACGTCGGGAGCTACACCGGCTCTCTCCGAGCCCCTATGGCACCTTCGACCAGGGCGGGAATGTCCGCGAGTGGAACGAGGCGATTGGCCAGCTCACGAGACGCAGCCAGAGAGGGGGAACGGCCAATCTCCCCGGTCTCTTCCTTGCGGCGGCGACACGAGGCCTCAACCTCCCGGAGATGGAGCGCCGATAAGTTCGGGTTTCGCGTCGCCCCGGAGCCGAGCGCGGGGCTGCTCCAGATGACCGGGATCCTGGCCCTAGCAGGTCTCGCTGGCTTGCGAGCTCTCGGCGTGACCCGGTCTCACGCGAAGCGCTAGCCAGGTCGCCATGGAGTCGACGATCGTCGCCGGGTCCGGCCTCATATAGTACCGGCAGCCCGTCACGCAGAGCGCCCGGCACAGCAAGGTGTGGACATCCGAGGCTCGAACGCGGGTGCACCGTGTTGTATTCGCGCCGCTAGTTCTCGATCAACACCCTTGCCTCGACTCGATTGCGAACCACTGCATCCCGATACACTCGTCCCGGAACTTTTGTTTGAACGACTCGTTCGACCCGTTCTGCCATGGCTTTCCTGATTGGGGCGAGCGCATCGTGCGATCCGTGAATCGAAGACGCTGGCGCTGCGGATTCTGCCACGCTCGGGTGGCACCGTGGTACGCAGCCGCCGGTACACCGGGTGCGGTGGAGTGCTGTCTTCCTCTGCCGCCTAACAACCGGCGCGCAGGGAGTCACGAGCTGGCGCAGAGCCCAACGAACCCTCGGAACAACGCAAGCTTGCATGTGGTGCTCTGCGCGGGCTCCCAATAGCGGCAGGGAGCGACACGCACTACGTCTCGGCAGCTCTACAGTTGTCCACCCGCTCAGCTTCTCACCGCTCGCCACGGCGCCAGACCGGGCACGAGGTGGGCTTCAAATCCGGGGGGCATTACCTCCCGGACGAGCCGGTTGTCCTCGATGAGTACGCACCAGGTCACGCCGCGCGGATGAGGATCCACGAGCTTTCCGAAGCCGAGGCACTCGCGAGCCTCGGGAGCGCGCCGGACGGGCTGTCGCACGCCGAGGCTCGCCGTCGGTTCGACGAGTTCGGACCCAACCGCGTCGAAGAGCTGCGTCGCGAGCCTCCGGTCCTCCGGTTGCTTCGCGAGTTCATCCACTTCTTCGCCCTCATTCTCTGGGTTGCCGCGGGACTCGCCTTCTTCGCCGAGTGGAGCGCTCCGGGCCAGGGCATGGCGAAGCTCGGCTGCGCGATCGTCGTGGTGATCCTGGTGAGCGGCGTGTTCTCGTTCTGGCAGGAATACCGCGCCGAGCAGACCCTGGCGATGCTCCGCAAGCTGCTTCCGCAGCAGGTCGCAACGGTGCGCGAGGGCAAGCTGGTCCAGCTGCCCTCCGAGGGGCTCGTCCCCGGGGACATCTTGCTCCTCGAGCAGGGCGACCGCGTTCCAGCGGACTGCCGCCTGATCGAAGCCTTCGGCGTTCGGGTCGATTACGCGGCGATCACCGGGGAGTCACGACCCCGGACGCGAGTGACAGCGATCTCCGACGGCGGCGATCTGATCCACGGCAGGAACATCGTGCTCGCGGGCGCGTCCTTGGTTTCCGGCCAGGCCAGAGCGGTCGTCTTCGCGACCGGCATGAACACGGAATTCGGAAAGATCGCCCGTCTCACTCAGACGGCCGGCGACGTCGTGTCTCCGCTTCGGAAGGAGATCGCGCATCTGAGTCGCGTGATCGGAATCGTCGCCGTTGGAATCGGGCTCCTCTTCTTCACGGTCGGTCGCGTCGTAGGCGTGCCGTTCTGGAACGCGTTCATCTTCGCCATCGGCATCATCGTGGCGATGGTCCCGGAGGGCCTGCTCCCGACGCTCACGCTGGCGCTCGTGTTGGCGAGCCAGCGCATGGCGAAGCGGAACGTGCTGATCCGGCACTTGTCATCGGTCGAGACGTTGGGATCGACGACGGTGATCTGCACCGACAAGACCGGGACGCTCACGCAGAACCGCATGCTCGCGAGGGAGCTGCTGCTCGGCATGCAGCGCGTCCCGGCCGATGCCGCGAAGCCGGGAGAGCTCGTCGATCAGAACGAGCCGCTCTTCCTCGGCGCGGGCCTGTGCCAGGATCTGAAGCAGATCGAGCAGCAGGGCGGGACGGTGCTTCTCGGCGACCCGATGGAGATCGCCCTGGTGGAGCTGTCCCGCCGCGCCATGCCCGAGGCGAGCGCTCATCGCCGGCTCAACGAGGTCCCGTTCGATGCGGACCGCATGCGGCTCTCGACCGTGCACGACATGCCCGCCGGCCCGACACTCTTGTGCAAGGGCGCGCCGGAAACCGTCCTCCCGCTGTGCGACCGCATCCATCTCGATGGCGACGCCCGTCCACTGACGCCGGTGCTCCGAGCCCGGATCTCCGAGGCCCAGGAGGACATGGCCGAGCATGGCTTGCGCGTCCTCGCGTTCGCCCATCGGCCGCTGGACGCCGAGTGGCACCACGAGACTTTGGAGCAGCATCTCGTCTTCACCGGGCTCGTCGGCCTCGAGGACCCGCCGCGGCAGGAGGTCCCCGAGGCGATCCGAAAATGCCACGAGGCGGGCATCCGGGTGATCATGGTGAGCGGCGATCATCCTCGGACCGCGCGGGCGATCGCGCGGCAGGTCGGGCTCGTTCGATCCGACGCTCCTCTTCTGCTCACCGGCGAGGAGCTGAGCGCGCTCACCGACGTCCAGCTGCGATTGGCGTTGGATGCGCCCGAGATCATCTTCGCCCGCTTACACGCGGACCAGAAGCGACGGATCGTCGAGGCGCTCAAACAGAAGAAGCACGTCGTGGCAGTCACTGGCGATGGCGTGAACGACGCCCCGGCGCTCAAGAGCGCCCACATCGGAATCGCCATGGGAATCACTGGGAGCGACGTGGCGAAGCAAGCGTCCGACATGGTGCTGCTCGACGACAACTTCGCGAGCATCGTGAACGCCATCGAGGAGGGTCGCGCCGTCTTCGAGAACATCCGCAGATTCCTGACGTACATCCTGGCGCACAACGTTCCCGAGCTGGTCCCGTACCTCGCGTTCTCGTTGTTCGCGATCCCGCTACCGCTCACCCCGATCCAGATCCTGGCCATCGACATGGGGACCGATTCGTTGACGGCCCTCGGACTAGGCGTCGAGAAACCCGATCCGCAGGTCATGCGCCGACCACCCCGATCGCAGCGCCAGCGGCTGTTCGACTGGACGCTCGCGCGGCGGGCTTACCTGTTTCTCGGGATGATCGAGGCGGTCGCAGCCATGGCGGCCTTCCTGTTCGTGCTCCACGCGGCCGGGTGGGTGTACGGCGCGAGCCTCTCGACGCAGGATCCACTGTATCTGCGCGCCTCCACCGCCTGCTTGAGCGCCATCATCGTGATGCAGATCGTGAACGTGTTCCTGTGTCGCAGCCCCGATCGATCGCTGTGGTCCACGGGGCTCCTCGGCAACCCGCTGATCCTCTGGGGCGCGGTGCTCGAAATCGGCCTGGTGTTGCTGATCGACTACACCGCGTTCGGTAACGTCGTGTTCGGAACGGCTCCGATCGGGAGAGAGGTGTGGCTCTTCATGGTGCCGTTCGCCGTGGCGATGCTCGTCCTCGAGGAGCTGCGCAAGCGCCGTGTCCGCGCGCGCATCGCAAGCTGATCCGGCCCGGGGTCTCCCTGGAAACGCCAACATGATGCCTTCGGGCCCGCCCCGGTCCTGGACCCACGTTCGCGACCAGTCCGCCGAGACTGCCGGCCGTTTTCGGGGAGCTCGCCAGGACCCAGACACCCGCCAGTGTGAGCGCCAGAGCTGCTTCCCAGAGGGACATGGCTCGGCCCTCGGGCCTCCGATCTCAGGCTGTCCGTCGATGACGAGGGAGCGCATGGCTGGTCCTTGCTAGTTCCCGATTCGCGACGGGTCTGCGTCGGCCGCCTCCATCCCTCCGCGCAGCGATGGCCGCGACCTACCCGATCGAGTGCCTCGCTCCCGTCGGGCCGTGGGAGATCGAGGATCGCTTCGGTCGTCACCAGGGATCCCGACGAGCAGAGCGTTGACAGCTGCGGCGGCCCGGTGCTTTACTGGTCACGTGACCAATAATCATCGCGCCGGGCGCCGTTCGCAAGCGGAATCCACCCGCACGCGCACGCGGATCCTCGACCGGGCCGAGCGGCTCTTCGCGCGCCGCGGCTACCGCGGCGTCTCCCTGCGCGAGATCGCCGATGCGAGCGGGGTGCGACCCTTCACCATCCAGCACCACTTCGACTCGAAGGTCGGCCTCTACGGAGCCGTCCTCGGCCGCTGGGACGACGAGGTCCGCGCGCGGCTCTCCCGTGCCGTGATCGACCAGACCGACATCGGCGGTGCCGTCGAGAACGTCGTCGAGACGCTATTCGAGTTCTTTCTCGCGAAGCGCAGCTGGGTGGCCGTCACTGCGCGCGCCGCGCTCGGCGAAGGCCTTCCGCGCGGAGTCGTGCTGGACGACCGGAGCTGGGTGCGGTTCATCGACACCACCACGCGCGAGCGGCGCTTCGGATCCCTGAAGCTCGACCTCGGGATGATCCTGATCACGGTCGAGGGAATCCTGAACAACCACGTGCTGGCGCGGGCGCACTACCGCCAGCTCTACGGCAAGGACGTCACCGACCCGCAGCTCAAGGCGCGCACCAAGGAGCACCTGAAGGCGGTGATCCTGGCACTGGTGCACGCCGAGAGATGAGCGCTGCGACGAGGCTTCGACCGTGTCCCGACTGACCTCGTACCGCGGTCTCACCGCGCTCGTGACGGGAGCGTCGAGCGGGCCAGGCGTGACGGCCCCCCCGAAAGCACGCTGGCGCGGGCGCGTTCCCTTCCGCGCCGGCTCGCGGCTCGCTGGACCCATCCTGGCATACGCACGCTCGCGTCAATTCGAGAGCAGCTTTCGCGCCTGCAACAGCGATCCGGACCTGTCCGCGCGCTACTTCCGGAACGGGGTGCCGGACGAAGCCACCACGCTAGTCGACCAGTTCCGGGGCTGGATCGAGGAGGGCGCGATGCGGAGTCGCGATGGCTCCTGCATCTATTCCGAGCGCCTCGGCGACGTGAAGCTTCCCCTTCTCCTCCTCGCAGGAGCTGCCGATCTGCAGCGCTCGCCCGAGGCCGTCGCCGCCAAGTTCGAGGCCCTGGGCAGCGTCGACAAGACCTTCGTGCGCGCCGGCGTCCGCGAGGGCTTTCGCGTCGACTACGGGCACGACGACCTGCTGGCTGGCGTCGCCGCCCCGTTCGAGATCTTCCCGCGGATCGGCGACTGGCTCGCCGAACGGAGCCGCGCGTGACCGACGTGCTCGTCCTCGGCGCTGGAGTCGCGGGACTCACGGCGGCGCGCGCGCTGTCGCGAGCTGGTGTCTCCGTCTGTGTCGTCGAGGGCCGCGACCGGATCGGCGGACGCATCTACTCGATCCGCGACTTCTGCGAGCGGCCGGTCGAGGCGGGCGCCGAATTCGTGCACGGCTCCGGCGCCGCGACCTGGCCCGAGCTGCGTGCCCACGGCCTCGAGACACGCCCGTGCCACATCGCGCGCCACACCATGCTCAGCGTGGGCGGAAGAGCGCGCTGGATTCCGTGGACGCTCGCCGATCCGCGCCTCTGGCCGAGCTTCGCGATCTTCCCGGCGCTGTCCCGTTTCAAACCCCCCGACTGTTCGGCGCGGGAGTTCATCGAGCGGCGCGGTTTTCGCGGGCCCGCCCGCGTCATGGCCGAGATGACGCTCTGCGCCCATCTGCCGGGCAGCACCGACGAGATCGGCATCGAGGGTCTGCTGGAGGATGGCTTGCTCATCCTCGAGAGTGGCCTGAACCATCGCGTCGTCGCTGGCTACGACGCGCTCCCGAATCTGATCGCGCGCGATCTCGACATCCGGCTTCACTTCCCGGTGACTGCCATCCACTGGGCTGGGGACGGCGTCTCTGTGCAGGCGGCGGACGGGCGCGAGCTCACGGCGCGGGCAGCGATCTGCACCCTGCCGGTGGGCGTCCTCGAGTCGAATGCGGTGAAGTTCGTCCCCGAGCTGCCGGAGTCGAAACGCACCGCCCTTCGGAATCTCGAGATGGGTCCGGTGCTGAAGCTCCTGCTCCGCTTCGAGGAGGGCTTCTGGCCGGCGTGGGCCGCCACGATCGCCTGCGGGACCGGACCGGTCACCCTCTACTGGCCAGTCTTCCACGGGATCTCCGGCGCGCCTCCCGTCCTCACCGCCTACTGCACGGGCCCCCGGGCGGTGCGTCTCTCCAGGATGAGCGACGAGGAGGCGGTCGACACCGTCCTCGCCGACCTGCAGCGGCTGTTTCCGAAGTCGGATCCCGGGGCCAGGCTCGTCGCCTGTCGGCGCATCGACTGGAGGAGCGATCCGTTCGCCTGCGGCGGATACACCTTCGTGCGTCCAGGCGGCAAGGGCGCCCGCGCGAAGCTGCGGGCCGCCGACACGGGATCACTCTTCTGGGCGGGCTCCGCAACCGAGTGGAGCCCCATCGCAGCGACCGTGGAGGCGGCCTACGGGAGCGGCCTACGCGCAGCCGGCGAGGCGGCCGCACGGCTCGCGCGCCATCCGGCTGGTCGAACGGCAGCGGCATCGTAGCCCCCAAAACCGCCGACGACGGGTGTAGTCGGAGTACGGTCGGCCGCCGCACCCGCGTGGAAACTCGGCGAGATCGAGATGGTGGTGTCCGTGAGGGCCTGTATCACCTCTGGCAGCGGCACTCCACCGAGTTCCTGTTCATCGCTCCACGTCAGAAGCGGAAGGCGTGGCCCGAGATGCGCCCGATTGGGTCACACCCGAAAATCGCGGCGACTCACCTAACGACACGGGGGCTCTTCAGCGACGCCCGATTTCAGTAGGTCCACGCCCGCTGCGGCGTGTCGGGATCTCTTCGGGGGAAGCTGTGCCGCTGGACCTCGATCGGACTGAACGCCTCGTCGTGTGGCGGGGCGACCCAGGCCGACAACGCCACCTTGCGCCTGCGATCGCATCACAGCCTCCAGAACCCGAGGAGCGGCCGGCACGAGTCGTGCTTGTGCGCCGAGACAGGAGGAGCCAGCGATGTGCAGACGCCAACACAGAAAGGATGGAACCGCGCTCGAGACCACGCTCTGGGAGCTCGCCCACGCGATCCGGGAAGCGTCGAACTCGGACGAGGAGGCCTTCGCCGTTCTCGAGTCGATGATCGCCGAAAGCCGGATCTCGGTCTGCGCAAGCTCGCAGCTCGCGACCGCTGCCTGAGTGTCGGGAATCGCCATGGATAGGATCCGGAGCATCGTCGTCCCGACCGATTTCTCGGCGCTTGCCGACGCCGCGGCTGCGCGTGCGGCGAACCTCGCCCGCCTCGAGGGTGCCAAGGTGCATGTCGTCCATGCGATCGCTGTTCCGCTGGTCGTGGATCCGTACGGGTCTTCGCTCCCGACCAACCTCGGTGATCTATGGGAAGCGCTGCGGCAAGCGGCGCAGGAGCAGATCGAGCAGACACGCAAGACGATCGAGGCGAAAGGCGTATCGATCGTCACTGCGCAGGTCTCCGACTCACTGGACCCGGTCGCCTCGATCGCCGAGGCTGTGCGCGCGCATGGAGCCGATCTCATCGTGATGGGAACGCACGGACGAAGGGGACTCCAGCATGCCTTCCTCGGCAGCGTGACCGAGCGCGCGCTGAGCACGCTCGATCAGCCGGTCCTCGCGGTCAAGGAAGATCCCGAGTCAGCGGCGAAGCCGATCGCGAAGGTCGTGCTGGCCGTCGACTTCTCGCCTCACTCCGATCGCGCCGTCGAGGCTGCGGCCGACCTCGCCGCGCGGCTCTCCGCGTCCGTCGATGTGGTCCATGCCTTCGATCTTCCTGCGGACTACAACCCCTATCTCTCGGCTGCTGGAACCGAGGTCGAGCGAAAGATCGAGTCGAACATTCTCGGACGACTCGAGGCCATCCGAGAGCAGCTCGAGCGGCGCGAGATCCACGCGAATACCCACTTGCGGCGCGGGCATCCCGACACCGTGATCACCGACCTTGCGAGACAGATCGGTTGCCAGCTGATCGTCATGGGCACGCGGGGGCTCACGGGCCTCCAACACGTGCTGCTCGGGAGCGTGGCCGAACGCACACTCCGGTTGGCGCCGTGCTCGGTGCTCTGCGTCAAGGCGGCGGGATAGTCGTCATTCGGGAATCCGGAGCCGGCGTCGGAGGCTGCTCTGCCACGGAGTCCGGCGCGATCCGCGCGGGCGATGAATCCTCGCGGACGAGGGTCGATGACGGGGGTGCCGGCGTTCGCCGCACATTCCCGCGCTTTCGGAACGTCAGTCTGACCTTCATCCCATTCGTCTCGACTCCGAGCGGCCGGTAGGACCATGCCGACACCGCGTCGAGCGCCGCGCGCTCGAAGACACCGGGCGGCGTCGCATCGACCACGCGCGGTGCCACGACGTGGCCGTCGGCAGCCACCGAGAATTCGAGCAGGACCGAGCCTTCGATCCCCCTGCGGAGCGCGGCGCGCGGATACCGGGGATTCCCGCGCTCGAGCGGCATCGGGAACCGGATATCGGCGCTCATCGGCGGCCGGGGTGCGCTCCGATCGTCGAGGATCGACCGGGTGATCGCAGTGCGATCCGTCATCGCGATCTGCGCCATGGCGCTACCGGCCGCGAACGACAACGTGACGAAGGCGACCGGGGCGAATACCCTCATGCGAACAACTCCTCCCTCGCGCGGCGATCACTCACCGAGCGGTGTCGCGCGGCCGCCAGGAGCGACCCACGCGTGCAGCCTAATGAGAGCGGGGTCCGCGTCGCGCCTCCCGAATGGGAGGGGCGATGCGATTCGGCTCTCGGGCTACGACACGAGCGGGCGACGACGCGAGGAGGGCAGCTGTGCGATCCCGCCGAGCAGGAGGCGAACGAGCTCGGCCTGACGGCTCGTCCCGGTCCGCGCGAAGAGCTCCTTCAGGTGCCAACGCGCGGTGCCCCGCGTGATGCTCGCCTCTTCGGCGTGCTCCGCGAGCGTTCGTCCGGCGGCCAGCGCCGCTGCCAGCTTTGCAACCGCCGGCGTCAGGCCGAACAGGCTACTCAGCGTCTCCGCGGCCGGCTCCGGCGCCGTCTCGGGATCGCTCACCACCATCACCGCCGCCGTGCGCGCTTCGGTGAATCCGAAGACCCGCTCTCGCGGTCGCTCGGGAACGGGAGCGACGAGCACCTGGTAGGCACGCGCCGCGCTCGGGCGCGGCACCGCGAGCAGCGCACCCACATGGACACCGCGCTGTTTCGCCGGGTCACAGGTCCGCCCGACAGCCGCGGCGAGCTCGTTCTGCGCGCTCGCATGCGAGGCGTAGACCGCGCCGGCGCGAACCCCGAGGCCGTCGCGAGCCGCCAGGATGCGCTCCGCCTCCCGATTGGCGCCGAGGATCCGGCCGCGTCCGTCGAGAAGCAGCACGCCGTACGGGAGCCGATCCAGCAGCGCCTCGTGCGCGGTGCGCGCATCTGAGAGATGCGACAGCTTGTCGTGGATCTTCACCGCGCGCACGAGGTGAGGAGCCAGCAAGCGCATCGCGCGAACCTCCGACTCCTCGAACAAGCCGATCCGCCGACTGCGATGCACCGTGACGAAGTCGAAGTACCGGTCGTGTTCGGCGACCGAAGTGCAGATCAAGTCGTCGATGCCGAAGGGTTGGAACACCGCAGCGTGCACCTCGGTCGCGCGCAGATCCTCGAACGGCACGACCTGCGCACCGTGGGCGACCTTGCCGGTCGGCAGCTTGCCGGCTCGCTCGTACCACGGATCGGATCCCCCGAACTCGCCCTGCCACTGCTTCAGGAAGTCCGGGTCGAACTCGTGGAAGACCGACGAGACCGTCCGCCCGCGCACCGTCGACGTGAAGCCGAGGAAACCTCGCTCCGCGTCGAGAGCGCGCACGAGCCGAGGCAACGCGACGCTCCAGCGGCTCGGCTCGAACGCGGCCTCGTAGATCGCATCGACGAGCGCGGGAAGCGCGTCCGGGTCAGGGATCACCCTCGTACTCCAACCGGGCGCTCCAGCCTCATGGGAACAAACATTAATCGGAGTGAGGTCTCGATGCGCCTCCCAAATGGGAGGGGGCGAAGACGCAGGGAAGGCGCGCCCTGGACCGGATCGTCAGTCGTCGCCGAGCAGCCGCTCCTCGAGCGCCGCGATCGTGCGCGAGCCGACGCCCGCCGATTCCGCAAAGTCGCGCAGCGATCCGTAGCGCGACTGCATCTTCTCGAGGAAGGAGATCATCGTCTCCGCCTCGGCGTGCATCGTGTCGGGCGGAAGCGCCGCGAGCATGCTCTGGTAGCCCTCGCTCCGGAGCAACCTCTCGTTGATCGCCTCGATGGCCTCGGCGCTGAGCGCATAGTCCGCGACGATCACCTCGTCCGGCACACCCAGGACGCCGAGTAGCACCGCCGAGATGATGCCGGTCCGGTCCTTGCCCGCGGCGCAGTGGTAGACCGCCGGCGCGTCGCTCTCGGCGAGCGTCTGCACGACGCGAGCGATGGGCCCGCGAGCGTACTCGGCGAGCCGGAAGTAGCGGTCCGCGAGCGCGATCGGCTCCTGCATCGCCGCCGCCTTCACGTCGAAGCCGTCGACCAACGGGAGGTGATGGAAGCGGATCGGAAGCTGCTCGAGCGGACCGCGGCCCTCGGAATCGAGCTCCTTCGTCGAGCGGAGATCGACGATCGCGCCGACGCGGAGCTCGTCGCGGATGTGGGCGACGTCCTTCTGCGTCAGCAGGTGGAGCGCGTCGCTGCGGTAGAGGAGCCCGCGCCGCACGCTCCGCCCGTCGGCGGAGACATACCCGCCGAGGTCGCGGAAGTTGAGGCAGCCTTCGAGCTCGACGCGGCGCGGGGAGGAGGCGAGCACGCCCGGAGTCTACCGCCGCGCCTTCGGACGCCGAGCACGGCCGAGAACCGTGCGCAGATCGTGCGGCATTCGTGATGAACGCGGGCGCGACGGGCGCGCGCTAGGACAGGAACCGCACGCGGCCGGTTTCGAGCTCGTAGATCGCGCCCGCCATGCGCATCACGCCTTCCGCGACGCGAGCGCGACCTTCCGACGTGTCGAGGATCTGTCGCATCGACCAGCGGCGTCTGGAGGTGGATGGCGGCGTACTGCACCGACCCGATCACCTCCGGAGAGATCACGTTCCCGGCCACGCGCACGATGAAGAGCTCGCCGAAGCCCGCGTCGAAGACGAGTTCGGGTGGGACGCGCGAATCGCTACACCCGATCAGCGTCGCGTAGGGATGCTGGCCACGGGCGAGGTCGGCGAGCACCTCCTTCTGGACCGTCGGGAAGCGCGCCGCTCCGGCCACGAAGCGCTCGTTTCCCGCCCGCAGTCGCTCGAGCGGCGTCGGCGGTGGGGAGCCGCTCCGCTTCGGCCATCGCCCCGGATCCTAGTCGTCTCTAGCCTGTGCGCGCGCCGATGCCGACTCTGACGCTCGAGGCCACCGCCCGATCCCGCTGTCTGCTGCTCGCTCTCGCCGCGGCGCTCGCGGCGTGCGCGAAGCCGTCCACGCCGGACGTCCTCACGCCGGGCTCCGTGAAGGTGCGGATCGGCCAGATCGACCCGGTCGCGCTCGAGTCGGCGGAGAAGAGCGCGCCGGCGGCCGTCGCGGCGCGCACCGAGCAGCTCGTCGACGCGCTCTGGGACGCCGGCTGCGTCGGCGGAAGCGTCGAGACGCCGCTCCCGCGCGTCTCCTCCGACAACCCCGACATCGTGTGCTCGCTCCCGGGACGCACGCCGCACCGCATCCTCGTGCTCGCGCACCTCGACGGCGACGCGCGCGAGAAGAACGTGCCCGAGCACTGGAGCGGCGTCGCGCTGCTGCCCTTCCTCTACAAGGCGCTCTCGGTGGAGCCACGCGAGCACACCTTCGTGTTCGCGGCATTCGGCAAGAGCCCTCCGCGAACCCCGCGCGCCTACCTGGAGCGCTTCGGCACCTCCCCGGACGAGTCCGTGCGCGCGATCATCGACCTCCAGGACGTCGATCCGCGCGAGATCTGGTTCTCGACCTCCGACGCCGGACTGCGCCGCGACTTCGCCGCCGCCAGCCTGGCCGTCGGGCGCCCGCTGGAGTCGTTGCGAGCATTCCCGCCGACAGCCGACGAGGCGCACGGCGGCATCGCCACCTTGACGATCGCGAAGGATCCGCCGGGCGGAATGCGCGCGCGGAAGAAGAGCGGCGCGCCCGAGGCGGCGCCGCAGACCGAAGCGACCAGCCTGCCGGCGACCGCGCGCTTCACCGCCGTCTTCCTCGCCTACGCGGACGAGACGCTGAGGCTCCGCGCCGAGCCGCCCGACAGCGTCCCGGCCAGCTCCGACTCCGACGCGCACTGACGGCTCGCGGCGGCCCTTGCTCGCCCTCCACTCGCGCTCCGGGCTCATGGCAGCGCGGGCGCCGCGGCCAGCGACCGCAGGCTCTGACGCAGATCGCTGTCGGAGAGCGAGCGCGCGAGCGCGTCGAGCACGCGCGCCCGCTCCGCGGCGTGCGCCTCGGCGCGCGAGGGCCGCCCTGCCCGGCGCTCGAGCTCGCCCGCGAGCCCGAGCCCGATCCAGCGAGCGCGCGCGTAGCCGATGCGCTCGGCCAGCGCGAGCTGCAACGCCGACGCGCCGAGCGCCTCCTCGCGGCGCTCCTGCGCGGCCAGGGCGCGCGCCTGCAGGTCGAGGGCGCGCGCCTCGAGCTTCGCGGCCGAGTGCCGCCGTGCCGCGCCGAGCTCGCGCTCGGCGTGGAGCAGCGCCTGCTCCGGCCTGCCGCGCACGAGGGCCAGCCGCCCCTGCGCGTCCTCGAGGTGCATCATGTAGCGCCAGCGCATGAAGGGAAACGCGGGAGTCGGCGCGGAGAGCACGGGGTCGAGCGCGGCCTCGGCCAGATCGAAGCGGCCGAGCGCGAGGTGGTTGTCGGCCAGGTTGATCGCCGCGTTCGCGACGATCTCGGCGTCGCCGAGCTCGCTGGCGAGCTGCGCGGCGTCCTGGTTGTAGGCGAGCGCGCGCGCGGGGTCGCCGACCTCGGCGTGCACCCAGCCGAGCGTGTTCATGAGCCGTGAGCTCCACGCGCGGTCGCCGATGCGCTGCGTGACCCCGAGCCCGTCGCGCAGCAGGCGCAGCGCGCGACCGTAGTCGCCGCGGCAGCAGGCCGCCTTGCCCATGAACCAGTTGGCCCACACGACGAGGTGCGCGAGCCGCAGCTTGCGCCCGATCGCCAGCGCGCGCGCGCCGTGCTCGAGCGCGGCGTCGTAGTCGCCCGTCCACTCGCCGAGCTCCGCCCGCATGAAGTCGACGAGGCCGGCGATGCCTTCGTCGCGCGACGCGGCGCCGAGCCGGGCCGCCTCGCGCAGCTCTTCGCGGTAGCTGCCGATGCGGCCGACCACCGCGTCGGCGAAGCCGCGGACGCCGCGCGCCATCGCCTCGGCGCTCGCGCTCCGCGACGCGCGCGCCAGCTCGAGCGCAGCGGTGCCCGCCCGATCGGCAGGCTCCGGCGCGTGACCCCAGACATAGCAATGCGACGCGTTCGCGAGGTCGATCGAGCGGCCCGCGTCGTCTGGGGCCTCCGCGGCCGCGCGCGTGAAGGCGTCGCCTCCCTGGACGAACTCGCTCAGGTACATGCAGGCGAGGCCCTGCAGCTGCTCCAGCCCTCGGCGACGCGCACTCGCGACCGCGGCGCCGAGACGCCGGGCGATCGCGAGCGCCTGCTGGCAGTGCCAGACCACGCCGCGGCTCGCGTAGCGCTCCGCGGCCTTCGCCGCGGAGCGCTCGTGGTAGTCGAGCGCGCGCGCCCAGTCCTCGGCGCGCTCGAAGTGGTGCGCCAGGATCTCGTAGTGCTCGGTCAGGCGATCGGCGTAGAGCGTCTCGATCGCGAGGCCGATCGCGTGGTGGAGCTGCTTGCGCCGCTGCATCAGCACGCTGGCGTACGCGACCTCGTGGGTCAGCGCATGCTTGAACATGTAGGCGAGCTCGGGGTGCACGGACTTCTCGTACACGAGCTCGACCGCGCGCAGGTCCTCGACGAGCGCGCTCGCCTTCTCGCCCACCTCCTGGATCCGCTCGAGCAGTCGCAGCACGAACTCGCGACCGATCACCGCCGCGATCTGGATCGCGCGCTTCGGCTCCTCGGCCAGCCGATCGATGCGCGCCATCAGCACGTCGTGGATGCGGTCGGGGACGGCGACGTCCGCGAGGTCGCGCGCGAGCACGATACGGCCGTTCTCGCGCCGCAAGGTGCCGTCCTCGAGCAGCGAGCGCGCGACCTCCTCCAGGAAGAGCGGATTGCCCTCGGCCTTGCCCGCGACCACGCGACGCACCGACTCCGGCACATCGCTCGCGCCAAGGACGCCGCAGCAGAGCGCCGCCGTCTCGGTCTCGGAGAGCCGGTCGAGGCTCACGCGCACGTGGTAGCTGCGGTCGCCGAAGGGAAGCGCGGTGCCCGGGCGGTACGAGCAGATCATCAGCACGCGCGACGCGGCGACGCCTTCGGCGAGGAAGGCGACACATTCCTCGGACGCGGGGTCGATCCAGTGCAGGTCCTCGATCGCGAGCACGAAGGGCCGGCGCGCGGACGCCGTCAGCACCAGCGCCTTCAGCGCGCGAAAGGTCTCGCTGCGGCGGGTCGCCGGATCGAGCGCCTCGACGGACTCGTCGCCGGCCGAGAGCTCGAGCAGCGCGCGCAGGAAGGGCAAGGTCCAGGCGAGATCCTCACCGGCGGCGACGACCCAGGACTCGATCTTCGCGACCGCGGTCGCCTCGTCGTCGCGGTCGTCGATCTCGAAGAGACGCCGCAATGCGTCGACGATCGGCAGGAAGGCGGTGTTCGAGCCGAAGGACGCGCAGCGCCCTTCGCCGAAGAGGTGCGGCTCGTCGCCGAGGCGCCGCCGGAACTCGTAGAGCAGGCGCGACTTGCCGAGGCCCGCCTCGCCGACGAGCAGCACGACTCGGCCGCGACCCTCGCGCGCGCTCTCGAAGGCCTCGCGCAGCAGCGAGAGCTCGCGCTCGCGTCCGGCGAGCGGCGTCAGCGCGAGTTCGGGACGCGCGGCGAGCCCGCTCTCTCCCTCCGCCTCGCCGACGACCTCGAACACGCGCCGCGCCCGCGACAGCCCCTTCAGCTCGAGGGGCCCGTGGTCGCGCAGCTCGAAGAAGCGCGCGACACCACGCGCGGTCGTCTCCGAGACCAGCACGCTGCCCGGCGCGGCCGCGGCCTGCAGGCGCGCCGCGAGGTGCGTCGTGTCGCCGACCGCGGTGTAGTCCATGCGCAGGTCGTTGCCGATGCGGCCGACCACGACGAGCCCCGAGTGGATGCCGATGCGCATGCGGAAGTCGACGCCGTGGGCGGCCGCGAGCTCGTCGCGCAGCGGCGCGAGCGCCCGCTGCATGCCGAGCGCGGCCAGCACCGCGCGGCGCGGAGAGTCCTCGAGCGCGAGCGGCGCGCCGAAGATCGCCATGATGCCGTCGCCGGTGAACTGGTTGACCGTGCCCTCGTAGCGGTGAACCTCGTCGAGCAGCAACGCGAAGCAGCGGTCCATCGTCAGGTGGAACTCGTCGGGGCCGAGGCGCTCTGCGATGGCGGTCGAGCCGGCGAGATCGGCGAAGAGCACGGTCACGTGCTTGCGCTCGCCCTCGAGCGCCGCGCGCGTTCGCAGGATCCGCTCGGCCAGGTGCTTCGGTGTGTAGCTCGCGGGCCCCGCGGTTCGCGCCGGCTCCGCCGAAGGCGCCGGCGGCGAGAGCGAGGCGCCGCACCGGTCGCAGAAGGCGCTGTCCGGCTCGGCGTCCGCGCCGCAGGCGCCACAGCGAAGCGACAGCGGCGCGCCACAGCCCCGACAGAAGCGCGCGTCGCTGCGGTTCTCGCGGTCGCAGCGGGAACAGCGCATCGACACCCCGAAGAGGCCGCCAGCTTAGCTCGACGTCACCGGCGCGAAGCACACGACGCTGATCGCCAGCGCGCCGCGGCGAGCGTCCGGGTTGCGGTAGCCGTGGCGCTGGTCGCCGCGAAACACGAGCACCTCGCCCGGGCCGAGCTCCCAGCGCTCGCCGGAGGCGTGGAGCTCGAGGCGCCCGCTCTCGCAGAAGAGGTATTCGCGCGTGCCGGGAGTGTGCGGAATGCCGGATAGCTGGCCGCCCGGCGCGAACTCCATGCGCGCGATCTCGAGCCCCGCGATCGACTCGGGCAGCAAGGGGCGGAGGCGCGCGCCCTGCCGCCGACGCTCCGGCACCTCGGCCGCGGCGAAGTGTCGGCAGGCGGTGCGCGGCGGCCCGATCAGTTCCTCGATCGACACCTGGAGCGCCGCGGCCGCGCGCTTCAGCACGTGCAAGGTCGGGTTGGCCGAGCCCGATTCGAGCGAGGCCCAGGTCGGGCGCGGCATGCCGGCGAGCCGCGCCATCTGCTGCTGCGAGAGCCCGCGCGACTCGCGCAGGCGCCGCACGTTGCTCGCGAGGTTCGCGCCGGGATCGTGCACGGTCGGCACGCTAGCCAGTTGCCAATGGAATGGCCATCCAGTCGTCTCGATGGCAGGCGTCGCCGATCCTGCCCCTGCGCCCGAAGAGGAGACCGCCATGACCGCACGACTCGAGCACGCGAACCTGCACGTCCGCGACCTCGACGCGGTGCTGCGCTTCGTCCGCACCGCCTTCCCCGAGTTCCGCGTGCGCGGCGAGGGCAAGAGCTGGACCGGCGCGCGCTGGGTGCACGTCGGCAGCGACGAGAGCTATCTCGCGCTCTACCAGGCGTCGAAGCCGCCGGCCGAGCCGTGGGAGCCATACGCCGGCAAGCCGGGGCTCAACCATCTCGGCTACGAGGTGGACGACGCCGACTCGCTGCGCGCGCGGCTCGCCGCGGCCGGCTACCGCGAGTCGACGGTGCCGAACGCGCACCCGCACCGGCGCCGCGTCTACTTCTACGACCCCGACGGCAACGACTGGGAGTTCGTGCAGTACCTCAGCGACGACCCCGCGTTGCGAAACGACTACGGGATTCCGGACTGACGCACGAAGGCGTCAGGCCCCCGTCCGCACCGGCAGCGACGCGAAGCCCTGCACGAATTCCGTGTGCAGCCTCACGGCGCGCTCGAGGTCGACCTCGTAGTGCGGGAAGCGCGCGAGGATCTCCTCGAGGCAGATGCGGCCTTCCATGCGCGCCACATGGCGGCCGAGACACTGGTGCGCGCCGGCGCCGAAGGTCAGGATGCGCGGCGGCTTGCGCCCGATGTCGAAGCGGTCGGGGTCGGTGAACTCGCGCGGGTCGTGATTGGCCGAGGCGTACAGGAACATGACCGGCTGCCCGGCGCGCAAGGTCTGGCCGTGGAGCCGGACGTCGCGACGCAAGGTCCGGCCGAGCAGCTGGGTCGGCATGTCGTAGCGGCAGATCTCGTCGAAGGCGTCGGGAACGAGCGAGGGATCGTGGGCGAGCCGCGCGCGCTGCTCCGGGTACTCGGCCAGCCGCACGAGGCCGTTGGCGAGCACTTTCGGCAAGGTCTCCGAGCCGCCGATCACGAGCATCGACACGTGCGAGGCGGCCTCCGCGTCGTCGAAGCGGCGGCCGCCCTGCTCGTAGCGGACGACCACGTCGAGCGCGGAATTCGTGTCGCGCGGCGCGCGCCGGCGCGCGCGGACCATGGCCTCGCAGTAGGCGCCGAGCTCCTGGAGCGCGGTAAGCCCTTCGGGCGCGATGCCGCCGGAGTCGGGGTCGTGGTGGAAGAAGCGCTGCACGAGCCCCGTCAGCATCGGGCCGTCTTCGACCGGGAGCCCGATCGCGAGACACGTGACGGTGACGGAGATACGCGCGCCGAAGCCGGCGACCGCGTCGAACTCGCCGCGATCGCGCGCGGCGTCGAGCAGCTCGACGGCGAGCTTGCGCGCGGCCGGCTCGATCGTCCGCACCGGATTCGGCAGGAAGGCGCCGCGCAGCGCCGCCCGCAGCTTCGTGTGCTCGGGCGGGTCCATCAGGTTGATCATCGGCGCGACCGGCTGGTCGCGAACGAGCAGCTGCGCGGGCGTGGTGCCGCGAAGCGTCGAGTAGTTCTCGACGTCCGCCGACGCGTCCCAGATGTCCTGGAAGCGCGAGAGCGCCCAGCCGTCGTAGCGTTCCATGTAGTAGGCGGGCGCCTCGTCGCGCAGCCGGCGGTACCAGGGATGCGGGTCGTTGCGCACGGCCTCCGCGAACGGGTCGTAATCGATCGTCATGAGGAATCCTCCAACGCATCCCTTCGGCCGTCGGCCGGCCGTCCCGATCCGTAGAGTAATCTAGATTTCGATTTCGGAAATCCCTAGTATCTTGCCCCATGCGTGGCGGCGCGCGATCGGACCGACGGGCCACGGCGAGGCGGCAGCGGCCGGGCCACCGCGCCGGCAGCAAGGCCTCGGCGGCACGCGCCCGCATGTACCGCGACCTCGTGCTCGACAGCGCCGAGCGCGTCTTCGGGGCGCGCGGCTACCACGCCTCGCGCATGGAGGAGGTGGCTGCGGAGGCCGGCATCTCGCTCAGCACCGTCTACGCCGCCTTCGCCAGCAAGCGCGAGCTCTTCGACACCTTGCACGAGACGCGCGGTCGCCAGTTCCTGGCGCAGCTCGAGCCGGCGCTGCGAGCTCCCGAGCCGGTGCTCGTATGCCTGCGCCGAGCGGTCGAGGCCTTCGTGGCCTACCTCGCGCGCCACCGCGACTACCTGCGCGTGGACCTTCGCGAGGGCCGCTCGTGGGCGATCGGTGAGGTCCAGGCCAGCCGCACCTTCCAGGCGGGCATCGAGCTGTGGACGCAGCTCGTGCGAAGGGGCGTCGAAGAGGGGATCTTCTGCGACGACGACCCGCGGCTGATGGCGATCACGGCGTTCGCCATCATGCAGGTACAGCTCGCCTGCCTGCTCGAGGCGGACGAGCCGCGGTCGCTCGAGGAGATCGCGCTGCGCATCACGAGTCAGCTCGAGCGCGCGCTCGGCGCGGGCGCGAGCCCGGCGCACAGGCGCGCCGCGACGAACGCGAGGAGGAGCCATGGCTGAGCAGTCCCGCATCGTCTTCCAGGACGCGAACCTCGTCGACGGCAAGCGGCCCGCGCGCCGCGGCTGCAGCGTGGTCGTGTCGGGCGCGCGCATCGAGCGCGTCGCGCAGGGAAAGATCGAGACGCGGCCCGGCGACCGCGTGATCGCGCTCGGCGGCCGGACGCTGATGCCGGGCATGGTGCAGTCGCACTTCCACTCCTCCTTCGGCGCCTTCGGCGACGGCATCTCGGCTCCCTGCCTCGGGCTCGAGGCCGCGCCCGCCTATCTCTCGATGCTCGCCGCGCACAACGCGCGGACCGCGATCGAGTGCGGCTTCACCGGCGCCGTCGGGTCGTCGAACGCCTACAGCATCGACGTCGCGCTGAAGGAGGCGATCCTCGCCGGCTTCGTCGTCGGTCCTCGCTACCTCGCGAGCGGCATGGAGCTGATCACCACCGGCGAGGCCTCCGACTACGCCAACAACCGCTACTGGTTCATGCAGCTCGGCAACACCGGGCTCTCGAAGCAGGTCGACGGCCCGGACGCGTGGCGTCTCGCGGTGCGCCAGGAGTGCGGCCGAGGCGTCGACGTGGTGAAGATCTCGGCGAGCCCGGGCCACGGGTCGTCGCCGGCGCGCGACGTCATGTATCCGACGCGCGAGGAGCTGCGCGCCGCCGTCGACACCGCGCACAACCTCGGCAAGCGCGTGCGCGCGCATTGCGCCTCGCGCACCGCCATCCTCGAGTGCGCGCGCGCGGGCGTCGACGTCATCGACCACGCCGACCGCATGGATCGCGACTGCATCGACGCGATCGTGAAGGCCGGCTGCTTCGTCACGCCCTCGATGCTGTGGACGGTGCGCTTTCTCCACATCGCGGAGAACTGGGACCACGCGGCGTCGCGCCTGCCGATCAACGAGGGCTTCCCGGAGACCCTCGAGGCGACGCTCGCGCGCATCCGCGGCGTGCGCGCCGACTTCGAGCACACCTGCAGCGTGCTGCCGGAGGCGGTCGCGGCGGGCGTGAAGCTCCTGGTGGGAGACGACTTCGGCACGCCCGTGATGCCGCACGGCGACTACGGATCGGAGCTCGAGATCTACGTGAAGCAGCTCGGCATCCCGGCCCTCGACGTGATCCGCTGGGCGACCATCCACGGCGCGCTGCTGCTCGGCATGGGCGACGAGCTCGGCAGCGTCGAGGAGGGGAGGCTCGCCGACCTGCTCGTCGTGCAGGGCGATCCGCTCCACGACATCACCTGCCTGAAGAATCCCGCCAACGTGCAGGCGGTGCTGAAGGGCGGTGTCTTCGTCAAGGACCGGCTGGCGGCCTAGCCACCGGACTCATAGGGAAGGGGGATCCCGTGACGCGACTCGGCGTCGCCGTCGCAGCGCTCGTCGCGCTGGTGCTCTTCTTCATCGTCGCGGCCGGCCGCGGCTGGCTCGCGCCCGCGCAACACGCGGGCGTGGCGCGCGCCCCGGCTCTCGACCCCGCGGCCGTGCGCGCGCGCGACGAGCACGTCGCTCGCGCCGCCGAGGCCGTCGGCGTCGCGCGCCCGAAGCAGATCCTGTTCGGCGACCTCCACGTCCACAGCACCTTCTCGGCCGACGCCTTCCAGGCGAGCCTGCCGATGGTCGGCGGCGACGGCGCGCACCCGGTCGGCGACGCCTGCGACTTCGCGCGCTACTGCGCGGGGCTCGACTTCTGGTCGATCACCGACCACGCCGAGACGCTGACCCCGACGCGCTGGACGGAGACGATCGACGCGATCCGCAGCTGCAACGCGAAGGCGGGCGACGCGCGGAATCCGGACCTCGTCGCGTTCCTCGGCTGGGAGTGGACGCAGATGGGCTCGACGCCCGCGAACCACTACGGACACAAGAACGTGATCCTGCGCGACCTCGATCCCGACAAGGTGCCGGCGCGCCCGATCCCGGCCGCGCCGCCGGCGGACGTGCCCCCGCTGCTCCAAGGCGGTGTCGGCGTCGCGACGCTCGGCCTCTTCGCGCTCTCCGACATCGAGGGCGGCGGACTCGACCTCGCGCGCTACCTCGCCGACACGGTGGGCCCCCCGCTCTGCGCGAAGGGCGTGCCCGTGCGCGACCTGCCGACGGACTGCCGCGAGGAGGTCGCCACACCGCACGAGCTCTTCGCGAAGCTCGACGAGTGGGGCGTCGACGCGCTCGTGATCCCGCACGGCACCACCTGGGGCATGTACACGCCGCCCGGATCGGCCTGGGACAAGCAGCTCACCGCCGAGCAGCACGACCCGGCGCGCCAGCGATTGATCGAGATCTTCTCGGGCCACGGCAACTCGGAGCAGTTCCGCGCGTGGCGCGAGGTGATCTACGATCGCGACGGAACCCGGCGCTGCCCGGAGCCGAGCCCCGAGTATCTGCCGTCGTGCTGGCGCGCGGGCGAGATCATCGCGGCGCGCTGCAAGGCGTCCGGCAAGGACGACGAGACCTGCGAGGCGCGCGCCGTGAAGGCACGGCAGGACTGGGTGGACGCCGACCGCAACGCCGGCGCGACCGTCATCGGTGGGAGCCGGCCCGAGGAGTGGCAGGACGCAGGTCAGTGTCGCGACTGCTTCCAGCCGGCCTTCAACTACCGCCCGCGAAGCTCCGTGCAGTACATCCTCGCGCTCGGACGCGGCGACCCGGCGAACCCGCTGCGCTTCCACCTCGGCTTCATCGGCTCGAGCGACAACCACTCCGGCCGGCCCGGCACCGGCTACAAAGAGGTCTCGCGCACGCAGTTCACCGAGGCGCGCTTCGGCCGCTTCGTCGACACACCGCTCGGTGGCGGGAGGCTCGAGCCGCGGGACGACTCGGAGCCCTTCGACCGCAACACGATCGCGCCGGTCTTCCGCCTGTGGGAGACGGAGCGCGCGGCATCGTTCATGCTGAACGGCGGCATGGCGGCGGTGCACGCCGAAGGGCGGGGCCGCGAGGCCATCTGGCAGGCGCTCCAGCGCCGCGAGGTCTACGGCACGAGCGGGCCGCACATCCTCCTATGGTTCGACCTGCTGAACCCGCCCGGATCGCGCGGACAGAGCCTGCCGATGGGCAGCGAGGTCGCGATGGACGGCGCGCCGATCTTCCAGGTGCGGGCCGCCGGCTCGCTCGAGCAGAAGCCCGGCTGCCCGGAGTCGGCGAGCGAGGCCCTCGGCGCGGACCGGCTGGCGCGGCTCTGCCGCGGCGAGTGCGACAACCCGTCCGACGTGCGCCGCCCGATCACGCGCGTCGAGGTGGTGCGGATCCGGCCGCAACGGGTGCCGGGCGAGCCGGTGCAGTCGCTGATCGAGGATCCGTGGCGCGTCTTTCCGTGCCAGCCGGATCCCGCCGGCTGCGTCGTGACCTTCAGCGACGACGCCTTCACGCAGGGCGCGCGCGACGCGCTCTACTACGTGCGCGCGATCGAGGCCGAGAGCCAGGCGGTCGACGCGGACCCGCTGCACTGCGAGCGCGACGCGAGCGGCCGCTGCGTGAAGATGCAGCCGTGCGCGGAGCGCCCCGACACCGACGACTGCCTCGCGCCGACGGAAGAGCGCGCCTGGTCGTCGCCGATCTTCGTCGCCTATCGCGCGGAGGGAGGCGGCGGCGCGCCCGAGGAGGCGACCGGCTCCGCGTCCTCGCCGCGCGGGCGCCAGTCGATCGCGTCGGCGACCGCCTCCGCGAAGAGCCGGTTGCCGTAGCCGTTCAGGTGCGCGTCGTAGCGGAAGAAGAGGTCGGAGGGCTCGCGGCCGTCGCGTGCGAGCGCGGCGCGGACCCCGGGCAGCACGTCGACGATCTGGAGCGGCAGTCCGACCGACACTCCGCGCGCCAGCGCGAGGCTCGCCTCGAGCTCGCGCCGCGCCGGCACGGGCACCACCACGAGACCGCACGCGCAGCGCTCTGCGAAGCGCGCGAGAGCCTCGAAGCTCTCTCGCCCGCGCGGCGCCCTCTCGCGCAACAGCTCGGGCGTGATTCCCAGCTCCGCGCGCGAGGGCTGCAGGAAGTTCAGCCGGAAGAGCGTGCGCGGGCCCTCCCAGGCGGTGAGCGCAAGACGCGCCAGCAGCGAGTGATCGGCCAGCGCGCGCAGCATGCGGCGCTGCGCGTGCGCGTCGACGCGCGCGCGCAGCGCATCGCGTTGCACGGGCGTCTGGTAGGAGAGCACGGTGTCGCGGTAGCACTCGCGCGTGAAACGCCCGTTCTGCACGTCCTCGATGTCGTTGGCGAAGAAGGCCAGCAGCACGATCTGGGGCCGGAAGCGCGGCACGTACTCGCGCAGTAGCTCGAGCTGGACGTCGGTGCCGGTGCCGTCGAGACCCAGGTTCACCACGTCGGCGTCGGCGTATCCCCGCGCGCGAAGCTCGCGCTCGAGCACTGCCGTCCAGACCTGGTCGCGCGGCACGTTCAGCGCCGCGGTGAAGGAATCGCCGGCGGCGAGCACACGCAGGCCCACGTGCGCGGCGTCCGCGGGCTCGTCGTCGTAGAAGCCCAGCGAGTTCAGCGCGACTTCGTTGTCGATCTCGAAGTGACCCGACACGTGCCCGCGTCCGTTCGGCGCGTAGCGAAAGCCGGTGCGCGCGTCCGGGAGGTAGAAGCAGGGATACTCGATGCGCGAAGCCGCTTCCGGGCGCGCGACGCGCAGGCCGAGCTCGGCGAGCGCGAGCGCGAAGAGCACCGACGCGCATAGCAGCGCCGTCACCGCGACGCCGCGCGCGAGCCGTGCCACGCGGCGCAGCATCGCAGCGCTCGTGCGTGAGCGCTAGGTTGCGCAGCATGTCGAGCGCGTCGAGCAGGCCCGAAGAGGCGCGCAGCGAGGCGCGGCCGAGCGAGGATCGCGTGAGCTCGACCTTCCGCGGCGCAAGCCTCGCGCTCGCGATCGCGTGGCTGCTCGGCGTCACCGCCCTCCACCTCGCCGTGCGCCTGGCCGGTCTCTCGCTCGTGCCTTGAGAGATCTGCCCGCGCTGGGCGGCCTGCTCGTCGCCGGCGTCGTTCCGAACCTCGCCTATCTCGCGCTCGGCGCCTGGATCGTGCGCGCGCTCGGACTTCGCGCCTCGGGCTGCGAGCGCATCGCGCAGGCCTACGTCGTCGGAACCGGCGCGGCCTCGCTCGCGATCCTGCTGCTGCGCGCGCTGGACGTGCCGATTCCGCTGCTCGCCTGCGCGGCCCTCGCGGCGGCCGGGCTGCCGGCGCTGCGGACGCAGGATCGCGTCGCGCCGTCGGGGCCCGACGCGCCTCGGTGGCGGCGCGCCGTCGACGTCGCGACGCTCGTCGTCGCGGTCCTCACCTTCCTCGCCGCGCTCGGACCCGAAACCTTCTGGGACGGCTTCGAGTACCACCTGCCGATCGTGCAGGCCTGGACGCAGGGTCCGCTGCGCGCCCTGCCCGGCTGGCTCGACGCCGAGACGCGTGCCGGTGTCGACCTCCTCTACGTACCGGCAGTCGCCGCGCGGCAGCCCGACGCCGCGGCCGCGGTCACGGCCTGCTTCGCGGCGGCGCTCGCGGCGCTGGTACGCGCCGAAGCCGGACGCCGCGCGTCGCCCGGCGCGGGGTCGCTCGCCGCGTTCTTCACGCTGGTCGTGCCGCTCACGCTCGCGAACGCGGCATCCACCTACGTCGATCTCGGCGTCGGCGCCTACGGCTTCCTCGCCCTGCTCGCCGCGGACCGCTGGAGCCGCGACGGCGAGCCGCGGCAGCTCCTGCTCTCGGCCCTGTGTCTCGGATTCGCCGCCAACGCGAAGCTCCACGCCGCGGCGCTCGTGCCCGCGGCCGCGCTGATCGCATGGTGCGGCGGACGTACCCCCGGCGCGCGCCTCTCGTTGCGCGCGGCGGCGCTGCTCGCGGCGGTCACCACCCCGTGGCTCGTGAAGGAAGCCCTCACGGCAGGCAATCCCTTCTTCCCGCTCTTCGGTGGCTGGCTCGGCACAGGTCCCTTCGACCCGCGCCATCTCGCGCTGCGCCAGCTGCGACTCGGCACCGACTACCCATTGCCGCGCACGACCCCCTCCGGTCTCGGTGCCTATCTGCTCTCGCTCACCTTCGGCCGCAACGTGCACAGCGGCGGGCTGGTCGGACCGCTGCCGCTTGCGCTCGGCGTGCTCGCGATCCGACGCCCGACACGAGACGATGTCGTGCTGTCCGCCTCGATCGGCGCGCTGTGGCTGCTGCAGGCGCTCTTCATGCCGGCTCTCCGCTTCGCGATGCCGATCCTGCCCTTCTTCGCAATCGCGGCCGCGGTCGGCGGGACGCGGCTCGCTCGCTCGGGCCCGGCCGCGCGCGCCGCGCTGGCAGGCGTGCTGCTCGTGCTGGCGGGGGTCCACGGGCTACGCCTCGCCGACGCCTATCTGCCTCGCATCGCCGCGCTGCACGACCCGCACGCGTACGAGGCCAGGGTGTTTCCCGACCAGGACCACTTGCGTCGGCTCGTGGCGCTCGGGCGGGGCGTGGTCGCGATCCCGGGCGGTGCCGCGGCCTGGATGGACCGACCCGTCTATCTGCTGGACTGGGAGCGCAATGGCGAGCTCTTCCTCGACCCCGTGCACGACGCGCACACGTCCCCAGATGATGCTCTCGCGCTGCTGCGCCGGCGCGGCGTCGGCTCGTTGGTGCTCGACGTCGCGCCGGGCGACGAGCGCACCGGCCACGCGAGCGTCGATGCGTGGATCCGCAACGGCGTGGCGCGCATACGCGACGGCGCGCCCCGCCTTCCCGCCCGCCACGGCCGCGAGTGGCTGCTCCTCGACCTCGCGGATCTGATTGACCGACCCGAGACCCACCGTTAGAGTCGCGGAACTGCTGCGAAAAGCCGCGATCGCAGGGTCCCGACCGAATACGAACCTCGTGAACCCCGTCAGGTCCGGAAGGAAGCAGCGGTAGCGGGGCTTCGATTGCGGGCGGGGGCGCCCTGCGATCCCGACTTCTCGCCAGCGGACGGCGGTCCCCTCCGGATGTCCTACCAGGTACTGGCTCGCAAGTGGCGGCCGCAGGGCTTCGAAGAAGTCACCGGCCAGAGCCACGTCACGACGCCGCTGCGGAACGCGATCCTCCAGCAGCGCGTGCCCCACGCGATCCTGCTGACGGGACCGCGCGGCGTCGGCAAGACGACGCTCGCACGCATCCTGGCGCGCTGCCTCAACTGCGACCGCGGCCCGACCGTCACCCCTTGCGGTGAATGCCCGCCGTGCCGCGAGATCGCGGCCGGCACCTCGACCGACGTGCAGGAGATCGACGCGGCGAGCCGCACCAGCGTCGACGACGTGCGCGAGCTGATCGCCGCCATCCGCTACGCGGCCGCCCCCGGCAAGCACCGCATCTTCGTGGTGGACGAGGTCCACATGCTGTCGGCGGCGGCCTTCAACGCCCTGCTGAAGACGCTCGAGGAGCCGCCGCCGCGGAGCCTCTTCGTGTTCGCGACCACGAACCCCGAGAAGATCCCCTTCACCGTGGTGTCGCGCTGCCAGCGCTACGACCTGCGCCGGCTGACCGTCGCGGAGATCCTCGAGCGCCTGCGCGCGATCGCGAGCGCCGAGAAGATCGAGCTCTCCGAGGCGAGCCTCTATGCGATCGCGCGCGAGGCCGACGGCTCGCTGCGCGACGCGCAGACCCTGCTCGATCAGGTCATCTCGTACGGCGGCAGCCGGATCTCCGACGCGCAGGTGGCCGAGGTGCTCGACCTGCTCGACCGCCGCGCGCTGCTCGCGGTGATCGAGGCCGCCGTCGCAGGCGACGCCGCCGGCGCGCTCGCCGCCTGCGGTCGGCTCGCCGAGACCGGCAGCGACGCCAAGCGTGTCGGCGAGGCGCTGCTCGCGCTGCTGCGCGATCTCGTCGTGGTGCGCGTCGCGCCCGACGCGCCTGCGCTCGTCGAGGGGAGCGCCGACGACCTCGCGGCGCTGCGCGCGCTCGCTGAGAAGACCGACCCGACGCGGCTCCGGCGTATGTTCCGCGCGCTGCTGAAGGAGCAGGAGGACCTGTCCTTCGCGCCGGCTCCCTTCGCGGTGCTCGAGATGGCGGTGCTGCGGCTCGCGACCTTGCCGGAAGGCGACGACGTCGCCAGGCTGCTCTCGCGCCTCGATGAGCTCGAGCGGCGGCTCGCGGGCGAGGGCGGCGGCGACGACGGGCCGACACCGCGAAGCGGCGGGGGCGCCCCGGCGAAGAGCGGCGCGCGCGGTCCGCGCAGCGACGCGAGCGCGCCGACGAGCCGGTCGGCCGAAGCCTCGGCGAACGCGGCGCCCGCGTCTCCCGGCGCCGTCTTCGATCGCCTGCGGGCCTTCGCGCGCGAGCAGAGCCCGGGGATCTACGCCGCGCTCGAAGGCGGACGCATCGCCGAGCGGAGCGGCGACGCGCTGATCCTCGCGGTGCCGTCCTTCGCGGCGCAGCGCCTGCGCGAGCGCGCCGCCGCGCTCGACGAGCTCGCGAGCCGCTTCTTCGGCGCGCCGCTGCGCGTGCGGATCGCCGAAGAGGGCGGAGCCGCGGCGGTTGCGCCGTCGGACCCCGAGGCCGTGCGGCTGCGGCGCCAGGCGGCGCTGAACCACCCGGGTGTCGCGCGCGCGCTCGACATCCTCGGCGGTGAGATCCTCGAGATCCGACCGCTCGGGACCCCGCGGTGAGCGCTGACCTCGGACGCCTGCTCGAGAAGGCGCGCGAGGCGCAGTCGCGCCTCCAGGAGCTGCAGCGCGAACTCGCGCGTCGCCGCGTTGACGGCTCGTCGGGCGGCGGCATGGTGACGGCGGTGGCGAGCGGAGACCTCCGCATCCTCGAGATCCGCATCGAGCCCTCGCTGCTCGAGAGCGGGGATCGCGCGATGCTCCAGGATCTGTGCGCGGCGGCGGTGAATGCCGCGCTCGGGAATGCGCAGCGCATGATCCAGGAGGAGATGCAGCGGGCGTCGTCAGGGCTCGGACTCCCGCTCGGCGGGTCGGGCCAGCACGACGCATGAGAGCGACGCAGCCGATCGAGCGCCTGGTGGCGCGCCTGAAGAAGCTGCCGGGGATCGGCGAGAAGTCGGCTACGCGCCTGGCCTTCCATCTGCTCGGCGCGCCCGACCCCGAGGTGCAGGAGCTCGCGGACGCGATCGCGCGGCTCAAGCGCGAGACCGTGCTGTGCGAGATCTGCTTCGACATCGCGAGCCAGTCGCCCTGCGCCATCTGCCGCGACGAGCGCCGCGACGCGTCGATCGTGTGCGTCGTCGAGGAGCCGGCCGATCTCGCGGCGATCGAGAAGAGCGGCCGCTTCCACGGCCGCTACCACGTGCTCGGCGGCGCCTTCGCGCCGATCGACGGCGTCGGTCCGCGCGAGCTGCGCGTGGCCGAGCTCGAGGCGCGCGTGCGGCGCGGCGGCATCGAGGAGGTCGTGCTCGCGACCAATCCGAACGCGGAGGGCGACGCGACCGCCCACTACCTCTCCGAGCGGCTGCGCCCGCTCGGCGTGCGGCTCACGCGGATTGCCTACGGCATGCCGCTCGGCGGCGACCTCGAGTACGCCGACCACGTGACCGTCGGCATCTGCATCGAGAACCGGCGAGCGATCTAGAGATGGCGATAAAGGCGGGCGCGCGGCGCGCCGAACTAGACCGCCAGTGCGAGATCGACAAGCGGTCGCCGCGCGAGGTAGATTCGCAGAAAGCCGTGTGATTCCGCGCCGCTAGCGAGGCAATTGCGTCATGCGCAGCGCCCAGCTCGTGATGTACGACGAGGACTACCGCCGGATCCTCCAGGTGATCCAGCGCCTCGTGCGCGACGCCAACGCCAAGGGTGTCTTCGTGGTCGATCGCAACGGCCAGCTGATCGGTGAGGCCGGCGAGCTGCGCGGCATCGACACGACGAGCCTCGCGTCGCTGACCGCCGGCTGCATCGCCGCGACGGGCGGGCTCGCGAAGCTAGTCGGCGAAGAGGACTTCCCGGTCCACTTCCACCAGGGTCAGCGCGACAACCTGCACATCACCCTGGTGTCGAGTCGCACCATCCTGGTCGTGGTCTTCGACGACCGCTCCTCGCTCGGACTCGTGCGCCTGCGCGTCAAGAAGGCCGGCGGCGAGCTCGCTCGCATCTTCGAGGAGCTGCAGAAGAAGACCGACCAGGAGCAGGCGAAGGGCAACACGCCGTTCGCCGAGATCACCGACGACGACATCGACAACCTGTTCTCTTCGTGAGCTCCACCTGAATGTCGTTCATCAACTACTCCTCGCGCGAGATCAACTGCAAGATCGTCTACTACGGGCCGGGACTGTGCGGCAAGACGACCAACCTGCAGTGGATCTACAACAAGACCAACCCCGATCTGAAGGGGAAGATGATCTCGCTCGCGACCGAGACGGAGCGCACGCTCTTCTTCGATTTCCTGCCGCTTGCGCTCGGACAGATCCGCGGCTTCAAGACGCGCTTCCACCTCTACACGGTGCCCGGCCAGGTTTTCTACGACGCCAGCCGCAAGCTGATCCTGAAGGGCGTCGACGGCGTGGTGTTCGTGGCCGACAGCCAGAACGAGCGCATGGAGGCCAACGTCGAGAGCCTCGACAACCTGCGCATCAACCTCCAGGAGCAGGGCGCCGACCTCGATCGCACGCCGTTCGTGATCCAGTACAACAAGCGCGACCTGCCGAACGCAGCGCCGCTCGCGCAGATGAAGAAGCTGCTGAACCCGAAGGGCGTCCCCGAATTCGAGGCCTGCGCCACCAGCGGCAAGGGCGTGTTCGAGACCTTGAAGGCGGTCGCGCGGTCGATCCTCCAGGACCTGAAGCAGATGAGCAAGTAGGGCGCACGGCCCTATAAGATGGGGCGTGTGCCGCATGTAGTGGTTCACGGCCGCAAGCTCTACTACGAGCTCCACGGACACCGGCAGGCGGGCCCGCCGTTCCTGCTCGCGATCGGAATTGGCGGCTCGTGCCGCGGATGGCTGCCGCTCCAGGTGCCCGAGTTCTCGCGCGAGCGCGCGACCTTGATCTTCGACTACCCCGGCGTCGGCGGTAGCGAGCCGCGGGAAGGTCCCTTCACGACGGCGGACCTCGCAGACACCGCCGCCGCGCTGCTCGATGCGCTCGACCTGCCGCGCGCGGACGTCGGCGGCGCGTTCATGGGCGGCATGGTCGCGCAGGAGCTGGCGCTGCGGCACCCGCAGCGGGTCGAGCGGCTCGTGCTGATGGGGAGCTATGCGCGCGCGGACGCCAAGCGCCGCCTGCTGCTCGAGCAATGGCGCGAGCTCGCGCGCGCCGACGTGCCGCTGTCAGCCATGGTGCGCGACCGCCTGCTCTGGACCGCGCACGACGACACGATCGCGCAGACGGATCTGATCGAGTCGATGATCGAGTTCTTCACGCGCGACGGCGCGCCGCTCTCAGCCGAGCTGTTCGCGCGCCAGTGCGACGCCTGCCTCGGCCACGACGCGCTCGCGCGCCTGTCCGAGATCGCGCAGCCGACCTTGATCTTGTGCGGAGCCGACGACCTGCTGACGCCGCCGAAGCTGCACCGCGAGCTCGCGGCCGGCATCCGACACTCACGCCTCGTGGTGGTGCCGGGCGCCGCGCACCTCGTGATGGTGGAGGCGGCACCGATCTGGAACCGCACCGTGATGCAGTTCCTGGCAGAAGGCCGCTAGCAGCTGGCCGAGGTAGGGGCGAGGCAGAGGTCCCCGAGGAGGAACAGATGGCCGCCGCAGGGGACTTCTGCCTCGCCCCCTCCGCGACCTGCGCGAGCCTTCTTCCGGAACCTGCTAGCGCGGCAGCCCGCGGAACGAGAGTCGCCGCAGCGACGCCGAGAGCGCCGGCGACGCCGACACCGCGGCGCGCAGCGAGCGCGCGTCGAGCCCCGACGGCCCTCCCACCAGGATGCCGTTGTCCCAGCCCGCGACGCGCAGCAGCGCGCGCGCCGGGAACTCCTTCGCGAGCGCGCGCGCGACCTCCGCGGTCTCGTCGATCGAGTTGGCGACCAGCAGGCCTCCGGGGTGCAGGCGCCGCGCGGCGGCGGCCAGGCCCGCCTCGAGCACCCAATCGGGTTTCCGCACGCTGCGCGCCGTCCCGACGAAGAGGTCCTCGATCACGGCGTCGTAGTGCGCGCGGCTCTGCGCCAGGTACTCGCGCGCGTCCGCGTGCACGACCTCCACGCCGAGCGCGTCGAGGTCGAAGTGGTGCCGCGCGGCGCGCAGCACCCCCGCGCTGCGCTCGACGCCGACGATGCGGGCGCGCGGCGCGATCGCTCGGACGAGGCGCGCCGCGCTGCCCGCTCCGAGGCCCAGCACGAGCACGGCGCGCCGGCGCGACGGCGGCAGCCAGCAGAGCGGCGCGACGAGGGCGTCCCAGACCGATCCGGTGTGCGAGCGGCCCGGCACATACCACGAGGCGAACGTGCCGTCGACGCGCAGCGCGCGACCGTTGCGGCTCTCGCGCACCTCGACGCGCGCGTCCGCACGGCGACGTCCCGGTCTCGCTGCATACAATCCCGTCATGACCGAGCCCCTGTTCGCGGCCCCCCGCAGCGCCGTCGTGCGCGTGGCGCTGCCGCTGCCGCTCGATTCGCTGTTCGACTACGCGGTGCCGGACTCGCTCCCCGATGCGCCGCGGCCCGGCTGCCGCGTGCTCGTCCCCTTCCGACAGCGGCATCTGGTCGGCGTCGTGATCGAGCTCTCCGACGCGCCGATCGCGCGGCTGCGCCAGCTCGAACGCGTGCTCGATCCGCTGCCGGCCCTGTCACCCTCGATGCTCGAGATCCTACGCGAGGCGGCCGCCGAGTTCCTGTGCCCGATCGGCCTCGCGCTCGCGGCGGCGCTGCCGCCGGGCAGCGCGCCGCGCGCGCGGACGGGGCTCGTCCTCACGCCGCGCGGGCGCGCGGCGCTCGAGTCGGGCGCCGCCCGCGGCGCGGAGCGCGAGGCGCTCGCGCGCCTCGCCGAGGGCGGCATCGCGCTGCGCGAGCTCGAGGCCAGCGGCCTGAACGCGGCGCTCTGGCAGCGCCTCGAGCGCGATGCGCTCGTGACGCAGGTGCGCGTCGGCGAGAAGCCGGGCGCGCGTCCGCCCCAGGTGCGTTGCGTCTCGCTCGCGGCCGGCGTCCACCTCGAGGCAGCGCTGGCGTCGCTCGCGCGCGCGCCGCGCCAGGCCGCGCTGCTGCGACACCTCGCGACCGGCGGCGAGACGCCGCTCGCGAAGCTCGCGCCCGTGTTCGATGCGAGCCTCGCGCGTCAGCTCGCGCGACGCGGGCTGGTCCAGATCGCCGACCGCCCGGCCGAGCGCGACGTCTTCGGCGAGGCGCGCGAGGCGGACCGCGCCGTCGAGCTCTCGCCCGATCAGGCGCGCGCGCTCCTGCCGATCGAGGCCGCGGTACGCGAGCGCCGCGCGGAGACCTTCCTGCTCCACGGCGTGACCGGCAGCGGCAAGACCGAGGTGTATCTGCGGGCGGTGGAAGCCGCGCTGAGACTCGGCCGCCAGGCGCTGGTGCTCGTGCCCGAGATCACGCTCACCCACCAGATCGTGGCCAGGCTGCGCGCGCGCTTCGGCGACGCGCTCGCCGTGCTCCACAGCGCGCTCCGCCCCGGCGAGCGCAGCCTCCAGTGGCAGCGGCTCGCGAGCGGCGCGGCGCCGATCGCCGTCGGCGCGCGCTCGGCGCTCTTCGCGCCGCTCGAGAACCTCGGCGTGATCGTGATCGACGAGGAACACGACGGCGCGTACAAGAACGAGGAGGGCTTCCGCTACCACGCGCGCGAGCTCGCGGGGCGGCGCGCCGCGCACGCGGGCTGCCCGCTGGTGCTCGGGTCGGCGACGCCGTCGCTCGAGAGCCGCTACGCCGCCGACCAGGGCCGCGTGCGCCGTCTCTCGTTGCCGCGGCGGATCGGCGGACGCCCGCTCCCGGCGGTGGAGATCGTCGACCTCGCGCGCGAGCGCGCCGACGCGCCGCGCGGGCGCAAGCTCGTGCTCTCGCGCGTGCTGCGGCGCGCGATGGCCGAGGTGCTCGCCGAGGGCGGCCAGACGATCCTCTTCCTCAACCGCCGCGGCTTCTCGACGCGCGTGCTCTGCTTCGAGTGCGGACACGCCGAGCGCTGCCCGCACTGCGACCTCGCGCTCGTCTTCCATGCGCGCGAAGGCTCGCTGCGCTGCCACTACTGCGACCACTGCGAGAAGCCGCCGGATGCCTGCCGGGGCTGCGGCGCGCCCGAGACCGCGCTGCTCGGGATCGGGACCGAGCGCGTCGAGGAGGAGGTGCGCGCCAGCTTTCCCGAGGCGCGCATCGCGCGACTCGATCGCGACGCCGCGGCGCGACGCGGCGTCGCGCAGCGCGTGCTCGCCGACCTGCGCGCGCGCCGGATCGACGTGCTGGTTGGCACGCAGATGGTCGCCAAGGGCCACGACTTCCCGGGCGTGCGCCTGGTCGGCGTGGTGGCCGCGGACGTCGGCCTCCACATGCCGGATTTCCGGGCCGCGGAGCGCACCTTCCAGCTGCTCACGCAGGTCGCGGGACGCGCCGGCCGCGACGCGACGCCCGGCCGTGTCGTGATCCAGACGTTCGTGCCCGGGCACTACGCGATCCGGCCGGTGCGCGAGCACGACTACGAGTCCTTCTACGCCGAGGAGATCGCGCAGCGGGCCGCACTCGGCCTGCCGCCCTTCCGCCGGCTGGTGCAGGCCCTCGTCCAGAGCGAGGACGAGGAGGCCGCGCGACGCGCAGCGGAGTCGCTGGCGCGCATCGCCGACGAGGCGGCCGACGGCGCCGACGACTACTCACGTCTGGGTCCCGCGCCGGCTCCGCTCGCGCGCCTGCGCGGACGCCATCGCATGCAGCTGCTCGTCGCCGGGGGCACCGCGACGGCGCGGCGCGCCGGTGCGGCGCTCTCGCAGGCCGCGCGAAGCTGCGCGCGGGAGGTGCAGGCCAGCGTGGACGTCGATCCGTGGAGCATGCTATGAGATCGCGACCGCGCGGCCTTCCACCCGCGCGCCCGACCCCGAGGCGCCCTTGGCCCTTCGACCCGTCCTCAAATTTCCCGACCCGCGGCTGCGCGACGTGTCCCGGTCGATCGTCGAGGTCACCGACGCGTTGCGCGAGCTCGCGCGCGACATGTGCGACGTGATGTACGACGAGCCCGGCATCGGGCTGGCCGCGCCGCAGGTCGGGGAGTCGGTGCGCCTCATCGTCGTCGACACGCAGTGGACCGAGGAAGGCGCCGAGCGGAGCCCGCTGATCCTGCTGAACCCCGAGCTGCGCGAGGCCGAGGGGAAGATCACGTGGAAGGAGGGCTGCCTCTCGGTGCCGGACTTCGAGGCCGAGGTCGATCGCGCCGAGCGCGTGCTGCTCGTTGCGCAGGATCTCGAGCGCGGGGAGGTCGCGATCCGCGCCGAGGGACTCCAGGCGGTGTGCTTCCAGCACGAGATCGATCACCTCGACGGCAAGCTCTTCATCGACCGCATCTCGCATCTGAAGCGGAGCCGCTACGTGCTGAAGCGTCAGAAGCAGCTACGGCGCGAGCAGGAAGAGGGCGAGTCGGCGGCGGCCGATTCCTCCTAGGCGAGAGCCCTGGCGCTGCGCATCGCCTTCTTCGGCACGCCGGACTTCGCCGTGCCGACGCTCGAGCGGCTGCTGACCGGTCCGCACGCGGTCGCGGTTGCGGTCTCGCAGCCCGACCGCCCACGCGGGCGCGGGCGCCGCGCCGATCCGTCTCCGGTGTCGGTGCGCGCGCTGGCGGCGGGCGTGCCGTTGCTGCGGCCCGAGCGCGTCGCCGACGCGCTGCCGCGTCTGGCCGAGGCGGCACCCGACGTCGGCGTGGTGGTGGCCTACGGGCAGTTCCTGCCGAAGTCCGTCCGCACCTTGCCAGCGCGCGGCTACTGCATCAACGCGCACGCGAGCCTGCTGCCGCGCTGGCGCGGCGCGGCGCCGATCGCGCGCGCGATCCTCTGCGGTGACGCAACGACCGGCATCTCGGTGATGCGCGTCGAGCGCGAGATGGACGCCGGGCCCGTCGCGCTCGTGCGCGAGCTCGCGATCGGCGAGCAGGAGACCTGCGGCGAGCTCGGCGCGAGGCTCGCCGCGCTCGCCGCCGAGGCGATCGCCGAGACGCTCGCGCGGATCGAAGCCGACACCGTGAAATGGCACGAGCAGGACGCGTCGCGCGCGACGCTCGCGCCGAAGCTCGAGCGCGAGGAGGCGCGGCTCCGCTTCGACGAGCCGGCCGTCTCGCTCGCGCGGCGCGTGCGCGCGCTCTCGCCGAGCCCCGGCGCCTACGCGCTCTTCCAGGGAGAGCCGCTGCGGATCCTGCGCGCGCGCGCGGAGCCGGGCGCGACGTCGGATGTGCCGGGACGCGTGCGACTCGTCGGCAAGCATTCGCTGCGAGTCGCCACCGGCGACGGCTGGCTCGTGCCGCAGGAGCTGCAGCGCCCCGGCGGTCGCCCGCTCGAGATCGCGGCGTTCCTGCGCGGACACCCGATTCCCGACGGTGCGCGACTCGGTGCGGAGCCGCAGGGCGACCTCTAAGCTCGACTGCGGGAGCTTTCATGGAACGCACCAGACCGCGGCGCGGGCGGCCCGCGTCGCGCGAGCGCCGGGGGGAGGGACGTCCTCCTGCGCCGACCCGCACGCGGCTGCTGGCGCTCCGCGTGCTCGAGCGCGTCCAGCGTGCCGGCGCCTTCGCGGACCTGCTGCTGCACGCGAACCTCGCGCGCAGCCCGCTCTCGGCCGCCGACCGCGCCTTCGCCACCGAGCTCGTCTACGGAACGCTCCGCTGGCGCGGCCGCATCGACTACCTGCTGCGCCGCTGCCTCGACCGCGATCTCGATCGGCTGGAGCCGCTCGTCGCGACCGCGCTGCGGCTCGGCGCGTATCAGATCCTCTTCGTCGACCGCGTGCCGCCGTCCGCCGCGGTCGACGAGTCGGTGCGGTGTGCGCGCGCGGTCGGCGCCGAGCGCTCGACGGGTCTCGTGAACGCGGTGCTCCGCCGCCTAGCGCGCGAGCACGCGCAGATCGCGCTGCCGCGGCTCGAGGACGATCCGCTCGGCCACCTGATGCACGCGCTCTCGCTGCCGCAGTGGATCGCGGCGCGCTGGATCGAGACCTTCGGAGCCGAGGAGGCCGCCGCGCTCGCCGCCGCGTCGAACGAGGTCCCGCCGCTCTGCGTGCGCGCCAATCCGCAGCGGGTGTCGCGCGACGCGCTGCTGGACGAGCTGCGCGCGCGCTTCCCGGATGCGCGCGCCTGCCGCTACGCCCGACACGGCATCGTGCTCGGCCGCGGCGGCAACCCGACGCTCGACCCCGCCTTCCGCGAGGGGCGCTTCACGGTGCAGGACGAGGCGAGCCAGCTCGTGGTCGATCTGCTCGACCCGCAGCCGGGCGAGCGCGTGCTCGACGCCTGCGCCGCGCCGGGCGGCAAGGCCAGCGCGATCGCCGAGCGCATCGGGCCGGAGGGCGAGGTGGTCGCGCTGGACCGCAACGAACGCCGCCTCGATCTGGTGCAGCGCGCGGCGAGGCGGCTGCGCCTCGAGAACGTCGTCTCTCGCGCGCTCGACGCCTCGCGCCCGCTGCCGCCGGGGCTCGTCGGCCCCGGCTTCGACCGCGTGCTGGTGGATGCGCCCTGCTCCGGGCTCGGCGCGCTGCGCCGCAATCCCGACGCGCGCTGGCGCGTCCACCCCAGCGATCCGGCGCGCCTGGCCGAGACCCAGCGCTCGCTGCTCCGCCATGCCGCCGCCGCGCTGCGCCCCGGCGGTGTCGTCGTCTACAGTACGTGCACTCTGCTGCCCGAGGAGAACGAAGCCGTGGTCGAGGCGTTCCTGCGCGACTCCCAGGGCTTCGCCGCGTCCTCGCGCGATGCCGCGCCGGACTCTGTGCGCGAGCTGCAGGACGAGCGGGGATTCCTGCGCACCTTGCCGCATCGCCACGACACCGACGGCTTCTTCGCGGCGCGCATCGAGCGAACCGCTTGAGTCGCGGCGTCCGCATCGCGCCGTCGATCCTGTCCGCCGACTTCGCGCAGCTCGCCGCCGAGCTCGCGAGCGTCGAGCGCGGCGGCGCCGACTGGGTTCACGTCGACGTGATGGACGGCCGCTTCGTGCCCAACATCACGATTGGACCGCTGATCGTGCAGGCGGTGAAGCGCGCGACCTCGCTGCCGCTCGACGTCCACCTGATGATCGTCGAGCCGGAGCGCTACGTGCCCGATTTCGTGCGCGCCGGCGCGACGACGGTCGGCGTGCACGTCGAGACCTGCCCGCACCTGCACCGCAACCTCGCGCAGATCCGCGAGTGCGGCGCGCGCGCCAGCGTCGTGCTGAACCCCTCCACGCCCGCGATCGCGATCGAGCCCGTGCTCGGCGACGTCGACCAGGTGCTGGTGATGACGGTCAACCCGGGCTTCGGCGGACAGAAATTCATCTCGAGCATGCTCGGCAAGATCCAGCAGATCCGGCGCTGGATCGACGAGCGCGGGCTCGACGTCGCGCTCGAGGTGGACGGCGGCATCGGCCCCGAGACGATCGGGGCGGCGGCGCGGGCGGGCGCCGACGTCTTCGTGGCCGGCACGGCAGTGTTCGGCGCGCGCGATCGCGCGGCGGCGATCGCGGAATTGCGGCGGGCTGCCGGGGCCGGCTGAAGGGGCCAGCGATGCGGTCGCGCGGAGGGCGGGCGCTCTGCGCCGCTCTCGCCGGGTGGGTCGTGGCGCTCGGCGCGGCGCCCTGCCGCGCCGCGGGCGCGCAGCCCGACGACGCGAAGCTCACCGCCGAGGACATCTACTCGCGCGTGCTGAAGAACCGCTTCCGCGAGTTCTCGCAGGAGGCGCGCATGGCGTCGGGCGATCGCACGGGCCGCGTCCAGGAAGCGCGCATGACGATCATCTTCAAGCAGTTCCACGACGAGCACGACCAGCCGATACGCGGCATCGATTCCAAGGTGCTGATCAAGTACGAGTATCCCTTCGACCTGCGCCACTCGGGCTACCTCGCGATCCAGAACGCCGGCCGCCTCGACGACCACTTCCTCTACCTGCCGAGCCGGCGCCGCACCATCCGCGTGAACCTGCGCGGCAAGGCGGTCTTCGGCACCGATTTCTCCTTCGAGGACGTAATCCCGCACGAGCTCGAGGACGCGACCTACGTGCGCCTCGAGGACACGGTGCTCGACGACTCGCCGGTCTTCGTGGTGGAGGCGCACCCGACGCCGCTGCTCGAGTCGGCCTACTCGAAGTTTCTCTTCTACGTCGACAAGCGTCGCATGGTGCCGCTGCGCGTGCGCTACTTCGACCTCGCTGGCGTCGAGGTGAAGGAGCTGCGCACGCGCCCGCAGGACGTGCAGGACTTCGACGGCGTGCAGGTGCCGATGAAGGTCACGATGCGAAACCTGCAGCTCGAGTCCTTCACCACCTTCGAGATCCTGAGCTTCGACCCGAACCCGCACCTGCTGGACTCGGCGTTCGACCTGCGCAAGCTCGAGGAAGAGAACTGAGCCCGCCTACACCTTCAGGCGGACGAGCAGCGCCGGCAGCAGCATCAGGTTGCAGATCAGGCACACGCCGACGCTGATCGAGGTCAGGATCCCGAACTCGCGCAAGGTGGCGAAGTGCGAGGCGGCCACCGCCGCGAAGCCGACGCAGAGCATCGTCTCCGCGATCGCGATCGGCCGGCCGAGCGCCCGCACGCAGCTCGCCACCGCCTCATCGGGCGTCGCGCCCGCGCGCCGGTACTCGCGATAGTGGAACAGGAAGTGCGCGGTCGAGTCGATCGCGAGGCCGAGCGACACCACCGCGATCAGGCTGCTCGGCAGCGAGAGCGTCGCGACGCCGGCGCCGAGCATCCCGAAGAAGATCGCGACCGGCACCAGGTTCGGGACCATCGCCATGAATCCCAGCGAGAAGGAGCGGAGGCTCCACGACATCAAGGCGAAGATCGCGAGCGTCTCGGCCAGCAGGCTGCTCGCTTGACCACCGGCGACGCCGTCCGCGGCGCGCGTCAGCAGCAGCGCGTTGCCCGTCACGCGCGCCGTGAAGCCCGGAGGCGTGTCGTGCGAGAGCACGTCGTCGATGCGGGCGCCGAGCGCGCGCATCGACGCGGAGCCGACCGCGCCCGTCCGCACGATCAGATTGGCGCTCTGCTGGTCGACGGTGGCGAAGCGCTGGAGGTCCGCCTTCGGCAGCATGAAGAGGAGCTCGGCGATGGCGGCGCGCGAGTCCGGCACGCGTTCCTGCGCCGGGTCGTCGCGCGAGAGCGCGCGGTTCAGCACGCGCAAGGTGTCGAGAAACGACGTCGTGTGCGAGACGCCCGGCAGCGCGTCGAGGCGCCCCTGCAGCCTCTCGATCGCGCGCAGATTGTCGGGCTCGCGCAGCGCGCCCGGACTGCCGCCGTCGAGCACGACGAAGAGCGGCACCGCGCCGGAGAGCAGCGCGTTCACGCGCTCGAAGTCGCGCCGCACGGGCGTGTCGGCGTCGAAGAAGGAGAGGTAGTCGGTGTCGACCACGATGCGCGGCACGAGCGCCACGCCGAGCGCGCTCACCGCCGCGCAGGCGAAGATGACCGCGCTGGCGTTTCGCCGCGAGAACGCGGTGAGCCGCAATAGGCCGGTGTCGAGCGCGGCGGCCGCGCGCGCGCCGAAGAGCCCCGCGCGCCGCTCCTTCCGCAGCGGCAGCAGCGCGAGCACCGCCGGCACGCCGGCCATCGTCAGCAGGGTGACGGACGCGACGCCGAGGACCGAGAAGGCGCCGAGCTCGAAGACGGCCGGCACGTCCGTGATGCAGAGCGAGCCGAAGCCGATGGCGGTGGTGATGCCGGAGATCAGCACGGGCGCGATCAGCGTCGTTTGCGCCCGGCCCATCGCCTCGGCGGGCGTCGCCGCGTGCGCCGCCTCCTCCTCGTAGCCCCCGATCACGTGCACGCCGAAGACGCTGCCGGTCGCGAGCAGCGCCGGCGCGAGCAGCACGGTCAGCACCGAGAGCGGTCTACCGAGCGCGGCGACCCCGCCGAACGTCCAGATCACCCCGACCCCGACGTTGATCAGCGGCAGCAGCACGCCGCGCAGCGATCCCGCGAGCGGGAGCAGCACGGCGGTCACCACGGCGAACACGGCGGGCACGAGCACTTCGAGGTCGCGCACCATGCCGCGGTACATCACGGCCTTGATGTGCGGCCGCCCCGAGACGTGGAAGGCGCGGTCCCGCGACGTCTCGTCGCGCAGGATCTCCGCGATGCGGCCGTCGAGGTCGGAGGCGATGAACTCGCCGTCGGTCATCTCGCGGAAGGTCACGTTCAGCGCCGCGGCGCGACCGTCGGCCGACACCAGGGTGCGCAGGTACAGCGGATCGTGCAGCGCGCGCTCGCGCAGCGCGTCGAGCGCCGCGGGATCGGACGGGATCTCCTCGAGGAAGGGCTTGACCTCGATCCAGTCGTCCGGCGCCGAGTAGCCGAAGGTGGTCGCGCCGACGAGGCTCTGCGCGGCGCGCACGCCCGGGAGGCGCGAGACCCGGTCGCGCACGCGACGCAGCGCCGAGAGGTGCTCCTGGCTGAAGACACCCTGCTGCGTCTCCATCGCGATCACGTACATCTGATCGTCGCCGAAGTCCCGGATCGCCTGCCGATAGGTGGCGATGTCCGGATCGCCCCAGGGCAGCAGCGGCTCGGTCGAGGGATCGATCACGAGGCGCAGACCGGGGGGGTCGACTCGCACCATCGCGGCGAACGCGAGCAGCGTGACACCCGCGAGCCCGAGGAGCGTCGCGCGCGGATGGCGCACCACGAGGAGCGGCCGCAGCGACACCGCCGCGATGGCGCCGCACAGCGCGAGCGAGACGACGACGGAGAAGTGCAGCGGATCGAGGGGCAGGAGATCCGACATGGGCGCGTGGGCCCAATTCTAGAGGTCCCTGCCTCTGGTTGAGGCAGCTCGCAAGGTTCTATACTGCGCGCCTCGCGAGCCGGGAGTCTCGGGGCGTGGCGCAGTCTGGTAGCGCGCTTCGTTCGGGACGAAGAGGTCGCTGGTTCGAATCCAGTCGCCCCGACCACTCCCCGCCCTCCGCCCTGCGTTCCGGCGGGCGCGCTCGCGGCGCCGCGATTCGGGGCTACGGTGGTAATCTGGGGACGTCGGAGTCGCCTATGGCCATGCGCGCAGGGCTCGTCCCGCTGCTCGGCCTCCTCGCCGCGCTCGTCGGCTGCAGTGCGCGGTCCGACGACGCCCATGAGGTGCGCGTCCGCGTCGATCGCGTGGTGATCGACGACAACGACTCGCCCGTCGTCGTGCTCGAGGAGGAAGGCGGCACGCGCTGGCTGCCGATCTGGATCGGCAGCGCCGAGGCGCGCTCGATCGCGCTCGAGATGGAGTCGATGCGCTCGCCGCGGCCGAACACGCACGATCTCGCGCGCGACCTGATCCAGCACCTCGACGCCGAGGTCGCGCGCGCGGTCGTCACCGAGCTGCGCGAGGGTACGTACTACGCGAGCCTGCTGCTGAAGCGCGGCGGACACCTGCTCCCGATCGACGCGCGGCCGAGCGACGCGATCGCGATCGCACTGCGCGCGCACGCGCCGATCTTCGTGCGCGAGCCGCTCTTCGAGCAGGGCCAGGCGGCGGACGAGGCGTCGGACGGGAAGTCGCCGCACCGCGAGATCTGAGCGCGCTGCGCCGGTCGGCCGCGCACGCGCTGCGTGCCGCATTCACCGGCAGCGCAGGCGCAACTCCGATGGAAAAGCCCCCACTCGCGCAGCGAACCGTGAGGCGCGACGCTCCGGCGCTCCACAGTTTCGTTGACATTGCAAAATCCCGCTGTCAGGATCGCGCTCTCGTCGCGCGCACGTCGCGCCACGGTCCGACGGCGTGAGGATCACCGTCGGTGGCGACGCCTACACACGAGCGCTTCGGAAACGAGCCTCGCCGAGGAAGTCGAATGGATTCCGAGAGCTCCGACGGGCCGCTGACTCGCCTCGAGCTCGCGCGCGAGCTGGTCGAGATCTTCGACGAGCTGCGCGTCGAGCAGCTCAACGAGGTGGTCGCGCTGAACGTGCCGCTCGACGCGCTGGAGTTCTTCGGGGCCTACGCCGAGGAGTTCTGCGAGGGTACCGCGACGCCGGCGTCGGTGCGCAAGCGCCTGCCCAATCTGATGCTGCTCGGCTATCTGCTGCGACTGCTGGAAGAGCGGCTGCCGGTCGAGCCCGAGCCCTTCGACGCCTGACGTGCGCGCGGTCCTGTCGGCGTCCGCGCCGAAGCCCGTCGGTCCCTACTCGCAGGCCGTGGTGCACGGTGATCTGGTGTTCGCGTCGGGGCAGATCCCGCTCGATCCAGCCAGCAGCAAGCTGATCGCGGGCGAGATCGAGGCGCAGGCCGAGCGCGTGCTCCTGAACCTGCGCGCGGTGCTCGAGCAGGCGGGCAGCGGGCTCGACCGCGTGCTGCGCACGACCGTCTACGTGACGGACCTCTCGCTCTTCGCGCGCATCAACACGGTGTATGGCCGCTTCTTCACGGGCGTGCACCCCGCGCGCGCGACGGTGCAGGTGGCGGCGCTGCCGCTCGGCGCGCTGATCGAGATCGACGCGATCGCAAGTCGCGCGCGAAGCGCGCGGCGCGCAGCGAGCCGAACGCGAGTGAAGGTCAGAAGATGAGACTCGGTTCGCCGGGGCTTCCAGGCGAACGGCGCAACGTCGCGACGAGATCAATTCCTGGTTCGCATCGCGAGCCAGCGCAGATTCCACGCGTTGATCCCCGCGTGCGCGACGACCGGCGCGACGAGATTGCCCGTCGCGTCGAAGAGCACGCCGAAGGCGAGGCCCGCCGCGAAGGCGAAGAAGGGCCACGGCAGGAACTCGCGGCGCGGTGCGAGGTGCGCGGCGGCGAAGAGCCCACTCGCGACGACGAGTCCGACGCGCGGCTGGAGCGCGCCGCGGAAGAACGCCTCCTCGGCGAGGCCGCTGATCGCCGCGAGAGCCAGGCACGCGCCGAGGCCGGGGCGGCCGAGCACCCGGGCCAGCGCGTCGGCGAGCGCGCGCCCCGCCGACGTCGCGGCCGTCAGCGCGCGGCTCGCCACGACGAGCGCGGCGGCCGTGATCACGCCGAGCGAGACGTCGCGCAGCCACGAGATCTCGAGGCCCGCGCTCCGAAGCCACAGCGATCGACTCTCGAGCCGCGTCCAGATCAGCGCGGCGGCGAAGAGCAGCCCATAGAAGACGATCGCGATCCCGACGAGGCGCGCGGGGTCGGCCTCGCCGGTCGCCGAGGCCGGTCCGCTCGCCTCCGGCGCGGGCCCCTTTTCGATTGACATGCCGACCCTGGTCGATAGGCTGGGGCGGAACCGACGTCCCTCCTCGCGGGGACGTCGGGTTTTCATTCGCGCCGCAGTGTAACGATGTGCTGGCGCGGCTCTGCGGTTCGGGACCGCAGCGAGTCGATCCGGAGACTGCCCATGGCAGAACGCATTCCGATGACGCGCGCCGGCTACGCGAAGCTCGAGGCCGATCTGAAGCACTTGAAGTCCGTCGAGCGGCCGAAGATCGTGCGCGAGATCGAGGCTGCCCGCGCACACGGCGACATCTCGGAGAACGCCGAGTTCCACGCCGCGAAGGAGCGACAGAGCCACATCGAGACGCGCGTCCGCCAGCTCGAGGACCAGCTGGCGCGCGCACAGGTGATCGACCCCTCGGGGTCGCAGCCGCACACGGTCCGCTTCGGCGTGACCGTCCTGCTGCTCGACACCGAGAGCGACGAGGAGGTCCGATACACCATCGTCGGCGAGCACGAGTCCGACGTCGCGAGCGGCCGCATCTCGGTCACCTCGCCGATCGCGCGTGCGCTGCTCGGGCGTACGGTGGACGACACGGTGGTCGTGCGGGTTCCCAAGGGGACGCGCGAATTCGAGGTCCTCGCGATCCATATCGAGTAGGAGATCCGGGTCGCGCCCTGACTTCTTGTCTAGCCACGGCGCGACCCCACCGATACGCTAGGCCGGGCTCGGAAGGTGGCGTTCTGCCTCCCGATCCCGTCTCGGATCGGAGAGGAACCCCCACCCAGTGCGCTCGCTCCAGGTCAAGTTCAGCGCGCTCGTCGTCTCGCTGCTAGTCGCGGCGTGTGTCGGGCTCACCTGGATCGCGACGCGGCACGAGCGCAGCGCGCTCGAGGACGAGGTCGAGAAGCGCGGTCGCGCGCTCGCCGCGAGCCTGGCCGGAGCCGCCAAGACGCCGATCCTCGAGGCGCACGAGGGCAACTTCGAACACGAGCTCTCGCTCGAGCAGCTGATCCGCGAGGTCGGCGCGGCCGAGGGCGTCGTGGCCGTGCGCCTGCTCGGGCGCACGGGCGAGATCGTCGCGTCGCTCGATCCCGCGGAGCGCGGCAAGACCCGACCGCTGCTCGCGCGCGCCGACGCCTCGGATCCGGATCCCGTGTGGGTGACGCGCGACACCGAACAGCTACGGGTCGCGGCGCCGATCCGCTACAGCGGCGTGCGCGTCGGCGAGGCGCAGGTGGACTTCGACCTGAAGGTGCTGGTCGATCCCGTGGTGCGGAGCAACACGCGCCAGTTGTTAGGCGCCGCCGTCCTGATCGTGGCGCTCGGCGTGCTCGCGGGCGTCGGCTTCGTCGCGCTGCTCGTCGGTCCGCTGCGGCGGCTCCGCCACGGCGTCGAGCGGCTCGCCGCGGGCGACGTGACCGCGCGCGTGCCGCCGACGTCGCGAGACGAGGTCGGGGAGCTGACGCGGGCGTTCAACGAGATGGGCGACTCGCTCGAGCAGAAGCAGCGCATCCAGCGCGCCTTCGGCCGCTACGTCGACGACTACGTGTTGAACCAGCTCCTCGCGAACGGCGACGAAGACGAGAAGCAGGCGGGCACGGAGCGCGAGGTGACGATCCTGTTCGCCGACATTCGCAGCTTCACGCGCTTGTCGGAGGGCCTGCCCGCGCACGGTGTCGTCGGCCTGCTGAATGAGGTCTTCCAGCTCGCCTCCGACGTGATCCTCGAGCGCGGCGGCACGATCGACAAGTTCATCGGCGACTCCGTGATGGCGTACTTCGGCGCGCCCGTGTCGCAGCCCGACCACGCGCTGCGCGCCGTGACCTGCGCCGTCGAGATCCAGCGCGCGATCGAGCGCCGCAACAACCACGTCGACGCGAGCGGCCACGCGGGCACCGGAGTCGCGATGGGCATCGGCATCCACGCGGGCACGGTGATCGTCGGCAACATCGGCTCGGATCGGCGCACGGACTTCACGGCCGTCGGCGACGCGGTGAACGTCGCTCACCGGCTGGAGAAGCTCGCGCAGCCGGGTGAGATCCTCGTCTCGGAGGCGGTGCAGCGGCGCGTTCGCGGCGCGCTGCGCCTGCGCTTCGAGGGCGAGCGCCAGCTCTCTGGACGAGAGGAGCCTGTGCACGTCTACTCCGTCGAGCGCGACCGCAGGGCCGCGTCCGACGGAGAGGTGCATCCGGCCGCATGAATCGGCGCGCGGCGGCGCTCGCGCTCCTCGCCCTCGGAGGCTGCGCGACGCCGCTCGAGCAGGGCGAGGCGCTCTACCGGCAGGGCGACGCGCGCGGCGCGCTCGAGGTCTGGCGCGCGGTGCCCGAGGACGACACCGAAGGCGTCGAGGTCGCGCAGCGGATCTCGCAGGTCGAGGCCGAGTTCGTCGGTCGCGCTCGAGGCTACGAGGAGAGCGCGGCGCAGCGCGAACGCGAGGGACGCCTGGCCGAGGCGCTGCTCGATCATCGGCTCGCGCTCGCGCTCGAGCCGGAGGACGCGACGGGCTGGGCGCACGTGCAGCAGCTCGCGCGCGAGTTCGCAGCGCGCAAGGCCGAGCTGACGGCGGAGTACCGCGGGCTGCGCGCCGCGGGCGACCTCCAGGGAGCGCAGGTCGCCCTCGTGCGCCTGCGCACGCTCGATCCCTTCGAGCCGGAGTTCGAGATCGAGGAGCGCCAGCTGCAGGCCGAGCTCGTGCAGGAGCGCGTCCGCCGCAAGGCGGAGCTCGGCGAGGAGTACCGCCGCCAGCTCGCGCTCGGCGATCTCCAGGCGGCGCGCGCGTCGCTGCTCGAGCTGCGCGCGCTCGATCCCTTCGACACCGAGCTCGACATCGAGGAGCGACAGCTCGACGCGGGCCTGGCGCTCCAGTCGCGCAAGGATCGGGTGCACGCGCGCGGCCCGAACGAAGAGGAGGTCGAGCAGCTGATCGAGGCGGGCCGCACCGCGTTCGCCGAGGAGCGGCTCGAGACGGCGCTCGTGCTGTGGCGTCAGGCCCGGCGCATCGATCCCCAGAACGAGCGCGTGCGCGCCTACATCGAGCATGCGGAGCGCGAGCTCCAGCGACTCGAGGCGCTGCGCGAGCTACCCGACGTGAGCGCACCGTGACGCGCGCGCGAACGAAGCGGGCGCTGCGCCGCTCGCTCGCGATCGTCCTGGCGCTGGCGGCCGGCGCGACGCAGGCCGGCTGCGCGAGCTGGCGGCTGCACTGGCCGAGCCTGCGGGCGCCGACGGCGCTGCCTCCGGAGGCGACGCCGCTGGTCGCCTCGCCGCCCGCCGATCTGCCGCTGCCCGAGCACGTGCGCGCGGGCGACGACGGCTACCGCGTGATCGCGCTGCAGTGGGAGCCGGTGCTGCGGAGCGCGGTCGCGGGCTACGTGGTCGAGCGCGCCGCGGCGCAAGACGGTCGCTTCGAGCCGATCGCGACCTTGTGGGGGCGCGGGCAATCCGTCTACGTCGACGACGGCGGCGCGAAGAAGCTCGCCGACGGCGTCACCGCCTGGTATCGGCTGCGGCCCTTCGCGAGCGACGGCCATCTCGCGGGGGAGACCTCGATGGTCGTCGCGGGCAGCACAGCGCCGCTGCCGGATCCTCCGCCCGCGCTGCGCGCCTTCAGCCGGCAGCCGCGCGAGATCCCGCTCGCCTGGCACCCGTCGCACAGCGAGACCGCCGCGGGCTACGTGGTCGAGCGAAGCCCCGCCGAGGACGGACCCTACGAGGTGGTGGCGAGCATCCCCGGCCGCCTCTCGACCTCCTACGTCGACCGCGGGCTCGGCAATCTGCGCGTGCTCTACTACCGCGTCTCGACCACGACGCCGTCGGGCGCGAGCGGTCCGCCCGGCGATCCCGTGCGCGCCGTGACGAAGCCGGAGCCGCTGCCGCCGATCGGACTCCACGTGGCCGAGTCGTCGCTCGGCCGCAACGTGCTCGCCTGGGATCCGAACATCGAGGCCGACATCGCGAGCTATCGGCTGCTCCGGCTGCACAAGAACGGACGGCCGACGCTCATCGCGTCCGTGACGGCCGACGTCACTCGAGCCGAGGACCGCACCGTCAACGCCGGGGAGAACGCGCGCTACGCGGTGGTGGCGATCGATCGCGACGGGCTCGAGAGCCGGGCGTCGGAGCCGATCCGCGTGCAGAGCCTCGACTACGACCTCGAGGCCTCGTCGAGCCCGCACGAGGTCGCGCTGCACTGGACTCCGCATGCCGAGGAGTTTCCGCAGGCGCGCGTCTCGCGCACGAACTGGCTCGGAGCGCGCGAGATCGGCCGCACCAGCGACGGCCGCTTCGTCGACGCGGAGGTCGTGCCGGGGCGCTCGTATCACTACATCGTCGTGCTGATCCGCTCCGACGGCAGCGAGGCGCCGCCCTCCGAGCCGCTCGAGGTCCACGTCCCGGAAGACGGCGAGATTCGTTGATTTTCGGGACGAGCCTCGTAGAATCCCGCCCTCGGTTTTTCTTCCCCGGTAGCTCAGCTGGCAGAGCAGGCGGCTGTTAACCGCCGGGTCGTAGGTTCGAGTCCTACCCGGGGAGCCACCGCGCAGAGTCGATCCGTCCCCCCGACAGACTTGGCTCGACGCCGGAACGGGCGGCGTCGAGCGGGGAGACGAGATGACCTCGATGCAAGCGGGAGATTTCGCGGGTCCCGCCCGCGCACTCGTGTGCGCGCTGGCGATCGGGCTCGCGGGGCTGACGGCGGAGTCGGCGCACGCCGCCTCCGCGTGGGTGAAGGGCGAGGTGCGCCTCAACGTGCGGACCGGTCCGAGCAACGAGTACCGGATCCTCGACGAGCTCCACACCGGCGACAAGGTCGACGTGCTCGAGAACGGCGAGGGCTGGACCCGCATCCGCTCGGGCGATCGCGAGGGCTGGGTGCCGGAGGGCTTTCTCCAGAACGAGCCGCCGGCCAGCGCGCTGCTCGCCGATGCGCAGGGCAAGGCGTCGGAGCTCTCGGGGCGCGTCAACGCGCTCGAGGCGCAGACCGCGAAGCTCGGCGAGGAGAACCAGTCGTTCGGCCAGCGCGACGCCTCGCAGCGCAAGGAGATCGAGGCGCTGACGCGCGAGAACCTCGAGCTGAAGGCCGGCGCGGCGTGGCCGGAGCGCATCGTCGGCGCCGGGATCCTCGGGACGGGCATGCTGATCGGCTGGCTGATCCACGTGATCTCGTCGCGACGCCAGCGCACGCCGAGGATTCGGCTTTAAATGATGGCGAGCGCGTCGCCTTCGCCGCGGCGCGACGCCTCGACCACCGCCGCGGCGAAGTCGGCCGCGCGCACGACGCACGCGATGTCGACGTTCTCGGGCGGATCGATCGGCCGATGGTCGTTGCGCGGCAGGCCGTCGGGGTCGGTCGACACCAGCGCGAGCACCGGCAGGCCGCGCGCGGCGAGCGCCGCGACGCCGGTCGCGCCGATCCAGTCGACCGCGCCGATCTCGCCGAAGGCGCCGCTCTCCGCGAGCCGGCGCGCGAGCTCGGCGAGGCGCGGCGGGTGGACGCAGCGCTCGAGCCCGACCTCCGCCGCGACGCGCGCGAGCGCGTCGCTGCCGAGCCGCTCGAAGTGGACGACGAGCGTGTCGCGCGCGGCCGGCCCGGCCCGCGTGTCGAGGGAGTCGGCGAGGCCGCCGGCGCCCGTCTCCTGCGCACCCGTCGCGACCAGCCAGAGCTCCTCGTCGTCGCGGAGCTGCGCGAGCAGCTGCTCGGCGCACGTCAGCATCGCCGCGACGCCGGACGCGCTCGAGCACGCGCCCGGACACGCGGGCGCGCGCGCCCACTCGAGACCCGCGAGCGCGACCCCGGCGGCGAGCAGCGCGACGACGACTCGAGCGAGCCAGAGCGCGGTCGAGCCTCCGCCGACTGCGGAAGCCGCGGTGACGACCGCGGCCGCCGCGAGCAGGCGCAGCAGCCAGGCGTCGAGACCGGCCGGCGCCGTGACCCGTGAAGCGGCCGCCGGTCCGAGCCAGCGCCGCCGCCACGGCGACGCGAAGAGGAGTCCCGCGCGCGGCGCGTCGAGCGGCGCCGAGAGCACGATGCGCCGCCGCGGTCGCGTCGATCCGGCGCGCGCGCGGACCTGCGTGGCGTCGGGCGCTGGCAGCCAACGCGAGAGGAGCGGCGCGGCGCGTGTGCGCTCGCGCCGGAGCGAGAGCGCCGAGAGCGCCGCCACGGCGAAGCCCGAGTAGCCGCCGATCGCGCAAGCGAGCGCGGCGAGCCCGGCGTGGAGCGCCACCACGCCGCCGCGCTCCGGTCGCGAGGCGACGAGTCCAGGGGCGACCTCGGCAAAACCGATCTCGCGCATCCAGGCCTCGACGCGCGTCGCGGCCTCTCGCTCGCCCTCCCCGCCCGCGCAGCGCGCCGGCAGCTCGGAGAGCAGCCTCACCCAGTGGAAGGCGCGGATCCGCCGCTCGAGGCTCTTCTCGCGCTCTTCGCGCCCGCCCGCAGCCTCCACCGGCGCGCCCTCCTCACCTCGGTGTGTAGCGCGCCTTCGTCTCTTCCGGAGAGAGCTTCGCGGCGCGCGCCAGGCCGGCGAGAGTCGCCGGATCGGCCAGGTCCTCGCTGCGGATCCGCTCCTGGAGGGCGAGCGCGTTCCGGTAGGAGTCCGACTCGACGTCGACGCCGCGCACGCGCGACTTGTTGGTCTTCGGATCGATGATCTCGGCGAAGGGGATCGGCACGATGCGGCCCTCCTGGCGCGTGATCAGCACGGCCGAGCGGCCCGAGAGCAGCGCGTCCACCGCGCCGACGCCGAGGTCGCGCGTGTAGTCGCGGTCGAAGGCGGTCGGGTACCCGCAGCGCAGCTCGTAGCCGACGTCCTTGTCGCCGGTCGCGACCTTGATCCCGCGCTTCTCGAGCGACGCCGACACCGCCTGGCGCAGCACGCGCCCGATCGGCACCTCTGCGAGCCGGATGTGACCGTGCTCGTCGCGCGGGGTGTCGCGCAGCAGCGGGTCGTTCTCGTCCATGTACTCGGCGATGCCCTCGGCGATCACCGCCACGCCGTCGGGACGCCCGTTCGCCAGCCGCTTCACGATCGCGCCCTCGATCACGCGCACGACGTCCTCGAGCTCGATCGGCCGCTTGTGGAACTCCTCGGGGATCACCATCACCGGCGCGCCGGCCGACTTGCCCGTGCCGAGCGCGAGATGGCCGGCCGAGCGCCCCATCATCACGACGAAGAACCAGCGGTTCGTGGTCTGGCAATCGACGAGCAGGCGTTCGACCACGGCGCTGCCGAGCTCGCGCGCGGTCTCGAAGCCGAAGGTCGGGATGCCCTTCGGCAGCGGGAGATCGTTGTCGATCGTCTTCGGCACGTGCGCGACCTTGATGCGGCCCTGCACCTCGCCGGCGATTCGGTTGGCGGAGGATGCGGTGTCGTCGCCGCCGATCGTGATCAGGTACTCGACACCGAGCGAGCCGAGCGACTTCACCACGGCGGCGAGGTCCTCGGGCTTCTTCGTCGGGTTCGCGCGCGAGGTGCGCAGGATCGAGCCGCCCTCGAGGTGGATGCGTGCGACGCGCGCCTCGTCGAGCTCCAGCACCTGGCTGGTGTCGCCCTTCATGATGTGCGAGAAGCCGTCGAGGATGCCGAGCACGCGGTGTCCGCGGCGACAGGCCAGGGTGGCCGCCGCGCCGATCACGCCGTTGATGCCGGGCGCCGGGCCGCCCCCGACGGAGATCGCGAACGTGCTCATCACTCCTCCGTGTTCATGAACGCCGCCACCAGCTGGTGCGCTGCAGCGGGGTCACGGTGCCGATGCGCGCGCCCCAGTGCTCCCCGTCGCCGGGCGCGGCCCGCCGACCCGAGAGCGTGGGCGCGAGGTCGCGCAGCAGCTCGCGGCAGAGCGCGCCCATCTCGGCGTGGATCGCGGTCCCGCGCGCGTGGTGCAGGATCGAGCGCGGCTTCTCGCTGCCCGAGTTGAGCGACTCGACGCGCGGGCTGCGCGAGAGGGTCGTCTCGCAGCGCGGCCAGCCGCGCCGGTGCACCTCCGCGACCAGCCGCTCGAAGAGCGCGCCGCCGCCGCCCTCGTCGCGCGTGCGCCGGTCGACGAGCGTGAAGACCACGCGCGCGCGCGACGCGTCGAGGCCGGCGCGCTCGAGCCCGCGAAAGATCTTGCCGGCCTCTTCGAGCGACGCGCGGTCCGCCACGGGCACCAGGATGCGATCCGCCGCGTGCCAGGCGTTCTGCGTCAGCGCCTCGAGGTCGCTCTTCGTGTCGAGGATCAGGAGCCCCGGCCACTCCGACGCGCGCAGGATGCGCGCGAGCGCGCGCGGATCCTCGGCGCGCGCCTTCAGCAGGGCGACGTCGCTCGGCGACGGCACGAAGTGGACGCCGTACTCGCCGAGCTGGATCGCGCCCGCGAGGCTGCGCTCCGCCCACGCGTGCTTGAGATTCGCCTCGCCCGGCTGCGGCGCGCGCAGGCCGAACATGCGATCGATCGTGCGCTGGTCGTCGAGTCCGACGACGAGCACCGGCAGGTCCTCGCGCAGCGCGCGCGCATACACCGCGAGGTTCGTGGCGAGCGTGGTCTTGCCGACGCCGCCCTTGTTCGACGAGACCGCGACGACGGGGCCGATCGCCGGGGCATCGGGCCCGTTCTGGGGATCATCCATGCCGGCGGGAAAAATACCGATCGAGTACGATGCCGCCATGACAGCGGTCGGCCTGATCCCGGCGCGTTTCGCGGCCTCGCGCTTCCCGGGAAAACCGCTCGCGCCGATTGCGGGCCGCAGCATGATTCAGCGGGTGTACGAAGGGGCGCGCGAGGCCAAGAGCCTGCGCGCGGTGATCGTCGCGACCGACGACCCGCGCATCGCGGACGCCTGTCGCGCGTTCGGCGCCGAGGTCGCGATGACGCGCGGCGATCACCAGAGCGGCAGCGACCGCATCGGCGAGGTCGCCGCGAAGCTCGAGGACGACATCGTGGTCAACATCCAGGGCGACGAGCCGCTGATGCGGGGCTTCGTGGTCGACGCCGCGGTGGACGCGCTGCGCGAGGACGCCGAGGTCCCGATCGCGACAGTCGTGCACCCGCTCGATCCGGCCGATCGCGACGACCCGAACCGGGTCAAAGTGGTGCTCGACCACCGCGGCCGCGCGCTCTACTTCTCGCGCTCCGCGATTCCGTATCCGCGCGACCCGTCCGTGCGCGGGCCGCTCTGGCAGCACGTCGGGCTCTACGCCTATCGGCGCGACTTCCTGTTGCGCTTCATCCGCATGGCGCCGACCTTCGCCGAGCGCAGCGAGTGCCTCGAGCAGCTGCGCGCGCTCGAGCACGGCCACGAGATCCGCTGCGCGATCGTCGAGGGCTGGCGCAGCGTCGCGGTCGACGTGCCGGGCGACGTGGCGCTGGTCGAAGCGGCGCTGCGCGAGCGCCGCTGAGCTCCGGACCTCGCGAGGCGCGCGGTGTCGGAGATCGATGCACGGCAGGTACGCGAGTGGGGCGAGCTCTACTCGAACTGGGGCCGCTGGGGCGAGGACGACGAGCGCGGCACCTTGAACTTCATCACGAAGGAGCGCGTGCTCGGCGCCTGCGCCCTGCCCCGCCGCGGACTCGTCATCTCGTGCGCGCTGCCCTTCGACGCGAAGGGCCCGCAGAGCGGCGTCGGCGGCCGCCACAACCCGATCCACAGCATGCTGGCGACGGGCGCGGACGCGCTGGCCGGCGCGCAGGACTTCCTGCCGGGCGGGTTCAACTACGCGGACGACGCGGTCACGATGCCGCTCCAGTGCGGCACGCAGTGGGATTCGCTCGCGCACGTCTTCTACGACGGGCGCATGTACGGCGGCCGCGACGTCCGCCTCGTGACCAGCCGCGGCGCGCGCGCGAACTCGATCGATCGCATCGCGAACGGCGTGGTCGGCCGCGGCGTGCTGCTCGATCTGCCGCGCGTGACGCAGCAGCGCTGGCTCGACGACGGCACGCGCATCCTGCCGCAGCACCTCGACGCCTGCGCCGAGTCGTGCGGCGTCGCGATCGAGCCGGGCGACATCCTGCTCGTCCGCACCGGCATGATGACCCGCTGCCTCGAGCAGAAGTCGTGGAAGGGCTACTGCGGCGGCCCCGCGCCAGGGCTCTCCGTCCACTGCGCGCGCTGGCTCTACGAGCGCGAGGTCGCGGCGGTCGCGACCGACACCTGGGGCGTCGAGGTGATCCCCAACGAGACGCGCGACTGCTTCCAGCCGCTGCACATGATCTCGCTCCGCAACACGGGGCTGCTCTTCGGCGAGATCTTCCACCTCGACGCGCTCGCCGCCGCCTGCGCCGAGGACGGGCGCTACGCCTTCCTGTTCTGCGCGCCGCCGCTGCCGATCACCGGCGCGGTCGGCTCGCCGATCAACCCGCTGGCGATCAAGTAGGCGAGCACGATCGGTCGGGGGGCGACCTCCGCCCGCTAGAGCGCCTGGCGCAGCACCTCGACGATGCGCGCCGACGCGCTGCCGTCCCAGAGCGGCGGCGTGCGACCCGGCGCGCCGCGGCCCGCCATGACGTCGCGGTAGGCCGCGAGGATCCGCTCGGGCTGCTGGCCGACCAGCCGATTGGTGCCGACCTCGACCGTCACCGGTCGCTCGGTGTTCTCGCGCAAGGTGAGGCACGGGACGCCGAGGATCGTCGTCTCCTCCTGGATGCCGCCCGAGTCCGTCAGCACGACGCGCGCGTGCGCCATCAGCTTCAAGAAGTCGAGGTAGCCGAGCGGGTCGACGAGCCGCAGCCGCGGGTTCCCGGCGATGCGCGCCGAGAGCCCGTGGTGCGCGAGCTTCGCGCGCGTGCGCGGGTGCACGGGAAAGACCAGGACCTGATCCGCGAGCACTCCCTCCACCACGTCGAGGAGCTTCGCGAGCACGGCGGGATCGTCGACGTTCGAGGGCCGGTGCAAGGTCAGCACCGCGTAGCCGCGCGCCTCGAGTCGCAGGCTCTCGAGGATCGGAGACGCCTCCGCGCGCTCGCGGTGTCGCATCAAGGTGTCGATCATCACGTTGCCGACCAGGTGGATCTTCCGCTCCGCGACGCCCTCGCGGCGCAGATTGTCGACGCCGCTCTGCTCCGTGCAGAAGAGCAGATCGCTGATCGCGTCGGTCAGCACGCGGTTGATCTCCTCCGGCATGTCGCGGTCGAAGCTCCGCAGGCCGGCCTCGACGTGCACCAGCCGGACGCCGAGCTTCACGGCCACGAGCCCGCAGGCGATCGTGCTGTTCACGTCGCCGACCACCAGCACCGCGTCGGGACGCCGCTCGAGCACGACCGGCTCGAAGGCCTTCATGATCTCGGCGGTCTGCACGGCGTGCGAGGCGCTGCCGACTTCGAGGTTGAGGTGGGGCTCCGGGATGCCGAGCTGTCGGAAGAAGAGCTCGCTCATGTTGGCGTCGTAGTGCTGCCCGGTGTGGACGAGCAGCGGCTCGATCTCGGGTGCGCGCGCGTAGGCGTCCATCAGGGGCGCGATCTTCATCAGGTTCGGGCGCGCGCCCACCACGTTGACGATCCGCACCCGGACCTCCTCGTTCGTCCGACCCCGCGAGCGGAGGGCGCTACTGGATGCGCCGACCCGTCCCGGCCCAGGCCTTCTCGCGCAGCACGAACTTCTGGATCTTGCCGGTGGACGTCTTCGGCAGCTCGCCGAACTCGATTGACTTCGGGCACTTGAAGTGCGCGAGCCGGCCGCGGCAGAAGTCGATCAGCTCCTGCTCGCTGGCGCTCCGGCCGGAGCGCAGCGAGACGAAGGCCTTCGGCACCTCGCCCCACTTCTCGTGCGGCATGGAGACCACCGCGCATTCGAGCACGGCCGGATGCTGGACCAGCGTGTGCTCCACCTCGATGGTCGAGATGTTCTCGCCGCCGCTGATGATGATGTCCTTCTTGCGGTCGCGCAGCTCGATGTAGCCGTCCGCATGCATCACGCCGAGGTCGCCGGAGTGGAACCAGCCGCCGGCGAAGGCCTGCGCGGTCGCCTCCGGATCCTCGTAGTAGCCCTTCATCACGTTGTTTCCGCGCATGACCACCTCGCCCATGGTCTCGCCGTCGGCGGGGACGTCGCGCAGCTCGGCGTCGACGACGCGACAATGCGTCGTCACGTGCATCGGCACGCCCTGGCGCGCCATCACGCGCGCGCGCTGCTCGGGCGGGAGCCCCTCCCAGCCGCGCTGGAGCTCGCAGATCACGTGCGGGCCGTAGGTCTCGGTGAGCCCGTAGAGGTGCGTGACCTCGACCCCCATCGCGTCCATGCGCGCGAGGATCGTCGGCGAGGGCGGCGAGCCGCCGGTCGCGACGCGCACGCGCGGGTCGAAGCGGACGCCGCGCGCCTCGGGCGCCTCGGCGATCATCAGGAGCACGGTCGGCGCGCCGTTGAAGTGCGTAACGCGGTGCTCGCGGATCAGCGCGATGATGCGCGCCGGCTCGAGCGCGCGCAGCATCACGTGCGCGCCGCCGGTCGCGGTCACAGCCCACGGGAAGCACCAGCCGTTGCAGTGGAAGAGCGGCAAGGTCCACAGAAAGACCGAGTCGCGCGTCAGCCGGTGGACGATGATCTCGCCGAGCGCGTTGAGCGTCGCGCCGCGGTGCGTGTACATCACGCCCTTCGGGCGGCCGGTCGTGCCCGACGTGTAGTTGATCGCGAGCACGCGCTCTTCGTCGTCGACGCCGGCCTGCATCGAGAGCGGGGTCGCGCCGCCGATCAGCTCCGCGAACGAGGGGCCCGCGAGCGGGCGCCCGACCACTCCGGACTCCGGATCCTCGAGGTTCACCAGCAGCGGCCGCGCGGCGAGGCCGCCCGGCGCCTCGGCCACGCGCGGCGCGAGCTCCGGGTCGACGAGCACGACCTCCGCCCCGCAGTGATCGAGGATGTAGCCGACCTCCGCGGGCGAGAGCCGCGTGTTGATCGCGACGAGCGCCGCGCGCAGGCGCGGGACGGCGAAGTGCGCGGCGAGCAGCGCGGGGACGTTCGGCGCGAGCACCGCGACGCGATCCCCCGGACCTACGCCTGCGCGTGCCAGACCCGCAGCGAATCGCCCGCAGAGCTCCGAGAACTCGCGCCAGGTCCAGCGCGCGTCGCCGTGGACGACGGCCGTCTGGTCGGGGAAGACGCGCAGGGTGCGCTCGAGCAGCGCGAGCGGGGTCAGCGGGTCGCGATTCGCGGTGGGCGCGCTCATCCGGCGCCCCATTCTATGGGTGAGCCCTGGGGGCGACCACCGCGACGCAGCCGCGAGACGGCCCTTCGGCGTGCGAAGATCGGCGAGAGGCGGGCGACCGCGCGGACCCGCCGCGAGCTCGGACGGGATGACGTCCGCGGACCCTCCGCTGGACGGGAGCTCGCGGCGCGGCCCGCGCGGCATGCGGAGACTGACGCGACCCGCCCGGCGCGTCCGTGCGCCCGGTCACAGTCGCGGCTCGCTTGCGCCTCGAAGAGGTTTGATAACTTGCTCGGCGAGGGGGCTTCACTCGCCCCCGAGTCCTGCGACGGTTTCCACGTCGGGACCGACCGTGGGGCGACCCGATAGGGGCGGGATCGGCGACCACCCTGAGACGGGCCGAAGCGGGGTCTGGGCCTCGCTGGATGTACTCCACGCCGGGACGGAGGTGATTCGGTGCAACATGCATGTACTACGGCGAGTGAGGTGGCGGCGTCCTAGCGCCACGCCGAATCGATTCTTCTCGGCGTGATCCGGGACGCGATTTGGTCCCCAGCGCCACCGCCCCGAGAGCGCGGTTGCCGTAGCCGCGAAAGGGCGAATCGCCCGCTCTCGGGGCCTCTTTTTTCTAGAATCGCGCGTCCATGCCGGCGCCCCGGACCGCCACCCTGCTCGTCTCGTGCCCCGATCAGCGCGGGATCGTCGCGGCGCTCGCGCAACTGCTCTACGGCCACGGCGCGAACATCCTCGACGCCGACCAGCACACCGACGCGCGCGCGGGCGTCTTCTTCCAGCGCATCCGCTTCGACCTCGCGGAGCTGCGCACCGATCGCACTGCGCTCGAGCAGGCGATCCGCGAGGTGGCGGAGAGGCTGCGCATGGACTGGCGCCTCGCGTACGCCGACGCGCGCAAGCGCATGGCGATCTTCGTCTCGAAGACCGACCACTGTCTGTACGACCTGCTGCTCCGCCACCGCGCGGGTGAGCTCGACTGCGACATCCCGCTGGTCGTGAGCAACCACCCGGAGCTCGAGCCGGTCGCGCGCCATTTCGGAATCGCGTACCGCGTCTTCGAGATCACCACCGAGAGCAAGCGACGCCAGGAGGAGGCGGAGCAGGCGCTGCTCGACGAGCTGCGCGTCGACCTCGTCGTGCTCGCCCGCTACATGCAGGTGCTCTCGCCGCAGTTCGTGGAGCGCTACCACGGCCGCATCATCAACATCCACCACTCCTTCCTGCCGGCCTTCAGCGGCGGTCGGCCCTACCACCAGGCGCACGCGCGCGGCGTCAAGCTGATCGGCGCGACCGCGCACTACGCGACGAAGGACCTCGACGAGGGCCCGATCATCGAGCAGGACGTGATCCGCGCCTCGCACCGCGACACCGTCGACGACCTGGTGCGCCTGGGCCGCGACGTCGAGCGCGCGGTGCTCTCGCGCGCGGTGCGTTGGCACCTCGACGACCGCGTGCTCGTCTACGGCAACAAGACCGTCGTCTTCTCGTGACTTCCGGCCCGTCGAGCGTCCGCCTGGTCGGGATCGGGATCGCCTTCGCCGTCGTGGCGGCGTGCTGGGCGCTGACCTGCGCGGCCTGGCGCTTCGACCGCGTCGCCGCGGGCGTCGTGCCGCTCGACCCGCGCGAGTTCGAGCGCCTGACCGTCATCGTGCTCGGCAGCGGCGGCCCGCACCCGGACCCGAATCGGCGCGGACCCGCGGTGGCGCTGGCGGCCGGAAAGGACGTCGTGCTGGTCGACGCCGGCCGCGGCGTCGCCGAAGGGCTGCGCGCCGCGAAGCTCCCGGTGACACAGCCGGGGATCGTGCTGCTCTCGAGCGGGCTCCCCGAGAACGCGGTCGGACTCGACGACTTGCTCGCGGCGCGCTGGCAGACGGGCGAGACGACACCGCTGCGGCTCTACGGTCCGCCGGGCACGGCCGCGCTCACGCGCGAGCTCGAGTCGGCGCTCCGAAGCTCCGGCCGCTCGCTCTGGGGCGCGCTCGGCATCGCGGGCGAGCCGCCGGGCCTCGAGGCCCACGACGTCGACGACGGCTTCACGCTCGCGCAGGACGAGCTGACGCTGCGCGCGGGCGCGTTGCCCGGCGGGCCGGTGCCGGCGCTCGCGTGGCGCGCGGAGTGGCGCGGTCGCAGCGCGCTCGTCTCGAGCGTCGGCTTCGCCCCGGACGCGCTCGCGCGCGAGGCGCGCGGCGCGCAGCTCTGGCTCCACGAGGCGGTGATGCTGCCGACACCGGAGCAGGTGAAGGAGTTCGGTGTCGAGGCCGATCCCGAGAGATTGCGCCACGAGGCGGCGCTCTGGACCTCCGTCGCGCAGTCGGGCGTGCTGGCGCATCGCGCCGGCACCGAGACCCTGGTGCTCGTGCGGCTGTGGCCGCCTCCCGTTTTCGCCTTCCAGATCACCTCGCAGGTCGACGATGCCTTCGCGGGGCGGATCGTCGTCCCGGACGATGGGGAGGAGATCACGCCGTGACCTCGTTGCCCTGCGCGGGCGCGGGCGGCTGCGGCGCGCGCGGGTACGGGTCCGTGTACTCCGGCCGGTCCTTCCGCTCGCCGAGGAAGCGCCGTCGCTGCTCGGCGTAGTAGGGCTCGCTCGGCGCGAGCGCCATCGCCTCCTCGATCGTCGCGACGGCGGCGTCCTTCTCGCCCGTCAGGAACTGGAGCTCGGCCAGGGTGTCGAGGATGGTCGGCTCGCGGCGGTCGGTCTCGCGCACGGCGCGCTCGGCCAGCGACAATGCCGCGAGGAGCTTCTCGCGCGAGGAAGCGTCGTCGATCGCGACGAACCAGGCCTGGTTGTTCAGCTCTTCCGGCGAGATCCCGCGCAAGGTGGCGATGCGCGCGAGGTGACGCGCGCCGAAGTCACCGGGCGCCATCAGCTGCGACGCCGCCGCCGCGATTCCCGCCACGGTCGCGGCGATGACGAGCGCTGCGAGCGCGCGCACCGGCGCCGGCGCGCTGCGGACCCGCAGATCCCGATCCGACAGCAGCGCCGCGACGAGCGCGCCGGCGGCGAAGCCCGCCACGTGCGCCGCGCCCGCGATGAAGGGGATCAGTGCGCCGAGCAGGAACGAGACCGCGAGCATCGTGTAGAGCGGGCGCCGCGGGACGCGCCACCACGCGGGCAGCGACCCGGCGCGGAAGAGCTCGAGCCAGGTGACCGCGCCGACGAGGCCGAAGACTACCCCCGAGACACCGACGACGGGCAGCGACTGCCAGGCGCACGCGGTCATCGCCGCGAGGCCCGAGACTCCCATCACGGCGAGCGTGCGTGCGGCGCCGAGCGGTCGCTCGCAGAGCGACCCGAAGGTCAGCAGCCCGAGCAGGTTCATCACGATGTGGATGTGGAACGGCAGCATGGTGTCGTCGTGCAGCAGGTTCGCGGTCACGAGCCGCCAGGCGTCGCCGTCGGCCACGAGCGGAGGGCTCATGTGCCCGACGATGTAGACGTCGTGGCCGAGCGAGAGCTGGAGCGCGTACACGACGACGCACAGGATCGCGAGCCCCCAGGTCGCGTACGACGGAGGGCAGGCGCGCGCGCGCTCCTCGATCTCCGCCATGCGCGCGAGCTGCGCGCGCGAGCCGGGCCGATCCGTCAGCTTCTCGAGCAGCGCGTGCGCGAGCGCCTCGGGCGCGTCGGCGCGCACGAAGGCCTTGCGCGGCAGTACGGCCACGTCGCGGCGCGCTCCGATCCAGAGCGCGCGGCGCGAGAGCGTCAGGTGGACGAGGTCCTCGTAGGGCGTGAAGGTGCGCCCCCCGCGCGCCGACAGCGGGTGGTGCACGCCGCGCGCGTCGAGCACGACGGGCCCCGCGTGACCGCGCAGGGGAAACGACAGCGCCTGGTGCGCGGCGTCCACGTCTTCCACGAACGCGAGGCTAGCGGACGGCGCTAGTGACGCGGGAGCGGCAGCGACGGGAATACGCGGCTGAAGATCAGGAAGACCAGCGCGAAGGCGCCGAGGAAGCCCGCGCCGATGCCGAGCTGCACGAGGCCGAGCCAGGCCATTCCGTTCGCCGGCACGAGCGACGGCCAGACCAGCGCGTTGCGCTCGAGCCAGAAGCCCGTCAGCACCGCGGCCGCGACGCCGCCGAGGATCGCCGGGGTCTTCTTCGGCGTCTGCCCGAGGAGCACCCAGAAGGGAATCCACCAGCAGCCGATCCAGGCGGTGAGCGAGAGCCTCACATACGGCTCGTCGAAGCGGGAGAGCACGAAGGTCCAGGTGTCCTGCAGGAAGCCCGTGCCGAGGCGCATGCGGAAGAACTGCGTCTCCTCGGGCAGGTTGCCGTACCAGATCACGATGTACTGCGCGAAGAACAGGTACATCCAGAAGATCGAGAACGCGAAGATCATCTTCCCGAGGTCGTGCATGCGCGCCCGCGTGATCTGCGCGTCCCAGCCCGGCGACGTCGCGCGCAGCAGCACGCTGATCAGCGCCGTCGCGGCGACGGCCGACAGGAAGCCGCCCCACAGGTAGTACCAGCCGAAGATGTTCGAGAACCAGGTCGGCGTCAGCGACATCACCTGGTCGAAGGCGATGAAGCTCAAGCCGAAGGCGTAGAAGAGGCAGATGATCGGGGCCAGCACCTTGATGCGGCGCTCCGACTCCGCGCGCTCGACCTCGTCGCCGCGCCAGCCCGCGGTCCAGCTCTCGAACAGGCCCTTCGCGCGCGGGGCCCGCTCCGCGGCGCCGGCAAGCGTCGGGCGGAACGAGGCGCGCAGGTAGACGAGGGTCAGCAGCGCGCCGACGACGAGCAGCGCGAGGTCGGTCCAGAACACGCGCGGGAAGGACAGCCAGAACTCCTTGCCGGGCGGCGGGTTGTGCAACCAATTGGTGTAGATGTACTCGCGGCCGAAGAGACTGTCGACGAGGAAGAGCACGACCGAGATCGGCACCCAGGCGCCGAGCCCCTCGGCGATGTGCCGGATCGGACCGGCCCAGCGCGCGCCGACGATGACGAGCGCACAGGCCACCACCACGGCCGCCTGCGCGATGTTGCCGAAGTAGAGGAAGTTCACGTGGAAGGCGCGCCAGGCCGTCGCCGGGTCGCTCGAGAGGCCGAGCGCGAAGCAGGCCGCGCCCACCAGCATCAGCGCGATGCAGACCGCGACGAGCGCGCCCGGCAGCTCGCGCGGGTTCGCCACGAGTCGGGGGGCCTCGGCGCTCACTGCGCGACTCCCTTCTGGCCGTTCAGGTATCGGACGTAGTTGATGATGTCCCAGCGGCCCTCCTCGGGGATGCGCTGGTAGGACGGCATGCGGCGGCGTCCGTAGCGGATCGTCGCAAAGATGTGTCCGTCGCTGCGGATCTTCGCGATGCTCGCGGGCCCCGCGATCGGGAGCACGCCGGCGAAGGGACCCTGCTGCGGGCTCGTCATCGAGACCGGCCCGTCGCCGAGCCCCTGCTTGCCGTGGCAGGCGGCGCAGTAGCGGTTGAAGAGCAGGCGGCCGTCCTCGAGCGAGGCGAGCGACATCGGCACCGGGTTCTGCACCGCGTCCGCGGCGGCCTCGTCGGTCGGCGTGATCGGCGCCTGGCCCGCGTTCACCGGCACAGCGCCCTCGGGCGGCGACATCGGCGCGACCTGGCCCTGGAAGTCCAGCGCCTCGAACGCCTGGATCGACTTCTGCTTCTTCATCTGCGGGAACCAGGTGTCGGACCACTGCTCCCAGCAGCCCACGCTGCCGCAGAGCAGGAAGGCCGTCAGCGTGAAGAGCGAGTGGCCGAGCCTATGCCTCGACAAGGCTGACCTCCGTCGCGTGGTGCTCGCGCAGGAGCCCGTCGATCTCCGCCACGTCGCGCTCGCGGCAGCGCACCACGAGGCCGAAGTCCTCCGCCGAAAAGCGCGCGCTGTAGCCCTTGTGCGAGCGGAACGACGGCAGGCGGCCGACGACCAGCAGGCCGAAGAACGTCATCAGGCCGCCGAAGAGGATGGTCAGCTCGAAGGCGATGATCGTGTACGGCGGGATCGACGAGAAGGGCTTGCCGCCGAGCATGATCTGCCAGTTGTTGGCCATCCACAGGGTCAGCGCGTAGCCGGTGACGACGCCCGTGAGTCCGCCGACCAGGGTCCAGCCGCGCACACCCGAGGGCTTCGGCAGCATCGCGTCATCGATCTCCGCGAAGGGTGCCGGCGAGAAGGTCTCGAGGTCGGTGAAGCCGCGGCCGCGCAATCGGTGCACCGCCGCCGCGACGTGCGCGGGCTCCGTGAAGACGCCGAGGAGCTGCGGCATCAGTGTCCCTCTCCGTGCGCCCTGGCGTGGATCTCGATCTCCTTCACCTCCGCGATCGCCACGACCGGGAAGACCTTCAGGAACATCAGGAAGAACTGGCAGAAGAAGCCGAAGGAGCCGGCAACGATGATCAGCTCGGTCCACTGCGGCGTGTAGGTGCCCCAGACGGCCGGGTCGTACTCGCGCGAAAGCCCGCCGATGATGATCACGTAGCGCTCGAACCACATGCCGATGTTGATCAGCACCGAGAGCACGAAGAGCGTCGGCACGTGCGTGCGCGCCTTCTTGAACCACAGGATCTGCGGGAAGATCGCGTTGCACGAGATCATGACCCAGGTCGAGATCCAGTAGGGTCCGAAGGCGCGGCTCCAGAACGACGTCTGCTCCGCCTCGACGCCGCTGTACCAGGCGATGAAGTACTCGGCGCAGTAGGCGTAGCCGACGATCAGCGAGGTCAGCAGCAGGAACCTCGACATGTTCTCGAAGTGGTAGTCGGTGATGATGTGCTCGAGGCCGTAGATCCGGCGCACCGGGATCATCATCGTCAGCACCATCGCGAAGCCCGAGAAGATCGCGCCGGCCACGAAGTACGGGGCGAAGATCGTCGCGTGCCAGGTCGGGACGATCGACATCGCGAAGTCCCAGGACACCACGCTGTGGACCGAGAGCACGAGCGGCGTGGCCAGCCCCGAGAGGTGGAGCACGGTGCGGTTGTGCGACTTCCACTGCCGCGACGTGCCCTCCCAGCCGAGCGAGAGCACCGTGTAGAGCGCGCGGCGCCAGCCGGTAGAGCGGTCGCGCGCGATCGCGAGGTCGGGGATCAGGCCGACGTAGAAGAACACGATCGAGATCGTCGCGTAGGTCGTGATCGCGAAGGTGTCCCAGAGCAGCGGACTCTTGAAGTTGACCCACAGCGCGCGCTGATTCGGGTACGGCAGGATGAAGTAGGACTTCCAGATGCGGCCGACGTGGATGCCGAGGAACTGCGCGGCCGTCAGCACCGCGAACACCGTCATCGCCTCGGCGCTGCGGTTGATGGCGTTGCGCCACTTCGCGCGAAAGAGATAGAGGATGGCCGAGATCAGGGTGCCCGCGTGCGCGATGCCGACCCAGAACACGAAGGTGACGATGTAGGAGCCCCAGAAGATCGGGTGCGCGTAGCCCGCGATGCCGAGGCCCTTGTAGACCTGGTAGATCCAGACGCCTCCGGCCGCGAACATGAAGCCGAGCGCCAGCGCGAGCACGCCGAAGTAGCCGACCGACACGCCGTCCATCACGCGCAGCAGGTCGCGGTTGACCTGCGAGTCGCGGGCCACGGGCGGGGGGCGGATCAGCGCGGCGACGGGTTCGGCGGGCGGCGGCGTCATGCGGTCCTCACGCGGAGTGGTCCTCGCCCTCGCGCCGGACGCGGGCGAGATAGGTGATGGCCGGACGCGTGTTGAGATCGTGGAGCGCGTGGTAGGCGCGTCCCGCGCCCTGCGCGGCGGCTTCGCGCACCTCGCTCTTCTCGTCCTTCAGGTTCCCGAAGTGGATGGCGCCGGTCGGACAGGTCTGCTGGCAGGCCGTCTTCACGGCGCCGTCGGCGGGCGTCGCGTTGCCCTCGGTCTTCGCCAGCAGGCGACCGGCCTGGATGCGCTGGATGCAGAAGGTGCACTTCTCCATCACGCCCTGCGCGCGCACCGTGACGTCCGGATTCAGCATCAGCGGCTGCGGCTGCGGCCAGGTCTCGATCTGGTAGTCGTACCAGTTGAAGCGCCGCACCTTGTAGGGACAGTTGTTCGAACAGTACCGCGTGCCGATGCAGCGGTTGTAGATCATGCCGTTCAGGCCGGACGGCGAGTGATAGGTCGCGAGCACGGGGCAGACCGGCTCGCAGGGCGCCGCGCCGCAGTGCTGACACAGCATCGGCGAGTTGCGCACATCGGTCTTGCCGAGCTCTTCGTGGTTCTGCGGTCCCGGGCGGGCAGGCTGTAGCGTCGGCTCGCCGGTACCGACGTAGCGCTCGATGCGCAGCCACGACATGATGCGCGCGCGCTTCACCTGCGTCTCGCCGACGATCGGGACGTTGTTCTCGATCGAGCACGCGACCACGCAGGCGCTGCAGCCGGTGCAGCGGTCGACGTCGATCGTCATGCCCCATCGGAAGGGATCGGTCGGCAGCGAGTCGGCGACGGCGTCGTAGGCGCGCAGGATCTCGGGCTCGTGATGTTTGTCGCCCTCGCCCGCGTGCTCTCCGGGTGCGACCTCGCCCAGAGGGGTAGCGGCGGCCGCGGCGCCTGTGATCGGCGTGCCGTGATCGACCACCGCCGCGGCCTGGTTCGGCGCCCACGGCGACGGTCCGCCCTCGGCGAGCGCGACCAGGGAAATCGCCTCGCCGAGCATGCGGCCGCGCTTGTCGTCGGTCTCCTGCGTGAAGGGCAGGCGCTCGAAGCGGCCGGCGGCGCGGACGCGCGCCTTCGCGGCGAGCCAGGCGCGCCCGCCGGCCTCGTCGGTCAGCGACGGCAGCACCGAGATCACGTTCACGCCGCGCGGCGCGCTGGACCCGTCCGGCGTCTGCACCGCGGCGTAACGCCCGACGGTGTGGCCCTGCCCGATCGCCACCGCGATCACGTCGTCGCGGATGCCGCCGCGCGGCCAGACCGGCACCTCGAGCGAGCCGAAGGGCGTCTCGACCTTCAGCACGTCGCCCGGCCGCACGCCGAGCGATGCGGCCGCGCGCTCGCTGATCTCGGCCCACGACTGCCAGGTGATCTTCGTGATCGGATCGGGCGTCTCCTGGAGCCAGGGAAGGTGCGCGCCGCTGCCGTCGCCGAGCAGCGGAGACGGAACCGGCAGCAGCACGAACTCGCCCTCGCCCTCGAGCTGCGGCTCGCGCCACTCGATGCGTGCGAGGCTCGCGGAGAGCGACGGCGACGCGTAGCTGCCCTCGCCGAACTCGCCGCCGCGCTCGAGCGCCGCGCGCAGCGACGTCCCCGACCAGGCCGATTCGACCACGCCGCGGAACGAGCCGGCCGGCAGCGAGCCGGCCACGCCGTCGCCCATCGCGCGTGCGATGCCGAGCAGGCTGTCGCCGAGCGCCTGCGTGTCGAAGAGCGGGCGGATCGTCGGCTGCACCAGCGAGCGCACGCCGGGCCGCGGCGCGGCGTCGCCCCACGACTCGAGCGGCGTGTGGTCGGGCAGCACGAAGTGCGCGCGCTCGCTCGTCTCGTCCGGCAGCGACGCGAACGACACCACCGTCCCGACCTTCTCGAGCGCCGCCGTGAAGCCGGAGTCCGGGGGCAGCGTGTGCACGGGATTCGCGCCGCCGTGGACGAGCAGCACCTTCACGTCGCCCGACTTCATCGCGTCGATCAGCTTCACGGCGTCGCGGAAGCTGGCGACGCGCGTCTCCGTCGCGGGCGGGATGTGCAGCGACGTGCCGACCGCGCCGGCCACGACGTCGAGCACGAGCACTGCGGCGTTGGTCGCGACCGCGCGGCGGCTCGTCAGCGCGACGCCCGGCGGCAGCGCCACCGCCTTCTTCGCCGCGGCGACCGCGCGCCCGAGCCGCCGGATCGCGTCGGCCGACACGCCCGTGCGTTCGGCCGCGCTCTCCGGCGAGAAGCCGGCGAGCACGCCCTGCAGCGACGCCTCCGAGCCGGGCGCGCCCTTCGAGCGCGTCTCGAAGGCGACGCGCGCCACCGCGAGCGCGAGCACGCCCTCGCTGCCGGGCTTCGCCGGAAGCCACTCGTCGGCGACGCTGGCGGTCTCGTCGAGGCGCGGGCCCACGTACACGAGCCGCGAGGCGCGCCCCTCTTCCTTCGCGACGTCGCGCGCGGCCATCAGCTGGCGCGCGTGCTCGACCGGCGAACGACCGCTGCCGCCGACGGAGTCGGCGCCGAAGTCGATCACGAGATCGCAGCCCTCGAGGTCGAAGATCGGCTCGCTGGCCACGCCGAAGACGGCCGAGGTGGCCTCGCGCAGCGCCTCGCGCGCGAAGGGCTCGTACACGACGCGCGAGCCGCCGCCGACCGCCGCGAGCCAGGCGTCGATCAGGCGCGAGAGCGCGGGGCCGGTCGGGGCGCCGAGCACCGCCACCTTCCCCTGCGCGGCGGCGATCCGGGCCGCGACCGTGTGCTGCGCGTCGTCCCACGTCGTCTTCGCGAACGCGCCGTCGGATCCGCGCTGCAACGGACCCACGTAGCGGTCCGGATGATAGGTGCGACCGATTCCCGCCTGACCGCGCGCGCACAAGCTGCCGCGGTTGATCGGGTGCTGCGGGTTGCCTTCGAGCTTGATCGGGCGGCTCTCGCGCGTGCGCACGTGCACGCCGCAGCCCGCGCTGCACTCCTGACAGGTCGAAGCGTAGATGACCGGGAGGCCCGGGATGATCTCCTCGTCCTGGATCACGTAGGGGATCAGCTTCTCGGGCAGCTCGGAATAGCGGTAGCAGCCGGCCGCGGCGGCGGCGCCGGCGCCCACTCCCACGATCTTCAGGAACTCTCGTCGATCGATCTCGGACATCGTCGAGGCTGGCCTCGCGTCCTTCTAGTAATGGCAGGCCTGGCAGTCCTGCGTGGCGCCGTTCCGGCGATGACAGTCGATGCACCAGCCCATCTCGGGCTTGTGAGCGGGCAGCAGCCACGGCCACCACACGGTGTCGGAGGTCATGTAGACCTTGTCCATCTCCTCGATGGGGCCGTGGCAGGTCTGGCAGGCAACGCCCCTCTGGACGTGGGCGCGGTGCTGGAACTTGACGTACTCGGGCAGCCGGTAGATCTGCTCCCACTCGATCGTCTTCTTCTCTTCCCAGTGCTGCTTCAAGGTGCGGATGCCGGCGAGCTCGTCGTAGGTCGGCGGGAACTGCGAGTGGCAGCCCATGCAGAGCTGGACCGACGGGACGCCCGCCGCTCGCGAGCGATCGGTGCCGGTATGGCAGTACTGGCAATCGATCTGGAAGAGGCCCGCGTGGTGCTTGTGGCTGAAGGGAATGGGCTGCACCGGCCCCGGCGTCGACGCATCCTCGGCCGCGGTGTGTGAGAGACACGCCGCGCGGCTCGGCCACGGCGACGCGAACTCCTGAGGGATCTCGATCTGCAAGCTCGGGTCCGCGGCCTTGCGCGCCTCGAGCTCGTGCGCCTCGCAAACGCTGTGCGCGACGAGCGGGCCGTCGTCGGCCGCCTCCACGCGCGACGCGCCGAGACCCGTCCACAGCGAGAATACGCCGAGCGCGCCGAGCGCGGCGACGAGGGCGTGGAGCGGGCTCGGCTTCATGCGAGGTGGGTCTTCTCTCGTGGACCAGGCGGATGGAGTGGGCGGGAGTGCGCGACGGCCCGACGCGCCGCATGGACGCGGATGCGAGAGCACAGTCGCCTTGGGGATGAGACCGAGACCGACGCGCGCGAGCTGCGCGGCCACCGAAACGCGCGGTGTGATATCCCGGAAGCCCCGTCGCGTCAAGGAGAAATTCGCATTCGACGACACCTCTGCGCGCGCTGCGACGAAGGCTTCGAGCTGATAGACTCGCGCGCGCTTTTTCGTGAGCGATTTCGCACAGATCGTCTGAGCGCGCGGCGCGCGTGCGCCGGTCGGAGCGCAGCGCAGGACTCCGTGATCGACTTCGATCCCAGCGAAGAGCAGCAGCTCATCGTCGAGACGGTGCGACAGTTCGCACGGAACGAGGTGCGACCTCGCGCGCGCGAGTGCGACGAGGCCGCGAAGCTGCCCGCGGAGCTGCTGCACGAAGCGCACGCGCTCGGACTCGTCGCGAGCGGCATCGACGAGCGCTTCGGCGGCGGCGGCGAACGCAGCGCGCTGACGGGAGCGCTCGTCGCGGAGGAGCTCGCGTGGGGCGACCTCTCGATCGCGGCGGCCATCCTGTCGCCGTCGCTCGAGAGCGTCCCGGTGTCGGATCTCGCGAGCGACGCGCAGAAGCAGCTCTGGCTGCCGGGGCTCGTCGGCGAGCGCTTCCGGCCCGGCGCGCTCGCGCTCGTCGAGCCGCACTACGGCGCGGATCCGCTGACGCCGCACACGCGCGCGCGCCGCGACGGCGCCGGCTACCGGCTCGACGGCGAGAAGTGCCTCGTGCCCTGGGTCGAGGGCGGCGATCACGTGCTGGTGTCGGCCACGGGCGACACCGGCCCGCAGCTCTTCCGCGTGGCGCGCCAGGCCATGGGGCTGCGCGCCACGCCGGCGCGCTACATGGGCATCCAGGCGCTGCCGACGGTCGAGCTCTCGCTCCAGGCCGTGCGCGTGGCGGCCGACGACGCGCTGCCCCCCGCCCGCGACGGCCTCGCCTCGGTCGTGCAGCGCGGGCGCGTGGCGCAGGGCGCGATGGCGATCGGGGTCGCGCGCGCGGCCTACGAGGTCGCACGCGACTACGCGAAGGAGCGTCGGGCGTTCGGCGCGCCGATCGCGACCAAGCAGGCGATCGCCTTCAAGCTCGCCGACATGGCGATCGAGATCGACGCGGCGCGCCTGCTCGTATGGGAGGCGGCCTGGCACCTCGACACCGCGCGCGACGCGGCGCGCGCGGTGTTCCTCGCGCACCGGCAGGCGCAGAAGGTCGCGCTCGAGGTGAGCGACGCCGCCGTGCAGGTGCTCGGCGGCCACGGCTACACGCGCGAGTACCTGCCGGAGCTGTGCCTGCGGAACGCACGCGGCTTCGCCTGCTTCGAGGGCCTCTCGCTCGTCTAGCGCGGCGCCGCGCGGAGGAGGGATCGTGGCGATCGACTTCGAGCTCACTCGGAACGCGCAGGTCGCACGGGCCCACTACCGCGACATGGCCTCGGCGCACATGCGGCCCTTCTCGCGCGAGTACGACGACCGCGAGCACGAGCTGCCGACGCCGTGGGTCGACTGGTTCTGGAAGCACGGGCGCGGCGGCGCTCCGGACACCGACCTCTCGCAGCCGGGCGACGGCATGGTTCAGGTGTGCGTGCAGGCGGAGGAGCTCTGCTGGGGCGACGCGGGGCTCTACCTCCGCATCCCGTCGGCGGCGCTCGGCGGATCGGCCGTCGCGGCGGCCGGCACGCCCGCGCAGAAGGAGCGCTTCCTCTCGGCGTTCCGCGGCGACGGCCCGCCGGTGTGGGGCGCGATGGCGATCACCGAGCCGCAGGCCGGCTCCGACTCCGCCGCGATCCAGACGACGGCCGTCCGCGACGGCGACGAGTACGTGCTCGACGGCACCAAGATCTTCTGCACCAGCGGCGAGGGCGCGTCGCAGCACGAGGGCGGCTTCGTGGTGGTGTGGGCGACGGTCGACAAGAGCGCGGGCCGCGGCGGCATCAAGGCCTTCGTCGTGCCGGCGAAGACGCCGGGCATGCGCCTCGTCGGCACGGAGAAGAAGCTCGGCATCCGCGCCTCCGACACCGCGACGCTCGTCCTCGAGAAGTGCCGCGTGCCGGCCGCGAACCTGCTCGGCAGCGCCACCGTGAAGAAGGACGACGCGAAGCAGACGGGCGACAAGGGCTTCAAGGGCGCGATGGCGACCTTCGATGCGAGCCGCCCGATCGTCGCCGCCATGGCGGTCGGCGTCGGGCGGGCGTCGCTCGACTTCCTGCGCGAGGAGCTGACGCGGAACGGTGTCAAGATCCGCTACGACGCGCCGGCCGCCGCGCTCGGCGCGGTCGAGCGCGACGTGATCGACATGGAGGCGGAGCTCCAGGCCGCGCGCCTGCTCACCTGGCGCGCGGCGGCGCTGATCTCGCGCGGCCGCCCTAACAACCTCGAGGCCTCGATGGCGAAGGCCAAGGCGGGCCTCGTCGTCACGCGCATCACGCAGAAGGCGGTCGAGCTGCTCGGCCCGGCCGGCTACTCGAAGAAGCTGCTGGTCGAGAAGTGGATGCGCGACGCCAAGATCAACGACATCTACGAAGGCACGCAGCAGATCAACCAGCTGATCGTCGCGCGCCGCATCCTCGAATACTCGTCGAGTGTCCTACGATAAGGAGCAAGCCGCCGCAGGCGGCGCGCAGCGAGCCGCAGGCGAGCGAGGACCAGAGCCGGGAAACACAGGAGTGACGATGCCGATCGACGCGCAGCTGCTCGAGATCCTGGTGTGCCCCGAGACGCGCCAGCCGCTCGCCCCCGCCGGCGCCGACGTGCTCGCGCGACTCAACGCCGAGATCGACGCCGGCCGGCTCCGCAACCGCGGCGGCGACAAGGTGTCGAAGCGCATCGACGAAGGTCTGGTGCGCGAGGACCGCAAGGTCCTCTACGTGATCGACGACGACATCCCGGTGATGCTGATCGAGGAGTCGATCGAGCTGTAGGCGCGGGCGCCCGGCCGGGCGGAGGCAGGCACGCATGAGCGGACACGACTGGCTGGTCATCATCTCGATCGCGTCGGCGGCGCTCACGATGGCGGCCGGCGCGGTCGGCGCGGCGATCGGCGAGAGCCGCATCGGAGCCGCGGCCATGGACGCGCTCGCGCGCCAGCCGGACGAAGCGGCCTCGATCACCCGCACGCTCTTCGTGAGCCTCGCCATGGTGGAGTCCACCGCGATCTTCTGTCTGGTGATCGCCCTGATCCTGCTCTTCGCCAACCCGTTCGCGCGCTAGGCGGACCGAGCGCGGTGTCGGAGAGCTGGGCCACCTTCGCCTTCGAAGCGGCGAACTTCCTGCTGCTGGCGGCGTTGCTCGGCTGGCTCTTCTTCCGGCCCGTGCGCGCAGCGATCGAGCGGCGCCGCAGCCAGATCGAGGGCGAGCAGCGCACCGCAGCCGCCGCGCGCGAGCAGGCCGAGCACGAGCGCGCGCAGGCGCTCGCGCAGAGGCGCGAGCAGGAGTCACAGCTCGACGCGCTGCGCGAACGGCTGTCGCGCGAGCTCGAGGCCGAGAAGGAGCGAACGCTCGCCGACGCGCGCGCGGAGATGCAGCAGGAACGCAAACGCCTCGAGCAGGAGCTGCTCGCGCAGCGCCGGGAGCAGGTGCGCACCGGCGCGCGCGACGCCGCCCGTGCGGCGCGCGAGGTGGTGCGACAGCTCCTCGCCGAGATCCGCGGGCCCGAGCTCGAGGAGATGCTCGCCGGCGCCGCCTGCCGCGAGCTCGAGCGCCTGCGCGAGCGAGGCGCGCTCGCGCCGATCGTGATCGAATCGGTCGAGCCGCTGGCGCCCGAATCCCGCGCGCGCGTGCTGTCGGCGGCGGGCGCGCCGAACGGCGCAGCGAGCGAGCGGCTGAATCCCGAGCTGATCGCCGGGCTGCGCGTCCACACCGCGCGCGGACTGGTGGATGCGACCGCAGCGGGCGCCTCCGCGCAGGCCGAGCGGCTGCTCGTGAGCCGACTCGAGGAGACGACGGCCGGTCATGACTGACGCGCAGGGCGGAGCGTCGCTGCTGCGTGCGGCGCGCGAGCTCGAATTCGGCGCCGCGCTGCGCCCGCGCGGGATCGTGACGAGCGTCGGCGACGCCGTCGCCCGCGTGGCCGGGCTCGAACGCGTGGCCTACGACGAGCTGGTTCGATTCGACTGCGGCGCGCTCGGCCTCGCCTTCGACCTGCGTGCGAACACGACCGGCGTGCTTCTGCTCTCGGACGCCGAGACCGTGCAGGCGGGCGACGGCGCGCTCGCCACCGGCGAGCTTCCCGCGCTCCCGGTCGGGACGGCCACCCTCGGCCGCGTGATCGACCCCCTCGGCCGTCCGCTGGACGGCAACGGCACCCTGCCCGACCTGCCGCGGCGCGAGCTCTTCCGCCCCGCTCCCGAGCTCGTGGAGCGCGAGCGCGTGCAGATGCCCCTGCACACGGGAGTGCTGGTCGTCGACGCGGCGATCCCCATCGGCCGCGGCCAGCGCGAGCTCGTCATCGGCGATCGCAACACCGGCAAGACCGCGCTCGCCGAGGACTTCGTGGTCGCCCAGAGAGCCGGTGACGTCGCTTGCGTGTACGTCGTGGTGGGACAGCCGATCTCGCGCGTGATGGCGCTGCGCGAGACGCTGCTGCGCGCGGGCGCGCTCCCCAACACCGCGATCGTGGCCGCGGACGCGTCGATGCCGCCCGGCATGCGCTATCTCGCGCCCTACGCCGGAGCGTCGGTGGCGGAGTGGTTCCGCGACCAGGGTGGGCACGCGCTCGTCGTCTACGACGACCTCACGAAGCACGCCGACTCCTATCGCGAGCTGAGCCTGCTGCTCGAGCGACCCCCCGGACGCGAGGCGTTTCCGGGCGACGTCTTCTACCTCCACGCCGAGCTGCTCGAGCGCGCGGCGGCGCGCAACCGCGCGGCCGGCGGCGGCACGGTCACGGCCCTGCCCATCGTCGAGACCACCGAGGGTGACATCGCAGCCTACATCCCGACCAACGCGATCTCGATCACCGACGGACAGATCTACCTCGACGGCGCGCGCTTCGCGCGCAACGAGCGGCCGGCGGTCGACATCGGCCGCAGCGTGTCGCGCATCGGCGGCGCCGCGCAGCCGCGCGCGATCCGGGAGGCCGCCCGCAACCTCCGTATCCTGTACTCGCGCTTCGAGGAGCTCGAGTCACTCTCGCGTGTCGGGCTCGAGCTCGACCCGGGTGTCGAGCGCGACATCGCGCGCGGTCGGCTGCTGCGGGCCCTGCTCCGCCAGCGCCGACTCGCGCCTCGCGGCCGGTGCGAGGAGCTCCTGTGCGTCCTCTCGGTGAGCGAGGGCTGGGTCGACGGACTGGCTCCCGAGCAGGCTCCGCCCTTCGTCGCGAGGCTGCTGGCTCGCGTGCGGAGCGACGCTCCCGACGTCGCCGCCGCGATCGAGCAGGACGAGGCCTCCGACGCCTCGCTGGAGCGACTGCGCGCGCTCGCGCAGCAGGTCCGCGCGGCCGCGCAGGAGCCGGCGCGGTGAGTCGGGAGCGAGCGCTCGAGCGTCGGCTGCGCACGCTCGCCTCGCTGGCCGAGGTGATCGCCGCGCTGCGCTCGCTCTCGGCGCAGCACTTCCAGGCGTCGCGCGCGCGGCTCCCGCTCGCGCGCGCCTATCGCGACGAGCTGATGCGCTTCCTCGCGGCGCTCGATCCGCCGCCGGATCCGCCGGCGGCGACACCGACCGGGATCGTGCTCGTCGGCGCCGATCTGGGCCTGGTGGGCGACTACACGGCCAACCTGGTCCGCGAGGCGATCGCGCTCCGGCGAGAACGGGGTCCCGGGCCGCTCGTGTGTCTCGGCGAGCGCGCCCGGGCCGGGCTGGTGCGGGCCGGCATCGAGCCGACCGCCGTGAAGCGAGCCTCGACGAGCGCCGCCGGCATCACGACCTTGCTGGTGCCCCTCGTCGACGACCTGCTCTCGCTGCACGCGGCCGGCGCGTTCCGCTCGCTCTGGCTCGTGGCGGCGCGCTTCGAGGGCGCGGGGCACTACACGCCCGTGCGCGTGCCGGTGCTGCCCCTGCCCGCCGCGTCCGGCCCGAAGCTCCCCGCCTCGCCCTACGCTGATCCGGAACGGCTGCGCCAGGCCGTGACCCGCGAATACCTCTACGCCGCGCTCCACGAGACGATTCTCGAGGCGCTCTGCTCGGAGCACGGCAAGCGGCTGCTCACGACCGAGTCGGCGCGCGGCTGGCTCGACGAGCGCATCGCGGCCACGCGCAGGCAGCTCGCGTCGATCCGCCGCGAGTCCGCCACGCAGGAGGTCCTCGAGCTCGCGAGTGCTGGACGCTTCGGGCGCACATGAGCGCCGCGCCCGAGCTTCGCGGCGTCGTCGCCTCGGTGCGGAGCACCGTCCTCGAGATCGAGTTCGAGACCGTGCTGCCTCCGATCGGCGCCGCGATCCTCTGCCACCCGGAGGGCCGCGCGAGCGTCGGAGGCGAGGTGACCGATCACGCGAACGCCCGCACGGTGCGCGCGATCGCGATCGACTCGACACGCGGCCTGCGGCGCGGAGACCGGGTCGAGTCCGACGGCCAGCCGCTCTGCGTGCCGGTCGACCGCGAGCTGCTCGGACGCGTGATCGACCTGCGCGGGCGTCCGCTCGACGGACGGCCGGCGCCTGCGAGCCAGCGCCTCGCGCCCCTGCGCCGCCCGCCGCCCGCCGCGACCGCGCGGCGGCCGACGGGGCACGTGTACGAGACCGGCATCAAGGTGGTGGACCTCTTCTGCCCCATCGTGCGCGGCGGGCGCGCCGGCGTCTTCGGTGGAGCGGGCGTCGGCAAAACCGTCGTGCTGACGGAGTTCATGCACAACGCCGTCGAGACGCTCGAGGGTGTCGCCGTCTTCGCCGGCATCGGCGAGCGCTCGCGCGAGGGCCTCGAGCTGTGGGAGGAGCTCCGCGCACGCGGCGTGATGGACCGATCGGTGCTCGTGTTCGGGCAGATGAAGGAGCCGCCGGGCGCGCGCTTCCTGATCGGCCGCGCCGCGCTCTCGGTCGCCGAATACTTCCGCGACGTGGAGAAGAGCGACGTGCTCTTCGTGGTGGACAACGTCTATCGGCACGTGCAGGCGGGCATGGAGGTGTCCGGGCTGCTCGGCCGCATGCCCTCGCGCGTCGGCTACCAGCCCACCCTGGCGGCCGACCTGGCGGAGCTCGAGGAGCGGATCACCGGCACCGCGAACGGCGACATGATCTCGCTCCAGGCGATCTACGTGCCGGCGGACGACTACTCCGACCCGGCCATCACGCACGCCTTCTGGCACCTCGACAGCGCCTTGGTGCTCTCGCGCGAGATCGCGGCCGAGGGCCTCTACCCCGCGATCGACCCCCTGGCCTCCTGGTCGAAGGCACTGGACTCCGAGGTCGTGGGCCGACAACACGAGGAAGTGGTGCAGGCGGCCCGCCAGGTGCTCGGCCGCTACCAGGAGCTGCGGGACATCATCTCGATGCTGGGGATGGAGGAGCTCTCGGCGGAGGACCGGCGGGTCGTCGGTCGCGCGCGCCGGCTGCGCAGCTACTTCACGCAGCCCTTCCACGTCACCGAGGCGTTCACCGGCCGCGCGGGCGAGCGCGTCCCGGTCCGGACGACGGTCGCCGACGTCGCCGCGATCCTCGAGGGTCGCTGCGACTCCCGCCGCGAGGACGAGCTCTTCATGATCGGGAGCCTCGCCTCGCTCGACGCGCGACCCCATGCCTGAGCGCATGCTGCGCCTGTGCGTGCGAACACCGCAGCAGGTCGTGCTCGACGCCGAGGTCCGCTCGCTGCGCGTGCCGACCGACACGGGCCAGGTGGGCCTGCGCCCGCGCGCGGAGACGGCGGCGCTCGACGTCGAGCCGGGGCTCGCGCTCGCAAACGCTCCGGACGGCCTGCGCTTCGTGGCGACGGCTGGAGGACTGCTGCACTGCGACGGGCGCGAGGCGATCCTGCTGACACCGATCGCGGTCGTCGGGACGAGCGCTCCCGAAGTGCGCGCCGCGCTCGAGGCCGCGCTCGCGGGCGCGAGCGCGGAGCTCGAGCTGCGCCGCCTGCTCGAGCGCCTCGAGCTCGGCCTGCTCGACGAGCTGCGGCGCACGGCGCCCGGCGGCCGGTCGTGAAGCGCCGCGACGACGCGCAGCGCTCGCTCGAGCGCGATGCGAGGCGGCTCGCGCGCAGGGATCCGTCGGGATCCTCCTTCTGGCGCTCGCTCTCCGCGCTGGGCACGATCGGCTGGTCGATCGCGTTGCCGGCAGCGGGCGGCGCATGGCTCGGACACCACCTCGATTCCCGCTTCGAGAGCGGCGTGCGCTTCACCTTGATGCTGCTCGTGGCAGGCCTGGCGCTCGGCTGCGCGATCGCCTGGCGCGCGATCCGCGAGCATCGGAGCTGACCGTGGAGATCCGGATCTTCGGCGAGCAGACGCTCTTCGCCATCGGCCCCGTACCGATCACCACCACGATGGTCACGTCGCTCGTGATCTCGCTCGCGCTGCTGCTCCTCGCGTGGGCGCTGGCGCGCGGCGTGCGCCGCGCGCCGAACGGCACGCCCGCCGCGCTGGCGCTGCTGGCGGTGGAATGGATCGACGGGCTGGTGCGCGACGTGGCGGGGCGCCCAGAGCCCCGCCTGGCGACGCTCTCGGGCAGCCTCTTCCTCTTCATCGCCGCCTGCAATCTCTCGGGCCAGCTCCCGGGCGTACGTCCGCCGACCGCGAGCCTCGCCACCACCTCGGCGCTGGCCGCGATCGTGTTCCTCGCGGTACCCGCCGCGGGGATCCGCGCGCGCGGCCTGCGCGGTTACCTGCGGAGCTACTTCCGCCCCAATCCGCTCTTCGCGCCGCTCCACGCGATCTCGGAGCTGTCGCGGACGCTCGCGCTCTCGATGCGGCTCTTCGGCAACATGATGTCCGGACACCTGGTGGTTGCGCTGCTGGTCGCGCTCGCCGGCTTCCTGGTGCCGATGCCGCTCATGGCGCTCGACCTGCTGATCGGCCTGCTCCAGGCGTACATCTTCACGATCCTCGCGACGGTGTACGTCGGAGCGGCGCTGCGCGCCGGAGAGGAGTGAGAGCCGCCGCTCGGTGGTTCGGCGCCTACTGCGCGAACTCCCGCCGCTTGAGCTGCCGCACGTACTCCGAGAGCTCCGGATCCGAGGCGACGATCGCCGAGATCTTCTCCTCGAACGTGGCCGCCTCGCGGCGCAGCGGCTCGAGGTCGACGCCGAGCTTCAGGCACGCCTCGAGCTTCTGGAGCAGCGCCAGCGCGCCACGCGGATTCGGCGACGCCGAGATGTAGTGCGGCAGCCCGGCCCACAGGCTCATCACCTCGACGCCGTCGCGCTGGAGTCTGTCGGCGAGCACGCCGACGATGCCAGTCGGGCCCTCGTAGCTCGACGGCAGCACCTCGAGGCTCTCGAGCAGACCCGCGTCGCTCGCGAAGCCCGTGACACCGACCGGACGCGAGTAGACGACGTCGGCGACGTAGGCGCCGAGCAGCACCACGCGCGAGACGCGCAGCCGCGCGACGACCGTGGCGAAGAGATCGCAGTAGCGGCGCCACTGCACGTGCGGCTCGACTCCGTGCGCGACGACGAGCTCGCGCGACGGATCCGCGGACCCGAAGCGGAAGCGCGTGTCGGGCCAGTCGATCACGCGCGCGCCGTCGGCGTCGAAGCGCACCATCGGTCTTCGCACGGTGAAGTCGAGGAACTCCTCGCCGTCGATCTCCGCGACCGGCACCGAGCGGATCGCGGCGGCGAGATAGCGGAGCGCGGACGTCGCGGCCTCGCCCGCGTCGTTCCACCCCTCGAACGCGGCGATCATGCAGGCGTCGTGCAGCCGAGGCTCGACCTCGAAGCGGAGCGCGTCGCTCACACCCTGAGGTTCGCATGAGCGGGCTCAAAGAGACAAGCGCAACGCAAACATTCCTCGAGACGTCACCGCCCGGGTCTGTACTTCTGAACTTCGCTCGCCTGCGGCTCGCTGCGCGCCGCCTTCGGCGGCTTGCAGTTACCTCACCAGGCGATACCCGTGACCGCGAACGGACACGATGTGGCGAGGACGAGACGGATCCGGCTCGACGTAGCGGCGGAGCCGCACGACGAAGCTGTCGACCACGCGCGTGTTCGTGTCGGGGCGAAGTCCCCAGACCGACTCGAGCAGCTCGCCGCGCGTCACCGCTTCGCCTTCGCGGTCGGCGAGCGCGCGCAGGAGACCGAGCTCGCGCGTGGTGAGACGGATCGTCCCCTGCGGCGTCTCGAGCTCGAAGCGGTCGAAGTGCACCGTCGCGACGCCGATCTGGAGCGGCGGAGTCGCGGCCGGCTCCGACGCGCCGTCCCAGCGACGGCGCCGCAACAGACCGCGCACGCGCGCGAGCAGCTCGTCGAGGTGGAAGGGCTTCGTGAGGTAGTCGTCGGCGCCTTCCTCGAGACCACGCACGCGATCGGCCGTCTCGTCCTTGGCGGTCAGCACGAGCACGGGCACGAAGACGCCGGCCGCGCGAATGCGGCGCAGCACCTCGAAGCCCGAGAGTCCCGGGAGCATCAGGTCGAGCAGCACGAGGTCGAAGCCACCGCCCCCCGCGAGGATGCGCTCGCTCGCGTCGGAGCCGTCGGACGCGACCACCACCTCGTGGCCCTCGGCCTCGAGGTTGAACTGGAGTCCCTCGGCGAGATGCTCTTCGTCCTCGACGACGAGGATCCGCGCCATGGCAAAGCGCTCCCCGACCTTTCTGCAGACGGCGTCATTCCCTTCTGAACTCCGTTCGCCTGCGGCTCACTGCGCGCGCGGCTCCGCCGCGCTTGCCGCCGCGCGGAGCGTCACCACGAAGCGGCTGCCCGCGCCGGAGCCCTCGCTCTTCGCCACGACGCGGCCGCCCTGGCGCCGCACCAGGTTGCGCACGATGAAGAGACCGAGGCCGAGGCCCGCCGCCGTGCGCTGCACGTCGCGGCCGGCGCGATAGAAGCGCTGGAAGATCTTGCGGAGCTCGCGCGCCGGGATCCCGATGCCGCGATCCGAGATGTCGACGTCGACGCGGTCGCCGCCGATCTCGGCCACGCGCACGCGCACCTCGATCGGCGCGTCGGAGTACTTCACTGCGTTCTCGAGCAGGTTGCGGAACACCACGCCGAGCTCGCCGGCGTCGCCGCGCACCGCCGGATCCGACGCGCACTCGAGCTGCATCGACTCGTCCGGCAGCGCGTGGCGGCTCTGCACCTCGCGGATGCAGTCGCGCAGGACCCCGGCGAGCCGCACGCGCCCGCGCTGCGCGCGCCGGCCCGGCTCCTCGGCGCGCGCGGCCGTGAGCACCTGGTCGACGGTGCGATCGATGCGGGCGAGGTCGTCCTGCATCAGCGCGAGGAAGTGGCGCCGCCGCTCGGGCTCCGGATCGTGGCGGGTCAACGTGTCGACGTAGAGCCGCAGCGACGCGAGCGGTGTCTTCATCTCGTGCGTGACGGCGTCGAGGAAGGCGCGCTGGCGCTGGTTGAGCCGCATCTCGCGGATCAGCCACGTCGAGAGCCACACGAGCCCCGCCAGCACGAGGGCGAAGAAGAGCGTGCCGAGGATCAGCAGCGCCCAGTCGAGCGACGAGAGGCCGGGGCGCGGGTTGGCGACCACGAGGATCTGCCAGCCGACGGCGAGGGCCAGCAGCAGGATCACCAGCACGATCCCGAGCGCGAGCGGAAGTCCGATCGAACGGCGCACGGCGCGATCCAGCTCCAGGCGCAGGGTAAAGTAGGCGCGACCGCGTCGCCGCGTCGCAACCCGGAGGCTGCCCCCCATGTTCTGGATCCGCGCGCGCTCACGCGTCTCGCGAGGCCTCGTCGCGTTCGCCCTGCTATTGGCGGGGGCGGCCGCCGCAGGCGGAGGCCTCCCGCCCGAGAACGAGTGCCCCGTGTTGACCAACATCCCGGGGGCGAGCCCGGCCGAGGACGCGACCTCGTTCCGCCTGCGCGAGGGCATCGAGCTGCACTTCGAGGACGTGCTGCTGCTCGGCAGCCTGCTGCCGCCGGAGGTCTGGAGGAACCGCGACACCTTCTTCCACGACGGCATGCGCCTCGAGATCGGGCCCTGCCACCGCCGCTACGCGACCGCCGAGTGGTACGACGCAGCGACGAAGCGCTTCGCGGGTCAGGCGAAGGTCGACGAGGACGGCAACCTGCGCGGCTACGTCGCCGGCCTGCCCTTCCCGCCCGACACGATCGATCCGGCGTCGCCCGACGCGGCGGTTCGCTGGGCCTGGAACGCGGAGCTTCGCTACCGGGGCTCCGGACCGATCGGCAAGTTCCGCCTCGTCGACATGCCGAGCCGCGTCGGCGGCATCCAGACCTACGAGGGCAACTGGTTCTGGCTCCAGACGAGCCACCGCGCGGATCTCGCCGCGAGCAATTACGCGCTCCCGGTTGCGCCGGACACCGAGTGGGTGGCCGGCGGCTACTTCGCCGAGCCGACCCCCGCGCGCAATCTCGCCTGGCGGCAGCTGCGGCCGCTCCAGGTCGCGCTGGACTACGAGCGCCCCGACGACACCTTCGTGTACGTGCCGACGATGAAGAAGATGCGCCGCGCGGGATCCGGCTGGGTCGACGGGCTCTACATGCCTCGCTACCGCGTGTCGGGCGACGCCGGTGGCGGCGCGCTCCCGATCGGCGGCGGCATCGCGACCAACGGCGCGATCAATCCGACGGCCGGCGAGTCGATCCAGGTGACGGAGAACCTGCGCCGCGGCTTCACCGGCCTCTCGCTGCGACCGAACGCCTACATCTGGCGGTTACAGAGCGAACGCGTGGTGCTCGCGCCGATCAACATCACGCGCACCGGCTATCCGGAGGATCGCAACCGCAACTTCGGCGAGAGCGGGCTCTCGGTCGGCAACGACCGCTGGGACGTCCGCTACGCGGTCGTGCTGCAGGGCACCTTGAAGGAGCGCGGACTCGAGTACGACTTCCTGACGCTCTGGATCGACTACCAGACGGGGCAGCCCCTCTACGTCGTGACGCGCCGCAAGGGTGGACAGCAGATGGAGGAGGTGGGCATCCTGGTGTCGCGCTACAGCGGCGACCTGACGCGCTACCCGGACTGGCCCGGCGGCGCGAAGGCCAACGTCTTCGATCCGGTCGCGGAGGTCTTCTACGACGCGCTCGAGGGCGGCAGCGGTTGGCGCCGCGAGAGCTACGACATCGTGTCGACGCCGCCCGAGGACTCGGAGCTGCACCGCCTCACGTCACCCGCGGTGCTCGATCGCTTGCACTAGCCAGCCGCGCCGCGCGGCGGATTGCTAGAACGTATACCTGAGCCGCATGAACACCTCGTCGCGTTGGCGGATCAACGCGAGGATGTTGTCCACGCCGTTCTCGTAGGCGTTCGCGCCCGAGCGGTTCGCGGCTGGGGCGAAGTCGCGCACGGGCATGTCCTTCAGCTCCGTGTGGCCGAAGAAGTAGAACGTCCCGATCGTCACGGAGAACGAATCCGTGAAGCGGTACTGGAACGATGGCAGCAGGCCGCCGGATTGCGACTTGAAGTCGAAGACCGTGACGAGCTGTGGCTGCACGCGGTCCTGGAAGTAGCCCGTGAACATCGCGAACGTGAAGAGCACGTTGAACGGACCGTCGAAGTTGTAGGTGTCGTGGTAGTTCGTCAGGTAGTTGAAGAACCACTGGCTGTTGAAGAAGAAGGTCCGGTTCGGGTTCAGGAAGTTGATGAAGGTCGGGCGATCGACCGAGACCGTCAGGTTGAGCGACGACGACTGGCTCACGCCCACCATCGAGGCGTTGTCCTGGAACGGCTCCTTCCCGATGTAGGTGAACTCGACGCCCCAATTGGTTTTGGTGTGGTCCTCGGCGAAGTCGGACGAGAGACCGAGCACGTTGCGCTGCTGGTAGTCGAGCGTGAGCTCGCCGCCGCTGTCCCAGATGAAGGTGCGGCGTCCGAAGCGGTTGTTGCCGCCCGCGAGCGCGGTGTTCTTCTCGACGCCAGCCGCCGTCAGGAAGCCCTTCACGTTCGTGCAGAACTCCGGCGTCGAGATCGAGCAACGTCCCTTCGTGTAGGGATTGTTCGGGTCGAAGCAGTTCGGGTCGCCCGGACCGGCCGGCCCCGGCCCCTGGGAGCGCGGTCCGCCGTTCGTCAGGAGGTGGTCGTTGCCGTCGAGGTCGAAGCTCGTGAGGTTGCAGGACGTCAAGGTCAGGAACATCAGGAAGTTCCACGAGAAGGCCGCCAACTCGTTCTGGAAGAGCTGCGCGGTGCCGTTGAAGAACTCCTGCACGTAGTTCCGGTACATCCAGTAGCGACAGTCGTCGGGCGTGGCCCCCGGCACCTGGAAGGAGAAGCCGGAGGCAACGCAGCCGGCCGTCGGATGGAAGAGAGGGAGATCCTGCAACGTGACCGTCTTTGCGTTGCAGACGCGAAGCGGGTCGTCCGGCAAGCCGGGCCCGATGCCGATGTTGCCCACCCCTGTACACGGGTTGGCGGCCGTGAACTGCGGCTGGCCGTTCACCGTGACCGGTGTTCCATCCGGGTTGAAGATCATGACGCGCCGCGGCTGGACCTGCTTCGTGCGCGCGCCGTTGCACAAGCCGAGCTCCGTCTTGAGCTGCGCGCTCGGCGCGGGCCCGTTCGGGTCGAACACCACCTGCACCGGGCTGTGACCCGGATTGTTGATCTGCGTGCCGATCACGCAGCCGTCGATCGAGGGCAGGTAGCCCTGCTCGAAGGAGACCAGGACGACTGGATCGCCGTTCGCCGTATGGGTGACCTGGAGCGTCTGCACGCCGCGACAGCCGGGAAGCTTCACCTCGCGGTGTTCGCTCATCACGAAGTGCGTGCAGATCGGACCGCCGATGCCGTTGTTGAAGCTGCCGCGATCGTCCATGGTCGGAACCCAGCCGACGGTGCCCGGCTGAATCTTGTTCGAGGTCGTCGTGTCGGTCTTGACGGTGCCCTCGACGCCGGGCCACGACTGCACCAGGGCGGAGGCCTCCATGTTCATGAAGTCGAGGCCGCCATAGCTGCCGAAGTAGGTGTCTCGATTCGTGTCGCGGTAGCGCAGCGAGGAGTCGCAGCGGCTGCCATAGAACGGACCGCAGCCGAGCAGCGCGCGCTGCTCGTTGGTGAGCGACTGGTCGAGCGTGATGAAGCCCGAGACCTGGTTGGCATTCACCGCCGCGGGCTGCCGGCCGTTGATCTGCACGCGGCCGTCGAATCCGTCGAAGCCGCCGAGATCGCAGTTGCTGAGATTCGTGGCGTCGTTGCAGTTCGTCCGGTCGACCACGCCGTTTCCGTTGCGGTCGAAGGGCGCGGCCGGGTTGTTGTAGAGCATGTTCAGCGATGCCAACGGGAAGGCCGACATGCCCGCGGCAGCTTGTGTAGTCTTGATGGTGTTCGCGATGAGGCCCATGAACTGGGGCGGGCCCGCGCTGCCCGACTGCTCGCCGGCAAACAACGTCGTGAGCGATTCGACGAACGAGATCGGCAGGAGCTGCTTCTGCAGCACCGCGTCGCTGGCGAAGATGGTCCAGGCGCAGGAGCCTGCATCGAGACTTGCGGCGATGCCGATCGTGCCCGCGCAGATCCATGCGAAGATCTGCTGGTTGACCGAGTGATTGTAGAGGGCGTTGGTCTGGGCGAGGATGTCCTGGTCGAACGCGAAGGCGTTTGCGCTGCCCGGCGCGCCGCCCGGCCGCAGGCAGTCTGGATCGCGCCCGATGCCGCCGCGCTTCAAGGTCGTGAAGCCGGGCGCGAGCGGGTCGAGCACCGGTGCGCCGGTCGTGACGGAGAAGGGGTGCGACGCGAACGACGAGTTGTAGGCGATGTTGACCGGTGCAAAGCCTGGGGTATTGCTCGGCACGAACGGCTTGGTCGCCACACCGTTCACCGTCGCGTTCATGGTGTCGACGACACTCTCGCCCGCGAAGGCGCCGCACTTCCCGGGCTGCTGGGTCGGCAGCACGCCGACCAGCGGGCGACCCGTGTCGACGTCGACCGAGCGGTCGTAGTACCACTGCGCCTCCGGGTGCGGGAAGTCGCTGAAGCCCCAGAAGTCCATCAGGGCGAAGCTGAAGCGGTCCCAGCGCCACTCGATGCGGCCGCCCAACTCGAGGTCGCTGAGCTTCTTCCACGGGGCCTCGGGACGGTCGATGCCGATCACGCCGACGCCGACGAGGCCGTGGGCGAAGATGCCGTTGGTGAGCGTGCAGACGACGTCCGGCGTGTAGGGCTCGCCGCAGGCGCCGAGGTCGTTCGGCTTGTACTGATCGAGGTTCATCGCGAACTCCGCGCGGACGTCCTCGAGAGGGCCGATGTCGTAGAGCGAGTAGACGAAGCGCGCGGACCACAGCGCGATGCGCGACTCCTCAAGCGAGGGCAGTGAGGAGAGCGCCAGGTCCTGCGGGTTGAACTGGTCGGTGGTGCGGAAGAGCTCCGTCTTGCCCCACACGATGTTCTGGAGGCCGAGGCGCATCCACAGGCGGCTGTCGAGCACCTCGATGTCGGTGTAGGCCTCCTTCAGCTCCCGGTTCTCCTGCTGGTCCTGCCCGTGGTTCCAGGCGCGATCGGTCTCGTCGAAGTTGAACTCGAGGCTGTCGAGGTGGTCGCTGCGGATCTCGCGCAGCGCGCCCTTGCTCGGGATGTACAGGCCCTGCGCCTGATCGTGGTTCTGGTTGAGATTCGGGACCTGGCCCATGTCGATCAGAGCGCCCGTGCTGTCGCGCGCGATCAGGCGCTGGCCCAGGTTCGGGAGATCCGGCGCGGGGCGGAAGGGCGTCTCGCCGTGGTTGTCGGGAATCGTCTGGAGCACGAACTGGCCGTTCTGAAAGACGATCTGGCTGAAGCCGCCCGTCATCTTTGTCAGACCCGGCGACGTGTAGGAGCCCTTCGGATCGCCCGGGTCGACGTTCGCCGGGTTGCCCGGCGTGCCGCCGGTCTGGCCCGTCGTGCCGGGTCCGGGACCTCCGCCGGTGCTCGCGCTCTCGACGCACAGGCTATCCGGAGGCGTCGGAGCGGTGCCCGCGCGGTAGGAGTTCGCAATGTGGTTCGCAGGCTGGACCGTCGGGTCGGCGCAGGGCACGATGCCGCCCATGAAGTCGCCGCCGACGTCGTCCGTCAGCAGCGTGTTGGCCGTGACGCCTGTCGAGGAGAACGACGAGTACGTCCAACGGCCCGGGAAGGTGGCGCTGAGCAAGGCCGGGATTGTCCCGCCGTTGGGCCCTCCGAGAACCGGGAAGCCGCGCAGGTCCAGGTAGACGAGGTTCGGGTTGACCGTCGCGGCGTTCGTCGGGACCTGGCCGGGCGCCGTCAGGATGCGCATGAGCGTGGGATCGAGGATGTCGATCTTGGCGTAGCTCAGCTCGCCCGGCGCGGGCAGCGGGATGGTCGACGCGAGCGCCGCCGGATTGACGATCAGGTCGCCCTCGTGGAAGCGGATCGCGCCGATCTGCGCGTCGCCGAAGCTCTGATTGATGAAGAAGTTGTTGAGCAGCATCGGCGGCGTCGGCGCGATGCGGCCGCGGAACGGATTGCCGCGATCGGTGTTCAGCGCATTGGCCGTGATGAAGTTCTTCGGCAGCCACGGGCCCATGATCATCGTGTCGTTGCCGAGCGGGCCGCGGATGTCCTTGAACGTGAACTCGAAGTCGCGCACGTGGCGCATCACGTAGCGAGCCGGGTCGTCGTCGGTGCCGAACTGGTTGTCGGGTCCGGCCTGCGTGAAGAACGTGTCGAAGCCCGGGTAGCCGCGGCGCATGCCGTAGTCGCTCTGGCGTCCGTCGGCCGGGATCTCGTCGGGGCCGCCCTTCGCGACGTTGAGGCCGTCGGGGTACAGGCTCTCGGCGGTTGGATCATTGAATCCGTGGCCGATGTCGATGTTCGAGCCGGGAACGGTCTGGACCGGCGGCGCGATCGGGAACGGATCGCGGTTGGTGATGCGCTGCGTCTTGAACTCGCCGAAGCGATCGACCGTCTTGATGACGCCGCCCATCTGCTTGGTCTCGGCGTCGCGCAGCCGCTTCGGCAGGTTCCTGGAGGCGTTCCCGTACGTGTCGATCGACGGGAACATGTAGAAGCCGTTGTTGTAGATCGCGTCGTAGCGGGCCTCGGCGCGGACGTACGCCGACATCAGGTTGATCGGGCCGATGCCGTCGGGCGCGATGTCGAACTCGAGCTCGAGGTTGAGGACGTTGTACCACTGCGAGAGGTCGAGCTCCTGCGAGAACTTCTCGTCGAGCGCGCGCAGCTGCATCTCGGCGTAGCCGTGGAACTGCAAGCGTCCGTCGAGCGCTTCGATCGCGCGCGCGCCGCTCGCAGTCAGCGCGAGGCTCGCGGCGGCCAGTGCGGCGAGCGAGAGACAGCGCGCGAACCCTCGACTCGCAGCGGCACCCGCCATGAACCCTCCTCGTGTCTGCGTGTCTGCAACCGAGCGGGCGCGGCAGCACACCGCCTGCTTCGCAGTGAACTCCGTCCCGGCGCTTTTCCCGGGCATTGTTTTACACCCGTCGCGACGGAGGTGTCATCCGATTTTTCGACGAACGACACCGTTCGTGCGCGGCTCGCGCGCGACTCGACGCGGCGCGTCGCGGTACCGATCAGTTTCGACCGCGCGCGAACGCGAGCGCGAGTTGCTTCGGGTTATTCGCCCGAAGAACTGTCGGCGTCGGCGCGCCGGGCCTGCTTGCGGCGCGACGAGGTCTTGCGCGTGCGCGCGCGCCCGCCGGTCGCGGCCTTCGCGGACGCCGCCTTCGGCTTGCGCGCGGCCGCCTTCTTGCGGCCGCCGGCGCGCGCGGGCTTCGCGGTCGTCGCCGCGTCGCTGTCCGCGCTCCCGGCCTTGGTGTCGGAGGTCTCGGCACCGCGCGCTTTCCGCGGCGGGAACTCGAACCCGTGGCGCCCGTTCTCCTTCAGCACCAGGGTCGCGGAGAACGGTCGGCCGAAGCGCGAAGTGAAGTCGGTCAGCAACGCGGTCTTGCCGTCGGCCCGATAGATGAGCGCTTCGTCACGCGTGATCTCGCGCTTGCACACCGTGCGCGGCAGGACGAAGCCGCAGCTCTGCGGTGCGCCCTCGGCGGCGAGCCGCGCGCGCTCCTCGCGCGAGAGCTCGGCCTCCTTCAGCTTCCGCTCGCACACGAACTGCGTCGGCGACTCGACCACCATGCAGTCTTCTTCGAAGGGGCAGCGGCCGAGCGGCTCGGGGTTCACCTCGAACTCGGGCTCGGCGTTGCTCGCATCCTCGTTCCAGCCGGCCGGACGCACGGCCAAGGTCCACTCGCCGGGCACGATCTCGAGCGTGCCACGGTAGGTGCGGCCGTCGCGCGCCGTGAAGCCGTCGATCACGCCGCTCTTGCCGTCCTTCAGCAGCGCGCGCACCGTCGCGCGGTCGATGTAGCGGCCCGACGTGTCCTTCCAGATGCGCAGCGGGCAGTCCGGATCGCGCGGCGGATCCTCCTTGCAGCGATAGAACCAGGCCATCTCGATCACGGGCCGGCCGCAGGCGGGACACGCGCCGAGCACGTCGTTCGCGTCGTAGAGCGACTCGTACGAGAAGCCCTTCGCGCGGTCCACGATCTCGACGGTGTAGTCGGAGATCTCCTCCATGAAGTCGCGCTTCGTGCGGTTGCGCTGCTCCACCTGGCGCAGGTGGAACTCGAGCTCGCCGGTCAGCTCGGGCGAGGTCAGGCGATCGACGTGGATACGCCGGAGCGTGTCGATCATGCGGATGCCCTTGACCGTCGGGCGCAGCGCCTTGCCGACGCGCACGACGTAGCCCTTCGCGATCAGGTTCTCGATGATGTCGGCGCGCGTCGCCGGCGTCCCGATGCCCTTCTCGTGCAGCACCGCCGCGAAGTCCTCGTCGTCGATCTGCTTGCCCGCGTTCTCCATCAGCGAGAGAAGGCGCGCCTCGGTGATGCGCGCGGGCGGCTTGGTCTCCTCCTGCTGCGACGCGGCCTCGACGTTTCGCACCGCGACGCCCGACGCCTCGCTCTGCCCGGGCACGAGCGGCGGCAGCGGCGCGACGTCCTCGCCCTCGGCCAGGTCCGGCAGCACGCTGCGCCAGCCCGGCTCGACCAGGGTGCGCGCACGCGTGCGGAAGCGTTCGTCGCCGACCGCGCTCGTCCGCTCGACGCGCTCCCAGAGCGCGGGCGGATGGAAGGCGCCGAGGAAGCGGCGCACCACCAGGTCGAAGAGGCGCTTGTCGTCGCCCGAGAGCGGCGCCGGCGGGAACGAGCCCGTCGGCACGATCGCGAAGTGATCCGAGACCCCGGCGTTGTCGAAGATGCGGCCTTCGTTCTGCAGGCCCGCCTGCTTCAGGTGCTTCGCGGCGCGCGCGTAGTCGGCGTAGCCCTCCTCGCCGCTGCGCGACGACGCGAAGGCGTCGAGCGTGCGGCCCACCGTCGCGCGGTAGTCGTTCGGCAGGCAGCGCGAGTCGGTGCGCGGGTAGGTCAACACCTTGTGTCGCTCGTAGCAGCGCTGCGCGGCCGAGAGCGTCCGGCGCGCGGACCAGCCGAAGCGGCGGTTGCCCTCGCGCTGGAGGCTGGTCAAGTCGAAGAGCGGCGGCGCCGACTCGCGCGAGGGCTTGCGCGTCTCCTCGGCGCTGCCGGCGCGGCCCGACACCGCCGCGACGATGGCCGCCGCGCGCGCCTCGTCGAAGATGCGGTCGTCGCGGCGCTCGGGGTCGTCGTCGGCCTCGAAGCGCGAGTCGAACCAGGTGGCGTCGTAGCTCTGTCCGGCGTGCTCGAAGCGAGCGGTGACCCGCCAGAACGGGCGCGGCACGTGCGCCAGCACCTCGATCTCCTTGTCGACCAGCATCGCGAGCGTCGGCGTCTGCACGCGGCCCGCCGACCAGGCCGTCTTCTCCTTGCGGCTCTTGAGCCGCTTGGTCAGCGCGCGCGTCGCGTTCATGCCGATCAGCCAGTCGGACTGCGCGCGACAGGCGGCGGCGTCGGCGAGGCCCTGCAGCTCCTCGCCCGGCCGCAGCCGTGCGAAGCCGTCGCGGATCGCGTCGTCCGTCATCGACTGGAGCCACAGCCGGCGGATCGGCTTCTGCGAGCCGAGGTGCTCGACGATCTCGCGGAAGATCAGCTCGCCCTCGCGACCGGCGTCGCAGGCGTTGATCACCGAGTCGACGTCCTTGCGCTCGAGCAGGCGCCGGATGGTGCGCACGCGCTCGGACTGTCCCGGCTTCGGCTTGTAGCGGAACTCGTCCGGCAGGATCGGCAGCACGTCGAGGGTCCAGCGCTTGTACTTGTCGTCGATCTCCTCGGGCGGCAGCAGCTCGAACAGGTGGCCGACCGCGTACGTCAGCACGAAGTCGTCGCTCTCGAACCAGCCGTCGTGCTCGGTGAAGCCTCCGAGCGCCTTCGCGATGTCGTTCGCGACGCTCGGTTTCTCGGTGATGATCAGCGCCTTCGCCAATGTGTGTCGTCCCTCTGGGGCAGCTCCTCGATCGATCATCCTCTTAGCCCAGCGCCTCGCGGCGTGACAACCAGCGCAGCGCGAGACGCCGTTCGAAAAAAGCCAGAGAGCAGTCGGGGAATCACGACAGGAGCTTGAGCCGCGCGGACTTCCGCTTGCGACTTCCGGCGCGCTCCGTCAGCCTCGCGCGGCGTGGCAGACAGCATCTTCGGCCGGATCGCGCGCGGCGAGCTGAAGGCCGATGTCGTCTACGAGGACGATCGCGCGCTCGCCTTCCGCGACATCGCTCCGCAGGCGCCGACCCACATCCTCGTCATCCCGCGCAAGCCGATCGAGCGGCTCTCCGCGGCGGACTCGAGCGACGCGCCGCTGCTCGGCCACCTGCTCGACGTCGCGCGCAAGGTCGCGTCGCAGGAAGGTCTTCGCGACTTCCGCCTGGTCGTGAACGACGGCGCCGGCGCGGGACAGAGCGTCTTCCACCTGCACGTACACGTGCTCGGCGGCCGAGCGTTCGGCTGGCCCCCCGGGTAGCGCGAACGTCTCCCTATCTCTGTACGGGTGACTCGGTCGGCGCAAGCCCCACGGGGAACGGCATCAGGTTCCAGGTGAACACCGACCGATCGTCGGGCCGCGTGTAGATGACCTCGCGCACGAGCCGATTCCCGTCCCACACATAGCGGCGTACCTGCTTGTGGTTGTCGCTCGCGACGTAGAGCTCGTCCTTCCCATCGCCGTCGAGGTCCGTGAGGATCGCCGCGTGCTCGAAGCCGCCGGAGTCGGAGTCGATCAGCTCCGTGCTCCAGCTCCCGCCCGGCTCCTTCGGCGGACGCAGCAGCCAGAGTCCGCTGCTGAAGGTCGCGGCCACGATCTCGCGGTGGCCGTCGCCCTCGATGTCGCCGGCGGTGAGGAAGCGCGTCTGGCGGTCGTTCAAGGTCGCGATCGTCTTGCCGGCGTCGGGCGGCGTGCCGGCGTCGTAGCGCCGGATCTCGACCGGGTGCACGAGCACCTTGTTCTCGTCGACGTGACCTTCGACGGCGACATAGAGCTCGTCGCGGCCGTCGCCATCCACGTCGGCGACGAGGATCTCCTTCGCGTGGCGATCGCCGAGCGCCGCGACCACCGTGCGCTCGCCGCCGCGGGCCGGCACGTAGCGCACGACCTCGCCGGACTGCACGGTGCCGTCGAGGCGATTCGGCTCGGAGGGCGTCGCGTACACCTCGAGCACGCCGTCGCCGTCGAGATCGCCGATCTCGATCTCGTGCACGAAGGTGTCGGGTCGGCGATCGAGCTCGATGGCCTCGAAGGCGTCTCCGTGCGGGCGCAGCACCGCGACCACGCCCTGGTCGTGCGTCGCGACCGCGATGCTGGCGCCGCCGTCGCCGTAGAGGTCCGCGACCTCGGCGTCGCGCATGCGGCTGAACTTTCCGCCGAAGTCCTTCTCCCAGATCGTCTGCGCGACGAGCTTCCCGGAGCCGTCGGGCTTCCAGAGCTTCACCTTCGCGGCGGTGCCGCCGAGCGTGAGCAGGCGCGCAGAGTCGCCCGAGCCGTAGGTCATCGCCTTGTGGAAGACGTTGCTCTCCGGATCTTCGAGCGCCGTGACGTGCCACTCTCCGTTCTTGCGCACCAGGAATTCCAGGCGCGCGGGCCCGGGGATCGGCGTCGTCTTGCCGGTCTTCTCGTCGCGCTCGTCCCGGAACTGCGCGAGCGCGAGCACGATGCCGCGCGGCAGATCGGCCGGCGTAGCGGTCGAGACGATCCCGAAGGCCTCGGGCTCCGGCTCCGACTCCGGGTGCGGGGGCCGGATGATCCTCGGCTCCTCGGATCTCCCGCAGGCCGCTGCGCCGAGCAGCGCGAGAGTCAGTCCCAAGAGGGCGCGCGAACGCGGCATGGACTCCTCCGTGCGAGGGGCCGGGGTGTAGCAAACAGGCGCCGCGCGGTGTCGGGCTCGGGGGACCGGCGGGTATCGCGCGGGCGGGTGTGATATCCCGAGGCGCGTGACGACCCTCCAGCCGCCGCGCGGCACGCGCGACTTCTATCCCGAGGACCTGCGCCGCCGCGACTGGCTCTTCGGCCACTTCCGCGCCGTCGCACGCGCCTTCGGGTACGAGGAGGTGGACGCGCCCGTCCTCGAGCACGAGGAGCTCTTCACGCGCAAGGCGGGTGAAGAGATCGTCGAGCAGCTCTACCACTTCGAGCTGCACGGGCGTCGCTACGCGCTGCGCGGCGAGTTCACGCCCTCGCTCGCGCGCATGGTGATGGCGCGCGCGGGCGGGCTGCGCCTGCCCATCCGCTGGACCGCCATCCCGCAGTGCTGGCGATACGAGCGCACCACGCGCGGCCGCCGACGCGAGCACTACCAGTGGAACCTGGACATCTGGGGCGAGCCCGGCGTCTCGGCGGAGGCCGAGCTGATCGCGGCGGTCTTCGCGCTCTCCGACCGCCTCGGCCTCGCCCGCGGCGATCTCAAGGTCGGCGTCTCGAGCCGCGCGCTGCTCGAGGAGACGCTCCGCCGCGGCGTGCTGCGCGAGCGCCCGGAGGTCTTCCCGGCGCTCTGCGTGGCGATCGACAAGCTCGGGAAGATCGGCGCCGACGAGGTCATCGCGCTCTTGACCGCGCCGTCGGGCGGGATCGCGCTGCCGCTGCCCGACGCGCGCCACGTGGTCGACTGGCTGCGGCTCTCCAGCGTCGAGGAGGCGGCCGCCGGGCTGCCGAGCGACTCTCGCGCCCGCCGCGAGCTCGAGGAGCTCTTCGGCCTGCTCGACGCCTACGGCGTGCGCGACCGGGTCGTCTTCGACGCCTCGATCGTGCGCGGCCTCGCCTACTACACGGGCATCGTCTTCGAGGCCTTCGACGCCGAGCGGAAGCTCCGCGCGATCTGCGGCGGCGGCCGCTACGACCGCCTGCTCGAATCGCTCGGCGGCCCGGCGCTGCCGGCCGCCGGCTTCGGCTTCGGCGACGCCGTGATCGGCGAGTTGCTGGCCGACAAGGGACTGTGGCCCGAGCTCCCGCGCGCGCTCGACGCCTTCGTCTTCGCGCTCGGCGAGGCGCAGCAGCCCGCCGCGATCCGCCTGGCCTCGGCGCTGCGCGCCCGCGGCGAGTCGGTCGAGCTCTCGCTATCCGATTCGAAGCTCAAGCGCGCGCTCGCGGACGCCGATCGCGCCGGTGCGAAGCGCTTCTACCTGATCGGGCCGGACGAGCTCGCCCGCGGCGAGGTGACGGTGCGAGATCTCGCGAGCGGGACCCAGTCGAGCCAGGTTCTCCCGAGCTAGTCGGAGCGCGGAATTCGTGCACCCCGGGAAGCGGGGTGTTACAAAGAGCGCGACCGCCGTCGGTGGCGAGCGAGGATCGTGAATGCGCGGTTGGACCGTCCAGGACAGCCTGGAGCTGTACGGAGTCCCGGCGTGGGGCGCGGGCTTCTTCACGATCAACCCGGCCGGACACGTCGCGGTGCGACCGCGCGGCAACGGCGGCCAGGAGATCGACCTGCTCGAGCTGGTGAAGGACCTCGAGCAGCGCGGCCTGCGCAAGCCGCTGCTGGTCCGCTTCTCCGACATCCTCGCGGCGCGCGTGGAAGGCATCGCGAAGGGCTTCGAGCGCGCGATGGCCGAGTACGGCTACCGCGGCAACTACCGCGGTGTGTACCCGATCAAGGTCAACCAGCAACGCCACGTGGTGGAGGAGATCGTCCAGTACGGCGCGCCGCTGCGGGTCGGCCTCGAGGCGGGCAGCAAGCCCGAGCTGCTGGTGGCGCTGGCGCTGCTCGACACGCCCGAGGCGCTGATCATCTGCAACGGCTACAAGGACCGCGCCTACGTCGAGACGGCGCTGCTGGCGCAGCGCATCGGCCGCACGCCCTACATCGTGATCGACCGGCCCGGCGAGATCGACCTCGTGATCAAGACCTCGCGCGAGCTCGGCATCCGCCCGCACCTCGGGGTGCGCGCGCGTCTCTCGACCCGCGGCGCCGGCAAGTGGGTCGAGTCGACCGGCGACCGCTCGAAGTTCGGCCTGTCGGCGCCGGAGATCGTGGAGGCGGTCGATCGGCTGCGCGCCGAGGACATGCTCGACTGCCTCGAGCTGCTGCACTTCCACATCGGATCGCAGATCACCGCGATCCGCGCGCACAAGGACGCGCTCGCCGAGGCGAGCCGCGTGTTCGTCGGCCTCCACGAGCTCGGCGCGCGACCGCACGTGCTCGACGTCGGCGGCGGACTCGGCGTCGACTACGACGGCTCGAGCACCAACTTCCACTCCTCGATGAACTACACCGTGCAGGAGTACGCGAACGACGTGGTCTCCTCGGTGCAGGAGGCCTGCGACGAGGCCGGCGTCGCGCACCCGGACATCGTCACCGAGGCGGGTCGCGCGATGGTGGCGCACCACTCGGTCCTGATCTTCGACGTGCTCGGCGTGCAGGAGCGCAGCACCGGCGTGAAGCCCGCGGCGGTCGAGGAGAGCGACCCGAAGGTGCTCCACGACCTCGCCGAGGTGCACCGCACGATCACCAAGAAGAACGCGGTCGAGGCCTATCACGACGCGTTGCAGCTGAAGGAGGAGGCCTCCACGCTCTTCTCGCTCGGCTATCTCGACCTGAAGGGTCGCGCGCGGCTCGAGTCGCTCTTCTGGAGCTGCTGCGAGAAGATCGCGCGGGTCGCGCGAGAGATGGACGCCGACTCGATCCCCGAGGAGCTCGAACCGCTCGAGAAGGGCCTGGCGGACACCTATTACGCGAACCTCTCCGTCTTCCAGTCGATGCCCGACCACTGGGCCGTGAAGCAGCTCTTCCCGATCCTGCCGATCCACCGGCTCGACGAGAAGCCGACGCGCCGCGGCCTCTTCGTCGACCTGACCTGCGACAGCGACGGCAAGATCGACCAGTTCATCGACATGCACGACGTGAAGGACGTGCTCGAGCTGCACAGCTGGAACGGCGGCCCCTACTACATCGGGGTCTTCCTGGTGGGCGCCTACCAGGAGATCCTCGGCGACCTGCACAATCTCTTCGGCGACACCGACGCGGTCCACGTGACCCTCGCCGACGACGGCAGCTACCGGGTCGAGCGCGTGGTCGAGGGCGACGACGTCGAGCACGTGCTCGCCTACGTGCAGTACGACCGGCGCGCGCTGATCGAGAAGGTGCGCGTGACGATCGAAGAGGCCGCGCGCAAGGGCCAGATCACGCTCGAGGAGTCGGCGCGGCTGCGGCGTCGGTACGAGCAGGGTCTGCAGGAGTACACGTATCTGGCGCGGGATCACTAGTCCGGATACCGTGCTCCGCCGTTCGGATCGAGGTCTGCTCGTGACTGCCAGGGTCTCTCACACCTAGCTCGGCTCGCCGCCACGCGATCACGCGCACCCGCTGCGCTCCGCTCGCCCGCGGCGCCTGTGAGAGACCTCCCTGCGCGGCTCCGCCGCGCGCGCGAGCAGACCATGTCACGCACCTTCCGGCGCGATCCGGACGACCCGCACCCGGGTGTCCGCGCGCGCGAACGCGACTCCGAGATCTTCCGCTGTCAGCATTGCCGCGCAGAGATTCCCCGCGCAGCGACGGGAACCGAGCACCGCAACCACTGCCCGCTGTGCCTGTGGAGCGTCCACGTCGACGAACGCCCCGGCGACCGTCGCTCGCCGTGCCGCGGCGGCATGGAGCCGATCGCGATCTGGGTGCGCCCGTCCGAGGAGTGGGCGCTCGTGCATCGCTGCGCGACCTGCCACGTCGTGCGCGTGAACCGCATCGCCGGCGACGACAACGAGTTCGCGCTGCTCGCGCTGGCCGCGAGGCCGATGGCGCTCCCGCCGTTCCCGCTGTCGCGGCTACGGCGCTGACCGCACGCTGGCCCCCGGTCCGCGGCCGGCCCATGCTCGTCGGCCGGGCGAAGCGGGCGAGACACGATGCGCATCCTCACCTGGAACGTGAACGGTCTGCGCGCGTGCGCGCGCAAGGGCTTCCTGCGCTGGCTCGCGGGCTCGGGCGCCGACTTCGTCGGACTGCAGGAAGTGCGCGCGCTGCCGGACGACCTCGGCGCGCGTCTGTGCGCGCCGTCCGGATTCCACGCGCACTTCGCGCCCGCCGAGCGCCTCGGCTACAGCGGCGTCGCGCTCTACTCGCGGCGTCCGCCCGATCGCGTCGAGACCTCGCTGGTCGCGCCGCAGTTCGACCGCGAGGGCCGGCTCCTGATCGCGCACTTCGGACGCCTGTCGCTCGTCAGCGTCTACGTGCCGAAGGGCAGCGGCGTGAGGCGCGACAACAGCCGCGTGCCCTACAAGCTGGCCTTCAGCCGCGCGCTCTTCGACCGGCTCGAGCGTCTGCGCCGCGGCGGCCGCCGCGTGCTCGTCATGGGCGACTTCAACACCGCGCACCGCGAGATCGACCTCGCGCGCCCGCGCCAGAACCAGGAGACGAGCGGCTTCCTGCCCGAGGAGCGCGCCGAGTTCGACCGCTGGGTCGACGCCGGCTGGGTCGACACCTTCCGGCGTTTCGAGCCGGGCCCCGGCCATTACACCTGGTGGAGCCAGCGCTTCGGGGTCCGCGCCAGAAATATCGGCTGGCGGATCGACTACGTGCTCGCCTCCCCCGCCGCGATGCGCTTCGTGAAGGGCGCCTTCCACCTGCCGAACGTGCGCGGCTCCGACCACTGCCCGGTCGGCGTCGACGTGGATGCAGCGGTGCTCGGGTAGGCGGACGGCACGATGCGGCTCCTCGATGCGGTGGCGTGCGCCTGCGTCGGGCTCTCGCTCGCCGCGTGCGCGACCCCCGATGCGCCTCGGCCCGAAGAGCGGAACCTGCTCGTCACGCTCGAGTCGCTCTCGGAGTTCGGCCTCGCGCTGCCGGACGGTTACGCGCAGCACGAGCAGCTCCGCCGCGAGCGCCAACCCGACGGCTCGCTCTCGATCGAATACGAGTTCCAGACGCCGGGCGGAGATCCGCCCTTCGTCTACTCCCGCGCGAGGATCTTCCCGTCGCCGACGGGAGCCTGCCTCTCGTTCTCCGCCGACAATCTGGGTCTGCGGTTCAGCAGCCTCGAGGCGACCGACCGCAACGACGTCTTCAGCTACGGGGAGAGGAGCCGGTTCGCCCTGGTCGAGAGCCAGGGCCAACCGGTCGGGAACGTCTTCGCGATGTGCCACTCGCGCGCCACCCTGCTCGTCATGTTCGTCGGGATCTACTTCGACGACACCGAATCGTGGCGCGCGCTGGTCGAGCCGCACCTGCAGGCGCTCGAGGCCTTCGAGGCGGCGACCCTGGCGGAGTGAGGGTGGCTAGGCCGTCGCCGACGGGTTGAAGACCCACTCGCGAGGCGCGTGCAGCAGCAGCAGCGCACCGGCCCCCGCGACATAGGGCCAAGCCATGCGGGCGTTGCCCGAGCCCCAGGCCACCACTTCACCCAGCAGACCGATCAGGACGCACAGCGTCCAGAGCGCGACGAGCATCCGCCGGAGCCGGAAGAGGCCCTCCGGCGTGGAGGGATCGAGGGCACCCGAGCGAACGTCGCGTAGCGCGAGCCCTTCGCGCAGGGCGAACGTCCACACGCCGAGAGCCACCGAGATCACGCCGAGCACGAAGCCCGCGACGCCGGTGCTCGCCTCGGCCCAGGGGAAGCTCTGGATCGACGCGAGCCGCTCCGCGAGCAGCAGCTCGAGCCCGAGCAGCAAGACGGCGAATGCCCACAAGGCCCAGAGCGACGCGCGGGATCCACTCATGTGGCGCATGCTAGCGATGGATGTCCGCGGGCACCCTCGAAATCCTGCCGTTCGGGCCGCGCTTCCAGCGCGAGGTGGTCGCGCTGATCCTCGGGGTCCAGCGCGGCGAGTTCGCGATCGACATCACGGCCGCCGAGCAGCCCGACCTCCGCGACATCAAGGGCTTCTATCAAGTGCGCGGCGGCGGCTTCTGGGTCGCGCTCTCGGATGGCCGCGTCGTCGGCACGATCTCGTTGCTCGACATCGGAGACGGTTGCGGCGCGCTGCGCAAGATGTTCGTGCAGCGCGAATTCCGCGGCGCGCGCGTGGGCGCGGCGCAACGCCTGCTCGACACCGTGCAGGGCCACGCGCGCACTCGGGAAGTGCGCGACCTCTTCCTCAGCTCCACCTCGAAGTTCCTGGCGGCGCACCGCTTCTACGCGAAGAACGGCTTCCGCGAGATCGCGAAGTCGGATCTGCCGCCGTCGTTTCCCGTGATGGCGGTCGATGACCGGTTCTTCCACCGGCGGCTGTAGGCCGCGCGCG
>DATKND010000171.1:0-14564 GCA_035541475.1 Myxococcota bacterium | reverse complement strand
GCTTTGTAGAAACCGTCCGTCGCCGTGTGCAGCGAGCGATGCGATCGGAGCGGTCGCGGGCACATGCCTTGCAGCGGGCGCCCGCTGTGCCCTAAGCACGGAGGCCGTGTCATGCCCGAGAGAAGGAGCGATCGAAGGCGCCGGTCGACGCTCGCCCGAGCCGGCGAGTACGTGGTCGACGAGATCCGCAACATGAGCAACGGCGGCGCGCGTTCCGCGCGGCAGCTGCTCGCGAAGGGTCTGCATCGCGCCGGCGCCGCGCTGATGCCGGCGACGACGACCTCGACGCGTAAGCCGCGTCGGCGGCGGTCGTCTACGCGCGGAAGTGGGAGCCGCTCGGGGAGCGCCCGGCGCTCGGGATCGCGCTCGGCGCGCAAGGCGAGCCGCAGCCGATCGGGTCGCGCTCGCGGCGCGCGCTCGCGGCGATGATCCGCAAGCTGCCCGACGGGCGCTATCGCCTCTACTCGCGCAAGCCCGACGCGAAGACGGGACGCCGCCGCAATCTCGGCACGTTCCCGACGCGCGCGGCAGCCGAGCGCCACGAGCGCGCCGTCCAGTTCTTCAAGCGGCGCTGAGGGGGCCGCTCGAGTCGGATCTCGCGCCGGCGTCCGCGCCGGTCGCGCTGCGGTAGACTGCGCCGGTCCACGGAGGCGGCGGATGCGGCGCTTCATCGCTCCGGACGAGCTCGCGCGCGACGCGCGCTTCGTGCGCTCGCGCTCCCGCAACGAGCTGCTGCGGTCGTTGCCCGACGACGTCGACACCGTCGTGCGCGTGCTCGAGCTGGTCGCGCCGAAGCTGCGCGAGCGCGTGGCCGGCACCGCGCTCGAGCCGGTCTACGACGAGCTCGGTCCCGGCTTCGCGTTCCTGGTCACGGGCGATCGCTCGGGCCGGCGCGAGCGCAGCCCGCTCCAGCTCCGCGTGCAGCTCCACGGCATCTTCGTGGGCGAGCTCCAGGCGCTCGAGGCGGCGGGCCGCACGCTCTGGGACTACCCGGACGCGCCGTGGGACTTCAAGATGAACATGGCCCGCCAGTGCTGGGACGAGGCGCGCCACGTGCAGGTGTACGAGAAGCTGATCGAGCACGTCGGCGGCGCGATCGGCGAGTTCCCGGAGAACACCTTCCTGTTCGAGGCGTCCTGCGTCGACGATCCCGCGCTGCGCGTGACCGGCGTGAACCGCTGCCTCGAGGGTCTGGCCTGCGACGCCTTTCGCTCGCTGATCGACTACGCGCGGGCGGAGGGCGACGCGCTGATGGCGCAGGCGATCGACTTCGTGCTCGCCGACGAGCTGACGCACGTGCGCTTCGGCAGCGAGTGGGTGAAGCAGTTCACCGCGGACGACCCCGAGCGGGCGCGGCGCGCGCGCGAGTTCCAGACCGAGACCGAGCGGCGCTTCAACTTCGGCGGCGGACGCGAGATCGCGCGCGACGAGCGCCGCGAGGCGGGCTTCAGCGACGCGGAGCTCGATGAGCTCGACGCGATCGTCGCCGAAGGGCCGAGCCGTGTGACCCTGGTGCGGGCGGCGGAGATCCTGCGAGATCGATGGCAGGCGCGTAGGGCCTGACCGCAGCCGGGAAATGCGGCGGGGGCGGGCCCGTCGCCGGACCCACCCCCGCGCGAATCACCGCGCGCACCTCACTCCGCGCGCGACACCTCGACACGGCGGTTGTCGGCGCGGCTTTCCTTCGTGTCGTTGGGGAAGGCATTGCTGATGCCGTAGCCCTTCGCCTCGAGCTGGCTCGCCGGAACGCCCTGCTTGACCAGGTAGTCCTTCACCGAGTTGGCGCGGCGCTGCGAGAGGCCCTGGTTGTAGGCGGTGGTTCCGACCGAGTCGGTGTAGCCGTCGATGCTGACGTGCACGTCGGGGCCGACCTGCTTCAGGCGGGCGGCGACGGCGTTCAGCAGCGTGTAGTACTGCGGCTCGATCTTCGAGCTGTCGAAGGCAAACTTCAGGCCCTTGATGACCCAGCAGCCGCGCGCGTCGACCGGCGCGCCGCGCGGCGTGCCCGGGCACTGATCGATGTCGTCCGGCACGCCGTCGCCGTCCGAATCGCGGGGCGCGGCCGCGACGGCCGCCGGAGCGGCGCCGAGGAAGACCTCGCGCTCGAAGTTCTGGAGCGAGGCGGTGTTCATCACGCTGCCCATCGAGCGGGAGCTGCCGCAGCCCGTGCGGGTCGACAGCTTGCGCAGGAACTCCGCGCCGGCCGGATCGTCGCCGACCTGCACCGTGTGGATGCAGACCTGACCCTTGAAGCCCTCGGAGAGCTTGCCCGCGGCGTCGAGCACGCGCTGCTCGGCGACCTCGCGGCCGACCGGGTCGGTCGGGCGGCCGTCGCTGAACACGACGATGGCGGCCTGGCCGCTCTTGCCCGCGAGATCCTGTCCGACCTCGCCGAAGACGCGGTCGATCGGCGTGCCCTCGGAGAGATTGTTCAGATCCGCGGCGTACTGTTTCGCCGCGTTGCGATTGAAGGCCGAGAGCTTCTCGGTCTGGCGCTGATAGCCGCCGAACGCGGTGGCGCCCGCCTCGTACGTGCCTTCCGGCTGCGCGGCGACGAACGACTCGACAAGCGCCTTCTCCGTCGGGAAGGTGTGCCGCACGGACTCCGACGAGTCCACGATGAGGTAGCTCTGGGTCACGGCCACGCGCTGACCCGGTCCCGGTGTAATCGGGCCGGCACCGAGCGGCGCCACCGACGGCGTGGCGCAAGCCAGGCCGCCGAGCAGACACGAAACGAGTGCAACGCGGCGAAGCATGAGGTCCTCCGAATCCAACCTTGACGCCTTCTGGCGTATCCGAGCGGTCCGTCCGCTCGACGCTCCAGTGTCCGGGCCAGTCCCGTTCGCGTGCGCCGAAGGTCCGCTCGAAGGGCGCCCATCCTAGCAGCGCGCCCCGCCGGGTAGTAGCCAGAAGTGTCGCGTTCGTGTCGAAAAAACCACGCAGGCTGAACCTAGCGTCACATGCAGGATGCGTGCAGATCGACCCCGCAGTGCCGCGTCCGGCCCACTCAACCGGCCCGCGCCGGCATCCGGTGCTAGGCGTCCCGGCTCGGGTTGCCGCGCTCTCCCGCCTGTGGATGAATGCGCGTCGATGGCCCCCCAGGACCCCTCCCTCGAGCGCTTCGAGATCTGCGTGGACGAGGCCGTCTGGGAGGATCTGCGCCGCCGGCTCGCCGCGACGCGCTGGCCCGATCAGATCGAGGGGACGGGCTGGGACTACGGCGCCGATCTCGCCTACGTGCGCGAGCTCTGCGACGCCTGGCGCGAGCAGTACGACTGGCGCGCGGCCGAGCGCGAGCTCAATCGCTGGCACCACTTCCGCACCGCGATCGACGGTCAGCGCATCCACTTCCTTCACGCCCCGTCGCGACACCCAGATGCGTTGCCGCTCGTGATCTCGCACGGCTGGCCGGGATCGATCGTCGAGTTCCTCGACGTGATCGAGCCGCTGCGCGATCCCGAGGCGCACGGCGGCCGCCGCGAAGACGCCTTCCACGTCGTGTGCCCGTCGCTACCGGGCTACGGCTTCTCGGAGCCGACGCGCACGCGGGGATGGGGGCCGACGCGCATCGCCGACGCATTCGCGGTGTTGATGCAGCGCCTCGGCTACGCGCGCTACGGCGCGCAGGGCGGAGACTGGGGCGCGCTCGTCACCAGCCTGCTCGGCCTGCGCGACGCCGAGCACGTGGCCGGGATCCACTTGAACATGGCGCTCGCGCTGCCCCAGGCCGATCGGAGCGATCTCACGGAGAGGGAGAAGGCCGACCTCGAGGAGATGGCGCGCTGGCAGGAGCACGAGGCGGGCTACCAGCGCATCCAGGGCACGAAGCCGCAGACGCTCGGTTTCGGCCTGATGGACTCGCCGGCGGGGCTCGCGGCGTGGATCGTCGAGAAGTTCCGCGGCTGGAGCGACTGCGACGGACATCCGGAGAACGCCTTCTCGCGCGAGCGGCTGCTCACGAATCTCTCGGTCTACTGGGCGACCGGTACGATCACGAGCTCGACCCGGCTCTACTACGAGGTGATTCGCGGCGCCGCGCCGGTCGAGCTCTTCACCCGACGCGTGGCGGTGCCGACCGGTATCGCGCGCTTCCCGAAGGAGATCATGCGTTTCCCGCGCAAGTGGTTGGAGCAGCGCTACCACGTGACCCACTGGAGCGAGATGCCGCGCGGCGGACACTTCGCCGCGATGGAGCAGCCGGAGCTCTTCGTCGAGGACGTGCGCCGCTTCTTCCGGAGCGTGCGCTGATGCGGCTCACGCTCTCCATCCCGACCTTCGGCCCGTTCTATCCGCGAGGCCGCATGCACGAGGTGCTCGAGCTCGCGCGCGGCGCGGAGGCGGCGGGCGTCGACAGCCTGATCGTCCCCGACCACGTCGTGATGGGCGAGCGCACCGACCGCTACGAGTGGGGACCGTTCCCGTTCCCGGTCGAGGCGCCGTGGCTCGAGCCGCTGACGGTGCTCGCCGCGATCGCGGCCGTGACGCATCGCGTGCGGCTCGCGACCGGCATCCTGGTGGCGCCGCTGCGCCCCGCGGCGCTGCTGGCGAAGACCGCCGCCACGCTCGACGTGCTCTCGCAGGGCCGCCTCGACCTCGGCGTCGGCGTCGGCTGGCAGCGCGAGGAGTTCGCCGCCGAGGGGCTCGATTTCGACGCGCGCGGCGCGCTGCTGACCGAGACCCTGGCCGCGTGCCGCGCGCTCTGGCGCGACGCCCCGGCGAGCTTTCGCGGCAAGCACGTGCGCTTCGAGCGCATCTGGTGCGAGCCGAAGCCGATCCAGCCCGGCGGTCCCGCGATCTGGTTCTCCGGCACCTTGACACCGCGAAACGTCGAGCGGATCGCGCGGCTCGGCGACGGCTGGATCCCGATCATGACGGCCACGCGCGACGACGTCGCCGCGGGGACGCGCACGCTGCGCGACGCGCTCGCCGCGGCGGGGCGCGACCCGGCCGAGCTGCGCGTGCGCGGCAGCCTCGACGCGGCGCGCGGCGCGGACCGGCGTCCGGATCTCGCGCGCACCCTGGCCGGCGCGCACGAGCTCGCCGCCGCGGGCGCCACCGACGTGCAGCTTCCGCTGCTCGCCTTCGTGCGCGCGCCGGAGGCGCTGTCGGACTTCTTCGGCGAGCTCGCCGCCGCCTGGCGGAAGGTGAAGGCCGACTCGCCTGCGCAGGGAGCCTCCGCGTCATGAGGGTGCTGGTGATGGGCGGCACGCAGTTCAACGGGCGCGCGCTCGTGTGGGAGCTCGCGCGCTGCGGACACGACGTGACCGTCTGCAACCGCGGCCGCACGCCCGGCGAGCTGCCGCCCGGCGTGCGGCGCCTCGTCGCCGACCGCACCGATCCCGCGTCGCTGCGCGCCGCGCTCGCCGGCCAGGACTGGGACTGCGTGCAGGACATGACCGCCTACCGCGAGAGCGACGCGAAGCTCATGAGCGAGCTCTTGCGCGGGCGCACCGGCCACTACGTCTTCGCGAGCTCGACCGTGATCTACGCGGCCAGCGATCTCCTGCCGATCGCCGAGGACTTCCCCGTCGATCGCAGCGAGCGACAGAACGAGTACGGCCTCGGAAAGATCCTGTGCGAGGACCACCTGGTGCGCGAGTGGCGCGAGCGCGGCTTCCCCGCGACCACCGTCGCCTTCTCGATGGTATTCGGACCGCACAACATCCTGCCGGACCGCGAGCAGCGGATGTTCGTGCGGCTCGCGCGCGGGCGCCCCGTGCTGATCCCGGGCGACGGCACCACCGTCGGGCAGGTCGGGCACGTGGACGACCAGGCGCGCGCGCTGCGCATGCTGATGGGCAAGCCCGTCACCTTCGGGCGTCGCTACAACCTGACGGGCGGCGACTATTTCACCGACGAGGGCTACGTCGACGCCTGCGCCGAGGTCGTCGGCGTGAAGCCGCAGAAGGTCTTCATCCCCGCGCCGCTGATGGACGACCTCTACGCCGGGCGCGTGCAGCTCGGCGGCGGCGCGCTGCGGGCCCACATCGACATCCGCACCGAGCGGCGCGACGACCGCGGCGCGCGCCTCTTCGCCCTCCAGCGAATCCTCCAGCGGCTCGCGCCGCACATCCACCACTGGAATCGCAGCGTCTGCTTCGGGATCGAGCGCCTGAAGGAGGACGTCGGTTGGCGGCCCGAATACTGCTTCCGCGGCGCCGCGATGCAGACGTGGCGCTGGATGCGCGACGCGGGGCTCGACCAGCGCCTCGAGTTCGACTTCGAGGTGGAGGACGAGCTGCTGCGCCGGATCGAGCGCGGTTCCGGGTAGAATCCGTCCCCGTGTCGAGCGATGCCGAGCTGTTCGCCCGTCTGACGGGCCCCGGTGCTCCCTTCGAGATCGCCGTCGAGGATGTGCTCGGCGAGCGCATGCCGGTGATCGCGAACCGCGCGCGCTCGCTGCGCGAGCTGCTGCTGCGCTCGAAGGCGCAGGGCGCGAAGGAGTACATCGTCCACGGCGCGCGCCGGATCCGCTACGACGAGCACCTCGATCTCGTCGCGTCGGTCGCGCACGCGCTGCGCGATCGCTACGGAGTCCGCCGCGGCGACCGCGTCGCGATCCTCGCGGAGAACTGCCCCGAGTGGCTGATCGCCTTCTGGGCCACGGTCTCGATCGGCGGCATCGTCGCGGCGCTGAACGGCTGGTGGCAAGCGGACGAGATCCTGCACGGCGTCGCGGACAGCGATCCGACCTTGCTGATCGCCGACCGCAAGCGGCTCGCGCGGCTCGGAGATCGCGACCCCGGCGTGCCCGTGCTGGAGATCGAGTCGCAGTTCGCGGAGCTCGAGGGTTACCGCCGCGGCGCGGAGCTGCCCGAAGTCGACATCGCCGAGGACGACCCCGCGGTCATCCTCTACACGAGCGGTACGACGGGGCGCGCGAAGGGCGCCGTCAACACGCACCGCGGCATCTGCGGCTTCGTCAGCATCGGGCAGCTCCACGGACTGAAGAACATGCTGATCGCGGCCGAGCGCGGGGTGAAGCCCGACCCCTCCGCGCCGCCGCTCTGCTGCCTGCTGACCGTGCCGCTCTTCCATCTCTCCGGCCTCTACTCGGGCTGCGTCTCGATGCTGGCGGCCGGCGCCAAGACGGTGTGGCGCTCCGGGCGCTTCGACCCGGGCGAGGTGCTCCGCCTGATCGAGGCGGAGCGCGTGACCCACTGGAGCGCGCTCGGCAACATGGCTCACCGCGTGGTGTCACATCCCGACGTCACGCGCTACGACCTCTCGAGCATCCAGAGCGTCGGGTCCGGCGGCGGTCCCACCAGCCCGGAGATCCAGGAGCGGCTGCGCAAGGTGTTCCCGCGCGGCGGCGCGAACATGGGGATCGGCTACGGACTCTCCGAGTCGGTCACCGCGGTCGCGATGATCGGCGGCGAGGAGCTGCAGCGCTTCCCGACCTCCGTCGGGCGGCCGATGCCGACGCACGAGATCGAGATCCGCGATTCGAAGGGTCGGGTCCTGCCCGAGGGCCAGGAAGGCGAGATCTTCATCCGCAGCCCGTACCTGATGCTCGGCTACTGGCGGCGCCCGGACGCGACCGCCGAGGCGCTGCTGCCCGGGCGCTGGCTCCGCACGGGCGACATCGGGCGCTTCGAGGACGGGCGCCTCTACATCAACTCGCGCGCGCGCGACATGATCCTGCGCGGCGGCGAGAACATCTATCCGGTGGAGATCGAGCACCGGCTCGAAGCGCACCCGCAGATCGCCGAGGCAGCCGTCTTCGGCGTCGACCACCCGGAGCTCTTCCAGGAGGTGAAGGCGGTGGTCGTGCTCGAGCCGGGCCCCGCGCCCGAGCCGGACTCGCTCGACGCGTGGGTGCGCGAGGCGCTCGCGCCGTACAAGGTGCCGGCGCACTGGGAGCTCCGGCGCGAGCCGCTGCCGCGCAACGCCGCCGGCAAGGTGATGAAGCAGGTGCTGCGCGGCGACGCGAAGAACGCGTTCACCGAGGAGTAGGCGCGCGCGATGTCGGACGCCGCGCGCAGCGATCTGGTGCTGTGCGCCGGCACCTTGCTGCGCGCGAGCCTGCGCGAGCTCGCGGCGGCGGCGCAGGCGGGCGGCTTCGGCGCGGTCTCGCTGTGGCCGCACCACGTCGAGGGCGCCCGCCGCGACGGCCTCTCCGACGAAGGCATCCGCGCGCTGCTCGCCGATCACGAGCTGGTGCTCTGCGAGGTCGAGCCGCTGCTCGCTTGGCTGCCGCCAGGCTCGCTGCCCGAGTCGGCGCGCGCGCTGGCGGGACCGCCGCCGGAGTTCTTTCTCGATCTCGCGTGCGCGCTCGGCGCGCCGCGCGTGCTCTGCGCCGACGGCTTCGGCGCTCGAGCCTCGCGCGGAGCGATCGTGGAGCACTTCGCCAGGGTCTGCGAGGCGGCGGCGGCGCGCGGGCTCGTCGTCGCGCTGGAGGCGATTCCGTGGTCGGCGGTCCCCGACGCGCGCGCGGCGTGGGAGATCGCGCGCGCCACGGGCCAGCGTAACGCCGGCATGTGTCTCGACGTCTGGCACTTCTTCCGAGGCGGCGCCCCGCTCGCGCAGCTCGCGGAGTTGCCTGGCGAGCGGGTGCTCTCGCTCCAGCTCTCCGACGCGCCGGCCGCGCCCTGGGCCGACCTGCCGCAGGAGTCGCTGCGCGCGCGCTTGCTGCCCGGCGAGGGCGCGATCGACCTCGTCGCCTTCCTGCGCGCGCTCGATTCGATCGGCTGCCGCGCGCCGCTCGGCGCCGAGGTGTTCAGCGAGACGCTCGCCGCGCAGGATCCGGTGGCGGTCGGGCGCCTCGCGGGCGATGCGCTGCGCCGGGTGATGAGGTCCGCTGCGACCGCCTAGGGGCCGAAAAGAGCGAGCGGAGGCGAGCCTCTGGCGCTACTCGGCGAGGCGAGCGTGAACTTCCGTCGACGCGCGCGTGCGAGGCGCGTGGAAGCGGTGCCCTTGCGCGCCAGACAGCGTCAGGAACGATCTCGCCGACGGGCACCCAACGCGACGAGTCCGGTCGCGACCAGCGAGATCGTTGCGGGCTCCGGCACTGCGACTGGCTTCGACCAGTCGGTGCCGGAGTCGGATGTGAGGGTGTAGTTCGTCACGAGGTTTCCGTTTGCGTCGCGCACCTGGGTGAAGCCGCCCCAGGTGAGCGTGTGCGCGAAATCTCCCTCGGCGGTCGCCGCACCCGAGAAGGTGTCGAGCCAGCTCTCGTTGCTGTTTGCCGAGAGGATCACCGTCAGCCCGGCAGGCGCACCGAAGAAGACGGTCCCAGTGAACGAGAAACTGCCCGGCGGCGTACCCGTGAACGTATGCGTGCCGAAGCAGGGATAGTCGGTCCACGTCCCCGACTGGATCAACTGCCCGTGGCCACCACCCGTGAGACTGGCGTTGATTCCGTATCCCACCTGGGAAGCGCCGCTGCAGCCAGAGCCGACTCCCCCGTCCACGTTCACGAAGCTCGCCAGCCCGAAGGCCACCGTGAGGGTTCCGGTCGTTCCCGCCAGACCGGGCGCCATGATCGTGAACTGGTCGGAGAACTCAGCCGTTGCATTGCCACTCGCTCCGAGGGCACCCACGTCCACCGGGCCAACCACCTGGCCCCCGGCCGACACGCCGAGGAGACCGTAGTTTGCCGACGCGAAGACCTCTCGATCTCGGAAGTCGCGCCAGGCGGACCCCCGTTCAGGGTCTGCGTCGAATCGTGGATCGGACCGATTGCAGCCGAGCCCCCGAACATGTTCGCGCTCGGCGCATGGTTGTTCGAAGCCGAGCCCGAGATGCTGAGCACCCCTGTAGCACGGATGGCCGACGAGAAGAGAAGGGGAAGCAGAACCCAAGACGCAACGTGCCAGGTCCGCATGGCGACTCCCAGTGGGGGGGTCGAGGTCCCCTCCCAGTGGGCGCGCCAATTAGGCTCGGCGCTTTCGAGAAAGTCAACCGCTGATTCGAGTCGCGGCGAAAGATTCGCCACACACAGCGGTGAAGCACCGATTCGCCACAGATCCGTGTCCTGGACGTCGCTAGTTCGCGGGCAACGGCTCCGCGAGGAGCTGATCGACGACCTTCTGGCGCTCTACCTCGGGCATGGGCGGAGGGAACGGCATAGCCAGAGAATGTCCTATCCGCCGATCCGACTTGACGACGTGCACCTCGAGCTCCCGGGCGGGCGTGTGATCGTCGACGGCGTGAACGCGCGGGTCGACGCCGGCGAGCGCCTCGTCATCGAGGGCCCTTCGGGCTCCGGCAAGAGCAGCATCCTGAAGGCGATCGCCGGGATCTGGCCGTTCGGCCACGGCCGCCTCGAGGTCCCGTGCACGGCCAGAAGCTCTTCCTGCCGCAGCGGCCCTACCTGCCGATCGGCACGCTGCGCGCGGCGGTCTCGTATCCCTCGGAGGAGGGCGCGTTTCCCGACGAGCGCATCCGCGAGGCGCTCACGGCGCTCGGCCTCGGGGGCCTCGCCGACCGCCTCGACGGCGCTGGAGGCTCGTGCCGCGCGGCGACGCCATGACGCTCGAGGCCGCCTGAGCCGGGTTGTGGTTCTCTCCCGGCTCTCACCGGGCGGCCCGCACCCTGGACGGGGAGCGGAGGAGCCGCAGTACGCCTGTCAAGACGATGCCGATCGCGAGAAGCGCGACGCCCGCTCCTCCGAGCAACGGGATCGAGATCAACGACGCGAGAAAGGCCAGCGGATCCCCCGTCAGGTCCGCGGCCGGCACGTTCGGGTGCGGTGTATAGAGAGCGAGGTCCATCAGCGTGACGAGGTCGCCCTGGTAGCTCGAGAACATCGTGCTCGCAGTCGCATCGTCCATGAGGATCGGTCCCTGACGCGCGGTCGGCGGCGTCAGCGTCCGCGCGAGCTCGACGAGGTTCACCTGGGTCACATCGTCGGCGTTCAGCCCGTCGTGTGCGAGGTCCATTCCGGCGAGCGCCGCGGGCTGGAAGGCCGGATCACCGAGCTGCGTCTGCGCCCCCGGAATGCCGGCGCCGCTGGCGATCTGATTCAGCGTGAGGACCAAGGTGCGCGACCTCGCCAGCAGCGCCTGGTCGCGCGCGTCGAGGTCGGCCTGGGTCGGAATCGGAATCGGAGCTGGACCGTTGCATACCGCCCCGCAAGCCGACCCCCCGCCCGTTCCCGGGTCGATGATCTCCTCTCCTGACACGGGAACGTGTCCAACGGCGGCCAGAATGAGCCCGGTTTCGTCGGAGGCGAACACCCGCTTGCCCGCGGCGGGCGAGAGCGGGATGGCCACCGCGCGAAACGCGGCGACAGGCGGCGGCTCCGCTCCGAGGATCGCGAAGTAGTAGCCCTGTGCGCAGCAGTGAAGGAGGTCCGAGCCCACGAGGCTCCTGGCCAGGGCCGAATTAGGTGGGCGCGGATCGGGATCGAACATGGAGGCGATCGCTGGATCGCTCGCCGCCAGGATGTCCAACGTGGGGGCGTAGTCGTGGACGCCATTCCGATCGCGGTCGCCGTCCTTGAAGAGCGACTGGGCCGTATTGAGAGTCCTGAGCGCGCCGATCGCAGCGTTCTCGTTGGCCCGACGAGCGTTGATCACGTACGCGGGCACCACGGTGGTGGTGAGGACCGCGACGATCGCCACGACGATCATCAACTCGATGAGTGTGAAGCCGGCCGTCGACGGCGACCTGACTCGGAGTGACGGAGCCGACACGCCTTAAGATTCAACACGGACGAGCGTTGCTCGTCAAGGAAGCACCGGCGATCAGAGCGAGGCGAGCACGGGAGCCAGGAACCTGGCGTATTAGTCGACCTGCGGCCGGTAGTGCTGGAAGAGGCCGCCCAGCCTCAGGAAGACGCGAACGAGCTGGACGAACTCCGCCGGGATGCGGACCACCAGGTCGTGCTGGGCAAGCGCGAGCAGGGCACCCGCCCGTTCGATGATCTCCTCCTCGGTGGGCCAGGCGAAGCCGGGGCCGCCGGCAGCGGCGCGCCGGAACGTCTCCAGCAGGGCGCTCGCAAAGGCCTGGAGCGTGGCGTCCTCACCGCTGCGCGTCGCGAAGCCGAGGGCGCGGAGCTCCTGGCCGACGCCCGCCACATGGGCTGGCAATTTGACATAACGACCGCTCTCGGACAGCCGGTTCCCCGCTTGAATGTCCCATCCCGCCAGCAATCCGAGTGACGCCTACGCCGAGCGGGTCCGCCGGCTCGTCGACGAGCAGCGCTAAGACTTCTACCTGAGCTGGCGCGAACAGTAGGGCGCAACCGCCCCTTGATTTGCTCGCGGCTGCTCCCCGCGGTTACCGTCCGCCCTCGATCGAAGGCAGGGCGCCATGAGTCACTCGAAAGAGACGGACGCGACCTGCGCCCGAGACCGGGTCTTCGCGGGCGAGAGATCGCCGGTCGATTTTCAGTTCGGAGAGGAGACCGCCGCCGTATTCGATGACATGGTGTCTCGCTCGGTTCCCTTCTATGGGGAAGTCCAGCGAATGTGCGCCGAGCTCGCCTCCGACTTCGCAGTGGCCGGAACCAACCTCTACGACCTCGGCTGCTCCACCGGAACCACCCTGCTGGAGCTCGACTCGGTGGTGGGCCCCGGCGTCCGCTTCGTGGGCGTGGACAACTCGCCCGAGATCCTCGAGAGAGCCCGGCGAAAGCTGGCCGAGCGCGAGCTCGCGCATCCGTACGAGCTGATCGAGAGGGACCTCCATCACGGACTCGTGCTCGAGAACGCGTCCGCCGTGATCATGATCCTCACGCTGCAGTTCGTCAGGCCGCTCCACCGGTTGCGGGTCGTAGCCGACATCGCCCGCGGGCTGAACGACCAGGGTTGCCTGATCCTGGTCGAGAAGCTCACGACGCCCCACACGGTCTTCAACCGTATGTTCATCAAGCACTACTACGACCTGAAGCGCCGCAACGGGTACTCGGAGATGGAGATCGCGCAGAAGCGCGAGGCGCTCGAGAACATCCTGATCCCCTACCACCTCGACGAGAACCGGGATCTGCTCCTCGCCAGCGGATTCCGACACTTCGAGGTGTTCTTCCGCTGGTACAATTTCTGCGGAATGATCGCCATGAAGTGAGGAGCTCGCGGCCGCGCGCGCCTCCGCACCCGCCCTCCTCGCCAGAACTCCATGCCGAGCCGCAGCGACTCCTTCGAGAAGCCCGATGACGAGTCCCTGCTCGTGCAGGTCGCGCAGGACCTCGAGGCTCTGCTGGGCCAGAACCTGACCTCCCGAGCCGATGCGGCGCTGATTCCAGACTGGTCCGCCCGCGCCCGCAAGGCGCTCGGCCGCCTCGTCGGGGCGGACGGCGCGCTCGACGTCGAGGTCCTGAGGAACTTCCGGCGCCATCAGATCCTGGTCGACGACATTCCCGCCTGGGACCTCGGGGGCTTCTGGAAGAACAACGCCGTCCGGAACTCCGTCGTCGGCTGGCGACGAGGCACGTGCCACTGCCTGGTGGAGTGTCTGCGGGTCCTGCAGGAGCGCGGGTTCGCTCCCGTGCTGCGGCGCCATCCGTGCCCGCCCGTCGGGAATCCCCACGTCTTCTCACGCGAGGGATACCGCTACACGTTCCGGTGGGCGCGGCATGCGTACTTCATCGGCCTGATGAACGAAGTGCTCGGCGGGCGGCTCGACGAGGCGTTCGTGGCTCTCGACATCGGAAGCAGCTACGGAGGCTTCTCGTACCTGGCCAGGAAGGAACACCCCGCCTCGCACCACGTGCTGGTCGACCTGCCGGAGCAGCTGATCCTCGCGCGCTACTTCCTGGGATCGTGTCTTCCAGGCGCGCGCATCGCGGGTCCCCGGGAGCTGATGCGCGAATCGTCGATCACCCGGCAGTTCCTCCTGGAGCACGACTTCGTTCTCGTGCCGACCTCCGTCTTCGAGAAGCTCTCGCCGGGCTCCGTGGACCTCGTGACGAACTTCGCATCGTTCACCGAGATGACGAGGGAGTATTTCGACCGCTATCTGCGTTCGGAAGTCTTCCGGACCTCGCGGTACTTCTACACGATCAACCGGATCGAGCCGTATCCCGCGGGCTACGGCACCGATGTCTCGATCCTCGATTTTCCCATCGCGGATCGCGCGAAGAGGCTGCACTTCGGCGTGTGCCCGATCTTCTCCGTGGACTTCATGTTCCGCGAGCGGCGCCTGTTCTTCCTCTCGCGCACCGAGCCGCCGCCCTACTTCGAGTACATCGGAGCGACGTCGGAGAGGCTCGACGGGATCGCGAGCGGGTCCACATGGCCTGGCAATCTGACATAACGACCGGTCTCGGACATTCGTTCCCCGCTTGAATGTCCTCTGGCTATGCCGTTTGCTCCGCGTGTGACCGCGGTCGTCACACGGTAGCTGCAGGATCCGCCTTGGCTTTCTGCCAAGGAGGAATGCCGATGAAGGCACCGACGACCCTGGACGAGTTCTATCGCACCTTCCCGACCGAGCGGCGCTGCTGGGAGATCCTGCGCCGTGTACGCTGGCCCGACGGGTTTCGGTGTCCGCGCTGCGAGGGGCGCAAGGCGCACCGGCTGCGGGTTCGCGGGCTGTGGCAGTGCGCGAGCTGTCGCTACCAGGCCTCGCCCACGGCGGGCACCCCGTTCCACGGCACGCGAGTGCCACTGCGGACGTGG
>DATKND010000170.1:0-13527 GCA_035541475.1 Myxococcota bacterium | reverse complement strand
CTGACGTTCCGTCAGCTCCGGGAAGCCGGCAAGGCGCACGGTCCCCTGCGAGCGCACACGCCACCGAGCCAGCGAGGACCCCATGCGCGAGTACCGCCTGATCGACGCCGACTGCCACGTCGTCGAGCCGCCCCACATCTGGGATCGCTGGCTGCCGCGGAAGTTCCACGACCGCGCGCCGAAGCTCGTGAAGGACGACGAGGGAGGCGATGCCTGGCAGTTCGTGCCGGGCGGTCCGCTCATGTACATCGGCCTCGTCGCGACGCCCGGCATGCGCTTCGAGGACATCAAGTGGAAGGGGTACACCTACGACTCCGTCCGCAAGGGCTGCTGGGACGGCAAGGCGCGGCTCGAGGACATGGACTTCGACGGCGTGGACGCCGAGTTCATCTACCCGTCGCAGCGCACCATGTTCTCCTTCATGGGCAACGCCGATCGCGAGTACCACCGCGCGGGCGTGCGCGCGTACAACGACTACATGGCGCAGGAGTTCTGCGCGGCCGACCCCGAGCGCCTCTTCTTCCTCGCGCAGATGCCGAACCTCGGCGTCGAGGAAGCCATCGCCGAGATGAAGCGCTGCAAGGAGATGGGCGCGCGCGGGACGATCATCACCGCGTGGCCGTCGGGCAACGACGACGTCACCGGCGAGGACGACGACTTCTTCACGGCCGCCTCCGAGATGAAGATGCCCGTCAGCATCCACATCAACATCCAGCGCAAGCGCAACCCGAAGCCGGTGATCGAGGGGCCGGCCGCGATCGCGGGCATGGCGCTCTCGGGCATGCTCGCCTTCCCGCCGATCATGTTCGAGCTGATCATGGGCGGGCTCTTCGATCGGATCCCGAAGCTCCAGATCATCGGCGTCGAGACGGAGATCGGCTGGATCCCCGAGGCGCTCGAGCAGGTCGACAACTTCTACTGGCGCAACCGCGCGCACACCGGCATCGCGATCAAGCAACTGCCGAGCCACTACTTCCGCGAGCACTTCACCTGCACGTTCATCCAGGATCGGCACGGCATCGCGAACCGCCACGCGATCGGCATCCGCAACATGGCGTGGTCGACGGACTATCCGCACCACGGCTGCGACTGGCCCTACAGCCGCAAGATCGCCGGCGAGATGATGTCCGACGTGCCCGCCGCGGAGCGCTACTGGATCGAGGCGGGGAACATGGTGGACCTCTACGGGCTGCCGCAGTCGCTGACACCGCCGCGCTAGTGCGCTCGTCTAGGGCTGCTGCGGCGCCAGCGGGCCGCCGACGGCGCGGATCAGGCCGTACTGCGCCTCGTCGAACTCCGCGACCTTGGTGACGTAATCGGCACGCGCCTGGTTCAACGCCTGCTGAGCCTGGATGTCTTCGAGCACGATCCCGACGCCAAAGTGCTTGCGTCGCCGTGTGAGGTCGAGCGTCTTGCCGGCCGTGGTCAGATTCTGCTTCGCCACTTCGAGCTGGTCCGACAGGGATTGCGCGCGAGACAAGCTGGTGACGGCTTCCGCGCTGATCGCATCCTTGAGCTTCGCCTCGCCTAGCTCGAGAGTGGCCAGACGCGCGTCGCTGGCATCGACACGTCCGAGGTCGAAGAGACCCCCGGGACCGATGCGCCAGCTCACGCCGACCAGATAGTCCTCGCTTTCGCCGAAGTGGGAGGGCTCGCCGTCGTGGCCGCCGCCGAAACCGCCGACGAACGCCTGGGCACCCAGCGACGGGATCAACGGCCCGAGAAGCGCGCCGTCCCTCCCTTCGCGCGCGGCGTCGACCAGCGCCCGGCTCTGCTTCAGCTCGGGGCGAGCGCTCAGCGCACGCTGGACGACGGCCTCGGGTGACGTATCGATCTCGAAGAGTGCGAGCGGCACGACCTCGGTGTCCTGGGGAACCAGTTCCACCACCGGATCCAGATGGAGGATCTGCGCGAGGCTCGCCGCCGCGGCGCATTGCGCTTCGAGCGCCTGGCGGACGGCGATCCGGTAGAGACCACTCTGCGTCTCGACTCGCAGCTCGTCGCCTTTGAAGGCGACGCCGACGGCGACCGCCTCGTGTAGTTGATTCTGATAGTCCTGCGAGGTCTCGAGAGCCTGCCGCGCCACATCGACCAGCGCCCTGGCCTTCGCCAACTCCAGATATCCCTGCGCGGCTTGCAAGGTCGATTCCTGGCGTTGTGCTTCCAGCGCCTGGTCCGAGGCTCGAACCCTTTGTCGCGCCGCCAGCGTGTTGTAGAGCGCGTCCCCCAGAGCCACCTGTGCCGTCAGCGTTCCGCCGGGCGCGTAGGAGTCCAGGTTCGTCTTGCTGACGGTGCCCGCTGGAACCGCCTGAGTGAAGCCGTCGCGGCGATGATAGGTGGCGCCGAGGCCCAGCCACGGAAAGAACTGCTCGATCGCGGTCAGCCGATCGGCCTCGGCCTCGTCGACCGCGCGAAGCGCGATCTGAACGTCGAGATTCTGAGCACCGGCCAGGCGCAACGCGGTGGGCAGGTCGATCGGATAGGTCACGCTGGCCGTCTGCGCGCGAGCGACACCGACAGAGAGCGCAAGCGCGCTGGTGGCGCAGATCGCGATTCGACGCCCGCGCGCCGCGGCGCTCACTTCGCGTCCCGAACCGTGACGGCCTGGCCGTCGTCGAGCGCCTGCTCCCCGATGAGGATCACTGGCTGCTCGGGCGTCACGCCTTCCAGGACTTCGACGTTGGCGCCGTCGCCAACACCGATGCGGATCGGAATCTTCCTGGCCTTGCCGTCCGCGAGGAGGAACACAGAGGTCCTCGTCTTCTCCGTCACGACGGCGGACGCGGGAAGCAAGAGCACATCTCGCCTGGTCTCGACCCCGAGGCGAACGCTCGCGTACATGCCCGGCCGTAGCTCGAGAGTCGGGTTGGGCAGCTCGATCTCGGTGAGCATGGTCTTGGTCGCCTGATCGAGAGCGTATGAGAAGCGTGTCACGGAGCCGGAGAAGGTCCTTCCTGCCAGAGCCTCCACCGTCACCTGCGCGGGCACTCCATCCGTGATGAAGGGCACTTCCGCCTCGGGAACGAACACCTGCACTCGAAGCCGGCTGAAGTCCGCGAGGGTGACGAGTGCCGCGCCCTGCGGAGTGGCGCCGGAAGTGGCAGCCGGAATGAACGCGCCGGGGTCCACGAATCGCGCGGTGATCATCCCCGTGAAGGGAGCCGTGATGCGTGCGTACTCCAGCAGCTTCTGGACTCGCTCGAGCTTGGCGCGCGCAACCTCCCACTGGCCACGCAGATCGTCCACGTTCTCTGGAACGATCAGATCTTGCGCCTTCTCGCGAGCCTGTGTCATGCGCTCGTAGTTGGCGCGAGCCACCTCCGTCTCGGCTCGGTACTGAGCCTCGTCGGCCAGCATCTCGGGCACTTCGATCTCGGCGAGGAGCTGCCCCTTCTTGACCGCGCTCCCCTTGTCGACGGCGATCGTCTCGAGATAGCCGGCCACCTTCGCATAGAGAGTCGCCTCCTGATACGCGAGGATCTTGAAGCTCGGCAGTGTCACGTTGCGCGTGATCTCGCCGCGGGTCGGACGCACGGTCTGCACCGCGGCCGGCGACGTCACCGACTGCGGTGGCTGTTCGGAGCGCTGGCAGCCACCCGTGCCCACGAGCCCGACGAGGAGGAGTGCCGCCGCGATGACTCGAAGCTCCACTCGCCGTCCGGCTCTACACCGGCTCGACTCGCGCCTCATTCGCCCTCCGCGTCGGCCGGGTTCTGCGGATCATCGGGATCCAGGGACACGGAGCGCCGGGGAGCGCGCGCTCGAACGAGGGCGAACAACGAGGGGAGCACCAGCAAGGTCGCCGCCGTCGCCGCGGCCAGGCCGCCGGCGACCGCGCGGCCGAGGGGCGCGGTCTGCTCCCCACCCTCCCCGAGACCGAGCGCCATCGGCGTCACGCCGGCGATCATCGCCAGGCTCGTCATCAGGATCGGCCGCAGTCGACTTCCCGCTCCCTCCATCGCGGCATCGCGCGCAGAGACTCCGGCGAGGCGGCTGCGTTCGGCAAAGGTGACGAGGAGGATCGCGTTGGACATCGCCACCCCGATGGCCATGATCGCCCCCATGAAGGATTGAATGTTGAGCGTGGTCCTGGTGAGCCACAGCGCGAGAACGACACCGGCGAGAACCGCCGGCGCGACACACACGACGAGAAACGAGAGCCTCAGCGATTGAAAGTTCGCCGCGAGGAGCAGGAAGATCACGACCACTGCGACCAGCAGGCCCGTGCGAAGGCCGTCCATCATCTGCTGCAACGGCACGACCTGACCCCGGACGGCGACACTGACACCTGGCGGCGTCGGTCCGAGCTGGCGGATCGCGTCGCCGACGTGGGCGGCGACCGTGCCGAGATCGGCGCCCGCGACGTTCGCGGTGACGGTCACCAGGCGCTGCATGTTGTAACGCTCGTATTGTCCGACGGCGCTCCCCTCGGTGACCCTGGCGACGTCGCGAAGGGCTAGCGGATGGCCGTCACGATCGAGGATCGGGACGTTCTGTACCTCCTCCAGCGCATCCATCCGCGCCTGGGGGACCTGCACCTGGATCTGATACGCGACACCGCTGTTCGGATCGGCCCAGTAGTTCGGGATCACGAACCGGCTCGAGGAGGTGGCGGTCACGAGCGAGCGGGAAACATCCGACATCCGCACCCCCATCAGGCCGGCCTTCTGGCGGTCCACGTTCACGTCGACGGTCGGATAGTCCAGCGTCTGCCCGAATTGCACGTCGCGGAGCTCCGGGATTCTCTCCAGCCGGTCCTCGACGATCCGGGCGAACGCGCGGTCGCGCTCGATGCTCGGACCACTCACGGCGACCTCGATCGGCGTAGAGGCGCCGAAGCTCATGACACGGTTGACGATGTCGCTCGGCTCGAAGGAGAAGCGAACCGTGGGCAGCTTCTCCACGAACGCCTGTCTCAGCCGCTCCTCGAGCGACTCGATGTCGATCCGCACCCCGGGCTCGAGCTGCACCTGCAGCACGGCCTCCTCGGGGCCGCCGTTCCAGAGGTAGATGAAGTTGATCGGGTAGGCCGACCCGTGCACGCCCACGAATCCGAGCGTGGTCGCGACGTGGTCCGCTCCCACGGTCTGCTTGATGATGTCGAGCGTCTCGAGCGCAAACGACTCCGTGACGTCGAGCTGCGTGCCCGCGGGCGCGCGCAGCCGCACCTGGAGCTGTCCGGACTCCACCCTCGGAAAGATCTCCGTGCCGAGGTGGCGGCTCAGAATGCCCACGACGGCGATCGCCAGAACCGTGTAGGCCACGACGATCCACCACGGCCGACGCAGCGTTCGGCTCAGGACGCCTGCATAGCGGCGGACGAGCTCGGCGAATCGAGTCTGCTCGGGCGCGTCCTCTTCGACCGCGTCCTCGTGTCCGCGCAGCACCCAAACCGACAGGACCGGGACGAGCGTGCTCGACAACACGTAGGAAGTGATCATGGAAAAGCCGACCGCCAGCGAGAGCGGCAGGAACATCGCTCTCGCTGCGCCCACCATGAACAACACGGGCGTGAACAGGGCCAGGACGCACAGCATGGCGAGCAGGCGAGGGACGGTTGTTTCGCTCGTCGCATCCAAGGCTGCCCGGGCCAGCGACTTCCGCCGGGTCAGATGCGTGTGAATGTTCTCGATCGTGAGCGTGGCCTCGTCCACGAGGATGCCCACGGACAGCGCGAGCCCGCCCAACGTCATGATGTTCACGGTCTGATCGGCGATCCCAAGCGCGAGCACGGACCCGAGCAACGACAGCGGTATGTTGACGACGACGATGAGCGCGCTTCGCCAATCTCGCAGGAACAGCAGGACCATCACGCCGGTGAGCAGGGCTCCGAGCGCCCCTTCGAGGGACAGGCCACCGATGGCGCGCCGCACGTACGGGGACTGATCGAACTCGTAGCTGACGTCCACGTCGCTCGGCAGAACGCCGCGGAACCTCGGCAGGTTCTGCTTCACGAGCTCGACCACCGAGAGCGTCGAGGCGTCCGCGCGCTTGGTCACCGGGACGTAGACCGTCCGGCGGCCGTCGACCAACGCGTAGCTCGTCACGATGTCCGAGCCGTCGACCACCTCGCCGACATCGCCGAGGAACACGGTCGGATACCGGCCCGTGCGAATCGGCACGTGCTCGAGATCTCCGATGTTCTTCACCACGGAGTTCAACGGCACCATCGGATACTGGCCGCGAATGGGCACGTTGCCCGATGGGCTGATCAGGTTCGCCGCGGTGACGGCCGCCACCACCTCGTCCGGCGACATGTTGTACGCGCGCAGCCGCTCGGGCTTCAGGTTCACCACGATCGTGCGAGCGCTCCCGCCGAACGGCGGCGGCGCGGATACCCCTGGAAGTGTCGCGAACAGCGGGCGCACGCGGTTCAACGCCAGGTCCTGGATCTCGCCCACGGATCGCGTCTCGCTCGAGAAGACGAGATCACCCACCGGCACGCTGCCGGCATCGAACCGCATCACGAACGGCGGGACCGTGCCCGGAGGCATGAAGGCCCGCGCGCGGTTGACGTAGGCGACCGTCTCCGACATCGCCTGCGACATGTCGGTGCGCGGATGGAACTGCAGCTTGATGATCGCGGCACCCTGAATGGACTTGGATTCGACGTGCTCGATGCCGGTGATGTAGAGGAAGTGATACTCGTAGTAGTAGGTGAGGAATCCCTCCATCTGCGCGGGATCCATGCCGCCGTACGGCTGCGCGACGTAGATCGTCGGGATCCCGAGCGTGGGAAAGATGTCGCGCGGCATCTGGGCCAGCGCGATCCCGGCGGCGAAGGCGACGGCCACCGCGCCCACGACGATCGTGAGCGGGCGTCGCAGCGCAAAGCGGACGAGATTCATCGCGTCCCTCGTCGGGATCTGTCCGTCGCAACCCGCTCCAACGCCGCCGGAGCCCGCCCAGCGCGGGCAGCGCGGCGACGCCCGCTCGTGTGGGCCGGTTCGATGCCGAGAACGACCTCCCGATGGAGCTCGCTCACGTCGTCTCGGAGCTGCTCGAGCAGCCGCCGTCCGGCCGCCGTGATGCGGTAGTTCCTGCGAGCGTTCGGACGGTCCGTCGGCGCCGACTGCAGCCAGCCGTTCCGCTCCATCCGCTCGAGGATCGGGTAGAGAGTCCCGGGGCTCAATCGATGCCCGTGCTCCGCCAGCTCCTCGAGCAGCCAGAGGCCGTACACCGGCCGCTGCGTCGCGTGGTGGAGGATGTGGAGCTTCCAGAGGGCGAGCCGGATCTCGCGGTCGACCGGATGGGACATGATCGGTCATCGTATACGGCGATCGTTGACGATTGCAACAATTCCGCGCCCGACCGACTCGAACAGGACACACGAGCACCGGCGGATGCTAGGCGCCCCGCACCTCTACCCACGCCCAGTCGAGCCACGGGAGCAGCGCCTCGATGTCGCTGCGCTCGACGGTGGCGCCGCCCCAGATCCTCAAGCCCGGCGGAGCATCGCGGTAGCTCGCGACGTCGAGGGCCACGCCCTCCTTCTCCAGCAGCGCGACCAGGTTCTTGATCACCTTGGCGCGCGCGCTCTCGTCCTGTCCCTGGAACCACGGGTCGACGACCTGGAGGCAGATCGAGGTGCACGAGCGCGTGGCCGGCACGCGCGCGAGGAAGTCGACCCACGGCGTGCGCTCGACCCAGGCCGCGATCGCCGCGAGGTTGCCCTCCGAGCGCGCGACCAGCGCGTCGACGCCGCCGCAGCGCTCCGCCCAGGCGAGACCGTCGAGCGCGTCCTCGACGCAGAGCATCGACGGCGTGTTGATGGTCGAGCCCTCGAAGAGGTCGGCCAGCAGCTTCCCGTCCTCCTTCATGCGGAAGATCTTCGGCATCGGCCACTTCGGCGTGTAGCTCTGCAGACGCTCGAGCGCGCGCGGCGAGAGCGCGAGCATGCCGTGCGCGGCCTCGCCGCCGAGGACCTTCTGCCACGACCACGTGACCACGTCGAGCTTCTCCCACGGAAGCCGCATCGCGAAGACTGCCGAGGTCGCGTCGCACAGTGTCAGGCCCGCGCGCTCGCGCGGGATCCAGCCTCCGTCCGGCACCCGCACGCCCGACGTGGTGCCGTTCCAGGTGAAGACCACGTCGCGCTCGAAGTCGACGCGAGAGAGATCGGGCAGCTCGCCGTACCCGGCCTCGAGCACGCGCGCGTCGAGCTTCAGCTGCGAGGTCGCGTCCGCGACCCAGCCCTGGCCGAAGCTCTCCCACGAGAGCACGTCGACGCGCCGCGGGCCGAGCAGCGACCACATCGCCATCTCGATCGCGCCGGTGTCGGAGGCCGGCACGATGCCGAGGCGGAAGTCCGCCGGGAGTCCGAGCAGCGCACGGCTCCGGTCGATCACCGCCTTGAGCCGTTCCTTCGGAGCCTTGGCGCGGTGCGAGCGGCCGAGCAGCGCGCCCGAGAGCGCATCGAGGCTCCAACCGGGGCGCTTGGCGCAGGGGCCGGAGGAGAATTCGGGACGCTCGGGGCGGCGGGTCGGCTTCATGTGCGGGGAACCGGAGGCGGGCGCGTGGAAGAGGGCGCGCAGGATACTGGTGCCCGTGGCGTAGCGCTCGCCGTTCCTTGCCGGACCTTCGCGCTCGCTGATCGCCCGCGCTCGGGCTACCGGCCTTCGCTCGGCTTCGCCTCGCTGCGCGTCGGCCGACTGTCGTCGGCCTCCTTGCTAGCGCGCGCGCGAGGTCTCGAGCCGCGAGGCGAGCTCGTTCAGCTGATCGGCCACCTCGGCGTAGAGGCTGTCGGTGCTCCGCACCGTGACCCGTGCGGCGTAGTCGCCGCGCTGGAGCGCGCGCAGGTGCCGCTCGATCGCGACGATCGGCCCGACGACGCGATGCAGATAGCCGATCGTGACACCGAGAACCGTCAGCACGTAGCCGCCGAGCAGCGCGCCCGTCGCCTTCAGGAAGGGCTGCGTCTGCTCGACGATGTCCTGAGTGAAGGGCGCCGGCGCGGTCGCGAGCGTGCCGTGGAGCAGTTTTCCGTAGGCGGCGTAGCTGTTGAAGCCGAGCATCAGGGCGAAGACGAAGCTCACGGCCAGGAGATAGATCGGCAGCTTGAGCTGCACGCCCGGCCGGATCATGCGGATCGTGCGCCGACGCTCGGGCTCGGCGAGGCGTTGCCGGATCGAAGCGACCAATGCCATCGGGGACCCTCCGAGTCCCGTGCTGATCGGACGGACGGCGCGGCGACTTGTGAGGCAGGCCACCGGAAACGCCGGCCCGACGTCCACGAGCGGCGCGACCTCCGAGATCGCCACCTGCGAGTAGGAGATCGGCTCGAAGCGCGTCGCTTACCGCTGGTGTCGCGCGCCTGTCGTCTGCCCGGAAGTTACGGCCGGACCTGCGCGCGAGCTGCGCGCGCGTCCGCCGGCAGGCGCGACGCTCGCGTCGGGCGCGCGCTCAATCGACGCGCGAAACGGGCCGATCGGTCCCCCATGCGCCTGCGAACGCGAGTCGTGGTATTGGCGCTCGTCGCGCAGCTCACGAGCGGCTGCTTCGTGTTCGACGAGCTCGACAAGGGCAACAAGGAGCTCGACCACTACTCCGCGGCGCGGAACGAGAAGGCCAGGGAGAAGCAGGCCGAGGCCGCGAAGGCGGCGCCCGGACAGCCCGAGCAAGGCGAGAAGAAGAAGAACTGGTGGGAGACGGCGCGCAGCCTCTCCGTGGCCGAGAAGACGCCGAGCGACAATCCGCACGTGCGCTGCCGCGTGGGCGGCAAGGACACGTTCATGCTGCAGAGCGACTGCGTCTCGCAAGGCGGCCAGCCGCAGAGCTGACGCCGCGGTCGTCGAGGCCCCCGAGAGCTTCCGGCAGCCTGTTAGGCCGCGCCTGCCGCGCCGCGGAACGCGAAGTACACCGCGCCGAGCAGGCAGAGCGCCGCGTAGAAGAAGTCGCGGTCGACGGGCGCGCGCATGTAGAAGATCGAGAACGGCACGAACACGCCGAGCGTGATCACCTCCTGCATGATCTTCAGCTGCGGGAGCGTCAGCGCGGTGTAGCCGATCCGGTTCGCGGGAACCTGGAGCTGGTACTCGAAGAAGGCGACGCACCACGCGACGAAGGCGGCGACGTACCACGGGCGGTCCGCCAGCACCTTGAGGTGCCCGTACCACGCCCAGGTCATGAAGAAGTTCGACGCCACCAGCAGCAGTGCAGTCTGGAGCGCGACGGGCATCAATCCTCCGCTTGGATGCGCCTCTCGTCGAACTGCGGCAGTCCGTCCGTCAGCGCGACCCAGGGCAGCTTGTGCGACACCCAGATATGGCACTCCGGCGCGAGGTCCTTCGCGTCGTCGAGGGTCGCGAGCGTCACGTCGAGCTCGCGGGGCCGTCGCTCGTTCGCGTAGCCGATCGCGGTGCCGCAGGTGCCGCAGAAGGAGCGGAGCACCCGCGCCGACGAGCGCACCTGCGCGAGCTCGCCGGCCACGAGCTCGAAGCGATCCTTCTCGAAGGTCGCCCACGCGACGCAGTGCGCGCCCGCCGCGAGGCGACAGCTCCGGCAATGGCAGTAGCATAGGTTGCGCGCGTCTCCGCTCACGCGATAGCGGACCTTGCCGCACAGGCAGCCGCCCTCGTACGTCTCCGCCGCCATGCCTCCCAGCATGCCACGAGATCCGCCGTGATATGGTGCGCGCATGGGCGCGGTACTCGAGCTTTCGGAGCGCGCGTGGCGTGGAGAGCTGGTCGGGACGCAGGTCCAGCCGGGCGTCGCGCTGGTCGGATTCGAGGAGCTCGCGCCGAGCCTCGGCTTCATGTCGGCCTTCTCGAACGTCGTCGCAGTCGCGACCGACGACGGCCTCGTGCTGATCGACACCTCGAGCCTCTTCCACGCAAAGCGCGTCTACGAGGATCTGCGCCGCTGGAGCCGCGCGCGCGTGCACACCGCCGTCTACACGCACGGCCACGTGGACCACGTCTTCGGGCTCGCGGCCTTCGAGGACGAGGCGCGCCAGCAAGGGCAGCCGGGCGTGCGCGTGCTCGCGCACGAGCGCTGCCCCGAGCGCTTCGCGCGCTATCGCCTGACGCAGGGCTGGAACGCCGCCGTGAACCAGCGACAGTTCGGCTTCGCGCGCGCCACATTCCCGACCGACTTCCGCGAGCCCGACGAGACCTTGCGCGAGCCGCGCGCGCTCGAGATCGGCGGCGTGCGGATCGAGCTCTTCCCGGCGCGGGGCGAAACCGACGACCACCTGTACGCGTGGCTGCCCGCGCTGCGCACGCTCGCGACGGGGGATCTCTTCATCTGGGCGTCGCCGAACTGCGGCAACCCGCAGAAGGTGCAGCGCTACCCGCGCGAGTGGGCGGAGGCGCTTCGCGCGATGGCGACACTCGGCGCGGAGCGGCTGCTGCCCGGTCACGGTCCGCCGATCCTCGGGGCCGAGCGCGTGCGCCAGGCGCTGCGCGAGACGGCGGAGCTGCTCGAGACCCTGGTCGAGCAGACGCTCGCGCTGATGAACCAGGGCGCGCGCCTCGACGACGTGCTCTGCGGCGTGCGCGTGCCGGAGTCGCTGCTCGCGCGGCCCTACCTGCGGCCCACGTACGACGATCCGCGCTTCATCGTGCGGAACCTGTGGCGGCTCTACGGCGGCTGGTGGGACGGCGACCCGTCGCATCTCCTTCCCGCGCCGGAGTCCGAGCTCGCGCGCACGCTCGCGGAGCTCGCGGGCGGCGCCCGCGCGCTCTGCGCCGCGGCCGAGCGCGCGGCGGGCGACTCGAATCTCCCGCTCGCCTGCCACCTCGTCGAGCTCGCGGCGCACGCCGATCCCGGCGACGCGCACGTCCACGCGGCGCGCGCGCGCATCTACGCGGCGCGCCGCGAAGCGGAGCCGAGCCTGATGGCGCGCGGGATCTTCGCCGCGGCCGCGCGCGAGAGCGAGGCGAAGTCCGGGCGCTGATCAGCGCGCGCCCGGCGCGGCTCCGTCCGTGCGCGAGGCCACCGAAAAGATCCAGACCTCCGACTCGCTGCCCGGCGGCACGCGCTTGTATTTGCGCTGCACCTCGGCGCGCATGCGCTCGGCCAGCGCCGGGTCCTGCGCGCGCGTCAGCGTCACCGGATAGCGATGCCCTTCGATGCGGAGCGTCGCGCGGCCGTCCTCCGCGGCGTGCTTGTACCAGGTCTTGCCCGGCGGAAACCGGGTTGCGCAGGGCACGTAGGCCTTGCCGTCATCGACGAGGATCCAGACGGTGCGCGAGCTGTTCTCGGATGCGAGCTGGAGCTGGATCTCCGGCACGTCGCGCGCGAACGACCAGTCGCTCACCGGCTCGGCGACGATCTCGCCGGAGGCGAATGCGCCGCCGGGAATCGGCCCCAGCGGACCGTCGTGGAAGCGCGCGCCCACGAAGAGCGCCGCGACGAAGAATCCCAGCGCGACGATGAGTCCCAGCAGCCAACGGAAGAGTGTCGCCATCCCGAGACCTCCTCGCGCACACGCCTAGCTTGAGTCCGCGCGACGCGCCACGCGGATGCGGACTCCGGAGCGCACGCCGTCACGATCGCCGGCGGCAAACCGTCCGGCGCGCAGCGAGGCGAAGCCGAGCGAAGATCGCACGGCAGCAAGCCGTCCGGCGCGCAGCGAGGCGAAGCCGAGCGAAGATCGCACGGGATTGGCGGCGGCGAGACGGGTCCGCGGCGCGCGCTTGCGCTAACCCCTGCCTCGGGACGGAATCGGGGCCCGGGAGGGCGAGCTCGAGGGGATCGATGCGAGCTGCGCGGATCGGATGGATCGTGGCGCTCGGGCTGTGTCTGTGCGCCGCGACCCCGGCCGGTGAATCCGCCCGAACGCCGGAGTCGCCCGCATGGCAGCTCGACCGCGCGCAGCTCGGCGGACGGCTCTCCTTCGCACAGGCGCGCGACGGCGACTTCACCCAGGCGTCGATCCGGCCGGATCTCGAGTACATCGGCTGGGACGGCCGGAGCTGGCGCGCCGAGTATCTCGGCGGCGGTCAATTCTACGTGTACCGCCCGGGCGACGAGGTCCCGACGCGGGTGCGCGAGCTGCGCTTCCTCGACTGGGAAGACCAGCAGTGCAGCGCGCGCGTCGAGTACGGCGCCTTCACGATCGTGAAGCCGCCGCGCCCCACGCCGGCGCCGCCGTCGGCGCCGCCGACCGCCGCGGCCGGCGACGTGCAGATCGGCATCGTGCCGATTCAGAGCCCGCCCCTCGTCTACCGCGGCCAGCGCCTCGACGTCCGGACGCCGACCGGAAAGTGGTCGGTCGCGCTCGCCGACCCTTCCGGGAGGCTCGCGGCGACCGGTCACCCGGAGTGGTTGCCCGAGCCCTCGAAGGAGGTGCTGCCCGAGGCGAGCGCGCTCGCGATGGCGACCGCGCAGATGACCGATGCGCAGCTCCTCGAAGTGATCCAGCAGCAGATCGAGCGCGCGCAGGCGCCGCCGCCCGAGCCGCCGCCCGGCGCGCCGGTGCGCGCGTGCCTCTTCGCGGAGCCCGACTTCCGCGGCGAGAGCCTGTGCGTGCGCGCGGGCGAGAAGAGCCTCGAGCTCCCGGCGCAGATCGGCTCGCTTCGCATC
>DATKND010000169.1:0-6186 GCA_035541475.1 Myxococcota bacterium | reverse complement strand
CGCTCGCGTTCGGCGCCTGCAAGGAGCGGCATGCCGCGCCGACGCCGTCCGCTCCCCCCGCGGTCGGCGCGCCCGAGTCGCCCGCGCGCGAGCCGGCCCCGGCATCCGCTCCGACGCGTCGAGCTCTCTGGGTGCTCGCGGAAGGCAGCCAGCGCGTGCTCGAGCACCCCGAGCGAGTGCCTGCGCTGCTCGAGGATGCGCGTGCGCTCGGCGCGACGGACCTCTTCGTGCAGGTCTACCGGGGCGGACGCGCCTGGTTCGAGTCGTCGCATGCCGACGCCTCGCCGCAGCGCGAGGCCTCGAAGCGAGCCGGAGGCGACCCGCTGCGCGCGCTGATCGCGCGCGCGCACGAGGCGGGGCTGCGCGTGCACGCGTGGGTGAACGTGCTGTCGCTCTCGGGTCACCCCGACGCGCCGATCGCCGTCCGCAACGGACGCGACGCGATCCACGTCGATCGCCAGGGTCGCTCGCTGCTCGACTACCCGGGATACGAGATCCCGGAGCCCGACCGCCGCTACTACCGCATGGGCACGCCGGGCCTGTATCTCGATCCCGCCGCACCCGGCGTGGCGCCGGCGCTGGTCGCGACCTTCTCCGAGCTCTGCACGCGCTATCCCGAGCTCGACGGACTCCATCTCGACTACATCCGATACCCGGACGTGCTGCCGTTCTCGCCAGGGACGCGCTTCGGTGTCGGGCTCGACTTCGGCTACGGCGGGCCGAGCCGCAAGCGCTTCCGCGACGAGACCGGCGTCGAGGCGCCCTTCCGCGACCGCCTCGCCAACGCCGATCGCTGGGACGCATGGCGACGCGAGCAGGTCGACGCTTTGGTGCGCGAGATCGCCCGGGCTGCGCGCGCGGCGCAGCCTCGCATCGCGATGTCGGCCGCGGTCTGGAGCGATCCCGAGCGCGCCTATCAGACGATCGGCCAGGACTGGCGCCGCTGGCTCGAAGAGGGCTGGCTCGATTTCGCCGTTCCGATGGCCTACACGCGCGACGATCGCCTGCTGCGCTACGAGGCCGAAGGCTATGCGCGGTCCCCCTCCGGCGAGCGCATCTGGCCGGGTCTCGGCGTCTGGCTCTTCGCCGACGCGCCCGAGCGCGCGGTCGCGCAGATCGAGATCGCGCGGAGGGCGGGCGCGCCCGCGCTCGCTCTCTTCTCGTGGGACTCGATCGCCGACGCGCCCGCGCTCCGAGACGCACTCAGCCAGGCTGTCCATGGCCGCTGAGCTCGAAGCGCGAAACGACCGGATCGACCTCGCCGACTACGACTTCGCGCTGCCGCAGGATCGCATCGCGCAGCATCCGACGCCGGAGCGCGACGGCGCGCGCCTGCTGCGGCTCGACCGCGCGACCGGCGCAGTGACGCACCGAAGCGTCCTCGACCTGCCCTCGCTGCTCGAGCCGGGCGATCTGCTCGTCGTCAACGCGACGCGCGTGCTGCCCGCGAAGCTGCGCGGCCGCAAGGCGAGCGGTGGCGCGGCCGAGGCGCTGATGCTCGGTCCGGCCGCGTCGGGCGGCTCGCGCGCGCTCGTGCGCGCGCGCGGTCGCCTGCGGGTCGGGCTCGAGCTCGTGTTCGAGAGAGCGGGCGCGAGCCTGGCCGCGCGCGTGACGGCGCTCGAGCCCGACGGCGTCGCGGTGCTCGCCTTCGACGACGAGGGCTCGCCCTATGCACTCGGCGAGATGCCGTTGCCGCCCTACATCCGGCGCGACGCGCCGGAGTCCGAGGACGCCGCGCGCTACCAGACGCTCTTCGCGCGCGTGCCGGGCGCGGTCGCCGCGCCGACGGCCGGCCTCCACCTCTCCGAGCGCCTGCTCGCGGCGCTGCGCGATCGCGGCGTGCGGCGGGCGGAGGTCGTGCTGCACGTCGGCGCTGGCACCTTCCGCCCGATCGGCCCGCACGAGCTCGATACGCGGCGACTCCACGCGGAGCGCTTCGAGCTGCCCGCCGCGACGGCCGACGCGATCGCCGAGACGCGCTCGCGCGGAGGGCGTGTGGTGGCCGTCGGCACCACCACCACTCGAGTGCTCGAGGCGCGCGCGGACGGCGCGGGCGGCGTCGTGCCGGGCGAAGGCGAGACCGATCTCTTCCTGTTCCCGGGCTCGCGCTTCCGCGCCGTCGACGCCCTGCTGACGAACTTCCACCTGCCGCGCTCGTCGCTTCTCTTGCTCGTCGCCGCCTTCGCGGGCCGCGAGCGCGTTCTCTCCGCCTACGCCGAGGCGGTTCGCTGCGGCTATCGCTTCTACTCCTACGGCGACGCCATGCTGATCGCGTGACGCGCCCTCCCCTTTCGTTCGAGCGGCTGCAGGCGGACGGCGCCGCGCGCGCCGGCCGGCTCTCGACCCCGCACGGCGACGTCGAGACGCCGGCCTTCATGCCGGTCGCGACCTACGGCGCCGTCCGCGGCGTGACTCCGGAAGAGCTCGCGCGCGCGGGCGCGCAGATCGTCCTCGCCAACACCTATCACCTGCACGAGCGGCCGGGCGAGGCGATCGTCGCGCGCTGCGGCGGTCTCCACGGCTTCACGGGCTGGCGCGGACCCTGGCTCACCGACAGCGGCGGCTTCCAGGTGACCTCGCTCGCGGCGAGCGCGCGCGTCGACGAGGACGGAGTCACCTTCGCGTCGCCCGTCGACGGCACGCGCCGCCACCTGACACCCGAGAGCGCCGTCGCGATCCAGGAGACGCTCGGCGCCGACATCGCGATGGCGCTCGACGAGTGCCTGCCCGCCGTGCACGACGCCGGCGGCGCCCGCAGTCGCGCCGCGATGGAGCGCACGCTGCGCTGGGCGGAGCGCTCGCGCCGCGCGCACAAGCGCGCGGATCAGTGGCTGTTCGGGATCGTGCAGGGCGGCGCCGACGCCACACTGCGTCGGGCCAGCGCGCGCGCGACGCGCGAGATCCACTTCGACGGCTATGCGCACGGCGGGCTCGGGCTCGGCGAGGCGGCCGCCGCGCGCGCCGACCTGCTCGCCGTCGCGCACGACGAGCTGCCGGCGGACTCACCGCGCTACCTGATGGGCCTCGGCCGCCCGATCGACCTGGTCGACGCGATCGCGGCGGGCGTCGATCTCTTCGACTGCGTTCTGCCGACGCGTCACGCCCGCCACGGCGTGCTCTTCACGCGCGCGGGCCTGCTGCGGCTTCGCAACGCGCGGTATCGCGACGACGCCCTGCCCCCCGACCCGGGCTGCGACTGCGAGACCTGCGCGCGCTACTCGCGCGCATACCTGCGCCACCTCCTCCAGGCGGGCGAGAGCCTGGCCGGCCGCCTCGCCTCGCTCCACAACCTGCGTTTCTACCTGCGCCTCCTCGAGGAGGCGCGCGCCGCGATCGTCACGGGCCGCTTCGCCGCGCTCCGCGAGGAGGTGACCCGACAGAGCGAGGCGACCCCGCCCTGAACGCGCGTGCACGGCGCCCCCGGGCGCGCCTATGCTGAGCGATCGGCTCGGAGGTTCTCCCTTGGCTGGCATCACCCGGTTCGGCAGCTACGTCCCCTTCTTTCGCGTGCAGCGCACGGCCCTCGGCGGCGGTCGGGGCGCGCGCGCGGTCGCGAGTCACGACGAGGACTCGGTGTCGATGGCGGTCGAGGCGGCGCGCGACGCGCGGCGCGGAGCGGCCGCCCCCGAGCTGCTGCTCTTCGCCACGACCAGCGGTGCCTACGCGGAGAAGACCAACGCGGCGACCGTGCAGGCCGCGCTCGGTCTTCCCGAGCAGATCGCGAGCGCCGAGCTCGGCGGCAGCACGCGCATGGGGCTCGCGGCGCTCGGCCTCGGGCTCGACGCCGCGACGGCCGGCCGACGCGCGCTGGTGTCTGCGGCCGACGTCGTGATCGGCGCACCCGGCGGGTCGCGCGAGAGCGGAGGCGGCGACGCGGCGGTGGCCTTCGTCACCGGACCCGACTCCGAAGCCTGCGCGCGATTGCTCGGCCGCGCCTCCGCTACGACCGAGCTGCTCGACGTCTGGCGCCTGCCCGAGGAGCGCTTCGCCAAGCAGTGGGAGGAGCGCTTCGGCGCCGAGGTGCTCGGCCCCGCGCTCGTCGACGCCGCGACGCGCGCGCTGAAGGACGCGAAGGTGGAGCCGACCGAGCTCTCGCACGTGATCCTCGACGCGACGAATCCGCGCGCGGCGGCGGGGCTTCCGCGCGCGCTGCGCCTCAAGCCCGAGCAGCTCGCGGACGGCCTCGAGTCGCAGGTCGGCCGCGCGGGCGCCGCGCACGCGGGCCTCGTGCTCGCGAGCGTGCTCGATCAGGCGAAGCCCGGCGCGCGCATCCTGGTGACGTCGCTCGCGGACGGCTGCGAGGCGCTGGTCTTCGAGGTGACCGACCGCATCGCGGCCGCGCGCCCGCGCCACACAGTGGCCGGCTGGATCGGGTCGAAGCGCGACGACCTCGCCTACAACAACTGGCTCAAGTGGCGAGGGATCCTGCCCTTCGAGCCGCCGCGCCGGCCCGATCCCGAGCGGCCGGCCGCGCCGCCCATGCGGCGCAACGAGCGCTGGAAGATGGCCTTCGAGGGTGCGCGCTGTACGCGCTGCCAGACGGGTCACCTGCCCCCGCAGCGCGTCTGCATCCACTGCGGAGCGATCGACGAGATGGCGCCCGAGCGCTTCGCCGACCGCGGCTGCAAGGTCGCGACCTTCACGCTCGACCACCTGGCCTACAGCCTCCAGCCGCCGGTGGTCGCGGCGGTCGTGGACTTCGAGGGCGGCGGGCGCCTCACCTGCGAGCTCACCGACGTCGAGCCGGCGTCGGTGGCGATCGGCAACGAGCTCGAGATGACCTTCCGCCGCCTCTACACCGGTCAGGGCGTCCACAACTACTTCTGGAAGGCGCGCCCTCGGCGCTGAGGAGGAGACATACACATGGCCTCTCACGGCATCCGGGACCGCGTCGCGATCGTGGGCATGGGCTGCACGCCGTTCGGCGAACACTGGGACAAGGGCGCCGACGACCTGCTGGTCGACGCCTGCAAGGACGCGTACGCGTCGGCGCGCGTCGAGCCCGCGGCGGTCGACGCCTACTGGCTCGGCACCATGGGCAGCGGCATCTCGGGGCTGCTGCTCTCCGAGGCGCTGAAGATCCCGTACAAGCCGGTCACGCGGCTCGAGAACATGTGCGCGACCGGCAGCGAGGCGCTGCGCAACGCGGCCTACGCGGTCGCGAGCGGTGCGTACGACCTCGTGATGGCGGTCGGCGTCGAGAAGCTGAAGGACTCGGGCTACTCGGGCCTCGTCAGCAGCCGCCCGCCCGACGACGGCACGCTGCCGACGATGACGGCGCCGGCGATGTTCTCGCTGCTCGCTCCGGCCTACGCCAAGAAGTACGGCGTCGACGAGGGCACGTTGAAGGACGTCATCTCGCGCATCGCGTGGAAGAACCACGTGAACGGCGCGAAGAACCCGAAGGCGCAGTTCCGCTCCGAGGTGCCGATCGAGAAGATCAAGAGCTCGCCGCGCGTGGCCGGCATGTTCGGCGTGTTCGACTGCTCGGGCGTCTCGGACGGCTCGGCCGCCGCGATCTTGTGTCGCGCCGAGGACGCGCACAAGTACACGGACAAGCCGATCTTCATCAAGGCGCTCGCCTTCGCGGCCGGCCCGGCCGAAGGCTTCTTCAACCAGGAGTACGACTTCACCACCTTCCAGGAGGTGGTGGAGAGCTGTCGGGACGCCTACGCGCAGGCCGGCATCCGGAACCCGCGCGAAGAGGTCAGCATGGCGGAGGTGCACGACTGCTTCACCGCCACCGAGCTGGTGCTGATGGAGGACATGGGCTTCTCCGCGCGCGGCCAGGCCTGGAAGGACGTGCTCGACGGCCGCTTCGACGGCGACGGGCCGCAGCCCGTGAACCCGGATGGCGGGCTCAAGAGCTTTGGCCACCCGATCGGCGCCAGCGGGCTCCGCATGATGTACGAGATGTGGCTCCAGCTCCGCGGCGAGGCCGGCGCCCGCCAGATCCGCGACCCGAAGCTCGGCCTGACCCACAACCTCGGCGGCCAGCCGGGCCGCTGCGTGTCGTTCGTGTCGGTGGTGGGGCGCTAGCAAGCCCGGCTTCGCCAGGCGCGCAGCGAGCCGAATGCGAGCGAAGTCCAGAGGATCGACCCGGCTCGCGTGGGCACCCCGCGCGCCGGCGCAGGTCGCTGAGGGGGCGAGGCAGAGGTCCCCTGCGGCGGCCATCTGTTCCTCCTC
>DATKND010000168.1:0-5704 GCA_035541475.1 Myxococcota bacterium | reverse complement strand
TTCACCTCGGCGAGGTAGTAGCCGTCGGCGCGGTAGAGCCCGACCACGCGCTCGCGGTTCTCGTAGAGCAGCGGGTAGTCGAGCGTGGAGCCCGTCGTCAAGGTCAGCGCGTCGCGGATCTTGTCGCTGTCGATGTGGTCGTTGCCGGTGATCGAGATCTGGCGGACCACCGGGTTCTCCTCGACCTCGAAGATCAGGATGCGGCCCTGCGGCGTGAGGTCGGAGAGGACGCGCACGCTGCGAAAGAAGCCGAGCGCCTGCACCTCCGCGATGTCGCGCGAGACCTGCGCCGGGTCGAAGCGCTCGCCAGGATGCGAGGCGATGCGCGCCTTGATCGCGTCGGCCTCGATGCGCCGGTTGCCGCGCACCACGACGTCCGCGATGCGCTCGCCTTCGCCGACGGTGGGCGCGCGCAGGTTGGGGTTCCCGAGCACGACGTCGAAGCGCACTTCGACGCCGGAGTCGACGCGCTGCGTGGCGACCTCCGCGGAGACCACCGCGGGATTCGCGCGCAGCATCGCGAGGTCGGAGCGCACGCGGGCCATGTCGTAGGGGAACCCGGGCTGGGTCGCGAGGCGCTTCTCCAGCTCCGTCTCGAAGCCCGCGGCGCCGACGATCGAAACCTTCGTCACCATCGCCGGCGCCGAGCCGACCGCGTGCTCGACCACGGCCTCCGCGATGCGCGGGATGCGCGTCGAGAGCTCCTCGGGGCTCGTGGCGGTCTTCACCTGCGTGAGGCCGGGCTGGCCCGGCTCCGCCGCGGTGACGCGCACGTCGAGGTTGTAGCGGCCCGCGAGCTCCGTCAGCGTGCCCGACACGATGAAGTCGACGCCGAGCGAGCGCGCGATCTCGCGCAGCGCGGACTCGTCACCCGGCGCGACCCGGCTCGCGGCCGCGGCCGACGAGGTCGCGTCGAGCACGCGCAAAGTGCCGAAGGTCTCGAGTCGCCCGCGCAGGTCGCTCGCGAGCTCGTCGCCGAGCGACGCCTGCTCGTGCGCGCTGTACACCGTGAAGGGGAGCACCGCGATGCGCGCGCGCGGCGTGGGCTCGGCGGGCTTCGCCTCGCCGGCCTTCGCTTCGCCCGGCTTCGCCGCCGGCTGCGCGAACGCGGGCGCGCTCATCGCGAGCGCGACTCCGATCCCGGCGAGGACCCGGCGCGTGTGCCGCGCGCCCCGACCCGCGCGGGAGAGTGCGCCCAAGAAGTCCTCCGGAATCCGGCGAAGGGGGGAACGGGTCGGGCGAGCACTCTAGACGTGTTGCGATTCGGAAACAACCCGGCGCGTATGTCGGTTTCGCGCGAACCGGCGAGTACTTACAGAAGAGTCACGTGAACTCTCAGACCGGTTCTGTCAGATAGCCGTCGACGAGCACGCAGCGGCGGCCGAGCCGATCCGCGATCTCGGGGCTGTGCGTCACGACGACGAGCGCGGTGCCGTGCACGCGGTTCATCTCGAGCAGCAGATCGAGCACCTGATCGGCGGTCTTCGGGTCGAGGTTTCCCGTCGGCTCGTCGGCGAGCAGCAGCGCCGGCTCGAGCACGAGAGCGCGCGCGACCGCCACGCGCTGTCGCTCGCCGCCCGAGAGCTTGCCGACCGGATGGTGGATGCGGTGCTCGAGCCCGACCTCCGTGAGCAGCCGCGTCGCGCGCTCGCGCATCTCGTCGAAGCTCCGCCCGCCGATCAGGCCCGGCATCATCACGTTCTCCTGCGCGTCGAACTCGGGCAGCAGATGATGGAACTGGAAGATGAAGCCGAGGCTCTGGTTGCGGAAGCGCGCGAGGTCGGCGGGCGGGCGCGCGAACAGATCGGAGCCCTCGAAGAGCACGCGCCCGGTCGTCGGGTGATCGAGCGTGCCGAGGATGTGGAGCAAGGTCGACTTGCCGACGCCCGAGTTGCCGAGGATCGCGAGGCGCGAACAGTGCGCGATCTCGAGGTTCACGCCGCGGAGCACCTCGATCGTGCCGTCGCCCATCGCGAACGAGCGGCCGACCGACTCCGCGCGCACGAGCACCTCACTCATCGCGCAGCGCCTCCACCGGGTCGAGGCGCGCGGCCTGCCGCGACGGCAGGACCGTCGCGCCGAGCGCGAGCACGAGCGCGACGCTGACGGCGAAGGCGATCTGGCCTGCGTCGAACTCGGCCGGCAAGGTCGAGAACTGGTAGACGCTGGCCGGCAACGTGTCGATGCCGACCACGTCCTCGATGCGGTGCTGGATCCAGGCGATCTGCGCCGTGACCGAGAGGCCCGCGATCACGCCGAGCGCCGTGCCGACGAGTCCGATCAAGGTGCCCTCGAGCGCGAAGATGCGCTCGATCGCGTCGTCCTCGGCGCCCATCGTCTTCAGGATCGCGATGTCGCTCGACTTCTCCATGATCATCATGACCAGGGTCGAGACGATCGAGAAGGCCGCGACCACCATGATCATGCTGAGCAGGATGAACATCATCACGCGCTCGCTCTTCAGCGCCTGGAAGAAGGCCGGGAAGAACTCCTTCCAATCGCGCGTGTAGTACGGGAAGCCGAGTGATTGCTGCACCGCGTCCGCGACGCGGCGCGAGCGGTAGAAGTCGGTGGTGCGCGCCTCGATGCCGTCGACCACGTCGCCCGTCCGGCGGAAGTCCTGCGCCGCCTTCAGGTTCACGTAGGTGTAGACCTCGTCGTACTGGAAGAAGCTCGTCTGGAAGATCCCAGTCAGCTTGAAGCGCGCGAGGCGCGGCGCCGGGCCGAGGGGAGTCTGCGCGCCGCCGAAGGGAGAGATCAGGACCAGCGAGTCGCCGATCGAGACGCCGAGCGAGGCCGCGAGCTGGCTGCCGATCAGGATCGCCGGCTCGTCGCCCTCCTGCGCGTCCGGCCGCAGCGACTCGAGCGTTCCCTCTCTCAGGTCCTCGCGCAGATCCGTGACGAGGGCGACGCGGTCCGGGTCCACGCCGCGTACGCGCACCGCCATGATCTCGCCGCGATCGCCGCGCACCATGCCCTCGGCGTCGATGTAGGGCGAGGCCGCGACCACGCCCTCGACGGCGGTCACGTGGTCGAGCACGTCGCCGTAGTGATCGATCGGGCCGAGGCCGCTCTGCACGGTGAAGTGCGCGCGGTTGCCGATGATCTCGTCGCGCCAGACCCGCTCGAAGCCGTTCATCACGGAGAGCACGGTGATGATCAGCCACACGCCCGCCGCGATGCCGACGACGCAGATGCCCGTGATGATCGAGATGAAGGTCTGGCGGCGCTTCGCGACGAGGTAGCGCATCGCGATGAACCACTCGGCCGAGACGCGCGAGTCGAAGATCCCGGCCGCCGCCGAGGGCAGCAGCCCGAAGACGACGGCGGCGCCGAGCAGCCCGAGCAGCGCGCCGCCCGCCGACGCGAGCCGCTGCTGCGGCGCGGGCAGGACCGCCGCCAGCGCCACGCCGACGACGAGCGCCCCGAAGAGCGACCACAGCATGCGCTCGGTGTCGCCCGCGCCGCGGGGCTCTTCGGCGCGCCGGCGCCGGAAGGCGAGCCAGAGCGCGCCGAGCGCCGCCACGGTCGTCGGCGCCGCGGCATACACCACGCGTCCCGTGCCGCCGAGGACCAGCGCGGCTCCGAGTCCGAGCGCCACGGCGGTCGCGACCGCGAGGCGCGCGCCGCGTACGCGCGTGAGCGCGAGCCGCGTGCCCGCAATCCCGAGCGCAACCAGCGCCGCGCAGAAGACGCCGCCGCCCGCGAAGGCGAGCAACCGCTCGGACGGCGTCGCGCCGGCCAGCTCCTCCGTGCGCAGCGAGAAGACGAGACCCGCGAGGCCGAGCGACCAGAGCGCGCCGAAGCCGAGCAGGCTGGTCCGCCGCTTCGCGGCGCGCGCGAAGCGCTCGAGCGCGACGACGGCCGAGCCCGCGAAGAGCAAGGTCATCGCGTTGATGCCGAGCGCGATCGCCACGATGAGACCGAGCGCCACACCGCCGCCCGCCGCGGTCAACGCGTTCCACAGGAGCGATGCCGATAGCAGCACGTCAGTCCTCGTCGCCGGCGGGCGGCCGCATGTGCGGGAAAGCGATCACCTCGCGCAGGCTCGGCGCGTCGGAGAGCACCATCACGAGGCGGTCGACGCCGACGCCGAGCCCGCCGGTCGGGGGCATGCCCACCTCGAGGGCCGCGAGAAAATCCTCGTCCAGCGGGTGCGCCTCCTCGTCGCCGGCGGCGAGGTCGCGCCGCGTCGCGAGCAGTCGCTCGCGCTGATCGTCGGGGTCGTTCAGCTCGCTGAAGGCGTTCCCGACCTCCATGCCCGCGAGGTAGGGCTCGAAGCGTTCCACCAGGCGCGGATCGGAGGGCTTGCGCTTCGCCAGCGGCGAGAGCTCGACGGGATAGTCGACGATGAAGACGGGCTGCACGAGCGTCGGCTCCACGTGCTCGCTGAAGAGCACGTCGACGAGGCGGCCCCAGGTCGGCGCGTCGCCGTCCGGGAGTCCGGCGCGCCGGACGGCCTCTCGCAGCGAGGGGAGGTCGGGGAAGGCCATCACGTCGATGCCGGTTGCGCGCAGGATCGCGTCTCGCAGCGGGACGCGCGGCCAGCTCCCGGCCAGCTCGATCTCGTTTCCCTGGTAGCGCAAGCGCGTCGCCCCGAGCACGCTCCGCGCGATCTGCTGCAGCATCGACTCGCAGAGCTCCATCATGTCGGTGTAGTCCGCGTAGGCCTGGTAGCACTCCATCATCGTGAACTCGGGATTGTGCTTGCGCGAGAGGCCCTCGTTGCGGAAGACGCGCCCGATCTCGTAGACGCGGTCGAGTCCGCCGACCACGAGTCGCTTCAGATACAGCTCGTCCGAGATGCGCAGGTAGAGATCCTGGTCGTAGGCGTTGTGGTGCGTGGTGAACGGCCGCGCGGCGGCGCCGCCGTAGAGCGGCTGGAGCACCGGCGTCTCGACCTCGAGGAAGCCGCGCGCGTCGAGGAAGGCGCGCATCGCGGTCACGACGCGGCTCCGCAACACCGCGATGCGACGCGCGTCCTCGTTGACGAGCAGATCGAGGTAGCGCTGCCGGAAGCGCGCCTCGATGTCCTGGAGCCCGTGCCACTTCTCCGGCAGCGGAGCCAGGCCCTTGGCCAGCAGCTCGAGCGCGCGCACGTCGACCGTCAGCTCGTCGCTCTTCGTGCGCCACAGCACGCCTTCGGCGCGCACGAAGTCGCCGACGTCGAGCTGGCGCACGAAGTCGAAGAGCGCGTCGGAGGCCACGCCTCGGCGCGCGCTGATCTGGACGCGCGCGCCGTTCTCCTGGAGCGTCGCGAAGACGAGCTTGCCGAAGGAGCGCAGCGCGACAACGCGGCCCGCCACGGCAGCGCGCGCGGGATCGGCCTCGAGCGCCGCCGCCGAGAGCGCGTCGGCGCGCGCGCGCAGCGCCGCGATCGGCTCGCGGGGCCCGACACGCGGCGGGTACGGGTCGACGCCGGCCGCGCGCAGCGCGGCCAGGCGCGCGCGGCGCGCCTCGCGCTCGGCCTGGCTCATGCCTTCTCCCCGGGCGCGCTCGCGCGCTGGAGCAGGGTCGCGCGGATGAAGCGGTCGAGATCGCCCTCGAGCACGGCGTCGACGTTGCCCTGCTCGAGCTGCGTGCGGTGGTCCTTCACGCGCTGCGTCGGGTGGAGCGTGTACGAGCGGATCTGCGAGCCGAACTCGATCTGGCGCTTCTCACCGCGAAGCTGAGCCAGCTTCTCCTCCTGCTCCTGGCGCGCGCG
>DATKND010000167.1:0-9754 GCA_035541475.1 Myxococcota bacterium | reverse complement strand
GGAGCCGGGGCTGCTGCTCCTGCTCGGGTCGGGCGCCGTCGGCATGGCGCTGCTCGGCCGCAAGCGGATCCGCAAGTAGAGCCAAGGCTCGAACGCCCGGAGTTCCGAGGCGGCGTCCCGCGTGAGCGGGGCGCCGCTTCTCTTTTCGGGCGCCGCTGCGTCGCGTTGGAGATCCGAAGGGCCCGTGCGATGCTCCGCCCGCCTCGACCAGGAAGCCCCATGCCCGATCGACCCGAGCTCGAAGTCGCGCTCCGCGCGGTGCGCGCGGCGTCACGCGCGTGCCGCGCGGTGCAGCAGCGCATGGTGCGGCCGGAGACGCTCCAGAAGCGCGACAAGAGCCCCGTCACTGTCGCGGACTTCGCGTCGCAGGCGATCGTGTGCGCGCAGCTCGAAGCGGCGCTGCCGCGCGATCCGATCGTCGGCGAGGAAAGCGCCAAGGTGCTGCGCGACGACGCGCAGTCGGCGCTGCGCCACGCGGTCGTGCAGCGCGTGCGCGACGAGATCGCGGGCTCGCCCGACGACGACGCGGTGCTCGCGTGGATCGACCGCGGCGCCGCCGAGGCGCGCGGGCCTCGCTACTGGACGCTCGACCCGATCGACGGCACGAAGGGCTTCCTGCGCGGCGAGCAGTACGCGGTCGCGCTCGCGCTGATCGAGGGCTGCGAGGTGGTGCTCGGCGTTCTCGGCTGTCCGAGCCTGCCGCAAGGCGACGGCCTCGGCGCGCTCTTCTACGCCGCGCGCGGAGGCCCCGCTCGCGCCTGCTCGCTCTGGGAGGAGGATGCAGGCGCGCGGCGCATCCGCGTCGGCGACATCCAGGTGGCGGCGCAGGCGCGCTTCTGCGAGTCCGTCGAGTCCGAGCACTCGGACCAGAGCGAGTCCGCGCGCGTGGCGGAGCTGCTCGGGATCCGCAGCGAGCCCTATCGCATCGACAGCCAGTGCAAGTACGCCGCCGTCGCGCGCAACGACGCCTCGATCTACCTGCGCCTGCCGACCCGCGCCGACTACCGCGAGAAGATCTGGGATCACGCGGCCGGCAAGCTGATCGTCGAATCGGCGGGCGGCGTCGTGACCGACGTCGACGGCCGCGCGCTCGACTTCACGCGCGGCCGCACGCTCGAGGCGAATCGCGGCGTGGTCGCGACGTCGGGCGCGATCCACGCCGAGGTGCTCGAGGCGGTGCGCGCCGCGCGCGCGGAACGCGGCGGCGACACGCGCTGACGGCCGCGCGCGGGCGTCAGCGGTCGGCGCCCTCCGGTGGTCGCGTCGGCGCCGGCGCGGAGCCAGCTTCCTCCGGCGCGGGAGCCGGCGCATAGGGCTCGCGCACGGCGATCTTGATCGGCTCGCCCGGCGAGAGCGGCGCACCGGGCGCGAGCCCGTTGGCGACGGCGGTGTAGGCGGCGTCCCACTGGTTGTGCGTGCGGCTCGAGAGTTCCGCGAGCGTCTCGCCCGGCCGCGCCTGCGCGACGCGCAGACGCAGCTCGGTGATGTGCGCGCGGTCCTCCTCCGTCAACGGACGGAAGCCGTGCGAGAACATCCGCAGCAGCCCCTCGTAGCTGCGCAAGGTCCCGGGCTGCACGCCCGCCACCAGCCGGAAGATCATGTCGCGATGCGCGATCCACGTGATCTCCGCGGGGATGCGGCCGAAGCTCGTCGGCACGAGGGCGCGCGCGCGAAAGGCGGGGAGCCCACCGAGATCGAGCGAGATCTCCGAGTTGAGCGCGAAGCCCTCGCGCTCCGCATACGCGTGCGCCGCGGCCGCGGGATCGTTGCCTCGGCTGTCGAGCTGGAGCATCACGACCGCGTCGCGCCGGGGCGAGATGCCGACCACCTGATCGCTCGAATTCATGAGCTTCCAGCCGTCGGGGAACTGCTGCGAGAAGCCCATGTCGGGGTGGAGGAAGCGGTCGCCATCGAAGACGCCCTCCGAGGCGGGGCGCCCGATCGCGAGGCCATCGAGGTGCGCGAGGAACTGCGCGCGCGACGCGGCGACCGGTCGGCCCGGCGCCCACTCGCGCAGCGGGATGCGATCGCTGCCGCGCCACTTGTTCTCCTGCGCGCGCGTGGTCATTTCGATCATGCGCTCCTGCGACGCGGGGTGGGTCGAGAAGTACGTCTGCGGCTCGGAGTAGCCCTCATGGAGCCGCGAGAGCTGGTCGAGCGTCCGGAGGAAGGCGCCGAGGCCGGAGGGGTCCACGCCGGTCGCCGTCACGATGTCGAATCCGATGCGGTCGGCTTCGCGCTCCTGGTTGCGCGCGTAGCGCAGCACGAAGCTCCCGCTGATCGGCTCGTTCGGGTTCTGCTCCTGGGCGCCGCCGCTCAAGAGGTCGGAGAGCAGCGACGAGAGGCCGAGCGTCTTCACGTGCGCGTCCCGCTGCGCCGCGTGCCGCGCCGCCACGTGCCCGATCTCGTGGCCGATCACGCCGGCGAGCTCGCCCTCGGAGTTGGTCACGATCAGCAGCCCGCGCGACACGAAGATATGTCCGCCCGGCAGCGCGAACGCCTCCGGCTCGTCCATCTCCACGACCTGGAAGTGGTAGGAAACGTCGCGGCGCGGAGAGTGGAGCGCGAGCGCCTGTCCGATCGCGTCGACGTAGCCGACAAGCTCGGGATCCTTCACGGTGCCGAGGCGCCGCTCCACCTCGATCACCTGCTCCTGGTCGGCGTGCTGCTCGTCCTTCGACGACATCAGCACGACCTCGCGCCGTCCAGTCGCGGGGTTCACGTCGCTGACGCAAGCCGCGGCGCACACAGCCGCGAGGCAGAGGGCGAGGGGCGCGCGCCGGTCCATCGGGGGCCGCGATGGTATCGGGAGGCGCTCGCGCTGCCGAGCGCGCGAGCGCGTGACGACCGGTAAGCTGTGCGATCAGTTCCGCCGATCGGAGGATGCATGGCGATCTACGAGCCGCTCGAGGGCGCCGGCGCGCGCCGCCGCTACCGGTTGCGGAGTCCCGTGACACTCGAGCCGATCGGTGAGCTCGACTGCATGGATGCCAGCGACGTCGCGCGTGCGCTCGAGCGCGCGCGCAAGGCGCAGCCCGCCTGGGCGGCGCTCTCCTTCGACGCCCGCGCCGAGGTGCTGCGCCGCTGCCTGCGCCTCGTGCTCGAGCGGCAGGATCGCATCCTCGAGACGGTGATCCGGGAGACCGGCAAGACCGAGACGGAGGCCTTCGCGATGGAGGTCTTCGCGACCTGCGACTCGCTCTGCTACTACGCCAAGAACGCGAAGCGCTTCCTCGCTCCTCGCAGCGAGCGCATCCACGGCGTGATGGGCTTCACCAAGAAGCTCCGCCTCGTCTACAAGCCGCTCGGGGTCGTCGGCATCATCGTCCCCTGGAACGGCCCCTTCGTGCTCGCGATGAACCAGACCGCGCAGGCGCTGATGGCCGGCAACGCGGTGCTGCTGAAGGGCTCGGAAGTGACTCCCTACTCGACCGCGCTCGCAGGCGAGTTCTTCCGCGATGCGGGGCTCCCCGACGGCCTGCTCGAGCTGCTGATGGGCGACGGGCAGACCGGCGCCGCGCTCGTCGAGGCGGGCGTCGACAAGATCTCGTTCACCGGCAGCGTCGCGACCGGCCGCAAGGTCGCGGAGGCCTGCGGCCGCCGGCTCCTGCCGGTCACGCTCGAGCTCGGCGGCAAGGACGCGATGATCGTCTGCGCCGACGCCGACCTCGAGCGCGCCGCCGCGGGCGCGCTGCTCGGCTCCTGCATGAACACGGGCCAGTACTGCTGCGGCACCGAGCGCATCTACGTGGTCGACGAGGTCTACGAGCGCTTCGTGGACCTCGTCGTATCGGGCGCGCAGACGCTGCGCCAGACCGACCGCGGCGAGTCGGACATCGGCGCGATCTTCTGGGACCGCCAGCTCGCGATCATCGAGAGCCACGTGAACGACGCGGTCGCGAAGGGCGCGCGCGTGCGGATCGGAGGCCGGCGCAACCCGAAGCTCCGGGGTCTCTACTACGAGCCGACGGTCGTGACCGAGGTGACGCACGAGATGGACCTGATGCGGCACGAGACCTTCGGCCCGGTCGTCGCGATCATGCGCGTGTCCGACGAGGAGGAGGCGATCCGGCTCGCCAACGACTCGCGCTACGGGCTCAACGGCAACGTGTGGACTCGCGACACCGAGAAGGGGTTCCGCATCGCCGAGCGCATGCAGACCGGAGGCGTCTGCATCAACGACATGGCGCTCACCTACGGCGTGCCCGAGGCGCCCTTCGGCGGCGTGAAGGAGAGCGGTGTCGGACAGGTGAACGGCGCGCTCGGGCTGCGCGGCTACTGCCACCTCCACCCGATGCTGGTCGATCGCTTCGGCGGCAAGAAGATCCAGGGCGGCTATCCCTACACCGCGAAGGATCTCGAGGGGATGAAGAAGTTTGCGAAGTTCTGGTGGGGCACGCCGCTCGGGCGCTGGCTCTCCTGAGTCGGGCGACGCCCGTGCTGCGCATCCCGCCCCCGCCCGGCGCGCTCGAGCTGCGCGTCGAGCGCCGCTGGGACGGCGCGCCCGTCGAGGATCCGCGGCTCCACGCACGGGTGCGCCTGCAGGCGCGTGCGGACGGGCTCGCCTTCGAGGCCAGCCTTCCGCATCAGGCGAGCCCGCGGCTGCCGTCGGCGCCGCCGGGCGCGCGCGTGGCCGACCTGTGGGAGTACGACGTGGTCGAGTGCTTCGTGTCCGGACGCGACGGGCGCTACCTCGAGCTCGAGCTCGGCGCGGGCGGCCACTTCCTGGCGCTCCAATTCGACGCGCCGCGGCGCTGCTGCGACGCGCTCGAGGGCCTGCGGCCGGCGCTCGCGCACCGCGCCGACGCGCGCGGATGGACCGCGAGCCTGCTGGCGCCGTGGTCGATCGTGCCGGCGGAGGTCGCCGGAGTGAATGCCTTCGTCGCGGCGGGCGGTGTGCTGCTGGCGCACCATCCGATCCCCGGTCCACGCCCGGACTTCCACCAGCCGCAGCGCTTTCCCGCCGCGAGCCTCGAGAGGGAGCGTCGATGAGCGCCGCCCCGCGACACGCGCCGTGCACGCCGCGATCGGCGCGCGAGATCCCGCGCTACGAGCTCGAGGCCGACGTGGTGGTCGTCGGGCTCGGCCTGGCCGGCGCGAGCGCGGCGCTCGAGGCGCAGCGCGCGGGAGCCGACGTGCTCGTGCTCGAGCGCGCGAGCGGTGGCGGCGGGACGTCCGCGAACTCCGGCGGTCTCATCTACCTCGGCGGCGGCACGCCGGTGCAGAAGGCCTGCGGCTACGAGGACACGCCCGAGGACATGTACCGCTTCCTCGTGGCCGCCTCGCAGCCGGGCGCGCGCGAGGAGAAGATCCGGCTCTTCTGCGAGGGCAGTGTGGAGCACTTCCACTGGCTCGAGGCGCAGGGCCTCCCGTTCAAGCGCAGCTTCCACCCCGAGCCGGGCATGGAGTCGCCGACGGACGACTGTCTCGTCTGGAGCGGCGGTGAGAACTGCCACCCCTGGAATGCGCTCGTGCGGCCGGCGCCGCGCGGACACAAGCCTCGGACGGAAGGCAAGGCGGGCCCCTTCCTGATGCAGCGGATTCTCGACACCGTCTCGCGTCGCGGGCTGCGCGTGCGCGGTGACACGCGCGTCGAGACCCTGGTGCAGGACGAGTCGTCGCGGCGCGTGGTCGGCGTCGTCGCGCGCAGCGCGGGCGAATCGCTCTGCGTGCGGGCGCGCCGCGGCGTCGTGCTGTGCGCGGGCGGCTTCGTGATGAACGACGCGATGCTCGCGCGCCACGCCCCGATCCTCGCGCGCTGTTCGATGCGCGTCGGCAGCGACGGCGACGACGGCCGCGGCATCCGCATGGGGCAGGGCGCGGGGGGCGACGTCGTGCGGATGGGGCAGGGCGAGGTCGCGCTGCCGACCACGATCCCGAACCGGCTCGGTCGCGGCATCTTCGTGAACCGGCAGGGGCTCCGCTTCGTCAACGAGGACACCTACTACGGCCACATCGGGATCGAGAGCCTCTTCCGGCAGGGCGGACGCGTCTACCTGCTGCTCGACGACGCCACCTACGAGCGGGGACTTCTCGGCCTCGAGGCGACCTGGGTAGCGGAGAGCGTCGCCGAGCTGGAGGTCGAGGCGGGACTTCCGCGCGGCGCGCTCGAGGCGACGCTCGCCTTCTACAACCGGCATGCGGCACGCGGCGAGGATCCGCTCTTCCGCAAGCGCGCCGAGCTCGTGCAGCCGCTGGAGAAGCCGCCGTACGCGCTGATCGACTCGAGCACGGACGCCGCGATCTACGCAACCTTCACGCTCGGCGGCCTCGAGACGAGCGCCGAGGGCGAGGTGCTCGGTCCGGACGGCGATGCGGTGCCGGGCCTCTACGCAGCCGGGCGTACGGCCGCGCTCTTCTGCGGCACGGGCTATCCCGGCAGCGGCAGCTCGCTCGCCGACGCGAGCTTCTTCGGGCGCCGCGCGGGCCGCGCGGCCGCGGCTTTCACCGGCTGATCTCCGCGCGGCGCGCCGCGCTCCGCACGATCTCCACCGTCTCGCTCTCGGCGGCGCGCATCGCCTCGAGCAGGCGGCGCTGCGCGCGCGCGCGGTCGAGATTCTGTCCGGATCGGTGGACGCGAAAGTAGACGTCGCCCTCGAGGTGGTCCGTCAGGAAGCGCACCGCGTGCTCGAGCGCGGAGAGCGCCGGCGCCTGCGGCAGCGCAGCGCGCTCGGCCGGCGAGAGCAGCGAACCGCAGCCCGCCAGGAAGCCCTCGCAGAGCGCCTCGAAGAGCGCGAGGTCGAAGCGCACGCGCGAGAGATCGCGCTCGTCCTCCGCCGCCGTGCACGCGGCGCCCCGCGCCAGCTGGCCGAAGTCGTCGACGCTGCGGCCCGACATCACGGTGTCGAGGTCGATCACGCATACGCCCTCGCCGCTGCGGTCGTCGAGCAGCACATTGTTGACCTTGCAGTCGGCGTGCACGACGCGCCGCGGCAGCGACTCGTGCGCCGCGCGCGCGCTCCCGAGCTCGGCGAGCGCGCGCCGCACGGCCTGGACTTCCTCGGCACAGGCGCGCGCGCGGCCGCGCGCATCGGCAGCGTGCGCGGCGTCGAGGCGGCGCGCATAGCCCGCGAGATCGTGGAAGCCGGGGATCACCGTGTGGAGAGACCCGGGGTCGAGGTCGGCGACTTGCGCGAGGAAGTCGCCGAATGCGCGCCCGGCTGCGCGCGCTTCGTCCGGCGACTCCACCACGTCGCGCGTGTGCGTCCTCTCGATCAGGTCGCAGGCGCGCCAGACCGAGCCCGACTCGTCGCGGTGCACGGGACCGCCCGCGTGCGACTCGCACCAGTGCAACGAGCGCCGGTCGGCGTCGGGCGCGCCCGACGACTCGAGCCGCCGGCGCAGATGCTCGCTCACGCGCACCGCGTTCTCGACCACGCGCACGGGCTCGCGGAAGACGCGCGCGTTGATCCGCTGGAGCACGTAGCGCCGCGAGCCGCCGGGCCCGTCGCAGCGAACCGCGAAGGTGTCGTGGATGTGACCGCTGCCGAAGCGCTCGATCTCGCGCGGTGTTCCGGCGAAGCGGAAGTCGCGCGCGGCGCCGATCGCGCGCCATCCGAGCGGCTCGCCGTCCGTCGCGGGGCTCGTCACCCCGGCGGACCGGCGGCCGCCAGCAGCGCCTCGAGCTCGGCCAGCGCGGCGGCCGGGTCCTCGCCGACGAGCACGCCCTGCATGCCGAGGCGGCGCGCGGCCGCGATGTTGCCGGGGTGGTCGTCGAGGAAGATGCTGCGCGACGCCGCGACGCCTCCGACCTCGTCCAGCGCGCGCCGGAAGATCGCGGGATTCGGCTTGCGCACGCCGACCTCGCTCGAATCGATCACCGCGTCGAAGAGCTCGTCGAGCGGCAGCAGGTTGCGCCAGGCGGAGCGGAACTCGCGCGCATTGTTCGTGACGAGCGCCGTCTTGTAGCCCTCGGCGCGCAGCGCGCGCGTGCGCGCGACCAGCGGCTCGCGCGCGCCGCCGCCCGCGCTCATGCGCGCGAGCACGTGCAGCGGATCGAGCTCGATGCCGCGCGCGGCGGCGAGCGCCGCGATCTGCGCGCGCGCTTCGGCGAGCCCGAGCTCTCCGCGCTCGAGCTGGTGCCAGGGATGATCGGTGTCGAGCTCGTAGGATCCGAACACGATCTCGAGCACCGCGCGCGGATCGGCGCCGAGCTCGCGCGCGACCTCCTCGAAGGCGCCGAAGGGAGACGCGGTGAAGACGCCGCCGAAGTCGAAGAGGACGGCGTCGAAGCGCCTGCGCATCGCGCGGACCCTAACACGCTGACGGCGTCCGGAACAATGAGGTAGGCTGCGCGCCGGCATGCTGAGCGACCGCGAAGTACGCGAGCAGATCGTGCAGATCACGGAGGAGCTGTTTCATTCCGGTCATCTGACGCCGACCGGCGGCAACATCAGCGGCAGCAACACCGGCGGCGAGACGATCTGGATCACGCCGAGCCGGCTCTTCAAGGGCGGGCTCAGCACCGACCATCTCGTGCACATCCGCGCGGACGGCAGCGTGATCGAGGGCCAGCAGAAGCCGTCGATCGAGTTCAAGATGCACTTCGCATCGTACCGCGCGCGGCCCGGATCGACGGGCGCCGTGCACACGCACTCGCCGATCGCGACCGCCTTCGGCATCTGCAACCAGCGCTTCGACCCGATCAACACGGACGCCATCGCGCTCGCCGACACCGTGACGGTTCCCTGGTTCATGCCGGGCTCGGCCGAGCTCGCGGAAGCGGTCGGGGAGGCGCTGCGCAAGAGCCGCGGCGCGATCCTGCAGAACCACGGGCTGATGGCGGTCGGTGACGACCTGCGCAAGGCCGCCACGCGCGCGGCCATGATCGAGGAGACGGCGAAGCTCCAGCTCTACATCCGGCAGTTCGGTGGCACGGTCAACCTGCTGCCCGACGAGTGGGTGAAGAAGCTCGCGCCGATCAAGGATTTCCTCTGATCTCGGGCAGCGACTCGGCTTGCGGCAGGTCGTGCAGCAGGCCCGCCGCGCCGCGGCGCAGATAGAAGGCGACGCCGTCCGGCGCGCGCACGCGCACGAAGTCGCGCAGGAAGCGCGGGTCGCGTTCCAGGCCGCGACTCGGCGCGTCGAAGACGTCGGGCCGCTGCGTCTCGAGCACGTAGTCCCAGTCCCACTTCGCGTGACCGGGCTCGAAGCGGTCGACCTCGAGCCGCGCGATGTGTCGGTCGGATTTGCCGAGCACGTCGATCGCGTACCGCCGCGAGACGTAGGGCACGACGCCCGCCCAGTGGACGGCGACCCGCAGCGCGGGGTCGCCGTGGTCGCGCAGAAGCGCGCCGAGCCCCCAATTGGCGCGATTGTACCCGGCGAGCAAGGTGGGCTCGCGAACGAGCAGCCATTCGCGAGCGGCGGCCGGGGGACTGGCCGCGTAGCCGCACAGCACGCCGCCTAGCATCATCGCGAGCTGCTTGGATCTGGGCGCGAAGCGCGTCGTTCCGAGAGCGAGTCCGCGCGCCGCGCAGATCGCGAGCAGCGGGAGCAGCGGGGCCAGGAAGCGGCTGCCGAGCTTCACGATCCAGTCGCCGCCGACCGACACTTCGTAGACCATTCCCGCGGCGAGACACGCGCTCGCGATGCGGACCAGCCGGTCACGCGGGGCGAGCGCGAGGGCGGCGAGCCACGCCGCCAGTGCGGGCAGCGCGCCGGGCAACCAGACGCCCAGGCTGCGGAGGCCGCGGGACCACATCCGCGCGTGCGGCATGCCGGTGGCCTTCAGGTACCAGGTGTTCGGCAGCGG
>DATKND010000166.1:0-22655 GCA_035541475.1 Myxococcota bacterium | reverse complement strand
GGGCCGAGATATCCACTGATCGGTGACGGCGGATTCGCCGCGAGCCCGGCGTGGACCATCAGCAGGCGCAGGGTCCAGCCGAGGCCTTCCTCGCCGCAGATCTCGTGCGCGAAGCCGAAGAGCTGCGCCCGCGCGAGCGCGTCCGACGGAACGAGCGCGGGCTCGGACGCGAGGCGTTCGGCCAGCAGCAGGATCTCGGCCCAGCCGGTGCGCGGCTTCTCCCGCTCGTGCAGCACCGCCGGGTAGCTCGCTTGACCGGTCACGCGAACGAGCGCGTCGGGCGCGTCGGAAGGCATCTGCTGCGCGCGCGTGTAGGGAATGCGCTTCACGTCGAAGATCGCCTTCGCTGCGACCGACCAGGGGCTCGGGAAGCCCGAGAGCAGCACGAGCCGCGTTCCGCCTCGCGTGGCCGCCTGCTCGATTCCGATCCGCTCCGCCATGGCTCCAGCTCCTCGGACGCGCGGGTTCGCAGGCTATCACAGCGACGGACGCGGCCGGCGCGCTCCTTCCGTGACTCAAGTCACAGCGAGGCCCGGTCGATCTCGCGAAGCATCCGGATCATGCGACCCGTCCATGCATCGCGATGGCTCCGATCGCGCGCGCTCGTCTGCGCGGCGCTCGTGCTGCACCTCGCCGGCTGCGGGACGCTGCTCTACCCGGATCGCCAGGGACAGAAGGGCGGACGCGTCGATCCCGGCATCGTCGTGCTCGACGGCGTGCTGCTCTTCTTCTTCATCGTGCCGGGCCTCGTGGCCTTCGGCATCGACTTCTACACCGGCGCCATCTATCTGCCGGGCGGCCACGGCCATCACGCGCAGGTCGTGCCCGCGCCGGGCGGCGATCTCTCGGACGCCGCGGTGCGCGAGCTCGTCGCGCGCGCCACGGGGGTCGTGCTGCCGTCGGACGTGGCCCTGCGCGCGATTCCGTGTCCCGACACAGACACGCTGTCGGCGTGGGTCGAGCAGGCGCCGGATTTCGACGCGGCCATGTTGCCGAGCTCTTCGGTCATGGGGGGGTGAGATGAGACTCGGGGCCACGCAGGTCGGCAGTCTCGCGGGCGATGCGCACGGCGCGTCGAGCTGCGGCTCGTGCCGCTGACGGCGTAGGCGCGCCATGCGACGCATCGCGCTGCTCGCGGCCTGTCTCGTCGCGTGCTCGCAGACGGCGAAGACGTCGTGCGCGCCGCCGGCGAGCCAGGTCTACGTGTTCGCGTCCGCGCACTGGAAGCCGGTGCAGGAAGGGGGCGTCGTGCGCGGCGTCGAGGTGAGCGACGTGGTGCCGGGATCGTTCCCGGCGTGCCTCGGCCTTCGCGATGGCGATCGGCTGGTCGAGATCGACGGCCAGCGCATCACCGACCCGAACATCCTCGGCCAGCTCGGGAAGAAGCGGGAAGTCCACCTGAGGGTCCAGAGCGCTTCGGGGCGGTCGCGGCTGATCGTGAACCACTAGCCCCCCGTTCCGATTAGACTGCGCAGCACGGGAGGCGCGCTCGCCATGCTGGTGCTCGAGAACGCGTCGCTGCTCGACGCCGAATCCGGACGCCTGCTGCCGCAGTGGCACGTGGTGATCGAGGGCGAGCGCATCGCCGCGGTCGAGGAGACGCCGGTCGGCGTATCGGGCGCGCGGCGCATCGATCTGCGCGGGCGAACGCCGATGCCAGGGCTGATCGACGCGCACGTCCACGTCGGCGCCTACACGCTTGGTCCCAACGCTCGTGACCTACTTCAAGATCGACGAGCTCGGCCGCAAGCTCGGCTTCCCCGAAGTCAGCGTCCGCAAGATGAAGGGATCCGCTCGGCCACCGTGGTCAACGCGCGCATCCTGCGGCACTAGGAGTTCGGGTCAGGGGGAGGACTTCACGGTGTAGCCATCGCGGTACGCCCGCAAGGCGTCCGCGAGAGGAGCTCCCGGCGGGACCTTGATCCAGAGCCTCTTGCCCTCCATCCGCAGCTCCACCGCGGTTCCCGCAGCCACCAGCCACTCCACGTCATCATCGGAGAGCGGAACCTCGATGCGCTCGCTGTAGCGCGGATCGTAGAGCCCGAATCGGCTGTCCGTGCCGATCACGTTGCCTGGCAGGATGCGCTCTCCGGCCGGCGTCGTGGCGACCAGGCGCTCGAATTCGAACGACTCTGCGGCCAGCACGATGGTGGCATAGAAGAAGGTGCCCGCGTCCTTCCCTGTTTCCGACTTGCGGCAGAGCGCGATCGTCGGGACATAGGGCATCCCCTGGTGCAGGAACGCAGGACTTCCGACCGACCCGAGCTCCAAACCTTCGAGGCGCTGTCTTCCATCCGGACTCTCCTCCGTGTAGGGGCGACCCGCGGAAGACGTCGCGCAACCGAGCGCGACGATGGCGAGGACTGCGATCGACGGAAGTCGCTGCGGAGCCAGCGACGGAACGCTCGCGGATCTTCGCGGCAGGTCGTCCTGACTCACGATCCCTGGCACGCGAAGTCGAGCGCCTGCGTCAGGCGGTCGTTGCCCCAGAAGAGCTCGTCGCCGACGGTGAACGACGGCGCGCCGAAAATCCCCTTCGCGATCGCGCGCTCGGTCTGCTCGCGAAGTCTCTGCTTGGTGTCGGGCAGCGCGGCGCGCTCGAGCCACTCGTCCGCGGAGACGCCCTGCGCTGTCAGCAGCGAGCCGACCACCTCCGAGGTCGAGATCTCGCGGTCCCCCGCGAAGTTCGCGCGGTAGACGGCGCGCACGAAGTCCGGCAGCCACGGCTCCTTCGTCGCCGCGCAGCAGACGCGCGCGGCGACGAGCCCGTTGCGCGGGAACTTCGTCGGGCGCACCAGCGGAAGTCCGAACTCCGCGCACAGGCGCTCCATGTCGCGCCACATGTAGCGGCCCTTCACCGGGTAGATGTTGAAGGGAGAGTCGTTCCAGCCCTGCGCGCCGAAGATCGGGCCGAGCAGGAAGGGCTCCCAGACGACCTCGACGCCGCGCGCGCGCGCCTCGGCCTCGACGCGCCAGGCCGCGAGATAGGAGTAGGTGCTCGCGAACTCGAACCAGAAGCGGATGGGGAGCGGCATGGAGGCCGAGCCTCGCGTCGCCTCTTCGCGGCGTCAACGCCGACGATCGCATGGCCGCGATTCACAGGACGGCGGCGCTACGCTGCGACGCCGGGAGGGGGCCGCGATGTCGACGCCGCTCTGGAAGCTCTCCGCCTCGGAGCTCGCCGCGCGGATCCGCCGCCGCGAGCATACGAGCCGCGAAGTGGTGGAGACGCACCTCGCGCGCATCGCGGAGGTGGATCCCGTCTGTCGCGCGATCGGCGCCGTACACGCGGACCCGGCGCTCGCCGCCGCGGACGCGGCCGACGCCGCGCAAGGTCGCGGCGACGCGATCGGGCCGCTCCACGGCGTGCCGATGACGGTGAAGGAGAACGTCGACGTCGCGGGCTCGGCGACGACGCAGGGCGTGGTCGTCATGAAGGACGCCGTGCCGCCGCTCGATGCGCCGCACGTGGCGCAGCTGCGCGCCGCCGGCGCCATCGTGATCGCGCGCACGAACCTTCCGGACTTCGGCCTGCGCTGGCACTGCGAGAGCTCGTTGCGGGGCGCGACGCAGAATCCCTGGGACGCCTTGCGTACACCCGGCGGCTCGAGCGGCGGCGATGCCGTCGCGCTCGCGACGGGCATGACGCCGCTCGGCAACGGCAACGACTACGGGGGCTCGTTGCGCATACCGGCGCAGTTCTGTGGCATCGCGTCGCTGCGTCCGACGCAGGGGCGCGTCACGCACGCGTCGTCGATCGCGCCCGCCGAGCTCTCGCCGACGCTCCAGCTCTTCATGGTCGAGGGGCCGATGGCGCGCCGGGTCGCGGATCTCCGGCTCGCACTCGGCTGCATGTCGGGCCGCGATCCGCGCGATCCCTGGTGGACGCCCGCCCCGCTCGAAGGCGCGGGCCCGCGTAAGCCCGTGCGCGTCGCCGTGAGCGTCGACCCCGGCGGCGCCGGCGTGCATCCGGACGTCGCCGCCGGCGTGCGTTGCGCTGCGGATGCGCTCGCCGACGCGGGCTACGCCGTCGAGGAGCGCGAGCCGCCGATGGTGGTGGAGGCTGCCGCGATGTGGAGCGCGCTCGTCGCCTCGGATCTCCGCATGCAGATGCTGCCGCTGATGCGTCCGCTGCTCTCGCAGGCTTCGCAGCGCTCCCTCGACTTCTGGCTCGCGCGCGAGCCGGAGATCGACCTCGCCACCTACCAACGGAAGCTCGCAGACCGCAACGCGATCGCGCGCGCGTGGACGACCTTCCAGACGGAGTTCCCGCTGGTGCTCGCGCCGGTCTGTACGCAGCCGCCCTTCCCGGTGGGCCGCGACGTGGAGAGCCGGCAGGCCGCCGAGGAGATCTTCCAGAGCATGCGCATCGTGCTCGTACTGAATCTGCTCGGACTCCCCGCGGCCGTCGTGCCCGTCGGCGTCGCGCACGGACTGCCGCAGGGCGTGCAGCTGATCGGAGATCGCTACCGCGAGGATCTCTGCCTCGCGGCCGCGGAGGCGATCGAGTCGCGCGTCGGCGTCATAACGCCGATCGAGCCGGTGCGGTGAGGGTGTTCACCGAGACTCTTCCAGAACAGCGAATGCCGCCGCGACATCGTAGTGATACGGCGAGCTGGCGTGACGCTCCGTGAGGTCGACCCACTCCCTGCAGACACCTTGCTCGACCGGTTTGTGAAGGTAGTCGAGTCCGAACTAGTAGACGCGGCGGTGCTGGTCACGACGATGCCGAACTCAAAACTGTTGTCGTTGGGGAAGGAAGTGGCGAGAACTGAGGTGGAGGGGGACACCCCTCGCTCCTCGAGAAGTTCGCGCATCCGTGCCCACATCGGCTCCGGACTGGTCCGAAGAAGCTCGGTGCAGCGTTGAACGTAGTCACGCTGCGTACTCATTCTTCCCGCCGCCCGACTGTCTCTTCGCCAGCGTGCCACGAGAACATCGCGCAAATCAAGATGAGCGCGTGACCGTACCTGTCAGACCTGCATGTCAGAGTGCAGGTCATGGCGCGGCGCGTTCGGCAGCTCGATCTGGATCTTCGAGACACACCGCGCGCGAGCGCAGCTCGCGGCGCGCCTTCCCTGCCACGTCAGGTTGAAGGCGCGGCGTGGACTGCCTTCGGTGCGAAGGGTGAAGCTGGTACGTGAGCTGGAACGCAGCCTGGCGCTGCGTGCGAGCGCGGCCGCTTCCGCCTTGCCCACTACTCGATTCGGAACGATCACCTACATCTGATCGTCGAGTCGGTGAGCAAGGAGGCTCTCGCGTGACTCCGGTCCTCTCGTTCAATCGGGGTGCGGGGGCGGAGCCCGCGAACCCTCCGCCTCCGGCGTCACCGCGACCCCGAAAGCACCGCGGGCCGGACTCCTTCGAGCCCGGCCCGCGGATTCGTTCAGACGCTAGCGTGTGCTACTTCGCGGCGGGCTGCCAGCCCGTGATCGCCTTGATCTCGAGGAACTCCTCGAAGCCGAAGACGCCCCATTCGCGGCCGTTGCCCGACTGCTTGTAGCCGCCGAACGGCGCCGTGAAGTCGGGGCCCGCGCCGTTCAGGTTGATCTGGCCCGCGCGCAGCCGAATGGCCACGCGGCGCGCGCGCTCCAGATTCCCCGACGACACGTAGCCCGCGAGGCCGTAGAGCGTGTCGTTCGCGATCTTCACCGCCTCGTCGTCGTTCTGGTACGGCAGGATCGAGAGCACGGGTCCGAAGATCTCCTCGCGCGCGATCGTCATGTCGTTGCGCACGTTGGCGAAGACCGTCGGGCGCACGTAGTAGCCGCGCTCGAGTCCCTTCGGCTTGCCGGGGCCGCCTGTCACGAGCGTGGCGCCCTCGTCGATCCCCGCCTTGATCAGGCGCTGGATCTTCTGCCACTGCGTCTCGCTGACGACCGGGCCGATGCGCGTGCCCTCCGCGAAGGGCGGGCCGACGGTGATCGTCTCGGCGACGGCCTTCGCGATCGCGACGACCTGATCGTGAAGCTTCGCCGGCACCAGCATGCGCGTCGGCGCGTTGCACGACTGACCCGAGTTCATCGCGCAGCCCATCATGCCGCCGCCGACGGCCGTGTTGAGGTCGGCGTCGTCGAGGATGATGTTGGCGGATTTGCCGCCGAGCTCCTGCGTCACGCGCTTCACGGTGTCGGCCGCGGCCTTCGCGACCAGGATGCCCGCGCGCGTCGAGCCGGTGAACGACACCATGTCGATGCCCGGGTGCGACGAGATCGCCTGCCCGACCGTCGGGCCGTCGCCGTTGACCAGGTTGAAGACGCCGGCCGGCACGCCCGCGTCCTGGAAGATCTCGGCCACGATCAGGGCGTTCAGCGGCGCGAGCTCCGTCGGCTTCAGCACCATCGTGCAGCCTGCCGCGAGCGCCGGCGCGACCTTGCACATGATCTGGTTGACGGGCCAGTTCCACGGCGTGATGAAGCCGCACACGCCGATCGGCTCGCGCCGGATCATCGTCGTGCCGCGCAGCTCCTCGAACTCGTAGCTCTCGAGGATCTTGATCGCCTCGTTCAGGTGACCGAGTCCGGTGGCGGCCTGCGCCGCGTTGCTCAGCCAGAACGGAGCGCCCATCTCCTGCGAGATCGTCTTCGCTAGGTCCGCATAGCGTTTCTGGTAGGAGGCGGCGATGCGCTTCAGCAGCGCGAGCCGCTCCTCGCGCGAGGTCTGCGAGAAGGTCTCGAAGGCGCGGCGCGCGGCCGCGACCGCGAGGTCGACGTCCTTCGCGCTGCCGAGCGCGATCTGCGCGATCGACTCCTCGGTCGAGGGATCGATCACCGGGAAGGGCCGCGCTTCGGTCGGATCGACCCAGCGGCCGTCGATGTAGAACTGCATCGTGTTCATGGCAAGGTCCCCTCTAGGCCTGCGCCGGATAGCCGGCGGGCAGGATGATGGACTGGTACTCGAGATAGCCGGCGAGGCCCTCCGGGCCGAGCTCCCGGCCGAGCCCCGACTTCTTGAATCCGCCGAAGGGCGACTTCAGGTCGACGATCATGCCCGAGTTGACCGCGACGCAGCCGGTGCGCACGCGCGCCGCGACCTTCGCGCCGTGCTCGATGTCGGGCGTCCAGACGCTGCCGCACAGTCCGTACTGCGAGTCGTTCGCGATCGAGATCGCCTCCTCCTCGCTGCCGTAGGGGATCACGGCCAGCACCGGACCGAAGATCTCCTCCTGCGCGATCTTCATCTTGTTGTCGACGTTCGCGAAGACGGTCGGCTCGATGAACCAGCCCTTCGAGAGCGCCTTCGGCAAGCCGCCGCCGACGACCGGCTTCGCGCCGGCCGCTTTGCCCGCCTCGAGGTAGCCCTTGATGCGGTCGCGCTGGCGCGCGCTCACCACGGGTCCGATGTTGGTCGCCGGGTCGAGCGCGTCGCCCACCTTCATCGCGCCGACCGCGCCGGCGAGCGCGTCGACGATCTCCTGGTAGCGCATGCGCGGCGCGAGGATGCGCGTCTGCGCGCCGCAGGCCTGGCCGTTGTTCATCAGCGCGGCGCCGAGGAGCTGCATCAGCATCGGTCCGTCGACGGCGGCGTCCTCGAGCAGGATCGCGGCCGACTTGCCGCCGAGCTCGAGCGTGCAGCGCTTGATCTGCTCGCCGCAGATGCCGCCGATCTTGCCGCCCGTCACCGTGCTGCCGGTGAACGACACCTTGTCGATGCCCGGGTGGCGTACCAGGTACTCGCTGTTCTCGCGGCCGGCGCAGAGCACGTTGATGACGCCGGGCGGGAGCTGCGCGTCGGCGATCGCGTCGGCCAGCAGGTAGCCGTCGAGCGGCGTCTCGGGCGCGAGCTTCAGCACGACGGTGCAGCCCGCCGCGAGCGCCGGGCCGAGCTTCAGCACCGACACGAAGAGCGGTACGTTCCACGGCACCACGGCGGCGACGACGCCGACCGGAGCGCGGCGAATGCGCACGCGGTTGCCCATGATGCCGGCGCGCTCCTCCATGAAGGGGAAGCCGCCGCGCGCCATCTCGGCGTACTGGTCGAGCACCATGGTCGCGGAGAAGACCTGGAGGCCCATCGACGACGCGATCGGCGATCCGTTCTCGCGCGAGATGGTGTCGGCGATCTGCGGCGCGCGCGCCTGCAGCGCCTTCGAGAGACGCGAGATCGCGTCGGCGCGCTCGGCCGGAGTCCAGTCGGGGAAGGGACCCGTGTCGAAGGCGCGTCGCGCGGCGGCGACGGCGCGGTCGATGTCGGCCGGTGTCGCGTCGGACACGCGTCCGAGCGGCTCCTCGGTCGACGCGCTGATCACGTCGATCGTGTTGCGGCTCTGCGAGGGGACCCACTCCCCTCCGATGTAGAGATCCTTGCGCTCGACGAAGGACGGGGCCGCGGCCATGCGGGGGTTCTCCTCGGGAATGCGGGTGGACGCTCACTATACCCGCAGGCGGCGCGGACCTGCGAGCAAGTCCTACGACGGGGCGCGCAGCCGGTGGAGGCGGTGCGGTCGCCCTGCATGCAGAAAGTCGCGCTGGTACTGGAATCCGGCGCCCCGCATGACCGCGAGGGAGCGCTCGTTCGTCGGCAGCGTGAAGCAGACGAGCTCGGGAAGGCGGAGGATCTGGAACGCCACCCGGATGCTCTCGCGCGCGAGCTCGGCGGCGTAGCCGCGACCCCAGGCGTCGGCGACCAGCGCGTAGAGGAGCTCGACCTCGTCGCGGCCTTCGACCTCGACGTGGCGGAGACCGCCGCGGCCGAGGAAGCGGCGCGTCTCCGGGTCGCGCAGGATCCACGGGCCGAAGCCGTGTCGCTCCCAGTGCGCGTCGAAGTCGCGGAGCTGCGACTCGGTCGCGGCCAGGTCGCGCAGGCCGCCGAGCGTCGCCATCACGCGCAGGTCGGCGTGGAGCGCGACGAGGTCGGCGAGGTCGCTCGCGCGCGGTCGCGAGAGGAGCAGGCGCTCGCTGCGAAGCGCCTCGAGATCAGCGGTCAATTCTGTCGGCTGAGCAGCCAGCGCGAGACCAGCGCGGACGTCCACTCGAAGCCGAGACCCATCCCGGTGTAGCTGGTGAAGCCTCCATCCATCAGGGCGCCGAGCAGCCGCGCGGATCCGAGGCCCAGGGTCAACGTGCCGATCGCGACGAGCGCGCTCCGCGTGACACTGCCGCGAATCGCGCCCACCAGCGCGAGCACGCCGATCGCGGCCTGGAGACCGCCGTACATCGCGCGCAGCTCGGTGGTGCCGGTCGGTGTCCGGGCCACGACGCCCGCGGCCTGCGCGAGCGAGCCCGGGTCGATCAGGCAGTAGAGGCCGTAGGGCAGCCAGAGGAGCGCCGAGAGGACGAGGAACACGCGGGCGTACATGGCGCGCGCATTCTAAAGAAGTCAGGGGATCAGCGCCGCGCCGCGCACCACCAGGGAGAGGAAGCCGAGGTGCGCGAGCAGCAGCGCGTAGTAGACGCCGAAGGCCAGGAAGATCGCGATGACAGCCAGCGGGCGCTGGCGCTGACGCCAGAAGAGCCACGACGCGAGGCCGACGAGTGCCGTCTTCACCGCCACGAACGCGACGGGGTGTCCGTGCGCCAGCTCGCGCAGCAGCGGATTGGCCTCGCTCGCGAGCGCGCTGCGGATCCACACCAGGGTGAAGAGCGCGTCGGCGAGATTCAGCACCAGCACCGCGCGCACGATGCCCTCGAGCCAGCGGAAGTGCTGCGGCGTTCCGATCTCGAGCCGTGGCCGCGTCGCGACGGGAAGCTCGGACATCGGCTGACTCTTCGGCGCCCGCGCGCGCGGCTTGAACCGCGCACGGGTCGTCCACTCGCGCGTGATAGAGTGCGAATCGAACGAGAAGGAGGGCGCCATGCAGACGCGCGCGCTCGGGCGGAGCGGAAAGACAGTCTCGGCGATCGGGCTCGGCGTGATGGGCATGTCCGAGTTCTACGGCGACGCGGACGAGAAGGAGAACTTCGCCACGCTCGCGCGCGCGATCGAGCTCGGCGTCACGTTCTGGGACACCGCAGACGCGTACGGCACCGGCCACAACGAGCGCCTGATCGGACGCTTCCTCAAAGAGCAGCGCGCGCGCGACCGCATCGTGCTCGCGACGAAGTTCGGCTTCGTGCGCGACGCGAGCGGCCGCCCGATCGGGATCCGCGGCGATCCGGCCTACGTCGCGTCGGCCTGCGACGCGAGCCTCTCGCGCCTCGGCATCGAGCGCATCGACCTCTACTACCAGCATCGCGTCGATCCGAACGTGCCGATCGAGGACACCGTCGGCGCGATGGCCGAGCTCGTGCGCGCGGGCAAGGTGCGCGCGCTCGGGCTGTCGGAGTGCTCGGTCGAGTCGCTGCGCCGCGCCTGCGCGGTCCACCCGATCTCGGCGGTGCAGAGCGAGTACTCGCTATGGACGCGCGAGCCCGAGCGACCGGGCGGCATGCTCGCGGCCTGTCGCGAGCAGGGCGCCGCCTTCGTCGCCTACAGCCCGCTCGGACGAGGCTTCCTCACCGGAAAGATCGAGAGCCTCGAGGAGCTCGGCGCCAACGACTTCCGCCGGCGCACGCCGCGCTTCGCGCAGGAGAACTTCGATCGCAACCTCGCGCTCGTCGCGCGCGTGAAGGAGATCGCGGCGGAGAAGCGCTGCACGCCGGGACAGCTCGCGCTCGCGTGGCTGCTCGCGCGCGGAGAGCACGTAGTGCCGATCCCGGGCACGAAGCGGCGGAAGTACCTCGAGGAGAACGCCGGCGCCGCGGAGATCCGCCTCGATGCGCGCGATCTCGCGCGCATCGACGAGGCGCTGCCGCCCGGCGCCGCGGCGGGCGAGCGCTACGACGCGGCGGGGATGAGTCTGACCAATCGCTAGGCGGGCTTCGGGCCGGGAAGCCAGCCGGCGAGCAGCGGCTCCTCGTCGCGCTCCACGATCCGCCGTAGACGCGCGATGGTGTCGCCGCGGAGCTGGCGCTTCACGGCGGCGAAGGCCGGCTGCGCGGCGAGCGCGCGCGCTTCGTCGAGTGCGCGGGCGAGAAGACCCTCCGCGGGCACCACGCGGTCGACGATCCCCGCGAGCCACGGCGAGCCGGGCGCCTCGGCGGCGCTCGAGAGCGCGAGGCGGCGCAGCGACTCGGGCGAGAGCTCGGCTCGCGCGACGGCGAGCGGGCCGGCGGGGAAGGGAATCCCCGCTCCGGCCTCCGTGAGGCCGAGGCGGAAGTCGCCGTCGGCCGCGAGCCGCAGATCGCAGCAGAGCGCCAGCACGAGACCCGCGCCGAGCGCGTGGCCCGAGATCGCCGCGACCGCCGGCTTCTCGAGCGCGTAGAGCGCCAGCACGGTGCGGTTGACCGCGCGCAGCATCGACGCGCGCTCGTCGGCGTCGTAGGTGGGAATGCGCTTCGTGTCGATGCCGGCCGAGAAGACGCCGGGCGCGCCGGTGACGACGAGCGCGCGGCAGGCCGCGTCGGACCCTGCCGCCTCGGCCGCATCGCCGAGCGCGCGTACGAGCGCGAAGTCGATCGCGTTGACGGGCGGCCGCGCCAGCGCCAGCACGCGCACGCCGTCGCGGTCCCCGCGATGGATCGTCGCGCTCATGCTCCCGCCAGGAGCTGCTCGCGCACGCGCTCGAGCCGCTCGTTGCCCCAGTAGAGCTGATCGCCGACGCGATAGCTCGGGACGCCGAACACGCCCTCCGCCTCGGCCTCGCGCTGGAGCGCGACGAGCTCCTCGAGGCCACGGCCCGCGAGGTAGTCGGCGAAGCCGCCCGGGTCGATGCCGGCGCGCGCGAGCGCGTCCGCGATCGCGGACGGGTCCTCGATCTCGAGCTCGTGGCGCCAGAAGCGCGCGAACACGTCGTCGTGATAGGCGCGCGGGTCGCCTCGCCGCTGCGCGTACAGGAATCCCACGTGCGCGGCGCGCGTGTCGTAGACCTTGCGCGGGCCGCGGATCACGAGCCCGCGTCGGCGCGCCTCGCGACGGCAGTCCATGTAGACGTAGCGGACGCGCCGCCACTGGTGCGGATTGCGCTCCTCCGAGAGCACGCGCCCCTCGGCGTCGACCTCGGCGCGGCCGAGGAAGGACGGGATGTCGAGCGTGTAGGGGACGAGCACGAGCTCGGCGCCCGTCTCGCGCGCGAGAGCGAAGGTCGGCTCCTGCGCGAGGAAGGCGTAGGGGCTCTTGTAGTCGAAGTAGTGGACGAGTCGCCGCGCCGCGCTCACGCGGCGTCTCCGCCGCCGCCCGGCGGGAAGCGCCGCTCGAGCACCTGCCCGAGCGCGCGACACACATCGGTCTCGGTCACGATGCCGGCGAGGCGTCCCGACCGCAGCACGATCGCCGAGCCGACGTGGAGGCGGGCCATCTCGAGCAGCACGGGTCCGAGCGGCGCCGTCAGCTCGACCGAGTAGGGCGGCGGCACCGGCACGTCGCGCACGCGAATCGACGCCGGATCGATCGCGCCGCGGTGCGGGTCCGTCAGCCAGCGCAGATCGCTCTGCGAGATGAGTCCGACCACGCGGTCGTCCTGCTTGACGGGCACGTGTTGGATGTCGTGCTCGCGCATCAGATCGAGCACGCGCGTCACCGGATCGTCCGGCCCCACGAAGTAGGGGAAGGGCGTCATCAAGGTCGAGACCGGAGGCATGTGACGGTGCTGCGCGAGGTCCACTGCGTCTCCTTGGCGCGGCCCGGGCCGCCACGCGGAGCTCAGACCGATGAGGCCGTGCACTCCTGCGCCAGGAAGTCGAGCACGGCGTGCGCCAGCGCGATGCGCGCGTCGGAGAAGGCGTGGTCCGAATCGAGCACGACCTGCGTGAGGCGCGCGCCCGGCTGCGCTGCGATCGCGGCCGCAAGCGGCGCATGGTGGAGCTCCGGCTTCGCGACGGTGTCGCGCGCGCCGGCCACGAGCAGCACGGGCTTCGCGGCGAGCGCGCCGGCGCGCTGCACGAGGTCGAAGCGCTTCCCGTTCTCGCGCAGCTCGCCCGTCAGCGCGGCGCCCGAGATGCCCGGAATCGGTCCGCTGCCCCAGCGCTCGAACGTGTCGCCCGTCTGCTGCGCCTGCGTCGGGTCGGCCAGCGCGGTCGCGAGCAGCCCGAAGTTCGCGCCGGCGAGCGACACGGCGCACTCCACCTCGTCGTGCTCGGACGCGACCATCAGCGCCGCGAAGCCGCCCATGCTGTGGCCGATCAGCACGATGCGCCACGGGTCGATGCGATGCGCGCGCGCGAACTCCGGCGCGCGCACCTGCGCCAGCACCGCGGCCGCGTCCTCGAGCACGTGCGTGAAGGAGAAGTCGCCGCGGCTGCCCCAGGTGCCGCGGTAGTGGAAGAACACGACGTTCCAGCCGGCGCGGCGCAGTGCCTGCGCGAGGTCGAGGTTGCGCTCGTTGCCGGGGAAGCCGTGGAGCAGGATTGCTGTCGGGTGCGGACCCGCGCCGGCCGCCTCGTAGAGGATCGCATTCATGCGCGCGCCGTCGCTCGTGAACGAGACGTCCTCCGCGAGACGCGCGGGATTTGCCGCGTCGGGCGGCGGATCGGCCGACACCGGATCGAAGCGCGGAGGCTCCGAGGGCGCGGACGACGCGCACGCGCACAGCAGCGCGGCGAGTCCCAGCGTTCGCGCGAGGCGCATCACGCGGCGCAGCGTATCACGGGGTCGTGCCGGCGCTGCTCCACGCGAGCAGCAGCTGCGACGCGAAGTAGAGCGGCAGCCCCCAGGCGGCGTTCCGGAAGCCCTTCGCGGCGAAGCGCTCGCGCGCGACCGAGACGTCCGAGGCCATGAAGCCGAGCGCGCCGAGCGCCGCGGCGACCGGGGCGCCCGCCGCGACGGCGCAGATCGACAGCGCGCCCATCGCGCCGATCGCCGCGAAGTACGCAGAGACCGGGACGCGCTCGCGCGCGGGCAGGTGCGGAGCGAGCCAGCGCCACACGCGCCAGAGCGCGAGCGCGATCGCGATCGCGGCGGGCACGAGAACCTGGAGCGCAACGGGAAGCGTGAGGAAGGCCGCGGCGTAGGCCAGGTGGCCACACAGAAACGCGACGAGTCCGAGCCGGAAGCTCGTGTCGCTGCGCGGAATCAAGAACACGTCGCCGCAGGCGCAGAGCGCGAGGCCGAGCAGGATCCTGCGGCCGTACTCGGAAGCGGGCGCGCCCCAGAGCCACGCCGCCGCGAGGAACGAGGCCGCGGCGAGGGGCTTCCAGATCCACACGCCGCGCTGCGAGCCGCGCGCCTCGGCGCGCAGCAAGAGCGCGACCGCGACCGCGCAGGCGATCGGCGGCGCCGCGAGCTGGCCCGCCGTTGCAATCGAGATCATGCTCCGCCTTGGAGGACCGTAATGAGTGCGGACCGCGAGATCGTGAAGCGACACGTCGAGGCGCTGCTCGCCGAGAGCGACCACGCGCGGATGCCGCGCGACGTGGTCGGGCGGCTGCTGCTCGAGCACGTGGTCGAGATCTGGCTCGCTTCGCGCACCCGGGAGGACGTCGCGCGCCAGCTCGTCTTCACCGCCGAGCACCTCGATCCGGACACCGACTTCACGTTCATGCGGCCGTGAGCGCGCAGCTCAGCCGGCATGACCGCGCGTTCCGCGGAGCCACCAGGCCGCGACGACGCCCCACACCGCGTTCCAGCCGAGCACCAGGACCGGGGTCAGCGCGCCGAGCTCGAGGCCGAGCGCGCCGCGACCCGCGCGCGGGAAGACGACGAGGAGCTGATAGGCGGTCGGCGCGAGCGAGAGCAGGAGGCCGTGCCGCACGGCGGAGCGGACGCCGAGCGGCAAGGCGAAGAGGAATCCCCAGAGACCGCCCCACACGATGCGCGGATACAGGAAGGCCGGCGTCAGCTCCGGCGCGATCGCGACGCCGAGCGCGTGCGAGAGACCGCTCTCGCCGCAGAGCCACACGACCAGCGAGGTCGCGAGACCGCCGAGCGCTCCGGCCGCGAAGAAGAGGCTCAGCGACTGCGCGACTCCCATCACGCGCGCAGCAAAGTCCAGATCCCGACGGCCACGAAGCCCGCGCCGGCGATCCACGAGAGCGTGCGCGGGTTCACGTGCTCCGAGAGCAGTCCGCCGGCCAGGATGCCGAGCGCGGCGGCCGCGACCAGCGCGCTCGCCGCCGCCGCGAAGACGGTCGCCTTCGGGTTGTGCGCGTCGGACGCATACAGCAAGGTCGCGACCTGCGTCTTGTCGCCGATCTCGGCCAGGAAGATCGTGGCGAAGACGGTCGCGAAGAGCTTCGGATCCATCGCGGACACCTCCTGGTGGAGGCCCGGCGGATGCGGACGCGCGGCGTCGGCGCTAGCCGCGGCGGCCCGACCCCTTGAGGCGCAGGTGCAAGGTCTCGCGCACCGTGGTGACCTCGAGGTTGCTCCACTCCTCGAGCAGGCGGCAGCGCGTCACCTGGGCGCTGCCCGGCGAGCCCATGCGGATGCGAAGCTCGCCGCGCGGGTTCGAGTTCAAGCGATCGATGATCTGCGACCAGTCCCTGCGCTTGGCCAATTCGGATTCCCTTCGCTCTCGATAGGCGCCGATTGGTAGCACAAGGCTATGTGGTGAGGCAGCCCACCGCGGGAGAAATCGTTGGCTTCGCTAGTCGAGCCGGGCGAACGCGCGCACGGGGAAGGTCCCCATGCCGCGCACCTTCACGGGCACGGCGAAGAATCGGAAGCCGGAGGCCGGCAGCCCGTCGAGCCCCGTCAGGTGCTCGACGATCGGGATGCCCGCGCGCAGCAGCGCGCTGTGCACCGGACGCTCGCCGCCCCGCGTGTCGTCGATGTTGAGCGAGTCGATGCCGACGAGCGCCACGCGCGCCGCGACCAGGCGCTTCGCCACCTCGCCGTCGAGGAAGGGGTGAGGCTCGAAGTAGCGCGGCGTGCCCCAGTGGCGCGACCACCCGGTGCGGAATAGCACCGCCTTCCCCGCGAGGTCCGCGTCCGGCAGCTCGGACGCCGTGACGCGTCGCCCCGACGCCGGCGCGTCGACGACGTGGCCGCGGAGATCCGCAAGCGATTCCAGTGACAGCGCGGAGAGATCCGCACCGTCGCGGTAGCGGTGGAAGGGCGAATCGAGGTAGGTGCCGGTGTTGGCGATCATTTCGATGCGGCCGATGTGGAATTCGGTCCCCGGCGCATAACGTGCGCGCGACTCGTCGTGGCTCAGGTACGTCGAGATCGCCGGCTCGGGAAGCCCCGGATAGGTGCGGAGCCCGTGCTCGATCGCATGGCTCAGATCGACGAGTCGTCCCGGCACGAACGGAGTACCCACGTGTCACCTTCGTAATCTACGGCCCAGACCTTCGTCTCGTGGGGCGTGCCCGGCGCGTGCGCGCCGCACGCTACCTCCGGCTCAGTGGAGCGCAGCAGCGCGACGAAGAAGATTCGGCGCCTTCGGATTCGCGCCCTGCACGACGAGCGCGCGCAGGAAGGCGCGCTGCACGGGCCGGGTCGGCGGCGCGTCGGTGCGGTCGGTCTCGACCGCGGCCGTTCGCAAGAGCAGCATGCGGAGCCCGATCCACACACGCGCGCCGCGCGCGAGCGCCACCGACACCACGAAGAGCACAGCGGAGCCCGGCGTGAAGCAGAGCACCGTCTCGGTTGCGCAGAAGGCGAGCCAGGTCTCGAGCGACATGGTCCGGCGTAGTCTGACACGGCGCGCCGGCCGCGTGGCGCCCGGCCCGGCCGGGCGTGGCTCAGGGCAGCTCGGAGAGCGCGTCGAGGATCGCGCTGGCGCAGCCGCCTAGCAGCGCGCGCTGCCCCTCGGCCGCGGCGCGCCGATCGCCGCCCGGGCCGATCGCAGGGCCCGCGCCGAGCGCGCGCGGACGCGGCGGCTGCACGCGCAGCGCCTCGAGCGTCGGGCGCTCCATCCAGATCAGGAAGCAGCGACAGCAGACGTCGAGCGCCGGCTCGATCACGACCTGCGGCGGCCGCAGCTCGATCAGCGGCTGCGTGCAGGAGGGGCAGATCTTCGCGGAGAGCGAGCCGTGCAGGCGCGCAGCCTGCCACAGGTGGTTGATGAAGGCCTTCGGCGCGACGTGGCGCAGCACCCCGAGCGTCGTCGCGCCGGCCACACAGTCGCCGCATACCCACACGATCCCGTGGCGGCCCGGCTGGGACGCGAGCGGTCCCGCGCAGATCGGACAGTGCATCGGCGGAAGCGGATCGGCCACGATCTCGTCAGCCGCGGGTGACGGGAGAGACGACGATCTCGCTCTTCACCGAGCTCGCGATGAAGCAGTTCTGGTGCGCCCGGTGGTGCGCCTGCTCGATCTCGCTCGCCGACGGCGGCTTCGCGCCGCCGAAGCGGACGTCCGGACGCAGCACGATGCGCGTGATCGCGAGCCTTCCCTCCGCGTTCTTCTCGAGCGTGCCGACGGCCGTGTCCTCGTAGCGCTCGATCACCCAGCGCTTGCGCGCGGCGATGGCGAGGAAGGTCAACATGTGGCAGCCCGCGGCGGATGCGACGAAGGCCTCCTCCGGATCGACGAGCTTCGGATTGCCGAGATATGCCGGCGCCGCGGAGGCCGCGATCTCGCTGCCGCCGTCGAAGCGCCAGCTGTGATCGCGCGAGTACTCCTCGTAGGTGAACTCGCGCCCGGCGCGATTCCAGCTGATGGTGGCCTTGTGCTCGGACATGGAAACCTCCTCCGGCCCGGTCCTGGTTCAACCTAGCGCGTGGGCCGGAGGCGGATCCGTCTACTCGTCGGGACCGTCGTCGACGTCGCCGCCGCCCGTGTCCGGCGGGGGCATCGGCTGGTCGGGGCAATCGCCCTCGTCAGACCAGGCGCCGTCCTCGCAGCGCACGAGGTCGCCGTTCTGACACATATCGGTGCCTTCCGGATAGACCTGTCGGTTGTAGACGCAGCCGTCTTCGCCGTCCTGCGCGGCGGCCGACGCGGCCAAGCCGAGCAGCGCCGCGGCCACGGCCGCGCACGCGAGCGATTCGATTCTCCTCATGGTCTATTACTATGCGCGCTGCGCGCCCTTCGAGCCAGGAGCAAGCACGTGGGACAGCGAACGCGGGTCTCGGTCGAAGACGGAGTCGCCTGGATCACCCTCGACGACGGCAAGGTGAACGCGCTGTCGGCCGCGATGATCGCGGAGATGGGCGAGGCGCTCGATGCCGCCGAACGCGCGGGCGCGATCGCGGTGCTGCGCGGTCGCGAGGGCATCTTCTCGGCCGGCTTCGACCTGAAGACCTTCCAGCGCGGCGCGGAAGCGGGCGTCGCGATGGTGCGGGCCGGCGCCGAGCTGGTCCTGCGCCTGCTCGCGTTTCCGCGGCCCGTCCTGACCGTGTGTACGGGCCACGCCTATCCGGCGGGCGCGTTCCTGATGCTCGCGGCCGACGTCCGCTTCGGGCTCGCCGGAGCGTGGCAGATCGGCATGAACGAGGTCGCGATCGGGCTGACGGTCCCGAAGTTCGCGATCGAGCTCGCGCGCCACCGCCTGACCCCGCCGGGCTTCGCGCGCATCACGACCGCGGCGATGTTCCCGCCGGACGAGGCGCTGCGGCTCGGCTATCTCGACCGCGTGCTCGCGGACTCGCGCGGGCTCGAGGACGCGGCGCGCGAGGAGGCCGCGCGCCTGCGCGCGCTCGACATGCCGAGCTACGTCGCGACGCGAGCGCGCGTCAACGAGCGCGCGATCCAGGCGATCCGCGCCGCGCTCGAGGACGAGATCCGCGCCGCCGCGGCGTAGCGACGGCCGCCGCGACTACGAATCGTCGCGGTGCACCGTCATCGGTGAGAAGGCCGGCAGGCAGACGGCCACGTACTCCGCGCCGCCCGCCTCGGGCGTGCCGTAGCGGACCCACTCGCCGGGCCGCGCGACGATGGCCTCGCCCGCGCGCACCACGAACTCGCCGCCCTCGTGCTCGACGCGCAGCGCCCCGCGCAGCACGACCGTGATCTCCTCGAACTCCGGCCGCTGTCCCGGCTCCTGCCAGCCGGCCGGCGACACCATGCGCGCGACGCTGACGGAGGTATGGCGCGAGTTCACCCGGCCTGCGAACTCCTCGATCCGCTTCGGCAGATTGCCGGCGGCCTCGATCACGGTGGGCTTCGGGATGTGCGTGGGCATCTCGCGACTAGCGTACCGGAGCTCGTTCTTCGACGAGCGGGAGCAGCCGCGAATCCTCGAGCGCCGCGAGGCGGTGACCGACGCCCGCGAGGTATTCGCGGTTCGACGCGAACGCAAAGAAGGAGGCCACGCCCGTCTGCCCGCGATGCCGCGCGCGAAGAGCGCGCCCCACTCCTCGGTCGACTCGAAGTACGGCGCGCAGCGCGCTCATCGCATCTCGCTCGCCCGCTCGATGCGATGGCCTCGCAGCACGAACGTGGAGCCGAGGACGAGCGCGCCCTGCGCGACGAACAGCAGCCAGAAGGGATCGCCGGCGGTGTAGAGGTACGACGCGACGCCCGTCACGGTGTAGAGCACGCCGATCGCGAGCGCGGCGCCGGAGCGGCTCGACGCGCCGGCCTCGAGCCGCGGCCAGGCCCACGCGAGCAGGGCGCCGAAGGCGAGCATGCAGGCGCTCACGAAGTACCAGACGATCCAGAACACGCGCATGATATCGGCGGGAAGCGCGATGACTTCGAACGCCTGTCGCACCGGCACGACGCCGACGAGGCCGTGGCCGAACGCGCCGAGCGCGATCGTGATCGTGGCGAGCCAGTAGAGCACGGCCGCGACCCGCCTCAACGGATGTCTCCCTGCATCGGCACGCGGGGAAGCTAACCGACGAGATCGCGAAAGAATTGGAAGACCACGTCAAGCCGCATCGGGACCCTGATCCGCCTCGGCGACGCGGCACAGCGACGCGGCCTCCGTATCGAGATACGACTGCACGAGCTGCCCGGTCATCCGCCCGACGAGTCCGCCGAGGAGTCCCGCGAACGAAAAGGAGAGCGTGAGGCCTGTTTGGCCGGGCGCCCTGCGCGCGAGCACGTGATCGGCCGTCATGCGCGTGCCGATCGAGCGCGCTTCCCACCTGAAGCGTGTCGGCGGCTCGACCGAGGTCACGCGCCAGATCGCCGGGCGCACGCGCGGCTGGTGGACGCGGAAGCGGCGGCCCGGCGCGATCGCTTCGCCGTCGAGCGCCTCGACCAGGAGGATCGTCGGCGTCCAGCGATTCCAGTGCACGATGTCGGAGAGCACCGGCCAGATCGCCTCGACGGGAGCGCGAATCGACGCCGATGCTTGGTAGCGGAGCATGTTCGGTCGACTCCGGGTCCCGTCGCGAGCCACCTCGCGCGTCCCGCGCGCAGACTAGCAACGCGATCGGCCAGCCGGACGGCGCCCGCTCGTCCGCCCGAACCGCGCGAGCGCGGCGAGGCCGCTGCCGAGCAGCAGCAGGGTGCCAGGCTCGGGCACCGGCGCCGGCTGGACGTCGAACACGCCCTTGATCCCGAACTGGTCGTTGCCCGTGAGGCGGAACTGCCACTTGATCTGCATGTTGGCGTCGGCCGTCTGATTCAGAACGATCGGGCCGTAGCTGGCGTCCGGGATCGCCACCGAGCTCGGTCCGCCGAACGGGTCGGCCGGCGCGACGTAGAGCTGCGCTGGATCGAGCAGCGTTTTCAGCGCCGCGCTGTTGACGAGGTTGGTGAAGATTGCGCTCCCGAAATCGATCAGCGTGGCGCCGTTCGCGTTCAAGTCGGTGAGCACACCGTTGGTGGTCGACCCGGTGATCGCGATCCCCGGCCCGAGAGAAGCGATCGGCAGCGTGATGGTAATCGTGAAGTTCTGCGTGAGCGAGCTGAGGTTCGTGAGCGTGAAGGTGCTCGTGATCTTCGGATCCGGATTCAGCTCGAAATTCCAGTTGTCGAGCGCGAATCCGCCACTCTGGCTCTGGAAGCCCGTCCCGCTGCAGGCGATCGGGCCGCCGGACCCGGGACTGGCGCACCCGAGGTCGGCGAGCGGGATCTGCGTGCCGTTCACGTCGATCGTGGGCGCCGGAAGACCCGCGTCCGGCGTCGCGAAGGATGCGCGGGCGCCGACGCCGCAGAGAGTCGCGGCCAGGATCAGGACGAACCATCGATTCCGCATGAGAGTTGCTCCTCTTCTGGGATGAGGAGCCGGCATGCGGGCGCCACCCCGTTCTCGAGCCCTGGCCGGCATCCCACGAGGAAGTGGCCGCCGCGCGGACGAGGTGACGCGGATGCGCACGTGTTGCCGAAGGCGAGCAGGGATCTCGGAATGCATGGGCCACAGTCGCCACGACCCGCGTGCGCTGGACGCTCCAGGAGATCGGCGTGGCTCCTCGTCGCGGCCGAGCGCGCAGACTAGCAACGCCATGCGGATCGGGTTCCCGGTTCGTCCGTCGACTCCTCGCGTACTCGTGCTCCGCGCCCGCCGGCGCGCACCTCGTCCGCCACAGCCAGATCGCCCTGGTTGAATCCCCGCTCGATGATGGCGCGAAAGAGATCGAGGTTGGTCATGCGGGTGTTCCTCTCAGAATTCTCAACCACGGTATGGTGCAAGAGTGAGTGCCTTCTCGGGGCACGCGTCGATGCAGAGCTGGCACGCGTGACAATCCGCGCCGCGGACGACGTAGGCCTGTCGGTTGCCGTGCGCCCACGCCTTCAGCTTGCCGAGCAGCGACAGAGATGCGCGATCCTCGCGAGTGAGGCTGCGGATCTCGAAGACGTCGTAGGGACAGACGCGGACGCAGTCTTCCTTCGCTTCGCAGCGGTTGCGATCGACCACGGGAGCGACTCGTCCGGGCTCGCCCTTGCACTCGCTCGTCGCGTCGCGCGCTGCCGTCATGCCACTGCGTGCCGTGACGCGTGCGCGACCGGAGCCGCCGCGAACGGTTCGGGCGGAAGCAATCGCCAAGCGAGGACCAGCGGAGCGATCAGCCACGGGAGGTTGAAGGGCAGGTACACGCCGAGATGCGGAGGCGGTGTCGGGCCGAGGAAGGTCGTCGCGAAGTAGAAGAACATGTTCGTCACCGCGGCGCCCGCATAGAAGAGCCCGAGCGGACGCACCCAGGCGCGCTGGCGCAGGAGTCCGTAGACGACGAAGAAGAGAACCGGAGCCTGGAACAGCCCGTCGAAGAGACAGCTCACGAGAAGAACGGGCGGCGGGTCGAGATGCGCGGGCTCTTGCTGGACCGCCCAGTCGTACAGAGATCGGAGCGGCGGCCACGCGCTGTCGGGCGCGACGCGGACGCCGAGACCTTCGGGCAGGCTGAACAAGAGCCCGTAGAGGATGGTCAAGGCGAAGAAGGCCGCGAGCGCGAGATCGACGGTGCGGCGGAGCATCAGCGGCAGGCCAGCCGGCGCCGCACACCGCGGGTGGTTGGCGATGCGGTCGGCCGGACGATTCGACTGAGGATCGACGCGATGAGCCAGAGCCCGGCGATGAGAGCCACGAACATGGCGGCGGTGACTGCGTTCAGTGCCCAAGACTCGGAGCGTGGCGGGACGAGGTCGAGAACGGGGAAAACGACTCCGGCGAGCTGCAGGAGAGCGAGAGTTCGGAAGATGTTCGCGTTCTCGAAATAGTCTCGCGGGCGCAGGAGTCGCAGAGCAATCAGGAGAGCGAGAAAGACCCCCGATAGCGTGAGCGATACGATCGCCGCGTCGTGCAGTTCCGGCATTCGCGATTTCGTCTCGCCCGCATTCTACAGCTCATGGCGACTCACTCGGATGTCTCATCCGGCCCGGCTCGAACGTCGTCAGGGCAGGCAACAGGAGGCCCCATCCCATGCAGCTCTACGAATTCCCGCCGACCCGCTCGATCCGCGT
>DATKND010000165.1:0-12639 GCA_035541475.1 Myxococcota bacterium | reverse complement strand
GTGCGGGCGCCCGGCCACGCTGACCGCCAGCGGTGTCGGCGAGGTGCGGTCGAGGTCGTACTCGTCGAAGCGGCCGGCCGGCAGACCCGCCGCGCCGAGCCCGGCGTCGGCGCCGCCGGTCAGCATGCGCACGATCTCGTACGGGTAGACGAGCCGCCGGCGCCGCGCCTCGACCACCTTGCGCTCGTAGTCGGCGGCCGGCTCGAGCGGCGCGTGGTGCGGCTCGCGCCACGAGAGCTCCATTCGGCTGCCGGTCGGATCCGTGATGACGAGCTCGATCGTGCGCGGCGGCTCCGTCGGGGCTTCGCGGTCGAGCACGTTGAGGCGCACGATCACCTTCTCGAGGCCGAGATGGCGCGTCGCGGGCGCGAGGCGCCGCGCCAGCCGCTCGACGAGCTCCGAGTCGAGGAAGATCGACGGCGCCGCGAACAGCATGATGCGGTTCCACTGCATGCGTCGGTGCGGATCGCGCACGCCGAGGTGATTGCGCAGGCAGCGCGTGGCCTCGAAGAAGTCTCGCTCGAAGGCGGGCACGTGCAGGCTCGCCTCGTGCAGATCGTCGTCGGGCGAGCGCCCGCGCACGTCGACGAGCAGGATCAGGCGCTCGTCGCCGGCGATCTGCGGGCTGCGGACGTAGAAGCCGTAGCTGTCCTCGGGCGCATCGATGCGCTCGACCTCGAAGTTGTGGAGACGCGCGAGATCGATGCGGCGCGCGGTCTCGGGGTGGATGCCGTGGAGACCCGGCACCGGCCGGAGGCCCTCGGCCTCGTGCTCCCAGGTCTCGCACTGGCGCAGTCCGGCGGGCTCGAGCCACGACACCGTGATGCGACGCGTCGGAAGGTCGTCTCGCAGCAGCGGCTGGAGCGCCTCGCGCGCCGCCATCCGCTCCTCCGCGCCGTCGACCGGGACGAACAGCTCGAGCGCCTCGATGCGCCGCGAGGATGTGTGCGCCGCCGCCGCGCTCGCGGCGCGCGTCAGGCGTTCGAGCGTCGCCGAGAGCGCGTGTCGCCGCGCGACGCCGCCGAGCACGATGTGGCCGCCCTCGAAGTCGAGCCGCTCGACGTGCACGGGGCCGACCATGCCCGAGGTGTGCGCGATCGGCCGGATCGGCGCGTAGAGGCGGCGCACGTGTGCGGCCAGCGCGACGGCGCGCCGCCGCGGATCCGCGTCTTCGATCCAGCGGCCGACGCGGTCGAAGACGGGTCGCGGCGCCGACGCGAGGTGCGCCAGCACGCCGGCCGGCGGCTCCTCGACGTCCGACTCCGCCGCGGAGAGCCAGGCCTCGACCTCCTTCGAAGTGCGCTCGGCCTCGCTCCGCAGGCGCGGACCTTCGAAGATCGCGTGGCGCGCCTCGAGCGCGAGGTCGGCGACCTCCTCCGACACCAGCGGGCGCAGCGCCGCGATGCGCGCGAGCGCCGCGTCGAGGCGCGCGTCGTCGCCGAGATGGATTCCGGTCGCGACGAGCGCGTGGACGCGGCGCAGGCAGCCGAGCACGAGGCGTCGCCGCAGCGCCGGAGAGAGCTGCGACGCCAGCAACCGGATCACCGCGCGCCCGAGCGCGTCGCTCGGCGCCAGCGAGCGCACGCCGTAGTGCGCGAGCGCCGCGCGCAGGGTCTCCTGGAAGGCCTCGGAGAGCACGGCGTCGCCGTGCGGCAGACGGCGCACGAAGTCGCGCAGCTGCGCGTAGTCCGACGGCGCGGTCTCGCCGCCCGGACCGCGTCGCGGCGCGCGGCTCATCACCTGCGCGAGATCCGCGAAGAGCGAGAGCTCGCGCCGCACCTCGGCGAGCTCCCAGCGGAAGGACTCCGAGAGGTCGTCGGGCAGGCGCGCGGCGAGGAAGTCGACGAGGCGCGCGCCGCGCTCCGGGTTCACGTCGTAGCCCATCAGCACGCGCCGGATCTCCTCGCGCGCCGCCTCGATCGCGGCGCGGCGCTCCGGCGGTGCGGCGTCGTCGGCGGCGCGGAGATCCGGCGCGCCGTCCTGCGCGAAGAAGAGGTCGAGCGGGTCCTGCGTGAGTGGCAGCTCGATGCGCGCGCCCGCCGGACGCACGCGCTCGTCCTCGCCGCGCGGCTCGATCGCGAGCAGCAGCTCGCCGGGCGCGACCTGCTGGCCCGGCCGCACGCAGAGCTCCTTCACGATGCCGGCGACCGGCGCCTCGAAGCCGATCTCCATCTTCATCGCCTCGAGGCGGCCGAGGGCCTGACCCGCTTCGACCACGTCCCCCGGCTTCACGTCGAGCGCGACCACGAGCGCGGGCGTGCCGGCGCGCACCTGGCCCGCGAGCTCGTTCGAGAAGCGGTACGGTCGTCCCTCGACCTCGATCCGCAGCCCGCGCTCGCTCCAGTCGTAGAGCACGCGCAGCGCGCGGCCTTCCATCTCGAGCACGCAGCGGCGCTCGCCCTCGCCGCGCAGCATCACGTGCACCACGCGCTCGCCGTGGTGGACGCGGTAGCGCCACGCGCCGATCGCAAAGACCTCGAGCCGGTAGCTCTGCCCGAGGTGCGAGACGTCGACGCGCTGGCCGTCCGAGGCCGGAATCTGGCTCGGCGCGATGTGCGACGGATCCGCCAGGAAGCTCGCGCGCGCGGCGTCGCGCGCGCGCTGGTAGGACAGCACCGCCGCGGCGACGAGCGCGGGCGCCGCGAAGACGCGCGAGCCGGCGCGCAGCTCGGGCGTGCGGTCGAGCCACTCGGTGTCGACGCGATGGCGTCGGTAGTCGGCGCTGTCGAGCAGGTCGATCAGGAAGCCCTTGTTGGTGGCGCCGCCTTCGACCACGAGCTCGAAGTCGACGAGCGCGGACGCCAGGCGCGCGCGCGCCTCCTCGCGCGTCTCGCCCGTGGCGATCACCTTCGCGATCAGCGAGTCGAAGTCGGGCGGGACGTCGCAGCCGGCGGCGACGCCCGTGTCCACGCGCAGCCGCGGGCCGAGCGCCGGATCGAAGCGCGCGATGCGCCCGGGCGCGGGCAGGAACTCGGCCTCCGGGTCCTCCGCGCAGATGCGCGCCTCGATGGCGGAGCCCGTGCGCGGCCGGCTCGGCAGATCCGGCAGGCGCTCGCCGCGTGCGATGCGGATCTGGAGCTCGACGAGGTCGAGGCCCGTCAGCTCCTCCGTGATGCCGTGCTCGACCTGGAGGCGCGGGTTCACCTCGAGGAACGCGAAGTCGCCGTCGGCGACCAGGAACTCGACCGTGCCGACGCCGACGTAGCCGGTCGCGCGCGCGAGCAGCACGGCGCTCTCCTGCAGGCGGCCGAGCAGCGCGGCGTCGAGGCCGGGCGGCGGGGCCTCCTCCAGCACCTTCTGGTGTCGGCGCTGCACCGAGCAGTCGCGGCAGCCGACGGCCAGCACGCGGCCGTGCACGTCGGCGGCGATCTGCACCTCGACGTGGCGGCCGCGCGAGAGCCGCCGTTCGAGGAAGAGGCGGTCGTCGCCGAAGGCGGCGCGCGCCTCGCCGCGCGCCGACTCGAAGGCGGCGGGGAGATCCTCCTCGCGCGCGACGATGCGGATGCCGCGGCCTCCGCCGCCGGCGCTCGCCTTGCAGACGACCGGGTAGCCGAGCCTTGCTGCCGCCTTCTTCGCGGCCTCGAGATCCGCGAGCTCGCCGCCGCTCCACGGGATCACGGGCACGCCCGCGCGCTCGGCCGCATGCTTCGAGCGGATCTTGTCGCCGAGCGCGCGCATCACCGCGCCCGGAGGTCCGAGGAAGCGGAGCCCGGCGGCGACCACGGCGTCGGCGAAGTCGGCGTCCTCCGCGACGAAGCCCCAGCCCGGCCACACGGCGTCGGCGCCGCTGCCGACGATGGCCTCGAGCAGCGCCTCGCGGTCGAGATAGGCCCGCACCGCGGGCCCCGGCGGCGCATCGAGCAGCACCGCCGCGTCCGCGTGCCGGACGAACGGAGCCGCGCGGTCGACGGCCGTGTAGAGCGCGACACAGCGGAGCGACGAGCCCTCGGCCTCGCGCAGCGCCTTCACGCTGCGGATGCAGCGCATGGCCGCCTCACCGCGGTTCGCGATCGCGATGCAGCGGATCGACGAGACGGCGCTCAGATCCTCACCTCGGCGGGCGCCGACGGCAGGCCGTGCTTCGCGAAGTGCTCGCGCTCCATCTCGGCGAGCCGCGCGGCGATCTGTCTCGCGACGTCGCGCGAGCCGCGTAGCCCCGCGTGGTCGCTCTTCGGCTCGAGCGTCGAGAGCGAGACGAAGAGGCGATCGCCGCGCGCGGGCGCGCCCGAGTAGCCGTGCTGGCGCTCACCGCGCAGATACACGCACAGCACGCGACAGCCCGGCAGGCTCTTCACGATGCGCCCGACGCCCCAGGCCGCGTTCTCCACCTCGACACGACCGGTCCGGCTGCGGCCGCCTTCCGGGAAGATCAGGCCCGCCTCGCCGCGCGAGACCAGGAAGGCGAAGCGCGCCAGGGTGTCGGCGACCTCGTCGCGGCTACCCCCGCGCACGATCGGCAGACACTTGAAGAGGTAGGCGAGCACGCGCTGCGTGAGGGTCGAGGCGAAGTGCGTGCGCTCGGGCACGTTCCACGGCAGCGCCGAGAAGTGCCGCACGTACCAGAGCGGCGGGGCGAGCGCCCACGCGATCAGCGCGGAGTCGATCATGGTGAGATGGTTGGCGCACACGAGCAGCGGACCCTCGCGCGCCCGCCAGATCGCGCGCCAGCTCCGCCGCGCCGCCTCGCGGTCCTCGACGCGCAGCCGCAGCCAGAAGCGCAGGAGACCTGCGACCGCCAGCGTGGTGAGCGGCGAGACCGCGAGCGCGAGCGTCCGCTGCAGCGCAAGCGCCATGCGAGCGCCGCGAGGCAGCGCGGGCGGCGTCACTAGCCGAGCTTCGCCTCGATCAGCTCGACCGCGTTGCCGACCGTCTCGACCGAGTCCACGTCCTCGTCGGCGATCTCGATGTCGAACGCGTCCTCGAACTCGAGCACGACGTCGACGAGCCTGGCCGAGTTGACCTTCAGCTCGTCGAGGATGTGGGTCTTCTCGCTCACCGAGGCGAGCGCCTCCTGGTTCTTCACGTACGGGGTCAGGATCTTCACCACCCGGTCGAAGATCTCGCTCTTCGTCATCGAATCTCCCTTCTGGTCAAGCGTGCCACTTGCGGAACACGAGACAGATGTTGACGTCGCCGAAGCCGAAGCCCGCCTTCACGACGACCTCGAGGCCAGGCAGCTCGCGGAGCTGGTGCGGAATGGATGCCCCATGCGGCGCGATCTCGGGGTGCACGTCCTCGCAGTTGATCGAGGGATGCACGAAGCCGCCCTGGAGCATCAGCACGCAGGCCACCGCTTCGATCGCGCCGGCCGCGCCGAGCGCGTGACCGATCATCGACTTCGTCGACGTGATGGGCGGAAGCCGGCCGGGCTTCGCATCGAGCGCCGCGGCCCACGACTCGATCTCGCGCGGATCGGCGCCGGTGGCGGTGAGGTGGCCGTTGATCGCGCCGATCTCGGAGGGCGCGACGCCGGCATCCGCGAGCGCCGCGCGGATGCAGCGACGCACGCCTTCGGGGTTCGGCGCGGTCATCGAGCCCCCGCCGCGCTGTCCGCCGCAGTTGACCGCCGCCCCGACGAGCTCCGCCCGGATCGCCACGCCGCGCTGCCGCGCGCTCTCGAGGCTCTCGAGCATCAGGATCCCCGCGCCCGAGGCCGCGACGAAGCCGCAGGCCGACGCGCTCATCGGGCGCGACGCCCGCTCCGGCGCATCGTTGTGCGTGCGGCAGAGCACGCGCATCGCGTCGAAGCCCGACCAGATGTAGTGGCTGGCGCCCTCGGCGCCGCCGGCCAGCATGCGCTTCGCGTCGCCGCGCCGGATGCGCTCGGCGGCGATCGCGATCGCCTCGGCGCCGGTGCTGCACGCGCTCGAGTTGGTGGTGACCTGGTTGCCGAGCGCGAGGATCCCGCCGACGCGCGCGGAGACGCCGCTCGCCATCACCTGCTCGACGGCGGTGCTGCCGAGGCGCCGAACCTTGCCCGTGTCGGTCAGCGGGACGACGCGCTCACCGGTCGTGTCCATGCCGCCGATGCCGGTGCCGATCACCGCCCCCGTGTCCCAGTCGACGGAGTCCTCGCCGGCGGCCGGCACGCGCAGGCCCGCGTCGCGCCAGGCCTCGAGCGAGGCGAGCGCGGCGTAGCGGTGCGAGGAGTTCATCGCGCGCAGGAGATCCTCGTCGAAGGCGCTCGCGGCCAGCTCGTCGACGCCCTGCGGCACGCCGGCCACGCAGCTCGCGAAGCCGAGCTCGGCCATCTTCTCGTGGCGCCGGATGCCGGAGAGGCCCTTGCGCAGCGCGAGCTCGAAGTCGGCCAGGCCGTTGCCGTTCGGAGCGATGACACCAGCGCCGGTCACGACCACTCGCGGCTTCATTGCAGCACCCCCATGCCCGAGAGCGTCCCCGAGCAGACGACCCGGCCGTCGGGCAGGCGCATCTCGACCTCGGAGCGCAGCTTGCGCCGCCGGAAGAAGATCTTGCGACCGGTGGTCACGACGCGCATGCCGGGCGGGACGATGCCGCTGAACTCGACCTGCGCGTCGGTGAAGAGCGTCTGGAACTTCGCGGCCTGCTCGATGCCGAGCTCCTGCGCGAAGAGATGGATGCCGAGCGCCACCACGCCGGCCTGCGCCATCGACTCGATCAGGATCACGCCTGGCGTGATCGGGTTGCCGGGGAAGTGGCCACGGTAGAAGTCGTGATCCGGGCGGAAGGTGTAGGCGGCCACGATGTGATCGTCGCCGACTTCGAGGATCTCGTCGATGAAGCGAAAGGGCTCCTGCTGCGGAATGCGCGCGAGCAGCTCCTCGGGCGTCACGAGCGCATGCTCCCGCCGCGGGAGTTCGGGGACGCCGCGGGATAGTCGGGATAGGCGATGCCCTGGAAGGTGCCGACGCGCGCGCGCAGGACCCGATAGATCGGCTCGCCGTCGACCGAGAGCGTGGCGTCGCCGATCACCATCGACGCGCCCGCCTTCTCGAGCTGCGTGTAGCGGCGCACGTCGACCTCGGTGCGCACGCAGACGTCGCGCGGGCGGATCTGTCCCGAGAAATCCACCTCGCCGCACCCGAGCGCGCGTCCGGCGCCGAGACCGCCGGCCCAGGCGCAGTAGAAGCCGAGCAGCTGCCAGACGCCGTCGACGCCGAGGCAGCCGGGCTGCACCGGGTCGCCGAGGAAGTGGCACTGGAAGAACCAGTCGTCGAGGCGGACGTCGCGCTCGCCGACGATGCGGCCGCGATTCCCCTCGCGGCGGATCTCGGTGATGCGATCGAGCATCAGCATCGGCGGCAGCGGCAGGCGCGCGTCGAATCCCGCCGGCGGATCCTCGATCAGGCGGCCGTAGGCCATCGCCAGCAGCTCGTCGTGCGCGAAGTGGTCGCGCGCCTGGAACTCGGCGTACTTCACGCCTCGCCTCCGAAGCGCAGCAGATAGCTCGCCCAGGTGAGCCCGGCGCCCACGCCGGCCACCGCCACGTCGTCGCGCGGACCCCACTTCTCCCAGTTCATCGAGATCACGCTCGCGGCGCTCGCGGCGCCCGTGTTGCCGTACCACTCGACGTTGGTGTGATGCCGCTCGGGCGGGATGCCGCAGGTGTCGCGCACGGACTCGAGCATGCGGAGGTTCGCCTGGTGTCCGACGAAGTGGAAGCTGCGGTCGGCGCGCTCGTGCGCCTCGCGCAGGTGGTTCACGCACTGCGCCATCTGGCGGATCCCGAAGATCTGCACCACGCGCCCTTCCTGGCGGAAGTGGCCGGCGCGCGGCACCACGACCTTGTCGCGCGACGAGGGCTTGCTCTCGAGCGTCGACTCGACGAGCCGGATGCCGGAGGGATGTCGCGTCGAGACGACCGCCGCGGCCGCTGCGTCGCCCCACAGCACGGCCGATGCGCGGTCGTTGTAGTCGACCGTCGTGGTGAGCGTCTCGGGCGCTGCGAGCAGGACGAAGTCCGGGAGCTTCTCCGGCTGCATCATCGACATCAGGTGGAGGTGCAGATAGAAGCTCGTGCACGCGGAGCTCAGGTCGAAGGCGGGGACGTCGAGACCGAGCTCGCCCGCGACGTTGCAGCCTTCCGCGGGCGCGCTGTTGGTGTCCGCTGCGGACGTGCCGCCGATCACGAGACCGATGCGCTCCGTCGGAATCCCCGCGCGCTCGATCGCCATGCGAGCGGCGCGCGCGGCGAGGCCCGCGTTGCCGATGTCGGCGGCCTCGAGCGCGGCGCGCGGATCGCGATTGCGCGTGGTGCGGATGTAGTCGAGCGGCAGCACCGAGCGCCGCGAGCGGATGCCGACGCGCTCCACGATCCAGGCGTCGTCGGTTCCGATCTCGAGCTCCTCGAGGAATCGGTTCGTGATCTCGTTGTCGGGGTGGGCGTGGCCGAGGCCGTGCAGGAAGAGCGTCACGCGTGGGAATCTCCCGCGCCGCGCGGATCGCGGCGAGTGGGGCTCGGTGGTTTTTACATGGAAAGAGCAGTCACGGACTCGTGCTGCCCCACGGGAACAATCCGTTTCAGAGATGTAACCTCTGAATCCGGCAGAGGATCTTCTTCGGCTGGGGTCGACGCGGATTCGGTGGGGGTCGGGCGCGGACGCGTCGAGGCCGCCGAGTATGACTGCGAGTCACTTTGCCGTCAAACGCGGTCGCTCGCGAGATCGGCGCCGCGTGGGCACGCGCGTCCGCCGCGACGACTAGACTGCGATCCGATGGCCGGACGCGTGACCGCGGAGCGAGACGCGCGCGACGAGCGCATCGGCTGGCTCACGTTCGACCAGCCCGAGCGCCACAACGCGATCAGCGTCGAGATGTGGCGCGAGATGCCGCGCGCCGTGGAGCGGCTCGCGTCCGACGACGCCGTGCGCGTGGTGATCCTGCGCGGCGCGGGCGACGCGGCCTTCGTCGCGGGCGCCGACATCTCGGAATTCGGCGAGAAGCGCAGCGGCGACGCGACACGCGAATACGACGCCGATTCGGCGCGCGCCTTCGCGGCGCTCGCCACGCTCGCCAAGCCCGTGCTCGCGATGATCCGCGGTCACTGCATCGGCGGCGGCGTCGCGATCGCGCTGACCGCGGACGCGCGCTACGCGGCCGAGGACGCCGTCTTCGCGATCCCGGCCGCGCGCCTCGGGCTCGGTTACCACATGGGCGGCCTGGAGGCGCTCGTGAACCTGGTGGGTCCGTCGCGCGCGAAGGAGATCTTCTTCACGGCCCGACGCTTCTCGGCGTCGGAAGCGCTCGGGATGGGGCTCGTCAACGCGGTCGTGCCGCGTTCCGAGCTCGAGAAGCACGTGCGCGAGACGGCGGAGCGGATCGCCGGCAACGCGCCGCTGACCGTTCGCAGCGTGAAGCGCATCGTGCAGGAGCTCGCGCAGGAGCCCGCGCGGCGCGACCTCGCGGCGGTGGAGGCCTCGATCCGCGCCTGCTTCGAGAGCGAGGACTACCGCGAGGGCGTGCGGGCCTTCCTCGAGAAGCGGCCGCCTCGCTTCCAGGGTCGTTAGGCGTGGCGGGCGCGCCGAGCGACGGCGCGCGCGGCGCGCTCCACGGCGTCCGCGTCCTCGACCTGACGCGCTTCCTCGCCGGACCCTTCTGCACGATGCTGCTCGCCGACCAGGGCGCCGACGTGGTGCGCTGCGAGGCGCGCGAGGGGCGCGAGTTCCGCCCGCCCGGCGCCACGCGCGACTCCTACTTCTTCCTGTCGTCCAACCGCGGCAAGCGCTCGCTGACGCTCGACCTGCGCAAGCCGGGAGGCCGCGAGCTGCTGCTGCGCCTGCTGCCGCGCTTCGACGTGCTCGTCGAGAACTTCCGGCCGGACGTGATGCCGGAGTTCGGCCTCGCGGCCGAGACTCTGTGCGAGCGCTTCCCGCGGCTCGTGTATTGCGCCATCTCGGGCTTCGGCCCCGACGGTCCGTATCGCGACCGGCCCGGGCTCGACCAGATCGCGCAGGGCATGAGCGGATTCATGAGCCTGACCGGAACCGAGGAGACGGGTCCGACGCGCGCCGGCATCGCGATCGCGGATCTGCTCGCCGGCATCTTCGCGGCGCAGGGGATCGGCCTCGCGCTGCTCGAGCGCGAGCGCAGCGGGCGCGGGCAGATCGTCCACACCTCGCTGCTCGAGGCGATGGTCGGCGTGCTCTCGTGGGGCGCCGGCATGTACTTCGAATCGGGCGCCGTCCCGGGTCCTGCCGGACAGCACCATCCGCTCTCGTCGCCCTACGGTCGCTTCCGCGCCCGCGACGGCTACCTCAACATCGCCGCCGCCAGCGACGTGCACTGGGCGCGGCTCGCGCGCGCGCTCGGCCACGAGGAGTGGCTCGCCGATCCGCGTTTCGCGAAGCCGCTCGCACGTCTCCAGCACCGCGCGGAGCTCGGCGCCGAGATCGACGCGGCGCTCGCGGGACGCGACGCGCGCGACTGGGCCGAGCGGCTCTCGCGCGCCGGCGTGCCCGCCGGCCCGATCTTCGACCTCGCGCAGGTGTTCAGCGATCCGCAGGTGCTCGCGCGCGAGATGCGGGTCGAGATGCCGCACCCGGAGCTCGGCACGTTCAAGACCACAGGACTCCCGTTCAAGCTCTCGCGCAGTCCCGGCGCGATCCGCCGGCGCCCGCCGTTGCACGGCGAGCACACCGACGAGGTGCTGGCGGAGAGCGGCGTCTCGTCCGACGAGATCGCGAAGCTCCGCAGCGAAGAGATCGTCTAGCGGCAAGTGCCGCAGGCGCGCGCAGCGAGCCGCAGGCGAGCGAAGTCCGGAACTAGACTTCGGGCTTCGGGTCGCGCGTGCGCGGCATGATCGCGATGTCGTCGACGTAGCCGCGCACCGCGAGCACCGAGAGCACGCTCTCGCACAACACGTCGAGCGACATCATCGTCGCGGCCGGGAAGAGGTTGCGCTTCACCCAGACATCGAGCGCCTCGCGCAGCCGCGCGGGCTCCCAGGCCGCCGCGAACTCGGTGCCGACCGTGTTCCCGACGACGACTCGCGTGAAGTCGACGTCGGGATGCTCCATGCGCCAGCACTCGATCAGCGCGTCGAGCGCCACCTTCGACACGCGGTAGAGGCCGAGACCGGGAAGCGGCATACGCACCGAGTAGGAGGAGATGTAGACCGCGCGGCCCCGACTCGTGCGCAGCGCGGCGAGCGCGGCCGCGGTCACGAGCGAGGCGCCCGTCACGTTCGCCGCGAGCACCTCGCTCCACTCCGCCGCGCTCGCGGTCTCGAGCATCGAGAGCGGCGAGAGCCCGGTCGCGTAGACGAGCGCGTCGAGCCCGCCGAAGGCGTCCGCCACGCCGCGGAGCAGCGCCCGGCACTCCGCCTCGTCGCGCACGTCGCAGCGCAGCGCGATCGCGCCGGCTCCCGCCTCTTGCGCGGCCTCGGCGCAGCGGTCGAGCCGGCGCGCGGCGAAGGCGACCCGCGCTCCCACCGCGGCGGCGCGCAGCCCGAGCGCGCGGCCGACGCCCGAGGAGGCCCCGACCACCAGCACGCGACGGCCCGAGAGATCGAAGGAGACGGCCATGGGGCGCCCACTCTACCCCAGCCGAGCGCCCTCACGGCCGCGGCGTCTCGTTGTAGTCTCGGCGCCCATGCGAGGACGCGGCGGGCTGGCGGCGACGGCGCTCCTCCTGCTGCTCGCCGCGTTCGCATGGCGCAGCGTCGTCGATCTCGACGTCGGCATCCACCTGGCCGGCGGTCGCTGGATCGCCGAGCACCGCGCGGTGCCGGGGCTCGACCCCTTCACCTACACCGTCTCGGATCACGCCTACGTGGCCTACCACTGGCTGTTCCAGCTGGCGCTCTACGCCAGCGAGCGTGCGGCGGGCGTCGTGGGACTCGCGAGCCTGCGGCTCGCGCTGCTCCTCGCGACGGGCGCGCTGCTCTGTGCCACGTTGCGCGCGCGCGGCAGCTCGGCCGCATCGGGCGCGCTCTTCGGATTCGCGGCGCTCGTGGCCTCGGAGTGGCGCTTCACCTTGCGCCCCGAGCTCGTGAGCCTGCTCCTCGCGTCGGCGATGCTCTTCGTGCTCGAACGCCGACCGCGAGGCGGCTGGATCTGGCTGCTGCCGGCGCTCCAGATCGTCTGGGCCAACGCGCACGTGCACGTGCTCGGACTCGCGATCCTTGCGGCCTACGCCCTGGAGGACGTGCTGCGCGCCCGCAGCTTGCGGACGCCGCTGGTCGGCATCGCGCTGCTCTCGGCGCTCGCGGCGTTCGTCAATCCCTACGGCGCGACGGGCTTCTTCTATCCCCTGCGGCTCGCGATCCGCTTCTCGTCGGCCGACGCTTTTGCGGGTCACATCGGCGAGCTGGTCTCGCCCTTCGCGATCGCCTCCGACCCCTCCCAGCCCTTCTCGACGAGCGCGGCGCTCTTTTCGCTCCGCGCGTTGCTCGCCTTCTCGCTCGTGTCGGCTCCGGTTCTGTTGCGAGCCCGCCACGCCGCCGACGCCGCGCTCGTCGCGTTCTTCGGCGCGCTCGCCGCGCTGGCCGTCCGCAACGCGGCGCTCTTCGCCGTCGTGACCTTGCCGGCGCAGGCGCGTGCGCTCGACCTGCTGCTCGTGCGCCTCGCGCCGGCGACGCGCCGACGCGTCGGCGAAGCGATCCTCGCGGCCGCGACCTTGCTCGCGCTGCTCCAGCTCCCGCGCGTCGTGTCCGGAACCTGG
>DATKND010000164.1:0-46896 GCA_035541475.1 Myxococcota bacterium | reverse complement strand
CCGAGGAGGAACAGATGGCCGCCGCAGGGACCTCTGCCTCGCCCCCGCAACGAGCGACGCATCTTCCGTAGCGGACTAGCGGCGCGCCTCGACCCCGACGCCCTCCACCACGCGGTCGGACGGGTGCAGCACGACCTTCTCGCCGGGCTCGAGCCCCTGCGTGATCTCGACCTCGAGTCCGTTGCTGTGTCCGCGCGACACATGGCGGAGTCGCGCGTGGCCCTTCTCGTCGACGAAGACGGCCCAGTCGGCGGCCTCGGCCTCGCGCTTCCCCGCGTCGCCGGTCGCCGCGACGTCCTTCCCGTGCTGCACGCCGTTGTCGCCGCGGAAGAGCGCGGAGAGCGGCAGCTTGACCACGTCGTCGCCGCGCCAGAGCACGATGCGCGTCTCCACGCGGTAGCCGTGCCCGAGCCGCTGCCACTTCTCCGGCGGGTCGGTGAAGTCGAGGATCACGTTGACGCGCTGCTCCTCGATGCCGAGCGCCGAGACCTTCGTGAAGCCGTAGGGCTCGACGCGGCGCACGCGCGCGTGCAGCACGTCGCCGCCGCCCCACTGCTCGATCAACGCATCCTGCCCCGGCTCGACGCGCACGGCGTCGGCGGACAACAGATCGACCACGATCTCGAGGTCGCGCGGATCGCCGATCTCGAGCAAGGCCTCGCCCGGCGTGACCACGCCGGCGCTCTCGCGCACGACGCGCAGCACGCGCCCCGACACCGGCGCGACGACGGGCACGCACACGCACTTCTCGTCGGTCGCCGTGTCGCCCCCGCGCGCCGTGCGCGCGAGCGTGTGCGCCTGCAGCGCCGCGCGGGCGTTCGCGAGCGACGCGGCCGCGGTGCGATGCGCCTTCTCGGCGGCGTCGAGGTCGCGCGCGGACGCCACGCCGCGCTGCGCGAGCTGCTTCTGGCGGTCGAGCTCGCGGGACGCGAAGTCGAGCTCGGCTTCGGCCGCGCTCACCGCCGCCTGCGCCTCCGTCTCGCTGCGCGCGTCGAGCAAGGTCGGATCGACCGGCTCGATCTGCGCGACCACCGTCTGGCCGGCCACGACCTCGTCGCCCACCTCGATGCTGATGCGGCGCACGCGCCCGGCGACCGGCGCGGACAGCACGAAGACGTCGTGCACGCGCGTCTCGCCCTCTTCATCGACCGTCACGGTCAGGCGCCCGCGCGTCACGTCGGCGAAGTCGACCGGCACGGGCTGCGGCCGGAATGCGAACACCAGGAAGAGGAGCAGCAGCGACGTGAGGCCGCCCCAGAAGACCATGCGCCGACGCCGTAGATCCACCGCTGCTACTCCCGGGTCTTCAACACCGCGATCAGATCGAGGCGGTCGAGGCGCTGCCGCACGATTGCCGCGGAGATCGCGACCGAGACCACCGCGATCGCGATCGCCATGCCGAAGGTGGCGTGCTCGAGCACGAGCGGCACGCGGTAGAGGTCGGTCTCGAAGCTCGTGGCCATGAACCACGAGATCGCCGCGCCGACCGCGCAGCCGATCGGCAGCCCCATGAAGGCGAGCAGCGCTACCTCGCCGAGCAGGATGTAGGAGATCTCGAGGCGCGTCTGCCCGAGCACGCGCAACGTCGCGAGCTCGCGCGCGCGCTCGGAGAGCGACACGCGCGTCGAGTTGTAGGCCACGCCGAAGGCCAGGGTGGCCGAGAAGAGCGCGAAGACGCCCGTGAAGATCATGATCGTCCTGGCCATGGTCTCGTTGAACTTCTCGACCGCCGCGCGACGCAACGTGATGCCGGAGACGGCCGGCAACTTCTTCAGCGCGGCGAAGAGCGCGGGCTCCTGATCCCGGTCGACGCGCAGGTGGACGGCCGAGGTCACGGGCCGCTCCCGCATCAGGCGGTGGAGCGCATCGCTGCGCATGTAGGCCGGCGAGCCGATGTTCGTCTCGAAGACCCCCACGACGGGCGCGTCGAAGACCGGCCGGCGGCCCTCGAGCACCTCGACCGTGATCATCTGCCCCGGCTCGACCGCGAGCATCTCCGAGAGCTTCCTCGAGATCACCAGGCCTTCGGACGGCAGCTCGACGACGCCCCGATTCGAGTCGTAGACCGGCGTCAGCTGCGCGTGCTCGGGGATTCCCTGGATCGCCTCGCGGCGCGAGCGCGTCCCGTGGCGGAGCCTCGCCGCGACCGTGCGCACGCCCTCGACCGCGAAGACGCCCGGCATGCGCGCGAGGCTCTGCTGCACCTCGCTGGTCTTCACCTCGGAGAAGCCGACGGTCACGTCCTGGCGCTGCGCCTCGAAGAAGTAGAGCTCGAGCATGCGGTCGATCGCGTCGGGCCACTGGAGCGCCGTGACGAGCAGGCCGACCGCCATCGCGATGCCGAACACGCTGCCGCCCGAGCGCGCCGGAAAGCGCGTGATCTGGCGGAAGATCATGCGCGTCGGCTGGTCGAAGATCCGCTCGATGCGCGCGCCGATGCCCTCGCTGGCGAAGAGCGTCGGCGACGGCGGTCGCATCGCCTCGGCCGGCGGCAGCCGCACCGCGCGCAGCACGGCCCGCGCGGTGCCGAGCAGCGCCGAGCCGACCGAGACGCCCGCCGCGATCGCGTAGACCGAGAGGCTCGGCCGGAAGATGATGAAGGGGAAGCGGTAGAGCTCCGCGTACATCGCCGTCATGCCGTGGCCGAACCAGGCGCCGAGGCCGACGCCGAAGGCGACACCGAGCATCGAGATCGCGATCACGAGCTGCGCGTAGTGCCAGCCGACCGACGCGTTCGAGTAGCCGAAGGCCTTGAAGAGGCCGATCTCGCTGCGCTCGATCGCGATCAGGCGGTTCAGCACCATGCTAGTGAGGAAGGCCGCGACCGAGAGGAAGATGGTCGGCAGCACGGTCACCATGTTCGCGAGCTGATCGATCTCGCTCATCAGGAACCAGTTCGACAACTGATCCTTGCGCGCGTAGGCGCCGACGCCGCCGTAGGGCGCGAGCAGCAGGTCGAGCCGGGAGATCACGTCCTCGGGCGATGTGCCGCGCAGCAGCGAGAGCGACACGTCGTCGAAGGCGCCGTCGAGGTCGAAGGCGTGCGCCAGCGCCTCGCGTCCCATCCAGAGGACGCCGAAGCGCTTCTCGTCCGGCATCAGCGAGCCGGGCGGCATGGTGTAGACGTGCTCCGCGGAGAGCGCCGTGCCGACCACCTGGAGCGTGCGGAGCTTGCCATTGATCAGCGCGCGCAGGCTCGCGCCCGGCTCGAGATCGTGCACGTCGGCGAAGGCCTCCGAGAGCACCACCTCGTCCGGGTGGCCCGGCGCGACCATGCGGCCGCTGCGGAGCATCACCCGGTTCAGCACCGGCTCCTTCGTCTCCGGCACCGAGACGAGCTGCCCGATCACCGGCTCGCGGAAGCCCTCCACGTCGAGCAGGGCGAAGCGCACGATGCGCGTCTCGGCGGTCTGCACGCCGGGGATCTCGGCGATGCGGTCGGCGACCCCTTCGGGCGCGCGCTTCAGGCTGGCGAAGACGTCGGCGAAGTTGCTGCGGTCGTAGAACGCGGCCGCGGTCTCGCGCAGCGCCTCGATCGTGCCGAGCGACATGACGAGCACCGCGACGCCGGACGCGATCACGAGCGCGATCGCGAGCACCTGCCCGCGCAGGCGCCAGAGGTCGCGCAGCAGCTTCCGCTCGAGCGCGCGCAGCTGGAAGAACGAGCGCGGCGGGCCGGGGCTCACCACTCGAGGTCCCTCGCCGGACGCCTCGTCGCGTTGACGTTCGACTCGACGATCTGTCCGTCGCCGAAGCGGATCACGCGGTCGGCCATCAGCGCGATGCCGGCATTGTGGGTGATGAGCGCGGTCGCGGTGCCGAGCTCGCGGTTCACGGCCTCGATCGCCTCGAGCACGAGCACGCCGGTCGCGCTGTCGAGCGCGCCGGTCGGCTCGTCGCACAGGAGCAGCTGCGGCCGCTTGGCGATCGCGCGCGCGATCGCGACCCGCTGCTGCTCGCCGCCCGAGAGCTGCGCCGGGAAGTGGTTCAGCCGCTCGCCGAGCCCGACGAGCGCGAGCGCGTCCTCGGGCCGCATCGGCGCGTCCGCGATCTCGGTCACGAGCGAGACGTTCTCCTTCGCGGTGAGCGAAGGGATCAGGTTGTAGAACTGGAAGACGAAGCCCACGTGGTGGCGCCGGTACTGCGTCAGCGCGGCCTCGTCGCGCGCGGTCAGCTCCGTGCCGCGGAAGAAGACGTGCCCGGAGCTCGGCGTGTCGAGACCGCCGAGGATGTTCAGCAAGGTCGACTTGCCGCTGCCGGACGGACCGAGGAGCACGATCAACTCGCGGGGCGCGAGCGAGAGGTCGACGCCGCGCAGCGCGTGCACCTCCACCTCGCCCGTGCGGTAGACCTTCGTCAGTCCTTCCGCCCGCAGCACCACGTCGCCCTGCGGCGACTCGACTTCGCGCGCGGCCATCGTCAGTGTGGCTTCTCCGAGGCGGGCGCGGAGGCGATCACGCCGGGGTGTCGCCAGAGGAAATAGGCGGCGATCGCGAGCGCCCCGGCGAGTCCCCCGGCCCACAGGTGCAAGGTCCCGATGCCGCTCGCGTCGATTTCGAAATCGAGCGCGAAGAAGGAGGCGATCAAGGTGGCGAACGCGAAGAGAAGCAGGAAGCGCATCGCGGGCCGGCGCTCGGCGAGCTTCACGAGGGCCGAGCAGACGAAGCCCGCGCCGATCCACAGCGCGAAGTGGAGCCCGTTGTAGAGCGCGGCGACACCGGGCTCGGCCGCCGTGGTGTCGGCCGCCACCATGCTCGCGGCGTCGGGTCCGGAGTAGAGCAAGGTGCCGAGCACGGTCGGCGTGTAGAGCCAGTCCGGTGTCGTGAGATCGTGGACGACGTACACCGCGACCACCGCGAGCGCGCCGACCAGCCCGGCCTCCAGGCCCTCGGGCAAGGTGAGATCGCGCTCGCGCTGCGAGCTCGACGGCGTCGGCAGCGGGTCGCTCATCCGAGCCACGTTGCCAGCGCCTCGACGAGCCTGCCAGGGGCTGGGGCCGATTGCCACGAAGGAACGCCTTGCCAGGGCATGCGGCCCCTCCCCGAAACACCCGGATCGGCATTTCGGCCGTGGAAGTTGAGGAACGGAAGCGCATAACAACAGAGGGCCGCCGGTCGGGTCCTCGTCGCGATGCGCTACGCCGCGATCAGCCCCGCGTCGATCCAGCCGGCGAGGAGCTGCGCAGCGCGAGCCGGCGCCTCGGCATCGCCGACCTCGCGCGCGGCAGCGGCGCAGAGCGCCTCGAAGGACTCGCCCGCGGCCGCGCGCTCGAGCAGCGCGGCTTCGAGGGGATCGAGCGCGCGGAACCGCACGAGTTCGTCGCGACGCCACACGAGCGCGGCGTTTGCCTGCGGCGCCGCGGGCGGCGCCGCAGGCGTCTCGTCTCTCTCGTACGCCTCGCGCAGCGGCACCACGTTCCATTCGAGGCGCAGCACGCGCGCGCACGGCGCGAGCGGAAGGCGGAGCGCGGGCCAGGCGTCCGGCAGAAGCGCAGCCAGCGACTCGCGCGTCCGCGGCCGCGCGTCGGCGGCGTCAAAGGCGTCGCAGAGCGCGTGCTCGAGTCGCGCGAGATCGGCGCACCACGGGAAGCGGCGGCGGAAGGGCAGGGCGGCGGGATGCGCGGCCAGGAAGTCCGCGAGCCGCTCGCCCGCGTGCCGGATCGACGGACGCCGCGGCGGGCAGGCGAGCAGGTACGCGGCGACCACGTCGTTCATCCACTCGTCGCCGAGCGCCGCGGCGAGCGCGCCGAAGTCGTCGCAGAGCACCGCGTGCAGGCGCGCGAAGTAGGCGTTCGCGTAGACCTCGAGCCGCGATGCCGCGTCGAGGCGGCCGTCCGAGACGACGAAGCCGGCGAGCGAGCGATCGTCCGGAGCGCCTGCCTCGCGCAGCGCAGCTGCGACACCTTCCGGTGACGTGAGCAGATGCCGGAGCCTACGCTGCGTCGCGTCCAGCATGGCCGGTTGCCTGCGCCTTCTCCCGAGAGAGCGAGTCGATCAGCGCCCGCGCGCGCGCGCCGATCGACTCGAGCTCCGCGAGCGGCGGGATGCAGTCGTCCCACTCGATCGAGGTCGAGACGGGTCCCGTGCGCGCGAGCACGAACGCGAAGAGCTCCCAGACCTCCTCGCAGACCGGCGCGTCGTGCGTGTCGATCCGCAGCGGACCCGCGAGGCTGTGGCCGGCCAGGTGGATCTGGAAGACGCGCTCGGGCGGGATCGCCGCCAGATACTCGCGGGCGTCGAAGCCGTGGTTGCAGGCGTTGACGAGGACGTTGTTCACGTCGAGCAGGATCCCGCAGTCCGCGGCATCCGCGACCGCGACCAGGAACTCCCACTCGCTCATCTCGTCGGAGGCGAAGCGCGCGTAGGAGGAGACGTTCTCGACCGCGATGCGGCGCCCGAGGCGCTCCTGCACGCGCGCGATGCGCGCGGCCACGTGTCGCACGACGGCGTCGCAGTGCGGCAGCGGCAGCAGGTCGTGGAGGCTCTGCCCGCCGACGCCGGTCCAGCAGAGGTGATCCGAGACCCAGGCCGGCTCGACGCGCGCGACCAGCGCCGCGAGCTCGTCGAGATACGCGAGGTCCAGGGGATCGGTGGAGCCGACGTTCAGCGACACGCCGTGCAGCGCGACCGGTCGTCGCGCGCGCAGCTCGGCGAGGATCCGCCTCGGCCGCCCGCCCGGCACCATGAAGTTCTCGGAGGTCGCCTCGAGCCAGTCGAGGCGGAGCTCGCCGCGCGCGCCGCGCTCGGCGAGCTCCGCGTAGTGCGGCGGGCGGACCCCCGACCCGACACCGAGATACGGCGCCTCGCGCGGACGCGGCGGTGCGGCGATCAGCCCTGCTTCTCCTTCTGATCCTTCGGCTTCGCCGCCTTCGCCTGCTGGCACTCGTCGGGCGTCAGCATCTTGAAGCCCTTTCCCTTGCAGGAGTTCTTGCCCGCGCAGTCGTTCTGCGCCGAGTGGCAGCTGCTCTGGCCTTTGCAGGCGTTGACACCCTCGCATTTCACCTTGCCGGCCGGCATCTCGTCGTGTGCGCGGGCGGCGGGTGCGCCGGCCACGAAGATCAGCGCCGCGGCGGACGCCAGGGCTGTGAGCTTGCCGTGCATGGGATCCTCCTCGATGTCGTGTTGTCGTGGGTTTCTGGGGGGCGAGGCAGAGGCTCCTGCGGCGGCCATCTGTTCCTCCTCGGGACCTCTGCCTCGCCCCCTTCGATCCGGTTGACTGGCTCATTCGCCGCGCAGCACCGCGGGGAGCTCCGCGAGATGGAAGCCTTCCCAGCGCGTCGCGCGATCGTGATCGGGCACACGGTAGTACTCGCCGACGCAATTGTGCAGCCCGCCGTCCACGCGCAACGTGGTGCCGGTCACGTAGGCGGCCATCGGCGAGAGCAGGAACACGACGGCGGCCGAGAGCTCCGCCTCGGTGCCGTGTCGCTTGAGCGGGATGCGGCGGGCCGCCGCGCGCAGCGAGCCCGCCGACGACTCGGGGTAGGCGTCGAGCCCCGAGGACGCGATGAAGCCCGGGATCACGTGGTTCACGCGCACGCCTGCGTGCGCCCACTCGACCGATGCCGTCTGCACGAAGTTCGCCTGCGCCGCGCGGGCCGCGCCGTTGTGACCCATGCCCGGCATGCCGAGCTCGTGGTCCGCGCCCACACACACGATCGCGCCGCCGTGCGCCTCCATGCTCTGGCGGTAGACCTCGCGCGAGACGAGGAAGCTGGCGCTCGCGTTGTTCGCGACGACGGCGTCCCAGCCGCGCAAGGTGAGGTCGCGCAGCAGCGCCGGGAACTGTCCGCCCGCGTTGTTCACGAGGCCGTGGATGCGGCCGAAGCGCTGCACGATTCGCGTCACCGTCTCGACGACGAGCCCCTCGTCGCGGACGTCGCAGACGAAGCTCGCGGCCTCGCCGCACTCGGCCGCGAGCTCGCGCTCGACCCGCGAGAGCTTCTCCGGCGTGCGTCCCACCAGCGCGACGCGCGCGCCGAGCGCGACGAGCTCGTGCGCGATACAGCGGCCGAGCCCGCTGCCGCCTCCGGTGACGACGATGACCTTCTCGCAGAAGAGCCCCGAGGCGAAGCCGCTCTGATAGGGCATGCGGCCGGCAGCATAGTGGATGGCGCGAGAGCGGTCGGTCATGCTGTGCGGCCTTCCGCCGGGAGGAGTCCGATGTCCACGACGCGTCGCAAGAAGTCGGTGCGCCGTGCGAAGAAGCCGGTGCGTCGGAAGCCGCGGCCCGCTCGGCCCGAGGCGCTCGCGATGCCTGCAACGCCCGGCACCTTGATGCTGATCCTCGGCTACTGGATCTCGCAGCTCGTCTACGTCGCTGCGCAGCTCGACCTCGCCGATGTGCTCGCGAAGGGACCGCGCACCGCGGAGTCGCTTGCGGCGGACCTCAGCGTCGATCCCGTGGCGCTCGCCCGCGTGCTGCGCGCGCTCGCGAGCGTCGGCGTGTTCGAGGCGGACGCGCGCGGCCGCTACCGCATGACACCGCTCGCGGAGACGCTCCGCAGCGATCATCCCGAGTCGCTGCGCGACTTCGCCCGCATGATGGTCGCCGACTACAACTGGCATTCCTGGGGCGATCTCCTGCAGAGCGTGCGCGACGGGCAGCCCGCCTTCGACCGCGTGCACGGGATGCCCTTCTTCGAGTTCCTCGGGCGCCATCCCGAGAAGGAGCGCGTCTTCGCCGCCTCGATGGCGAGCATCTCGGGCGCCGAGAATCCGGCCATCGCGCGCGCGTCTCCCTTCGGCCGCCTGCGCCGGCTGGTCGACGTCGGAGGCGCGCACGGACATCTCCTCGCGACGATCCTGCGCCGCCACGGGAAGCTCCGCGGCGTGCTCTACGATCAGCCGCAGGTGGTCGCCGGCGCCGCGGAGCGCGGCTTCGTCTCCGCGCCCGACGTGCGCGACCGCATCGAGCTCGTCGGCGGCGACTTCTTCGCGTCGGTGCCCGAGGGCGGCGACGGCTATCTGATGAAGTACATCCTGCACGACTGGAACGACGAGCGCTGTGTCGCGATCCTGCGTCACTGCCGCGAGGCGATGGCGCCAGACGGCCGCGTGTTCGCCGTCGACCACGTGGTCCCGCCGGGCAACGCCTTCGATCGCGGCAAGCTGATGGACCTCAACATGTTCGTGCTGCTGCGCGGGCGCGAGCGCACGAAGGCCGAGTTCGCGGAGCTCTTCGGCGCGGCCGGCCTGAAGCTCCGCCGCGTGATTCCGACGGATGCGACGGTGCAGGTGCTGGAGGCGTCGCGCGCCTAGGCGCGCGGTGGATCGATGGAGTTCGAGACGATCCGGGTGTCGGCGTCCGGCGCGCATGGCGCGCTCGTGCTCGCGCGCCCCGAGCGCCTGAACGCGCTCTCGGCGCAGGCGATGCGCGAGATCGCCGCAGCCGCGCGCTGGTTCGACGAGCAGCCGGACGTGCGCATCGTCGTGGTGCGCGGCGAGGGACGCTCCTTCTGCGCGGGTGCGGACCTCCGCGACTCGCCGGTCGCGGAGGCGGCGCCCGGCGCAGGGCGCTCGTGGGCCGAGCGGCGCGAGGTCGGGCAGCTCGGGCTCCGCATGGCGGACGCGCTCGAGCAGATGCGCGCCGTGACGATCGCGCAGGTGCACGGACACGCGGTCGGAGGCGGCGTCGTGCTGATGGCGGCCTGCGACCTGCGCGTGGTGGCCGAGGGCACCGTGCTCTCGATCCCCGAGGTCGATCTCGGCATCCCGCTCGCGTGGGGCGGCATCCCGCGGCTCGTGCGCGAGATCGGCCCGGCGCTGACGAAGGAGCTCGTGATGACGTGCCGGCGCTTCACGCCGGAGGAGGCGAAGGCCGCCGGCTTCGTGAACCGCGTCGTGCCCGCGGCACTTCTCGACGACGAGGTGGCGCGGCTCGCGCGCGAGCTCGCCGCCAAGCCGGTCGTCCCGGTGATCGTGACGAAGGAGCACGTCAACGCCGTCGCGCGCGCGATGTCGGCCGGCCACACCGGCTTCGCCGACGGCGACGTGCTGCTCGGCACCGTCTTCGACCCGGACTCGCTCGAGGCCGCGCGCCGCTACCGCAACGCCGCGCTCGGCCGACGAGGCGACCCGGATGCGTAGCCGCGCGCTGCGACGGTTCGCGAGCGCGGGCGTCGCGCTCCTGTGTCTGGCGCAGGTCGGACCCTCCGCCGCCGCGCGCGCCGACGGCCCGCTCTCGGCGACCCACGCTCAAGTTCAGGCGCTCTCCGAGGGCGATCCCGACGAGCCGATCGCGCTCGTGCGCCTGGTGGAGACGCAGGACCCGAGCGGATTCACCCGCTACATGATGGCGCTCGAGACCGAGCTCGCGGCGGTCGGCGCCACGCGCCTGTACGGCGGTCGCATCGCGCAGGAGATGGCGGGCGGCGATCTTCCCTATGACGCGATCTTCATCGATCTCTTCCCGACGCGGCGGGCGTGCGTGCAGGCGCTGCGCGCGGTCGATCCGATGGTCGAGTCGCTCGGAATCCGCGACGCCTTCGTGCTCGCGGTGCGTCCCTGGAGCACGAGCTTCCGCGTCGCGGCCGGCGCGGCCGCCGGAGTGCTCGGCAGCTTTCCGCGCGCGCTCGGGGATCCGCCGCCCTTCCCGCAGAGCGAGGACGGGGGCGGCCCGGCGATCGCGCCCGACGCCCAGGCGATCGCGGCGTTCAATCGGGCCTCGCAGGACACCTCGTTCGCGATGCTGAACCTGAACCTCTTCCGCGCTCGGGCCGCTCCGCCGCCCGGCGACGACGCGGACGCCGGCCTCTCCGGCGAGGACGCCTACGAGCGCTACGGGCGGACCGCGCTCTGGCACGTGCTGCGGCGCGGCGGGCGCCTGCTCTTCGAAGGCCGGCCGATCGCCGTGGTGGTCGGCGCGCCGGGCAATCCGCTCGATCAGGCCTGGAGCCAGCTCGCGCTCGTCTACTACCCGTCGCGCAAGCACATGCGCGACATGCTCGCCGACCCGGACTACCGCGCGGTGATCCCGCACCGCGTCGCCGGGCTCGAGCGCGCGGCGCTGCTCGTCACGGAGCCGTGGCCGCCCTTCGATCCCGGACGCGCGAGGGAGTGAGGATCAGCTTCGAGCTGCGGACGGGCGCGGGCGCGCCGTGACGGGCGGCGCCGTCAGCGGCGGCGGCGACACCATCCGGTGGCGACGGATCGACGGCGCGCGCCGCGGATCGCGGGCGGCCGCGACCACGAGGCGCTTCGGCGAGACGAAGTCCCAGAGCGGCTGCGGCACGCGCGTGACCTGCGGAAACGCCCCTCGCACCTGCACGTCCCACGTATCGCTGTAGCGGTCGAAGTCCTCGGGATGGATGTGCCCGCGGCAGACCGCCGATCCGCACGCGCACTCGAAGGTCTCCTCGAGGTTGAGCGCGCCGTAGTCGTTGCAGATCTCCTCGCCGGCGTCGATGTCGCGCACCGCGATGTCGAAGTGCCAACCGGTGCTGATCGCGTTCGCCTCGCAGTGATGGTTCACGAAGCGCGCGATGTCCCAGCACACGACCCGCTCGCCCTCCGCGTTGAAGAAGGCGTAGCGGTCGAGGAGCGCCTGGTAGCGTGATCCGAGCCGCCGCACTCGCACGGGCGAGAGCCGCTGGTCGAGATCGTCGAGCGCCCACACGATCGTTCCCTTCGAAATGTGTCGCGTGGCGAAGACGCCGAGTCCGATCGCATCGCTAGCGTGGCCGAGCCGCGTGTCCGGGTGGATCATCCATCACTCCGGAGGCGCAGCTCTCCCGACACCGGCTGACCGGAAGCTCCGCAACGAGCGGAGGCCTCGAAGTCCGGCGACGCGACGGCCGCTACCCCCCAACGAGGCAGGCCGCCGAGCACTCGCGCCGGTGGTCCTGACCCATGCACGCGCTCTTTATACGCGGACCTGCCGCAATCGCAAGAGGGTTCGTGAAAGAATTCGGGAAACGGGGTCGCAGCGCGAAGGCCCGGCTCAGATCCGGAACCGTCGGACGGCGGCGCGCAGCCCTTGCGCTTCGCGCTCGAGCTCGGCTGCCGCGGTTTCGAGGCGAGCCGCCGACTCCTCGTGCGAGTGGGTGTGCGTGCGTGAGCCCTTCACGACGTCCGCGACGCCGCGGTGGGCCGTGGCCTGGCTGGCGAGACCCCGCGTGATCTCCTGCACGGCGCTCTGGACGGCCTCGATGCTCGAGCCGATCCGCTCGGCGCCGCGCGCCTGCTCCGCGATCGTGGCCTGCACCTCGCGCGCGACGTCGCGCAGCGCGGACGAGCTCCGCCGCACGACCTCGTGGCCCTTGGCCTGATTCTCGGCGGCCTCGCGGATGCGCTCCGCGCTCTGCCGCACGAGCTGCATCTGCCGGGCGACCTCCGAGGCCACCTGCTTCTGCGCGCCGCTGGCGCGCGCGCTCTCGGCCATGCGGTCGCCGCTCTCGCGGGCCGCCCCGGCGATCTGATCGAGCGAGCGCTCGGCCTGGCGCGCGAGGTCCACCACCTGGTGGACGCTCGAGGCGCCGCGCTCGATCGAGGTCACGGCGTTGGCGCTCTCCTGCTGGACCGCGCTCACGAGCCCATCGATCTCCTTGGCGCCCTCCTGCACGCGGTGGGCGAGCGCCTTCATCTCGTCCGCGACGACGGCGAAGGCCTTGCCGCGCTCGCCGGCCTGCGCGGCGATGATGGCCGCATTCAGCGCGAGCAGTGCTGTCTCGTCGGTCACCTCGTCGATCACCGCGAGCACCCTGCCGATCGCCTCCGCGCGCTCACGCAGGCTCGCGATCACGCTCTGCACGTCCTGCGTCGCGCTGCGGATCGTGTCCATGCCCTCGACGGTCGAGCGCACCAGCCGGCGGCCCTCCTCGGAGGCGGTCACGACGGCGCCCGAGAGGCGCGCCGTGCTCTCGGCATGCGCGGAGACGTCCTGCGTGGCGGTCTCCATCGCCGCCATGCTCTCGGCGGTCACCTGCACCGCGGAAAGCAGCTGCTCGCTGCTGGCGCCGACCTCGGCCGCGCTCTCGATCATCGACTCGATCGAGCCCGCGATCTCCTCGCTGCGGTCCGACAGCAGCGAGGCGTTCTGCTTGAGCACGTCGCCCGAGACCGCGAGCTCCTTGAAGGAGGCGCTCGAGCCGTCCACCGCCTGGTCGAGCGCGCGCGCCGAGCCGGCGGCCTGGTCGGCGATCTGCTCGACGTCGCCGCCGAGCCGGGCGAGCCGTTCGGTCGTCTCCTCGATGCCCTGCGCCTGCTGCTGCGCGACCCGGACGAGCCCGTCGGCCGCGCTCGAGATGCCGCCCGCGATCGTCTCGACCCGATTCGCCCCTTCGGCCACGTGGCCGACCGTGCCGCCGAGATCGCGGGTCATGCGGCCGAAGGCGCGCGCGACGTCGCCGATCTCGTCGGTGCGCGAGCTGTCGAGCGGTGTGGTGAGATCGCCCGAGCCGACGCGGCCCGCGGCCAGCTTCAGCTCCTGGATCGGCTGGACCAGGCTGCGCGACACCACGAGGCTGGCGGCGAAGGCGAGGGCGAGGCCGAGGCCCGCCGCCAGCGCGAGGTTCAAGCGCGCGTTCTGGACCGCGTTGCGCTCGGCGTCGAGCGCCTGCGAGACGCGCAGCACCAGACCGTCGAAGCTCCGCGGCTCGCGGTGCAGCACGTCGGCCGGCACGTCGCCGCGCGGCGCGAACGCGACCTCGGCGCCACACAGCTCCGACCAGCCCGCGATGGTGGCCTCGGGGATCGGCTCGATCGCGACGAGGCGTCCGACGTCGCCGATCGGAGTGCTCGCCACCGCGAAGGGTCGGCCCTGGTGCGCGATCAGTCCCCGGTCCTCGATGTGGAAGGCCTGCGCGTCGAGCGAAGGGTCGCCCGCGCCCGCCACGACCCGGTCGCCCGCGCCGAGGAAGGCGACGCGGAGCGCGCCGCTCTGCTCGCGCAAGGTGCCCGCGTAGTGAGCCAGGGTCGGGCCGTCGCCGACCTCGAGGTTCGCGCGGAACTGCGGCGTGCCGGAGATCGCGCGGTAGCGATCGGCGAGCGACGCCAGATGGCTGTCGAGCAGTCGCTGCGCCGCGCTGGCCGCGGTGTCGAGACGCCGCTCGGCGGCTGTGCGCAAGTCCTCGGAGAGCGAGCGGCCCTGGAGGAAGAGCGCGAGCCCCATGGCGACCGTGGCGACGCCGCACATCGCGTAGAGCAGGCGCGCGAAGAGAGAGCGCATCAGGGAGCTCCTCCCTCGAGCGTGACGTCCACGCGCTGCCGCTCGCCCGGGGAGAGCACGATCGCGCGTGTCACCTCCGGCAGCTTCTCGTTCCAGACACGCAGCGTGTGGCGGCCGGGCGGGATGCCCGGGATCTCGTAATCGCCGGACGCTCTCGCCACCGCGAACCACGGAGACGGCGACACGAAGATGGTCCCGCTCATCGTCTCGTGGATCGAGCAGTAGATCTTCACGACGCCCGGGTGCTCGAAGGTCACGCGCCGCGACTCGCCGGCCGGATACAGACCGAGGTCGAAGTCGTTGGGCTTCGAGAAGGAGAAGACGTTGTGGAAGATCGCGTCGTCGTTCGGCATGTCGACCGACTGCCCGACGGCGATCGCCAGGAAGTCGGGCGCGAAGTAGGCGTTGCGCTGGCGGATCGTCGGGCGCTTCGCGGGCGGCGCTGCGGGCGCGCCGTCGGCGGCGAGGTAGACGACGGTCTGGCCGAGGTCGGCGAGGCGCACGCCCTCGACCGCCAGGGTCAGGCGGCCCGCGACGCTCGCCTCCTGCGCGGCGGCGGGCAGCGCGACACAGCAGAGCAGCGCGGCGAGCCCGAGGCGCATCAGAAGTGGCCCCCGAGCTCGACCGCCCAATAGTCCGAGTCCTTCGCGTCATCCCGGATGTCCTGGTTCACGCCCCGCACCATGTCGATGTCCTGGTGCGAGTATTCGGTGCGGAAGATCAGCCAGTCGGTGATGTCCCAGCCGAAGACACCGGAGTACGTCAGGAGCTCGTGCATGTTGTACCCGAGGTCCGACGCGCGGCGCCAATCCAGCAGGTAGCCCTCGTCGGTGTCGGTCGTGCCGAGCGACTGCACGCGCGCGCCCACGTAGAAGGGGCGGAAGCCCTCGCCGAGCCAGGCGCCGCGCAGGATCACCTGCGCGATCCAGTAGCGGAGCGTGCGGTCGTAGAGGGTCGGACCCTGGGAGTCGATCTTGTACTGCCCGAAGGCGCCCCAGAGCCGGATCTTGTCCTCGAAGTCGACGATCGCGTCGCCGCCGACGAGCCAGGTCTCGCGCAGCCGATTCGGGCCGTCTGCGACGGGGACGCCGTTGTCGTAGTTGGGGACGCTGGTTCCGGATCCGAAGGCGCGCGCGAAGGACTCGCCCAGCCAGAGCGCTCCCTGCGCCGGCGTTCCGTTCTGGTTCGCGGGGTTGCTGGGCGTGCCACCGGTCGGTGTCTGACCGTGGCCGATCTCGCCAGAGCGGAGCGCGCTCGCGCTGAGATGCAGCCACGGGAACGGATCGGTGAAGAGCTTGAGCGTGAGCTGCTTGTCCGAGTCCGAGTCGGTGTTGAAGGGCGTGTCGCCGTTCTCGATCGAGGCCACGTATCCGAACTTGCCCGCGCCGGCGATGCTGTAGAACTTCACGCCCTCGTCCCAGTACCACGGGCCGAAGCTGTTCGTGACGAACGCCCGCTCGGCGTAGCCCTTGCTGTAGTCGAGGTAGGCCTCGCCGACGGGAATCTGGAAGCGCCCGACCTGCGCGTTCATCCAGTCGCTGTCGAGCATGCCCTGGAAGTCGAAGTAGAGGTTGCCGACGTTGTTCTGGAGATATCCGATCCGCACCAGGTTCCACTCGAAATCGAACCCGATGTCGCGGAAGAGCGTCGTCTCCTGGAGTCGGACGTCCCGGCCGAGATCGGCGTCGACGAAGAAGCGCGCGTCCCAGACGGTGAAGGCGTCGTTCGAGACCTGGGTGTAGTCGTCTCCGCCGAAGAGACCCGCGTCGGCGCTGCCCGAGATTCGCACGCGCCGGGTCCAGTCCGTGTTGCGGCTCTCCTCGGCGCTGCGGTCGACCCGCCGGATCTGCTCGACCTGCTCGGACTCCAGCTGCTGCACGCGGTCCTCGAGCGCCTCGATCTTCTGGAGCAGCGCCGCGTCGTCCGCAGCGGCCGACGCCGCGGCGAGCGCGGCGCAGGAGCCTGCGAGCCAGTGCTTCATCGCGGAGCGGCCTCGCCCGCGATCCCGACTCCCATCTCGAGGTCGACGCGCACGCTGGCGTCGGGCGCGAGCTCGACCGGGCGCGCGATCGGCGGGAAGCGCGGATGCCACGCGCGCAGCACGGCCGCGCCGGGCTCGAGATCGCGGAGCTCGTACTCGCCCGAGGTCGACACGACCGTGAAGCGCCCGGGCGCCGCGAACAAGGTCGCGGTCGCCTCCGGCACGTCGAGCAGGAAGAGGCCCTGCTCGCCCGCGGCGGGCACCGCGATCTCGAGTCGCTCGCCGGCGGCGAGTCGCTTGACCAGGCCCGCGGCGGGATAGGAGACGATGTGCGCCTTTCCGCTCGCGTTCACGACCGTCATGCGCCCGCCGTCGCCGATCGCGAGCGCGTCGGGCACGAGCCGCGTGTCGACCTGCGTATCGCGGACCTCGATCGTCGCCGCGCCGCCGGGCTTCGCGTCCTCGGCCACGTAGACCACGGCGAAGCCGGGCTTCGAGTAGTCGACGAGGCTGGCGTCGCGCATGCGGAGGCTGCCGTACGCGCCACCGCTGCTCGGGCGTGGAGCGCCCTCGTGCGGGACCAGGCGCAGGGTGCCGAACACCCGGGCCGTGCCAGGCGCGGGCGGCGCGCCCGCGCAGGCCAGCGCCGCGATCGCTGCGAGCGACGAAATGACGAGTGCGCGGCGGCGCATGCCCTTCCTCGATGCGAGCCGCGAGGGAGACCCACAGCCCGGCGCCCTCGCATCGGGCCTCCGAGCCGCTGCCTTGAGGTTCGATGCCTCGCCCGCGTGGGGGCGCCGCGTGGGTCCGATGAGCCAGAATCGAGAGCGGAGAGACCCCCGATGCACGTCGTCGACCGCCTCCCGCACGGCGTCCGCGAGATCGAGCACACCACGCTGCCGCTGCGCGACGGGACGCGCCTGGCCGCGCGGCTCTGGCTGCCGGAGGGCGTCGCGCGCGCGCCGGCGGTCGTCGAGTACATCCCGTACGGCAAACGGGTCGGCACGCGCGAGCGCGACGAGGCGATGTACCGCTGGCTCGCGGGTCACGGCTACGCCTGCGCGCGCATCGACCTGCGCGGCTCGGGCGAGTCGACGGGCGTGCTGCGCGACGAGTATCTGCCGCAGGAGCAGCACGACGGCGTCGAGGCGATCGAGTGGCTCGCGAAGCAGCCCTGGTGCAGCGGCGCTGTCGGCCTGATCGGGAAGTCGTGGGGCGGCTTCAATGCGCTCCAGATCGCGGCGCGACGCCCTCCCGCACTGCGCGCGATCCTGACCGTCTGCTCGACCGACGATCGCTACGCCGACGACGTCCACTACATGGGCGGCTGCCTGCTGAACGACAACCTGTGGTGGGGCGCGGTCTTCTTCCAGCTCTGCGCGCAGCCGCCGGACCCGGCGCTGGTGGGAGCGTCGTGGCGCGCTATGTGGCGCGAGCGGCTCGAGGCCGCCGAGCCGCACCCGCTGCGCTGGATGGCCCACCCGCTGCGCGATGCCTATTGGCGACAGGGCTCGGTGTGCGAGGACTACTCCGCGATCCAGTGCCCCGTCTACGCGGTCGGCGGCTGGGCGGACGCGTATCGCAACGCGATCCCGCGGCTGGTCGCGGGGCTCGACGTGCCCGTGCGCGGGCTGATCGGGCCGTGGGGCCACGTCTATCCGCACGAGAGCGCGCAGGAGCCGATCGGCTTCCTGCAGGAGTCGCTGCGCTGGTGGGACACCTGGCTGCGCGGCGAGGAGCGCGGCCTCTCGGAGGAGCCTTCTCTGCGCGCCTGGATGCCCGGGCCGCGAGGCCAGGAGGGCGAGCACTCCCGTGGCCGCTGGGTCGCGGAGGCGCGCGATCTCCAGGCGGAGCGCGAGCCGCTCGAGCTCGGGCTCGCGCCCGGCCGGCTCGTCGCGCGCGTCGACGCCGCGAGCGACGCCCGCCTCGAGATCCGTTCGCCGCAGACGACCGGGCGCGCGGCGGGCGGCTGGCTCGTGACCTCGGCGCGCGATCAGGCCGAGGACGACGCGCACTCGCTCTGCTTCGACAGCGAGCCGTTGGCCTCGCCGCTCGAGCTGCTCGGCGCGCCCGAGCTGCGCCTCGCCTTCGCGAGCGACCGGCCGCTCGCGCTCGTCGCCGTGCGCCTGTGCGACGTGTCACCGGACGGCGTCAGCACGCGAGTCAGCTACGCGCTGCGAAACCTGACGCACCGCGACGGCCACGCCGGATGGGCGCCGCTCCGCCCCGGTCGCTTCGAAGAGGTGTCGATCCGGCTGAACGACATCGCGCACCACTTCGCGCGCGGTCATCGCCTGCGGCTCGCGCTCTCGACCTGCTACTGGCCGCTCGCCTGGCCGTCGCCGGAGCCGGTCACGTTGAGCGTCCGCTGCGGCGGCTGCCGGCTGCGCCTGCCGGCGCGTCCGCCGGATCCGCGCGACGCCTCGCTGCGGGAGTTCGCGCCGGCCGAGGCCGCGCGCGCGGTCGGCTGGGAGCCGCTCTCGAAGTCCGAGTTCGTCCACCGGCGCGAGCTCGATCCCGCGAGCGGCGAGTGGGTGTCGGAGTCGCGCTCGGGCTACGACGCCGCGGGCCACGTCGCGCTCGGCCGCTGCGAGCCGGTCGACCTCGAGGGCGGCGACGGCAGCGCGATCGCGACGCGAATCCACCCGGACGATCCGCTGCGCGCGCGGGCCTCCATGTCGCAGCGAACCGTGCTCCGGCGCGACGGCTGGAGCGTCGCGGTCGAGACGGACGTGTCGGTGCGCTGCACGAAGGACTCGCTGCACGTCGAGGCGCGGCTCGCGGCCTTCGAGTCGGAGCAGGAGGTGTTCGTGCGGCGCTGGGACGAGAGCGTGCCGCGCGAGGGGATCTAGCAAGCGCGGCGGAACGCCGCGCGCGCAGCGAGGCGCAGCCGAGCGAAGTTCAGAGGATCGCACCCGGCTCGCGAAGTCGACGGGCGCATCTGCGCACGCGGGCCGTCGCCTACAGGCGGCTGCGCGAGGATTCGGGCCTGCGCCGCGGCGCCGGCTCGTCGCCCACGACGCCCTCGCCGCCGCCGCCCGGGCGCAGGAACGAGGCGATCGCGCCGAGGACGATCGCGGCGGCGATCACGGCGAGCGTCGTGCCCGACGGAATCTCGACGTGGTCGTGGATGATGATCTTCGCGCCGACGAAGCCGAGCAGGAAGACGAGCGACATCTTCAGGTAGCGGAAGCGCTCGATCAGCGGCGCGATCGCGAAGTAGAGGCTGCGGAGGCCCATCACCGCGAAGATGTTCGAGGTGAAGACCAGGTAGGAGTCGTTCGTGATCGCGAGCGCGGCCGGGATCGAGTCGACCGCGAAGAGAAGATCCGAGCCCTCCACCAGCAAGAGCACGACGAACAGGCGCGTCGCGTGCAGGCGGCCGTCGTGGCGCACGAAGAAGCTCGGACCGTCGAAGTGATCGTGCACCGGCACGATGCGGCGCGCGATCCGCACCCAGAGATTCCTCTCGGGCGCGAGGCCTTCGTCCTTGCCGAACAGGATGCGCGCCGCGGCGAGCATCAGCAGCGCGCCGAAGACGTACCGGATCCAGTCGAGCTCGGCGAGCAGCGCGGAGCCCGCGGCGATGAATCCGAAGCGCATCACGATCGCGCCGAGCACGCCCCAGAAGAGCACGCGGTGCTGGAGCGAGAGCGGCACCGCGAACTGCGTGAAGATCAGCGCGATCACGACGATGTTGTCGAGCGAGAGGCTGTACTCGACGAGCCAGGCGGTGAAGTACATCTGCACCGCCTCGCTGGCGCTCTGCGGATGCCCCTTGGCGGCGACGACGCCCGCATGCGTCGGCTCGTACGTGTAGTAGATGACGAGCGAGAAGCAGACCGCGAGCGTCACCCAGACGCCGGTCCAGAAGAACGCCTCGCGCGATCGGACGATGCGCGGACCGCGGTGGAAGACGCCGAGGTCGAGCGCGACACACGCGAGGACGCCCGCGAGGAAACCGATCCAGAGCAGCGAGGTCACGAACCCTCCTGGCAGGCCCTGCTCTCCGACGGCTCCGACGGCTGACCCCAGGGCGCGAATCCCGATCATACCGGCCGCTCGCGGCCGGGCGAAGAGAGACCCATCGGTGCCGGCGGTCGCCGCATCGAGTGACCGCGATCGAGGCACGCGCGGCTCGACTCGCGGGCAGCGCAGCGCGCCACGGCCCGGATCCGCGGCCGGGTCCGGCACACGGCGGCCGCGGCTCGCTCAGGCGGCGACGGCACGCCGGTTGCTAACTCGGCGCTCGAAAGCTCGGGGAGGATGCGATGAAGCGAATCGAGGCCGTGCTCCAGCCGTTCCGGCTCGATGCGGTGAAGTCCGCGCTGATGGAGGTCGGCGCCGGAGGGCTCACGGTCAGCGAGGTGCGCGGCTTCGGCCGCCAGAAGGGCCACACGGAGCTGTATCGCGGCGCGGAGTACGTCGTGGATCTCGTGCCGAAGGTGAAGCTCGAGGTCGTCGTGCCGGATTCCCTGGCGGAGAAGGCGATGAAGGCGATCGCCGATGGCGCGCGCACTGGTCGGATCGGCGACGGCAAGGTCTTCGTGTTCGACGTGCTGGAGGCGGTCCGCATCCGCACGGGCGAGCGAGGTGAGTCGGCGGTGACGTAGCCGCGAAAGTCGATCGGGAGGGGCGCCAAGGGCAGAGAGCCGGTGGGATCGAAGCAGCGCGATCTCACCGGCTCTGCTCGACGTGCCAGCTGGCGCGTCTCGGGTCGTCGAAAACCTCAGCGCGAGAACCAGGACGCGAGCCACCTCCAGGCGTTTGCCGGCGTCGGCGATAGCACGAAGAGGCGGCGGCGCAGCCGCCGGAGCTGGCGTCCGTGCACGCGCGGCGCGAGACCCTGCAGCAGCTTGCGCGCGCGGTCGCGCGCGCCGGCGCGCACGAGCAGGTTCGCGAGCTCGTAGGTCGGCTCGAACGCGTGCGGCTGGATCTTGCGCGCGCGCTGCAGGAGCGTCAGCGCCTCCTGCTGGGTGCGCCGCGAGCGCAGGTGACGCGCGCCCTCGACCAGCACGTTGACCGCATCCACCGGGCGCTTGCGCTCGAGCTCGAGCTCGCCGAGCGCGAGCCAAAGCCGGTGGTCCTTCGTCAGGAAGGCGCTGGCCTCGCGATAGACGCCGATCGCCTGGTCGACGAAGCCCTGGCGTGTCAGCTGGCTGGCCGCGAGCCGGTAGCTCTGCCAGGCGTCGTCGAGCTGCTTGGTGTGGCCGAAGAGCGGCGCGACCTTGCGGTGCACGTGCGCGTCGTTCGGGTCGACCGCCAGGATCTCGCGGTAGTAGCTGATCGCGCGCTTGCGCCGCCGGCGCCGCGTCGCCTGCATCGCCTGGTCGAGAAGGCGGGTGCGGTCGTAGACCTTGCGGCCGAACCAGGGCATCGAGTCCCCCGGCCGCGTATCGGCGCGTCGCGCGCGCGGCGAGAGAGGCGCCTATCATGCGCGCGTGTGACGAGGGACACATTGCAGCAGGAACGCGATCTCGGTGCCCTCGGCGCATTCTCGATCGGGATCGGCGGGATCGTCGGCGGCGGCATCTTCGCGACGCTCGGGCTCGCCGGCTCGCAGGCGCGCGGCGCCACCGGGCTCTCGTTCCTCGTGGGCGGCGCGGTCGCGCTGCTGACGGCCTACTCCTACGTGCGTCTCTCGCTGCGCTACCCCGGGCCCGGCGGCACGGTCACGTTCCTGAACCGCGCCTTCGGGACGGGGCTCTTCACCGCCTGGCTCGACACCCTGCTCGTGGTCGCGTACGTCGTGATCATGGCGCTCTACGCGGGCGCCTTCGCGAGCTACGTGGTGATGCTGCTGCCCGCGTCCGCTCGCGACGTCTCGCACCCGTGGCTGGCGCCCGGAATCGTCGCGCTGCTCGGGCTCGTCAACCTGCTCGCCCCGCAGTGGATCGAGCGCAGCGAGGGCTTCTTCAACGCCGGCAAGCTCGGCATCCTGCTCCTCTTCGTCATCGCGGGGCTGGCGAGCCGGTCGCAGAGCTTCGAGCGCCTCGGCCCCGCGAGCTGGGTGCCGGTGGAGGACATCCTCGCGAGCGGCATGCTGATCTTCCTGAGCTACGAGGGCTTCGAGCTGATCGCCAACGCGTCGGATCGCGTCCGCGACCCGGAGCGCGCGCTGCCGCTCGCCTACTACGGGAGCATCGTCGCCGCGGTGCTCCTCTACGTGCTGATCGCGACGGTAGCGATCGGCCACCTCTCCTTCGAGGCGCTGTCCGCGGCGCAGGATCACTCGGTGGCCGCCGCCGCCGAGATCTTCCTCGGCCGGGGCGGGTTCGTGCTGATGGGCGTGGGCGCCATCCTCGCGACCGTCTCCGCGATCAACGCCGATTTCTTCGGCGCCGGCAAGCTGCCGGTGATGCTCGCGACCGAGGGCCAGCTGCCGGCGCGCTACGCGCGAAAGCGTTGGGGCCGGCACCCGGCCGCGCTCGGGCTGCTGGCCCTGCTCGCGGCCGCGATCGCTCGTTATGCCGACCTGCACGCGATCTCGTCGTCGGCGAGCGCGGCCTTCCTGCTGGTCTTCGCGATGGTGAACGCGGGCAACGCGAAGCTGGCCGCTCACACCGGCAGCCGCGCGTGGATCTCGGTCGCCGGTGCAGCGGCGTGCCTGGCGGCGCTCGCGCTCCTCGTCGTGCACGGCGTCCATCGCGGGCACCCGCGCTCGCTCGAGCTGATGGCTGCGGTGACGCTCGCGCCGCTCGTCTACCAGCTCGTCTTCCGCGCGATGCGCGGCGCGACCGCGGACGTCCGCGCCTAAGGTGCCAGCGGCTGCGGGATCGAGGGCTCGGGCTCGTCGCTCGACCAGCCGCCGCCGAGCGCTCGGTAGAGCGCCACCACGGAGAGGCGCTCGTCGCGCAGCGCCTGGGAGAGCGAGAGCTCGGCGGGGAAGAGCTGCTGCTGCGCGTCGAGCACCTCGATGTAGGTCGAGAGACCGCCGACGTAGCGGACCTGCGCGAGCCGTACCGACTCGCGCAGCGCCTCGACCTGCCTCTCGAGCTCGGTGCGCTGGATCGCGACCTTCTCGTGCGCGGTCAGCGCGTCCGAGACCTCGGCGAGCGCGACGAGCACCGACTGCTGGTACCGATAGATGGCGGCCTGGTCGGCGGCCTTGGCGCCCTCCCAGCTGTACCAGGTCTGGCCCCAGGTGAAGATCGGGCCCGTCGCCTGGCTGCCGATCGCCCACGCCTCGTTGCTCGATTTGAGGAGCTGCGAGAGATCGGAGCTGAGCGCGCCGCGGAACGCGGTCAGGCCGATGCGGGGGAAGAAGTTCGCAAAGGCGACGCCGATCTCCGCGTTCGCGGACACGAGCGTCTGCTCCGCCTCGATCAGGTCGGGCCGGCGCGTCAGCAGGAGCGAGGGCACGCCCGCCGGCACCTCGGTGGGCATCACCTGATCGGCGAGGGAGACGCCGCGCGGAATCGCCCCGGCCGGACGGCCGAGCAGCACACAGAGCTCGTTCTCCTTGGCGACGATGCGCCGCTCGATGTCGGGCACGGTCGAGGCGGCCTGCGCGAGCGCGGCCTCGCCGCGCAGCGGGTCGAGCTTCGAGGCCACGCCGCCCCGGAACTGCCGCAGGAAGAGCTGATAGGTCTCGTCGAAGGATTCGACGGTCCGGTGCGCGATCTCGAGCTCGTTGTCGAGCTCGCGCAGCTCGAGGTACGCCTGCGCCACGCCGCTGACGAGCGAGAGCACCACGCCCTGGCGCACCGCGTTGCTGGCGAGCATCTGCGCGCGCGCCGACTCGGTGGCGCGGCGGATCCGACCCCAGACGTCGACCTCCCAGAAGAAGTTGAGCACGGCGAGGTACTGGGTGTGGCTCTCGTTGCTGATGTCCGTCGGCACGCCGAGGATGCTGTTCTTGCCCCGGAAGGCGGCGCCGTCGTAGCTGGCTTGCGGGAAGAGCTCGCCGCGCTGCACCGCGGCGGTGTCGCGTGCCTGCTCGACGTTGGCGACGGCGGTGAGCAGGTCGCGATTCTGCTCGAGCGCCTCGCGCACGAGCGATTGCAGCACCTCGTCGTGGAAGACGTCCCACCAGGCGAGCTCGGCGAGCGAAGCCCGACCCTCCGGCGTGTCGCGGAACGACTCGGGGACCGGCAGCTCCGGCCGCTGGTAGTTCGGCCCCATCGCGCAGGCCGCCAGGGCCGCCGCGAGTGGGAGGCAGATCAGGATCCGGCGGGTCACTCCCGCCCCCCGGCCACGGGCGCAGGGGCCGCGGGAAGCGGAGGAGGCGCGGTCTCGGGCTCGTGTCGCCCGCCGCTCGCCATCCGCTCGACCACGTAGAAGGAGACGGGGATCAGGAAGATCGCGATCACCGAGGCGGCCAGCATGCCGCCGATCACCGCGCTGCCGAGGAGGTTGCGCGCCACCGCTCCCGACCCGCTGGAGATGGCGAGCGGCACGACGCCGAGGATGAAGGCGAAGGCGGTCATCAGGATCGGCCGCAGCCGCAGCTTCGCGCCGGCGAGCGCCGCCTCGGCGGCGCTCTTGCCGCCGTCGTACTCCATCTTCGCGAACTCGACGATGAGGATCGCGTTCTTCGCCGCGAGACCGATCAGGGTGATGAGTCCGATCTGCGCGAAGATGTTGTTGTCGAAGCCGCGGATCCAGATGCCGGCAAACGCGCCGAACACCGCGATCGGGATGCCGAGCAGCACGCTGAACGGCAGCGACCAGCTCTCGTACTGCGCGGAGAGGATCAGGAACACGACGAGCAGCGAGAGGCCGAAGATCACGCTCGCGGGGACGCCCTCCTGCGCGACCTTCTCCTGGAACGACATGCCGTTGTAGTCGAAGCCCATCTCGTGCGGCATGCTCGCCGCGAACACCTCTTCGAGCGCCTTCATCACCTGCGCGGAGCTGTAGCCCGGATTGGCGCTCACGTTGAGCTGCGCCGCGCGGTACTGGTTGAAGCGCATCGTGAACTCCGGGCCGCTCGCCGGCTCCATCGTGACGAGCGCTGAGAGCGGCACTGCTTCGCCCGCCGCGTTCAGCACGCGGAACTGTCCCACGTTGTCGGCGCGCGTGCGGAAGTCTCCCTCCGACTGCACGTACACCTGCCAGGTTCGGCCGAATCGGTTGAAGTAGTTGACGAAGTAGCCGCCCATGAAGGCCTGGAGCGTCTGGTAGACGCTGTCGATCGCGACGCCCTGCTTCAGCACCTTGTCGCGGTCGACCTTCGCGAAGAGCTGCGGCACGTCGGCGACGAAGGGCGTGGTGATCGAGGCGATCTCGGGCCGCTTCCGCGCCTCGGCGATGAACGCTCGCGTGTTCTCGGCGAGGAAGTCGACGGTGCCGCCGGAGCGGTCCTCCAGCATGAAAGTGACACCGCCGGAGGTGCCGACGCCTGGGATCGCTGGCGGCGGGAAGGCGAAGGCGACCGCCTCGGGGAGCTGCGAGAGCTCGCGGTTGATGTGCGCCTTGATCGCCGCGTACTGCTCGTCGGGCGCCTTGCGCTCGCCCCACTCCTTGAAGGTCACGAAGAAGAAGGCGTTGTAGGTGGCATACACCGTGGAGAGCAGGCTGAAGCCGGTGACGGTGTTGTAGCTCTGCACGCCCGGCGTCTCGGCGAGGATCTTCTCGACCTTCTTGCAGACCTCGTCGGTGCGCTGGAGCGATGCGGCGTTCGGGAGCTGGACCGCGAGGTAGAGGTAGCCCTGGTCCTCTTCGGGCAAGAAGCCGCCCGGCAGTCGCGAGCCGAGGAGCCCCGCGAGCACCGCGACGCCGAGGAGCAGCAGCATCGCGCGCGCCGACTTCCGGATCAGCACGCCACACCAGTGCACGTAGCCGTCGGTGGCGCGGCCGAACACACGGTTGAACCACCGGAAGAAGGCGCCGAGCGGGCCGCGCGCCTCCTTCTTCGGGCGCAGCAGCATCGCGGACAGCGCCGGCGAGAGCGTCAGCGCGTTGAAGGCCGAGAGCAGCACGGAGACCGCGATCGTCACCGCGAACTGCTGGTAGAGGCGTCCGGTGATGCCCGGGATGAAGGCCGTCGGCAGGAACACGGCGGTCAGGATCAGCGCGATCGCGACCACCGGGCCCGACACCTCGGACATGGCCTTCAGGGTCGCGTCCTTCGGCGACATGCCTTGTTCGATGTGGTGCTCGACGGCCTCCACCACGACGATCGCGTCGTCCACCACGATGCCGATCGCGAGCACGAGCGCGAGCAGCGAGATCGTGTTGATCGAGAAGCCGAAGACCGGGAAGAGCACGAAAGTGCCGACCAGCGAGACCGGCACCGCGAGCAGCGGGATCAAGGTCGCGCGCCAGCCCTGCAGGAAGACGAACACGACGATGATGACGAGCACGACCGCTTCCCAGAGCGTGTGCAGGATCTCGTTGATGCCCTCGGAGACGGCGAGCGTGGTGTCGAGCGAGACCGTGTAGTCGAGATCGTTCGGGAAGCGCTGCTTGAGCTGCTCCATCAGCGCGCGCGCATCGCGCATCGCGGCGATCGCGTTCGAGCCCGGTGTCTGGTAGACCGCGACGATCGCGGCGGGCTTGCCGTTGAGCCGGCCCCTGACGTTGTAGACCTGCGCGCCGAGCTCGACGCGCGCGACGTCCCGCACGCGGATCACGGAGCCGTCCGGCAGCGCGCGTACGATGATGTCCGCGAACTGCTCCTCGGTGACGAGGCGGCCCTGGGCGCGCACCGTGTAGGTGAAGTCCTGGCCGTTCGGCACGGGCTCGCCGCCGACCTGGCCAGCCGGGTTCACGGTGTTCTGCGTCTTGATCGCCGAGACGATCTCCGGGACCGTGATGCCGCGCTGCGCGAGCACGTCGGGGCGCACCCACAGGCGCATCGCGTACTGGCCCGCGCCGAAGACCGACACCTGGCCGATGCCGTTCACGCGTCCGATCGGGTCGAGGATGTTGATGTAGGCGTAGTTGGCGAGGAACTGCGCGTCGTAGGTGCCGTTCGGCGAGTAGAGCGAGAAGAGCGCGAGCGGGCTCGTCGTCGACTTCTTGATCGTGACGCCGTAGTTGCGGACGTCCTGCGGCAGCTGCGACTCGGCCTGCGTGTAGCGCATCTGCGAGAGCACCTGATCGATGTTCGGATCGGTGCCGACCTCGAAGTTCACGTACAGGGTCATGTTCCCGGCGTTCGTGTTCACCGAGTAGAAGTAGATGGAGTTGTCGACGCCGTTCATCTGCTGCTCGATCGGCGTCGCCACCGCTTGCTCCGCGGTGAGGGCGTCCGCGCCGACGTAGGTCGTCGAGAGCTGGATGGCCGGCGGCGCGATGTCGGGGAACTGCGCGATCGGGAGCCGTGCGATCGTGACCAGGCCGAGCAGCACCGTCAGGATCGAGATCACGATCGCGACGATCGGACGGCGGACGAAGAACTCGGCCAAGCGCCTAGGTCCCCGCCTTCGTCGCGGGGGCCGCGGCCGGCGGCTGCGAAGGCGACGGCTGCGCGGGCGGCGTCGCACCCGCCAGCTCGGGAGGCGCCGGCTTCGGCGACACCACCGTGCCGGCGCGCGCCTTCTGCGTCCCCTCGACGATCACGCGGTCGCCCGCGCTGACACCCTTCTGCACCACGACGAGGCCTTCCCACGTCGGCCCGAGCTCGACGTTGCGGATCTCCACCTTGTCTTCGGCGCCGACGACGGCGAGCTGCTTGCGGCCCTGGAGGTCGATCACCGCGCGCTGCGGCACGACGAGCGCGTCCTTCTGCACCTCGGTCTCCGCGCGCACGCGGGCGTACTGGCCTGGGCGCAGCCGGTTCCCCGGGTTGGGGAAGTCGGCCTTCACGGTGATCGTGCCGGTGCGCGGATCGACGCCGAGGCCGGCGGGATAGGCCTTGCCCGGATACGGATAGATGCTGCCGTCGGCCAGCACGAGGCGGACCGGGCCCTGGAAGGATCCGCGCGCCACTGCCTCCTGGATGCGCGACGCGTAGCGGAGGTAGTCCTGCTCCGAGACCTGGAACGAAACCTGGATCGGATCGAGCTGCGAGACGGCGGTCAGCGGCTCGGGGTCCGACGGGCCGACCAGGTCGCCGAGCTGTCGGTTCGCGACGCCCGCGATTCCGTCCACCGGCGAGACGATGCGGGTGAATCCGAGATCGATCTTCGATTTCTCGGCCGCGGCGCGAGCGGTCTGGACGGCCGCGGCGGCAGCTCGCTCCCGCTGCACCGCGTTGTCGTACTCCTGCTGGCTGACCGCGCCTTCCTTCACCAGCGGCGTGTAGCGGACGACGTCGAGGTGATTGCGCTCCAGCTCGGCTTCCGTGCGACGCAGATCGCCGTTCGCCTGATCGAGCGCGGCCTGGAACGGACGCGGGTCGATCCGGAAGAGCAGCGCTCCCTGCTTGACGATCTGTCCTTCCTGGTAGTCCCGGGACACCAGGTAGCCCGTGACCTGCGCGCGCACGGTCGCATCCACCGAGCCCCCGGTCGTCCCGAGCCACTCGAGCACGACCGGGACGTCGCGGCTCACGACGTCGGTGACGAGCACCTCCGGCGGCGGCGGCTTCGGCGGTTCGCCCGCGCCACACGCCATCGCCACGAAGGCGAAGGTCGCGATCCAGCGGCGACCCCTGGGGAAGGAAGCGGCGGCGGGCGGGGGGCTTACAAGAGAGGGAGGGCGCAACGAAACCTCGGAGGAGGGGCTGACTCTGCCGCGTGGGGTGCCGCGGGGTCAAGGGCTCGCCTGTCAGCGCGATCGGGCGGTCGCGGGCGCGTCCGAAGAGCGGGGGAAGCCCCGCGTACTGCCGAGTCGACACGCAACGGCGTCGCATGGAGCGCGCAATCTCCGGCCTCGATGCGCGACTCACGAAAGATCCGCCGCGCACCGTGATTCGTAGAGATTCCATGCGCATGTCGACGCACCTCGTCGGCATCGACGGGAAGATCGCAGACACGCTGAACGAGCTGATCGAGCTGCACGCGGGTCTCGCGGCGGAGCTCCGGCGCTTCTCGCGCGCGGTCGACGAGGAAGGGCGAACCAGCCAGCGCGCGTCGCTCGGGAGCGTGAGCGGCGCGTGGGCCGAATCGGTCGAATCCGTCAACAACCTGATCGTGAACCTGGTGCACCCGACCGCCGAGATGGCGCGCGTGATCGGCGCGGTCGCGCGGGGTGACCTGTCGCCTTCGGCTCGCCCATCCCCGCGGCCGCGGCTCAGCGCCTACGCGCGCCCCGAGGAGCGGCAGCGCGCTCTGCGCGCGGGCTTCGACATGCACCTCGCGAAGCCCGAGCGAAAGGAGACGCTGGTCGCCAGCGTGCTCGCGCTGGTGCGGCTCTCGGACGACGCGTTCGCCGCACGTGATTTGTAGAAGTGCGTAGCGTTTTCTCGCGGTCTGCGCGGGGCGGCTCGATGGCGGCTCGTCCTGACGTTGGCTCGACCATTGCACTGCTCGATTGCAGGAGCGACACGAGCCATGGATTCGACGATCGAGCTGTACGAGTGCCCCCCGCTACGCGCGCGAATGACGTCACAGCAATGTGGCTGCAACCGGGCACGAGCCGCCGCCCCGCTGGTGCGGCGCCGGCTGCACAAGGCGCTCGACGATGTGTCGAGGCCGGGACGCCGCGAGTGCGCGAAGTGTCCGGGCGTGCTGTGGTGGGCGCAGCAGACCGGCCGTGGCCCGACGACGCTCCACACCGAGGAGATCGCGCACGGGATCGCGCTCAAGGAGGAGCAGCGCCGCCGCCTTGCGTGCGTCCCGCTGCAGATCGCGCCGCGGCGCAGCGAATACTCGGACGAGATCGCCTCGCTGCTGCGTAGCGCGGGACGTCTCTAGGCGGCCGACGACAAGGAGCGAAACATGGGCGGTCAGGGATTCGGGGACGATCCGATGACGCTCGGCGGCCTGGTCGAAGCGGTCATCGACGTGAGCGAGGACGAGCGCGAGGTCGTGGCGGTGGTCGTACACCTGCTAGAGAGCGGACGCGTGAGGCGCCCGAGCGGATCTCGCAAGGCGCGCCGACGCGCCCGCGCGCGGGAGGTCCTGCTGCGGCGAACCGGCTAGCGGGCTGCGGATCGGTCGGATCGATCCTGTGGAGGGCGAGCCCTTTGTAGAAGCGATCAGTTCGCTACGAGCGCGTCGCAGCCGGCGTCGCCGAGTCCGCCATCCGCGTCGCAGCTCGCGCATTTGCCGCCCTGTGCACTGAGCGTGCCGGCGATCTGCGCGCCGCTGCCGCCGTTCGACACGCGCACCGCGGCGTCGTTCCCGCCGCGGCTGCCGGCGGCCTGGCTCATGCTGAAGGAGCCTTGCGCCGCGATCGGAAACTGGATCCAGTCCCCGTCGGCATAGGTCACGCGTACGAAGCCCGCCGCTCCGTAGTTCGCGACGGCGAGATTGAACGTGAACGGCGTGCCCTTGGCAGCCCCGCACACGGCTCCCGAATCCGGCTGGTTCAGCGGGTTCGAGCCGTCGAAGAGCGCGAAGTCGTTGCCGCGAGCGCGGCCCTGGCCGCCGTCCTCTCCCTGATCGTCGTCGTTGCCGTCGTCGTGGTTCCAGTCGCCGGAGGCGTTCTGGGACTTCTGAATGAACGCGTTGGGCCGCAGAGTCTTCGGTTTCCCCGCCGTTGCGGAGCCCGCGACGAAGGCCGTGAGCGCCAGGCTCGTTCCGAGCGCGCAGAGCTTCATCCACCGCATGTTCTTCTCCTCGTGAACCGTATCTGTGTCGCGGATGCTCGAGCCTCCGGGCACCCGGTGTCGCGGGAACGGGTCCCGCGTTCGGCCGCGCAGCCTATCAGGAACGACGCCGCGGTGTCGAGCGTCTCGACACCGGCCGGGTTCGTGCGTTTCGGTACGTTGCCCGCATGATCGATCTCTACTACTGCCCTACTACTGCCCTACTACTGCCCGACGCCCAACTGCCAGAAGATCTCGATCGCGCTCGAGGAGCTCGGTCTCGCCTACCGCATCCACCCGATCGACATCGTCGCCGGCGACCAGAACGAGCCCGCGTACGCGGCGATCTCCCCGAACCGCAAGGTTCCGGCGATCGGCGACTCCGACGGTCCGGGCGGCGCGCCGTGCTTCGAAGCCGTCCAGCGGCCGTCCGGGGGTCATTCGGCGGCCGCCTCGAGCGCCAGCTGCCGCGCGAGCAACGCAAAGAAACTGCGGTATGGCTCCGGATCCTCGACCGGTTGGAGGCAGTACTGCGCGGAGGCGCGCACGACCAGCTGCTCCGCATTGCGCGACCGCACCGTGACGGTGAGACGCACCAGATTGTCGCGGTTCCAGAAGGGCCCCCAGGTGCGGAAGGACGGGCTCAAGACCACGAGGCTCTCCGCGCTGTAGAGCAGGGAGGTCGGGTCGATGCCGAGCGTGGTGGCCGGCGGCTCCTCGAGGGCGACGAAGCTCTTGCCGGACACGATGCCGAGAGCGTCGTCGAGCACGCCGATCTGGAAGCCGAGATCCTGGAAGGTCGCGACGACGGCCGCGAGCGCGCGCCGTTTGTCGCTCGTGTCGTAGACGCGGCTCTGCGCGTCGCGCACGCGCACCTGGCTCTCGTCGGAGAGCAGGATCTCGTCGCGTGCGTCCCAGCGGAGACCGAGGTGGCTCTCGTAGGGGCTGGCGCACGCCGCGGCGAGCAGGCACGTCGCTCCGGCGACGAGACGAACGCGCCGCGCCACGGCGCGCCTCAGGTCCTGCCGATGAAGAGCGAGTGCTCGAGGGTGGCGAAGAAGTTCTGGTAGATGTTCGCATCGGTGATCGGCTTGTTGTCGTAGATCGCGTTGACGCGGATCTCCATCTTGTCCGCGCCCTGCGGCCGCACGATCACCGTCACGCCGACCATGTCGTTGTAGCCCGGCTCGGCGAAGCGGGCGGCGGTCACGAGGCCGAGCGCATCGTTGGCGCGCTCGATGATGAAGCCGAGATCCTGGAGTGCCGCGATCACGCCGCGCATCGCCTGCGTGCGGTCCGCCACCTCGAAGGTGCGCGTCTGCATGGCGCGGAGGGCCGCTTGCTCCTCGGTCGGCGCGAGCAGGTTGGGCGGCGGCACGGGCGGGTTGGCGCACTCCGCGAGCGCGAAGGCGGTGGCGAGCCACACGGCGGAGCGGAGCGGGGTGCGCATCGTCGTCATGCTCGTCAGATCTTGTGGGCTTCGAGGAAGATGGCCTTGGAGAGCTTCGCGAAGAAGAGCTGGTAGATCCGCGGGTCGCGGATCGACTCCATTCTCTGCTGGCCGGGCGGGATGTACGAGCTCCCCGCGTAGCCATCGCCCTTCCAGACGACCCGGTAGAAGAGGATGCGAACCTCGTGGCGCGCGCCCTCGGTGTCGATCGGACGCGACACCAGCGAGGCGTCGATCTGCTGCTGGAGATCCACGGGCATCCAGATCAGCGTGTTCTGACCGGAGATGAGGCCGAACGAGCTGATCGCGAGGAGGAGCCCGCGCCAGATCTCCGGGGTGTACTCGCGCGCGGTGCGCTCCTTGACGGCGCGCAGGAAGCCGACCTCGCGGACGCTCTCGACGACCTGGAAGCCGAGGTCCTGGAGCACGGCGGCCGACGCGGAGAGCAGCTCGTCCCCTTCCGACGTCTCGAACTGGCGCGTCTCCGCGGCGCGATGCTGCGCGCTCTCCGGTGTCAGCTGGAAGAAGGCAGCGGCCGGGGTGTGGACGCAGCCGGTCGCGAGCGCGAGACAGAGCGCGGCGGCGGCCGCGAGCAGGCTGCGAAGGAGTCCCGGGACGCGCAGCTCAGAACTGCGAGTAGTTGTAGGCAAAGTCCCGGACCTTCTTCGCCTCGTCGAACTTGATGAGGATGGTCAGCGTGCGCTGGCGGCTCGACGAAGAGGCCGTTTCCTTGCTTGCGAAGAGCACGATGATCGTGCCGCCGGCGAGACGATCCTCGTCGACGCGATCGGTCGAGACCTTGTCGTAGATCCACACCTCGCGGCGCTTCTCGTCGGTGGTCACGATGTTCGGCGAGCCGAGGATCTGTGCGACCGAGGCCGCGTCCATCCCGACTTTGATCTCGCCCTGCACCTTGCCGACCGTCAGCTCCTCGGCCGACGGCTGCGGCGGCGCGGGCGGCTTGCTCTCGCAGGCGGCGAGCGCGATGCCCGTCGCGAGCGTGACGAGGACTCCGATCCGCTTCACGGCGATCCCTCCCATGCGGCGCGGCAGTGTATCCCGGATCGGCGGCTCGCGATGAGAATTTTCGCCGACGAATCGCGATCGAACCGTCGGCGGACACCTACGCCGAGTGGAGTCGGGCCGCCTCGCGCGCGAGCGCCTCCGCCACCTCGTACGCGGCGCCGTAGCCCGGCAGGAAGGTGACGCCCGGACCCGGGTGGCACGACGCGCCGCAGAGATACAGGCCGGCGATCGGCGTCGCGTGCGCGGAGCCCGGCACCAGCAGGCGGCCGCCGATCATCTGCTCGGGATGGATCAGCCCGTGCGTGAAGTCGCCGTTCGTCGCGCCCTGCATCGCTGCGAAGTGATCCGACGAGAACACCGCGCGCTCCACGATGCAGCTGCGCAGGTCGGGCATGAACTCGGAGAGCCGGTCGAGGATGCGCTCGGCCATCTCGTCGCGCAGCCGGCCGCGCTCCTCGCGGGGCGCCTCGCACGGGAAGAAGAAGCCGTAGGTCGTCGCGACGTGATAGCCGTCGGGCGCGAGGGATGGATCCATCACGGTCGGGATCTGCATGCCGACGGGCGGATGCTGCGGAACCTCGCCGCGCCGGCACGCCTCGTAGCTCGCCTGCTGCAGCTCGGGATCGGGCACGAGCGTCGTGTTGAAGCGCGTGCGCGGGTCGGCGTTCAGATGCTCGAAGGGCGGCCCGAACGTGGGCAGGCGCTTCAGCTTGAAGAGCAGGTGCATGAAGGCGCCGCGCTGCTCGATCGACTCGACGCGCTTGGCCATCGTCTCCTCGAGGTGGTCGCGGCCGACGAGCCCGAAGAAGGTCGCGGGCTTGTCGAGATTCGAGACGACGGCGCGCGCCGTGATGCAGGTGCCGTCGCGCAGCTCGACGCCGATCGCGCGATCATCCTCGACTACGATGCGGCGCACAGGCGTCTTGAAGCGCACCTCGCCGCCCTTTTCGGCGATCAGGCGGCAGAGCGCCTCCGAGAGCGAGCCCATGCCGCCCTTCACGCGCCGCATCAGCCCACCGCCCTCGTTCTGCGCGAACGTGTAGACGAGGCAGAGCGCGCTGCCGGGCGTGAACGGACCCTTGTAGGTCGACTGCACGGCCGCGAACGCGGCGAGCGCGCGCAAGGTGCGGTGCCTCTCGCGATCCGGCAGGAAGCGCTCGACCAGATCCATCGCGGAGCCCGTGAAGGCGAGCTGGATCTGCTCGCGTTTGCGCTCGTCGGGCGCGCGGTCGAGCAGCTCCTCCAGAGTCGGCGGCACGCTGCGCGGCGTGAACCGGTCCATCAGGCTCGCCGGGTACTTGCAGAACGCCATCAGGCGCACGAAGCCGAGCATCGCGCCGACGCCGAAGTGGCGGAGCACGTACAGCGCCATGCGTAGGGGGTTCGAGTAGAAGACGGCGGCCGGCGACGTCCTCGAGTTCAGGTTGACGGCCATGATCGGCAGGTCGATGTACTCGACGCCGTGGCGCTCGAGCTCGAGCTCGTCGGCGATGCCCTTCGCGAGCGGGAAGAGGAGGCTGGCGCCGACGTCGTTGCGGCAGCCGGTCAGGATCTCGCGCGTGCCGGCCATGCCGCCGGCGTAGCCGTTCTTCTCGAGACACAGCACGCGAAGGCCCCGCTTCGCGAGGATTGCCGTCGCCGCGAGCCCGTTGTGCCCCGCGCCGACGACGATGACGTCGTAGTCCGGCTTCTCGGTCATCAGCGCTCCGCGCGCGCTGCGTTCCAGCGGAGCTGCCGCTCCTGCGCGGCGAGGTAGAGCCCCATCGAGAACCCGAAGCTCGTGAAGAGGCTCATCACGAAGTAGAGCCACGGGCGCCGGAGTCCCCGCCGCGGGCCGTCGACGATCGTCCAGAGCGGAAACAGGATCGCGTTGGTCGCGATGATGTCCTGCGCGATCGAGCCGCCGGCGGGCGTGTCGAAGAGCTGCCGCGTGAAGTGGACCCAGCCCTGCTGCTCCGGGTACATCGAGACGTACTTCGCGTCGAAGAACCAGCCGGCGCACACGGAGATCCCGGCGACGGCGTAGTAGACCCCCTCGAGGAGCGTCACGCGCGACCCGACCCAGTCGCGCCGGTAGAGATAGGCGTTCGTGACGGCGAAGAGGACGAGCGTGAGAGCGCCGAGCGCCGCGTGGACGAGAAGGGACGTCATGCGCGGCCTATGGAATCACGATGTCCGACGCGAGTCGAGGTGCGTTCCCTCTCGGACGAGGCCGTAGCCGAAGAACGGCGACAGCCTCGAGCGCACCAGCGCGTCGATGCGAGCGACCTCCTCGTCGTCGAAGTAATCGCGATACCCGCCGACCCGGGCACGCCGCACCTTGTATGAATCGGGGTTCGCGCGGTCGCGCTGTGTCATGCGCAGGCCGGAGAACCAGAACGCCCGCCGCTCCTCCATCGCGCGCATGTTCTCGACCGACGCGAAGGCGACCGCCGCGCGAATGGCCGTGTCGTCGGTCGGTCCGCCGAGGAATCGGACGATGCGCCGCAGCTGGCCCTCCGGGTCGGCGCGCAGGTCCTCGTAGCGCACGAGCAGCAGCTCGCGGATGCGCGGCGCTTCGGCCGCCCAGCGATTCATGAAGTCGACGATCTTCGGAAGACCCGACGCCGGCCGCATCAGGAAGTCCGCGATCGTCACGTCCGCGCCGTGCTCGGGATACTCGTTGAGCCGCTTCTTGCCGGGCCGCATGCGGTGCTTCCACTGGAAGTACTGCGAGACGCCCGTGTCCTGCGGGCTCCGCACCAGCAGCACGACCTTCTTGTCGTAGAAGTCGCGTTTCGAGTCGCGGTGTCCGGTGTAGTCGCCGATGTAGTTGTCGTGGGTGAAGAAGACGCGCGGAATGCGCGCGTCGCGCCGGTGGAAGTTGTCGAAGCCGAGCAGGCTGCGGGCCGGGATCCCGTAGACGCGGTGGTAGAAGCCCGAGAGCAGGACGCGCAGCCACGTGCGACCGGCCTTTCCGTAGGAGACGACCACCACGTCGGCGCGGCGCAGCCTCGACACCTGCTGGCGCCCGCGCAGCCAGCGCTCGAGGTCGCGGCGCCGGCGAACGCCGAGCGGTGTCGCCAGCCACACGGCGATCCTGCGCCCGACCGTCGCGAGGGTGTCGGGCAGTCCGAAGAGCACTTCGAGCGCGAGGTCCCGCATCGCGAATCCTCGACGGCGCCGCCGGAAAACCTAACGAACTCGTCAGGTAGCCGCGCCGCTGGGTTGCTAGATTGTCGCGCGGAGTCGGACCCGGTTGGCCGCCGACGCGACGCCGCATAGCATCCTCTCGAGGCTGTCCCGTGAGCGGATTACATTCGAGCCATATCCGCACGCGTGGACCTCGGAAGCGCTCGAGCCTGCGTACTACGCCGAGCTCGAGGCGGCGTTCCCGAGCCTCGAGCGGATCGCCGGGGCGGGTCCTCTCCCGAACAACCGGCCCTACCGCCTGCCGGCGTGCGAGGTCTTCGAGGACCGGGCGGTCCCGGCGGTCTGGCGGTGCTTCTTCGCGTACCACTGCTCGGGCGCGTTCCTGCGCGAGCAAGTCTCGCTGTGGCGCGCCGCCATCGAGCGCGAGTACCCGGACCTCGAGGCGCGCTTCGGCAAGCCGCTCTCCGAGATCACGGCCGACGTACGTCTGTGTCGCCAGGGCTCGTTGCCCGAGAACCTCCTGGAGAACCTGCGAGCCGACGCGATCCTCGACTGCCAGTTCGTGGTGAACTCGCCGGTGACGAGGCCCTCCAGCGTGCGCGGCTCGCACGTCGACAGGCCCTACAAGCTGTTCGTCGCGCTGCTCTACTTCCGGCACCCGGAGGACCGCTCGAGTGGCGGCGACCTCCGCATCGAGCGCTTGAGGACGCCGGGACCTCGCTTCGATCGCCGCCAGCACGTCGACGAGCGCTGCGTCGAATGCTGCGCCGAGATTCCCTATGCGCCCAACACGCTGGTCGCATGGCTCAACACCGCGCGCAGCCTCCACGCCGTGACGGCGCGCTCGGAAACCCCGGTGCCGCGGCGGTATCTCAACTTCCTGACCGAGTGCTACGCGCTGCGCTCGGAGACGTTCTTCGAGCCCGAGTGGACGCTCCCGGCCCGCATCCATGCGACCGTGAAGCGGGCGATCCGCCGCCGGACCCTGCGCGCCGCATCCGCGCGGTGACGCGAGCCGGTCGCGCCGCGCGGGCGCGACCTCCCCGGATCCCCGAAACTGCCCGCTCGCGAGGAGACGACCGGGAGAGGAGCGATGAAGGAACGACCTGCGGCGGACGAGTGGCAGACGACACTCGAAGACCTCGGCGAGCGGAGGCGCGCCGCGCGCGCGATGGGCGGCGAGGAGCGGCTCGAGAAGCACCGCGCGGCGGGCAAGCTCGACGCCCGCGCGCGCATCGAGCACCTGCTCGACCGCGGCTCCTTCCACGAGCTCGGCACCCTGGTTGGCGGATCCGAGTCCCCGGCCGACGCGATCGTGATGGGATCGGGGCGCATCGACGGCCGACCCGTGATGGTGGCGGCCGAGGACTTCACGGTGAAGGCCGGCACGATCAGCCAGGCGGCCAACGCGAAGCGCTACCGCGTCGCCGAGATCGCGCTGCTCGATCGCGTGCCGCTCGTGATGATGCTCGACGGCGCCGGCTTTCGCGCCGACGGAAAGCCGCACGCGCGCACGCCGACCGATCTGCTCGCGCAGGGGCGCTGCTCGGGGCGCGTGCCGCTCGTGACCGCGGTGCTCGGCTCCTCGGCCGGACACGGAGCGCTGGTCGCGCCGATGTCGGACTTCGCGGTGATGAGCCATCACGCCGCGATCTTCACGGCCGGTCCGCCGGTCGTACAGGAATCGCTCGGAGAGACGGTCACGAAGGAGGAGCTCGGCGGCCCGTCGGTCGCCGTCGCGAGCGGGCTCGTCCACAACGAGGCGCCGGACGACCGCGCCGCGCTCGACCTCGTGCGCCGCTACCTCCGCTACTTCCCGTCGTCGGCCTGGTCGTATCCGCAAGACGTCCCGGGCGACGACACCGCGCCGCGTCTCGTCCCGGAGATGACCGAGCTCGTGCCGCGCAACGGACGCCATCTCTACGACATGCGCGACGTGCTCGAGGTCGTGTTCGATCGCGCCTCCTGCTTCGAGGTCCAGCCGCAGTTCGGGAAGACGGTCCTCTGCGTGCTCGCGCGCCTCGGCGGTCACCCGGTCGCGGTGATCGCGAACCAGCCGCGCGTGATGGCGGGCTCCGTCGACGTCGACGGCGCCGACAAGGCCGCGCACTTCATCACCGTCGCGGACTCGTTCCATCTCCCGCTCGTCTTCCTCGCCGACAACCCGGGCGTGATGCCGGGCCGCGCGTCGGAGAAGCGGGGCATCCTGCGGAGCGGCGCCCGCATGTACGCCGCGCAGATGCAGGCCACGACGCCGAAGCTCGAGGTGACCCTTCGCAAGGCCTACGGCTTCGGCTCGATGGTGATGAGCATGATCCCCTTCGACGCGCAGTCGGCGGTCTTCGCGCTCCCCGGCGCGACGATGGGCGCGATGGGCGCGGCGGCGATGAGCCGCGCGACGGGCGCGGACGAGGACGAAGCGGAGCGGCTGCGCCGCGCCGAGCTCGAGGCGTCGTATCGCTCGGCGAGCACGCTCGGCTTCGACGAGCTGATCGATCCGCGCGAGATCCGCAACGGGCTCCTCCACGCGCTCGAGCGCGCGCTCTTCCGGCGACAGGAGGCGCCCGCGCCGGTCGCGCGCGTCGGCATCCTGCCGTGACACGGCCGGCGCGCGAATCGAGCGGAGATCGGATCGCCGGCGAGGGCGGCGTCGCGCTGCGCGCCGCCACGGCGCTCGCCCGCATCGCGCTCGATCGCGTGGACGAGGCGCGAGGCGTCGCACTTCCGCGTACGCCGGAGCAGCTCACCGATCCGCGCGTGCTCGACGCACTGCTCGCGAGCCACGCGCCGCCGGGCGCGCCGCGGCTTCCGCCGGTGCGGCGCGCGCGCCTGCCGGGCGTCCGCTTCGAGAGCAGCAATTGCACGAACTTCCTGATCGAGGTCGAGTTCGAGGGCGGTCCGGATCCGGCGCTGCCGCGGAGCCTCTACGCGAAGCTGCCACCGCCCGAGATCGCGACGCGCGCCTTCGCGAACGCGCTCGGCTTCTGGGAGGTGGAGGTGCGCTTCTGCCAGGCGCTCGCCGACCGGATGCCGGTCGCGACGCCGCGGGTCTACGCCGCCGCGCGCCGCGGCGCGCGCTTCGTGCTCCTGCTCGAGAACCTGCACGAGCGGCCGGGCACGCGGCTCTTCATCAATCGCGACATGGCGGCCGGCACGACGCCCGATCGGTCGCGTCGCTGCCTCGAGACCTTCGCCGCGCTGCACGCCGCATTCTGGAAGAGACCACCCCGCGAGCGCGACGCCCTGATCCCGTCGCGGCTCCACCCGCATCTCTCGCCGGGAGGACGCGCGCGCAGCCGCGCGCTCGCGAGCGCGTCGATCGCGCCCGCGCGGCGCAAGGCGCCCGACCTCCTGCGCGCCGAGCACGTCGACCTCTGCCGGATGGCCGTCGCGAAGTGGGACGCGCTGATCGACGCGTGGTTCGCCGAGCCGACGACCCTCGTCCACGGCGACAGCCACCTCGGGAACTGCTTCGAGGTCGCGACTCCGGACGGGCCGAGGATGGGTGTGCTCGACTTCCAGGGGCTGCACTGGGGGCAGGGGATCCGCGACGTGCAGTACCACCTGATCTTCTCGCTCGAGCCGAAGACGCTCGCGGAATGCGAGGACGCGCTCGTCGGCGACTACCTCGCGGCGCTCGCGCGACACGGCGTGGTGCTGGACGCCGGGCTCGCGCGCGCGCAGTACCGCGCGCTCTCGTTCCAGACCCTGGTGGTCGCGCTCGTCTCGCTCGGCCTCGGCTCGATGATCGAGCGCGAGGAGACGGTCCGGACGGTGCTCCGCCGGAGTGTCGCGGCCATCGATCGGCTCGGGTTCGCGGACTGGCTCGCGGGGGTCTGAGCTCCGGCGGCGGCGGTCGCGGCCACCGGCGCGCGACCCGTCACGGGCTCGCTTCTTGCACCGACGTGTGTGCACGCGTGAGGCGCGGCGCCGCGAGGGCGTGAAGGCAGCGCGGTTGTTGCCCGATGTCCCGGCTGGTGCGCGACGCCACACGCGCCGGGGCAGGAATGAGGCGGGATCGGCCGCGGACCGCGCTCGTGACCGGCGCCTCCGAGGGCATCGGACGCGAACTCGCGCGCGTCTTCGCGTCGCGGGGCTTCGCGGTGGTGCTGGTGGCGCGCCGGGCCGCGCTGCTCACCGCACTCGCCGAGGAAATCGAGGCGCGTGAAGGTGTGCGCGCCGTGCCGATCGTGCTCGATCTGACGAAGCCGGACGCTCCGCAGGAGCTGTTCGAGCGCACGCGACACGAGCGGATCCACGTCGACACGCTCGTCAACAACGCCGGCCTGATGGAGTTCGGCGCCTTCGCGGTCACCCCGCTCGATCGGCTGCGGGCGATGACGGAGCTGAACACGTCCGCCTTGATGGCGCTCACCCGGTTATTTCTCGGTCCGATGCTCGAGGCGCGCCACGGCCGCATCCTGAACCTCGGCTCGACCGGCTCCTTCGCGCCGATTCCCTCGCTCGCGGTCTATGCGGCGACCAAGGCGTTCATCCTGTCGTTCTCCGAGGCGCTCTCGGAGGAGCTGCAGGGCACGGGCGTCAGCGTGACGTGCTGCTGCCCGGGGTTCACCGAGACGCACATGGCGAACCAGATCGACGGTGTCGGGAAGCTGAAGGGCATCGCTCCCCTGATGGATCCGGTCGAGGTCGCGAGAGACGCGTTCCAGGCGTGCATGCGCGGTCAGGTGGTGCGCGTGCCGGGAGTCGCGAATCAGCTGTTGATCCGCGCGCTCGCCCTGCAACCGCGCTCGGTCGTGCGCTGGCTCGGCGGCGCGATCGGGCGCCGCGCGATCCAGTTGCCGGGACCGCACGGGTAGGGCGACGGGAGGAGGGAATCGTGCACAGGCTCCATGGCGCGGACGCACTCTTCCTCTACGGCGAGACGCCGACGCAGCACATGCACACGCTGAAGATCGGGATCCACGACCCGGGTCCCGCCGGCTACTCGTTCGAGCACGAGAAGCAGAAGCTCGCGTCGCGGCTCCATCGAGTGCCTCCGTTCCGCTGGCGCGTGGTGTCGACTCCTCTTGCGCTGCACCACCCGATCTTTCTCGAGAGCGAGGTCGACCTCGACTACCACGTGCGGCGCATGGCGGCGCCCTCGCCGGGCGGGCCGCGAGAGCTCGCCGAGATCATCTCGGAGATCGCCAGTCGGCCGCTCGACCGCAACCGACCGCTCTGGGAGATGGTGCTCGTGGAAGGCCTCGCGGGTGGCCGCGTCGCTTCGGTCTGCAAGATCCACCACACCCTCGCCGACGGCGTCGCGAGCGCGGAGCTGTTGAACGAGTTCCTGACCCACGATGCGGGCGAGGAGCTCCCGCACGACGCGCCGTCTCTCCGTGTCGAGCCGACGCCGTCGCCGCGCGCACGCGGGGTCGCCGCGCTTCGCGAGCTCGTGAGCTTCCTCCCGCGCTCGGCGCGCGATCTGGTCCGCGCCAGCCGCGCCGCGCGTCGCCGCGCCCAGGAGTCGCACGCGCAGCACGACGATCTGCACCTGCGTCCGGTGCGCGCGCCCCGGACTCCCCTCAACGGGGTGCTCTCGGCGCAGCGGCGCTTCGCGTTCTTCACCCTGCCGGTCGCCGACGCCCACGCGGCGCGCAAGGCGCTCGGGCTCACCGTGACCGATTTCGTGCTCGTGCTCGTGGCCGGTGCGTTGCGGACGAATCTGTCGAGGCTCGGCGCGCTGCCCGACGCGCGGCTCGTCGCGTCCGTGCCGGTTTCGCTGCGCACCGACGAGGACCGCGGGCGCTACGGGAACCACACCGGCGTCCTGTCCGTCGAGCTCGCCACAGACGTGGCGGACGCGGCGGAGCGCGTTCGCGAGACGCAGCTCGCTTCGGAGCGGGCGAAGCGCCGGTTCCGCGACGCGCGCGGAGCCCATCTCGCCGACTGGCTCGAGCTCTTCCCGCCGCTCCTCTCGCGTGCGGTGTTCAGTCGGCTGCCGACGCGGATGATGCGCGCGGGACGTCCGCCCCAGGCGAACGTCATCGTCTCGAGCGTGCTCGGCGCCCGCGAGCGCCTCTACTACGGGGAGACGCCGCTCGCGGAGTTCTACTCGGTCGGGCCGTTGCTCGAGGGCATCGGCTTGAACGTGACGGTGTGGAGCTACGGCGACGCTCTGTCGGTTGCCGTGCTCGCGGATCGCGACCTGGTGCGCGACGCCTGGGAGGTGGTCGCGGACCTGCGCGCCGCGTTCGAGGAGCTGGCGAAGTATGCAGCCACGTCCTCCGGCGCGCACTGAGAACGGAGCTCGGCATGCAGTACCCGAACTACGAACGGCTCTCGGCCATGGACGCCAGCCAGCTCGGTCTCGAGCGCGACGGCGTGCACATGCACATGGGCGGCGTCTCGATCTTCGAGTCGACGCCGCTGCTCGACGCGCGCGGCGCTCTCGACGTCGAGCGCATCGAGGGCTACGTCGCCTCTCGTCTTCACCGGCTGCCGCGCTACCGGCAGCGCCTCGCCTGGACGCCGCTGGAGAAGCACCCGGTCTGGGTCGACGACGCGTCCTTCAACCTCAAGTACCACGTCCGCTACACGAGCTTGCCGCGTCACGGCGGCGAGCGGGAGCTGAAGCGCCTGACCGGGCGCATCATCTCGCAGGAGCTCGATCGCGGGAAGCCGCTCTGGGAGATGTGGTTCGTCGACGGACTGCCCGGCGAACGCGTCGCGCTGATCACGAAGATCCACCACTGCATGATCGATGGAGTCGGCGGCGCCAGCCTGATGACACAGCTGATGCGCACCGACGGCGACGCGACGATCGCGCCGGCGCGCCGATGGGTGCCGCGGACGGCGCCGTCGCCGGGCACGATGCTCCTCGACGAGCTCCGGCGGCGCGCGAGCCTGCCGCTCGTCGCCGCCCGCGCCGTCGCCGGCGCGCTCTCGCGACCGCGCGAGACCTGGGCCGAGGCGCGCGATCTGCTGGCGGGGATGAAGGAGTCGCTCGCGACGCAGCTCGGGTCGAGCGTCGCGACGCCGCTCAACCGCCGGATCGGCCCGCATCGTCGACTCGACTGGGCGAGCGCGCCCCTCCAGACCGTGCGCGAGATCGGCAAGCGGCTCGGTGGCACCGTCAACGACGTGGTGCTCGCGGTCCTGTCGAGCGCGGTGGGCCGCTTCCTCGCGGACGAGGGAGTCCCGCTCGCCGGCGGTCACTTCAAGGCGCTCGTTCCCGTCAACATGCGCGACAAGGAGCGGGACGGCGTGAAGCCCGGGAACCGCGTCGCCTTCCTGATCGCGGAGCTGCCGGTCACCGAGCACGATCCCGTGGCGCTCTTCGAGCGGGTGGTCGAGGAAATGCGCGCGCTGAAGGAGTCGCGCATGGCGCGCGGCACCGATGCGTTGGTGAAGCTGCTCGACGCCTCGTTCCCGTCGCTGTTCACGCCGCTCGCGCGCCTCGGCTCCGGCGGCGACTCGTACAACCTCGTGATCACGAACATCCCCGGGCCGCAGTTCCCGACCTACTTCCTCGGCGCCAAGCAGCTCGAGACCTATCCCTACTCGCCGCTCTTCGCGTCTCAGGCGTTGACGGTGACGGCCTTCAGCTACGACGGTCGGCTCTTCTGGGGATTCAACTCGGATTGGGACGCGCTGCCGGAGCTGCACGATCTCGTGGTCGGCGTGGAGCGCGAGCTCGAGCGCTTCCGCGAGGCGGCCGGGGTGCCGCGGCTCGTGGAGATCCCCGCGAAGGAGTCGGCCGCGTGACGAGCTTCAACCTTTCGGAGCTGTTCGAGCGCGTTGCCGCGAGGGTCCCGACGCGCGAGGCGATCGTGGCGTCGGAGCGGCGCCTCGACTACTCCGCGCTCGACGCGCGCGCGAGCCGGCTCGCGAACGCGCTCGCGGCGCGCGGCATCGGGGCCGGGGACCACGTCGGCCTCGTGCTCGCGAACGGCAGCGAGTACGTCGAGGGCATGATCGCCGCCTACAAGCTGCGCGCCGTGCCGGTCAACGTGAACCATCGCTACGTGCCCGGGGAGCTGCATGCGCTGTTCGAGGACGCGGACCTGCGCGCCGCGATCGTCCACCGCGCCTTCGCGCCGCGCACGCTCGAGGCTCGTGAGGGGCTGCCGCGGCTGCGCGACGTGCTCGTCGTCGACGACGACAGCGGCGCCGCCCTGTCCGGTCCGGTCGACGACTACGAGCGCGCGCTCGCGGACGCGAGCGAGAAGCGCGAGTTCCCCGGCCGCAGCTCGGACGACCTCTACCTCGTCTACACCGGCGGCACGACCGGCCGACCCAAAGGGGTGATGTGGCGCCACGAGGACATCTTCTTCGCCGCGATGGGCGGCGGCGACCCGATGCGCCGCGCCGGCCCGATCCGGCGCCCCGAGGAGCTCGACGGCCGCATCACGCCCGAGCCGGTGATCGCGCTCGCGGCCCCTCCGTACATGCACGCCGCCGCGCAGTGGCTGATGTGGAGCGAGCTCACGACGGGCGGGACCCTGGTCACCACGCCACGCGGCGCATTCGACCCCGAGCGGATCTGGCAGCTCGTCGAGGCCGAGCGCGTCGGCATGCTGCTGATCGTCGGCGACGCGATGGCGACGCCGCTCTGTGACGCGCTCGAGTCGAGACGCGACCGCGAGCCGCCGAAGTCCTTGTTCGGGGTGGCGTCCGGGGGCGCGCTCTTCTCTCCGGCGGTGAAGCAGCGGCTGCAAGCGCTCCTGCCAGGGCGACTGGTGATGGACGGCCTCGGCTCGTCCGAGACGGGTACCCTCGGCACCGAGGCGCCGGGCGCCAGTCGCGGCGCCGCGCGCTTCCGCGTCGGTCCCGACACGGCCGTGCTCGGCGAGGATCTGCGGCCCGTCGCGCCGGGCTCCGGCGTGATCGGACAGCTCGCGCGCCGCGGGCACATTCCCCTCGGCTACTACAAGGACGCCGAGAAATCTCGCGCGACGTTCGTCGCGATCGACGGTGTGCGTTGGGCGTTGCCGGGAGACCTCGCGAGCGTCGACGCGGACGGCGCGATCCAGCTGATCGGTCGCGGTTCGCAGTCGATCAACAGCGGCGGAGAGAAGGTGTTTCCGGAGGAGGTCGAGTCCGCGCTGAAGGCCCACCCGACGATCTTCGATGCGGTCGTCGTGGGAGTCCGCGATGCGCGTTGGGGGGAGCGGGTCGTGGCGGTCGTGCAGCCGCGCGCCGGCGCTCGCATCGAGTCGGAGGCGCTGACGGCGTTCTGCCGGGAGCGCCTGGCCTCCTACAAGCTGCCCCGCGATCTCGTCGTGGTGGACGCGGTGGAGCGCACGCCGGCCGGCAAGGCGGACTATCGCTGGGCGAAGGCGGTGGCGGAGGCGCGGCTCGGCGGCGGCGGCCGCTAGACCTTCGCGAGCGCGGGCGCGAATCGGGCGTCGAGCACGCCTTCCTCGCACAGCCACCGGATCGTGTCGGAGAGCGTCTCGCGCGCGGGTCGCCAGCGGATGCCGAGCTCGCGCGCGGTGCGCGAGTCGTCGGTCGCAACCCCCCGCGTCAGGATCTCCGCCGACTCGCGCGTCGCGCCGCCGAGCGAGCGGCCGAAGAGGTACTGCGTCCAGTCCGACAGCTGCCCGAGCGCGCGAGTGAGCGGGCCCGACATCGGGAGTCGCCACAGCGTCCGCCCGGAGATCTGCTCGAGCATCCCTGCGAGCTCGCGAAAGGTCGTGAAGTGACCGCCGGCCATGAAGCGCCGCGGCCCGAGGCCGGGCTTCAGCGCGATGACGATCGCCCGCGCGACGTCGCGTGCGTCGACGAGCGGTATGCCTCCGGGAGTCACGGGGATCACGCCCTGCTCGAGGTAGGTGAGCAGGAAGCGCACGCCCGCGGCGATCGTCGGATCGAAGGGCGCGAGCAGCTGGCCGGGGTAGAAGATCACCACCGGGCAGCCCTTCGCCTGGAGCGCGCGCGCCGTGCGCTCGGCCGCCGCCTTCGAGGCCGCGTAGGCGTCTCGAGGATGTGTCGGCTCGTCCTCGCAGGTGATGGCATCGCCGGCCGGCGGGAAGAGCGCCGCGACGCTCGAGACGTGCACGATCGGGTCGAGGCCCGCGTCGCAGGCGCTCTCGAGGACGTGCTCCGCGCCGCGCGCGTTCGTGCGCATCAGACGCTCGCGCTCGCGCGGATCGAGGCTCGGGATCGCGGCGGCGTGGATCGCGGCGTCGCAGCCGTCGAGCGCGGCGCGCACGCGGAGCCGGTCCGTCACGTCGCCGGCGAACAGCTCGGCGTCGGCCACACCCAGGCGCGCGAGGACGCGCTCGGCCTTCGCCGGATCCCGCGCCAACGCGCGCACGCGGTGACCCGCCTCCGACAAAGCGAGCGCGGTATGCGATCCCAGGAGCCCGCTCGCGCCGGTGAGCAGAACGCGCACGTCGCGAGTATATGACGGGCTCGGAACCCCCGGAGCTCGAAGCTCTATGAGTCCGCCACGCCTAGCGAGCCTCCAGCGTCGACTGCTCCAACCAGCCTCTGTACCAGTCGGGCGGATGGAAGGCGAGGAAGAGACAGGATGCGAGGACGAGCCCGAGGCAGCTCGACACCAGCACGATCGGCGGGCTCAGGAACGAGCCCGCCAGCATCGCGGCCAGG
>DATKND010000163.1:0-25386 GCA_035541475.1 Myxococcota bacterium | reverse complement strand
GGCTGCGCGCTGCGCGTCCAGATGTGCCCGACCGGCCGCAGCCATGACGTGTCGTCGAGCGTGCCGGGCCGGAGGTTGATCACGGCCGGGAACTTCGGCGGCTCGCTCCACACGCGCGTGATGCACGCGGTGCAGTAGCGGCCTTCCCAGTGCCGGCCGCCCGAGAAGGGCACGGAGTAGCGACCCGGCTCGCCGCGCACGAGCTCGAACGCGTCGCGCGCGACCGGCATCGAGAGATTGAAGGCCGTGCTCGTCTGCTTCTGGCAGTCCGTACAATGGCAGACGTAGAAGGTGAGGGGCTCGTCTCGGAGCCGGTAGCGGATCGCTCCGCACACACATCCCCCCTCGTACGGCGCCGCCATGCGATCCTCCTTCTCCCGGTCGATCCGCGCTTCGAACGTCACCAGCAAGAGACGAGAGGGAGACTATCGTGGCGAAGGAGGCGATCCTGCGCGCGAACGGGGTCGATCTGTGCGCGCAGACCTTCGGGCGGCGCCGCGATCCCGCCATCCTGCTGATCCACGGCGCCGCGGCGTCGATGCTCGCGTGGGAGGACGACTTCTGCGCGCGGCTCGCGGCTGGCTCGCGCTTCGTCGTCCGCTACGACCACCGCGACACCGGGCGCTCCGTCGGCTACCCGCCGGGCCGACCGGGCTACGCGATGCGCGATCTGATGGAGGACGCCATCGGTCTCCTCGACGCGCTCGATCTCCCGCGCGGACATCTCGTCGGCCGCTCGATGGGCGGCGGGCTCGCGATGGGGGCGGCGCTCGAGCACCCGGAACGCGTCGCGTCGCTGACGCTCCTGGCGACGAGTCCCGGCGGTCCCGATCTGCCGCCGATGTCGAAGGAGTTCCTCGCGTTCGTCACCAACCCGCGGCAGCCGGACTGGTCCGACCCCGACGCGGCCGCCGACCACGTGCTGACGATGCTCCGCATCATGGCGGCCGGCTCCCGACACTTCGACGCGAAGAAGATGAGGCCGCTGATCCAGCACGAGCTCTCGCGCACGCGCAACATCGCCTCGAGCCAGATCAACCACTTCGCGATGGCGACCGGCGAGCTGATCCGCCCGCGCCTCGGCGAGATCCGCGTCCCGACCTTGATCCTCCACGGCGAGGACGACCCCGTCTTCCCGCTCGGCCACGCGCAGGCGATGGCGCGTGAGATCCCGGACGCGCATCTCGTCGTGCTGAAGGAGACCGGCCACCTCGTGCCGCGCGCGGTCTGGCGGACCGTGGTGCCGGCGATCCTCTCGCACACCGCGCACCGTTGACTCGAGATCCGCGCATCGCCGGTCTGAGTGGAGGGGCGAGGCAGAGGTCCCCGAGGAGGAACAGAGGAGCTAGCGGGACTCCCACATCCGATCGAGCGCGCGCTCGACGCCGGCGAGCATGCGCTCGAGCTCTTCGTGCGTGACGACGAAAGGCGGCGACATCGCGACGAGATCGCGGATGCCGCGCACGATCACGCCTTCCTCACGCGCGAGCTCGTGCACGGCGGGGCCTAGCATGCCGGCCGGCGTGCTCGCGTACTTCCCCTTCGGCGGGCGGCGCAGCTCGAGGGCGCCGATCCCTGCGCAGCCGCGCGCCTCGGCCACCGCCGGGTGGCTCGCGAGCGTTCGCAGCCCTTGCTGGAGGCGCGGGCCGACGTCGTCGCGCACGCGCTCGACGAGCTTCTCGCGCGCGAGGATGTCGAGATTCGCCAGCGCGGCAGCGCACGCGACCGGGTGCCCCGTGTAGGTGAAGCCGTGCGCGAGGTAGCCGCCCTCCACGAGCACCTCCGTGATCTCGTCGGAGACCACGGTGGCGCCGAGCGGCACGTAGCCGCTGGTGATGCCCTTCGCGAGCGTCATCAGGTCGGGATCGAGCGACCAGAGCTCCGACGCGAACCAGGCCCCGAGCCGTCCGAAGCCCGTGATCACCTCGTCGGCCACGAACAGGATCTCGTATCGGCGGCAGAGATCGCGCAGCGACGCGAGGTAGCCGGGCGGCGGCACGATCACGCCGCCGGCCCCCTGCACGGGCTCGACGAAGAGCGCCGCGATCGAATCATCGCCTTCTCGGGCGATCACGCGTTCTGTCTCCTCGAGGCACCACCTTCCGTACTCCTCCGGGCTCTTCCCGCTTCCGTAGGCGTACGGCCCCGGCACCTGCACGAATCCCGGCAGCGGCAGGTCGAAGGGATCGGTGCAGCTCGCGAGCCCCGTCAGGCTCGTCGTCGCGAGCGTCACCCCGTGATAGGCGAAGCTGCGCGACAGCACCTTCGTCTTCTCGCGACGCCCGCGGAGCTTCCAGTACGCGCGGATCAGCTTCAGCGCCGTCTCGTTCGCCTCGGAGCCCGAGTTGCTGAAGATCGCGTGCGAGAGGCGCCCGGGGGCGAGCGCGGCGACGCGCGCCGCGAGCCGGATCGCCGGCTCGGTCGTCGTGTTGAAGAAGGAGGGGTAGAACGCGACCGCGCGCATCTGCTCCTGGACGGCCTGGAGGATCTCCTCGCGCCCGTAGCCGACGTTCACGCACCAGAGGCCGGCAAGCGCGTCGAGCAGCTCGCGGCCCTGCTCGTCCACGACGGTGCAGCCCTTCGCGGAGCGGATCACGTGCGTGCCCGCGACCTGCATCGCGCGCGAGTCGGTGAAGGGGTGGAGATGGTGCGCCGCGTCGAGATGCCGGAGGGCGGCGAGGTCGAAATGCGACATGTCTTCGAGTGGAGCACGCCCGCGAACGACACGCCAGCAAGGGGCTTGCCGTCGCATGCCTCCGACGGCCACCATGCGCGGTCTCGTTCCGGTGCCACCTGTGCGCGACGTTCCGAGCGAGCGGAGACCCTGCCTGGATCCCGAGCTGCTCCCCGAAGACCTCTCGCCCGGCGACGCGGCGGACGCGCAGCGCGACGGGTCCGAGCTGCGCGTGCACCGCGTGCGCGACGCGAACGATCCGGACTTCGCGATGGCGTTCGAGCGGCTTTGGCTCGAGTTCGGATCGCGCGGCGAGATGGAGACGCGCGACGTGATCGCCGATCGGCTGCGCTGGGATCCGTCGCAGCCTGTGAGCGTCGCGCCTGCCGGACGAGCGGCGCTGCTCTACGAGCTGCTGGTGCTGCGCCGCGACGAGCAGGTCGCGGCGCTGCGCGATCACACGGCCGTCGTGCGGATCAGCCCGCAGGGCCGCCCGCTCGGGCCGGTGGTCGTGCACCTGTCCCACGCCTATGTCGAGTCGGCACACCGTGGCACCGGCCTGATCGCCTGGCTTCGCGCGCTGCCGCTGCAAGCGGCGCGGCGCGCCGCGCAGGCGGCGGGCGCGCCGGCCGGCACGTCGATCGTGCTCGTCGCCGAGATGGAGGCTCCCGATCCGGGCGACGTGCCGAGCATGTCGCGGCTCCGCTCGTATGCGCGCGCGGGCTTCCTGAAGATCGATCCGGCGGCGGCGCCCTACGCGCAGCCCGACTTCCGTCCGCCTGAGGTGCTGGCGCGAAGCGCGCCGCGACCCGTGCCGCTCCACCTGATCGTGCGCCGCGTCGGCCGCGAGAGTCAGGAGGAGATGCCGGCGGCGGAGGTCGCGGCGATCGTCGACTCGATCTACGCGGTCTACGGCGTACACACGCCGGAGGCGGCGCTCGGACCGCTGCGCGCCGACGCGGCGCGCTGGATCGCTCGCACGCCGAGGTTTCGCCTGCTACCTCCGACGGCGTGATCTTCACCGCCTATCACCATCCCGGCTTCGCCGCGCCGATCGGCGATCACGTGATGCCGATGCGGAAGTTCCAGCTCGTGGCGGACGCGCTCGCGACGCGCGACTGGGTGCGGATCGAGGCGCCCGCTCCGATCCCGGAGGAGGCGCTCCGCCGCGTGCACACGCCGGCCTACATCGAGGCGGTGCGGACCGGCGAGCCGCGCGCGCTCGCCGAGTCGCAGAAGCTGCCGTGGTCGCCGGAGCTCTGGCCGTCGGTGCGGCTCACGTGCGGCGGCGCGCTCGCGGCGGCCGAGCGCGCGCTCGAAGAGGGCGTCGCCGCCGCGCTCGCGAGCGGCTTCCACCACAGCCACGCCGACCACGGCGAGGGCTTCTGCACCTTCAACGGGCTCGTCGTCGCGGCCGAGGCGCTGCGCGCGGCCGGGCGCGTCGCGACGGTCGCGGTGCTCGACCTCGACCTCCACTACGGCAACGGCACGGCGTCGCTCTGCGCGCAGCGCCCGTGGCTCTTCAACTGCTCGATCTACGGCAACGACTACGCGGCCAACGTTCCGTTTCGCGATGTCGAGACGAAGCGCCACCAGGACGGGGCGAACCACGTGTCGGTCGCGCTGCCGAACGGCAGCGGCCGCGAGGCGCTGCGGGTCGCGCTCGCTCGCGGCATGGCCGCGATCCTCGCGAACGGCCGGCCCGACCTCGTGCTCTACCAGGCGGGCGCGGATCCGTACCAGGAGGATCCGTACTCGCCGCTCGAGCTCGACCTCGACGACCTGCGCGAGCGGGACGAGGCGGTCTTCCAGTGGGCCCGGCAGCAGGAGCTGCCGATCGCCTGGGTGCTGGCGGGCGGCTACACGCGCGATGTCTCGAAGGTCGTCGCGGTCCATGTCGGCACCTTCGAGGCCGCGAGAGCGGCATACTGCTGACCCGTGCAACTCGCGCGTCGGCTGCTCGCCACCTGGACCGGCTTCGTCTTCCTGTTCTTCTACCTGCCGATCGCGGTGCTCGTCCTCTACTCGTTCAACGCGTCGCGGCTGAACATCGTGTGGACGGGCTTCACCTTCGAGTGGTACGCGAGGCTGCTCGAGGACCGCGTGCTCGTGCGCACGCTCGAGAACAGCCTGATCGTCGCGAGCGTCACGACACTGCTGTCGGTCGTTCTCGGCACCGCGGGGGCCTGGCTGCTGCACCGCTATCGCTACCGCGGCGGCGCGTTGCTCGACACGCTGATCTTCCTGCCGATGATCGTGCCCGAGGTGATCCTCGGCGTCTCGCTGCTGATCCTCTTCGTCACGATCGGGCTCCAGCTCGGCTACACCACGATCGTCATCTCTCACGTGACGTTCTGCTTCCCCTTCGCCATGGCGGCGGTGCAGGCGCGGCTCGCGGGACTCGACCCCGCGCTCGAGGAGGCGGCGCTCGACCTCGGCGCGACGCCGCCGCAGGCCTTTGCGAAGGTGCTCGTGCCCTATCTCATGCCGGCGATCCTCTCGGGCGCGCTGATGTCGTTCACGCTCTCGCTCGACGAGCTGATCGTCACGTACTTCACGGCCAGCGCCGGCACGCGCACCTTGCCGCTCGAGATCTTCGGGCGCGTGAAGAAGGGGCTCGACCCGTCGCTGAACGCGATCTCGACCGTCTTCGTCCTGTTCACCGCGCTCGCGGTCTTCGCGATCGAGGCGCTGCGGCGCCGCAATCCCTGAGGCACGGCATGACACGCACGACCGGTCGGGCCCTCTGCGCGTCGCTCGCCGCGCTCGCCTTCGCGGCGCTTCCCGCCGCCGCGGGCGAGGAGCTGAATCTCTTCGCGTGGTCGGAGTACGTGCCGCAATCGGTGCTCGACGGCTTCACGAAGGAGACGGGCATCGAGGTCAACTACGAGACCTACTCCTCGAACGAGGAGATGCTCGCGAAGCTCGTCTCCGGCGCCGCGAGCTACGACGTGATCCAGCCCTCCGAGTACACGATCGAGGCGCTGGTGAAAGAGAAGCAGCTCCTCCCGCTCGATCACGCGAAGCTCCCCAACCTGAAGAACATCGGGAAGGAGTACTGGAACCAGCCGCACGACCCGCAGCTCGCGTACAGCGTGCCGTACATGCAGGGCACGGTCGGCATCGTCGTCAACACCAGCCGCATTCGCGAGCCGGTGCAGAGCTACCGCGACGTGTTCCAGTCGAAGTACCGGGGCCGCATCGTCGTGCTCGACGACGCGCGCGAGATCGTGAGCTGGGGGCTCGCGACCCTGGGGCTCGGGCCGGATCAGGTCACGAAGGAGAGCCTCGAGAAGGTGCGCCCGGTGCTCGCGGCGTGGCTGCCGCTGGTGAAGGTCTACGACTCCGACAGCCCGAAGACTGCGCTCCTGAACGGCGACGTCGACCTCGGTGTGGTGTGGTCGGGCGAGGCGGCGCTGCTGATCCAGGAGGAGCCAGGAAAGTTCAGCTACACGCTGCCGAAGGAAGGCGCGCACATGTTCATCGACAATCTCGCGATCCCGAAAGGGGCGAAGAACGTCGCCGCCGCGCACCGCTTCCTCGACTACGTGCTGCGGCCCGACGTCAGCGTGAAGATCTCGAAGGAGTTCCCGTACACGAACCCGAACGTCGAGGCGCGCAAGCTGCTCCCGAAGGACGCGCTCGCGAACCCGGCGAGCTACCCGCCCGGCGACCCGAAGCTCGCGACCTTCCGCGACATCGGCCGGCTCGCGGCGGACGTCGACAAGCTGTTCACGGACCTCAAAGCGAGGAGTGGCTCGTAGGCGCACATGCGCCAGGAAGCGACGCACTTCGCGGACGCGCCGGCGAGCGCGCAGCACCGGCCCAGCCGCGCGGCCTGGCTGCTGCTCGCGCCGCTCGTCGTCTGGGCGCTCGCCTTCGTGGTCGCGCCCGCCGCGATCATGCTGGTCTACAGCTTCATGCAGCGCGGCACGCTCGGCGGCGTCGTCTCCGCCTTCACGCTCGAGAACTATGCAGGCGTCGTCGATCCGGTCTATCTCCGCATCCTGATCCGCTCGGTCGCGTACGCGGCGCTCACCACCGTTCTGTGTCTCGGGCTGGGCTATCCCGTCGCCTTCTTCATCGGACGCGCGGACCCGCGCCGGCGAAACCTCTGGCTCATGGCCGTGATGGTGCCCTTCTGGACCAGCTTCCTGATCCGCACCTATGCGTGGGTCACGATCCTGAAGAGCGAAGGGCTGCTGAATTCGCTGTTGCTCCAGCTCCGGCTCGTCAGCGAGCCGCTCGAGCTCCTCTACACGCCCGGCGCCGTCGTGCTCGGCCTCGTATACACGTTCCTTCCGTTCGTGATCCTGCCGATCTACACGAGCGTCGAGAAGCTCGACGGCTCGCTGATCGAGGCCGCGCTCGACCTCGGCGCCGGTCCGCTGCGCGCGTTCGCCCGCGTGATCCTGCCACTCACCGCGCCGGGCATCGCCGCCGGCGTGCTGCTCTGCTTCGTGCCGGCGCTCGGCATCTACGCGGTGAACGACATCCTCGGCGGCGGCCGGGTCGACATGATCGGCAACATCATCGAGAACCAGTTCAAGGGAAACGCGCGCAACTGGCCCTTCGGCGCCGCGCTCGGCACGGCGCTGCTGGTCGCCTTCGCCTTGCTCTACGCCTTCGTGAGCAGCTTCAGCAGGTCGTCGGCGGCGCGGCTCCGATAGCCGCCCTTGCGTGTCACCGCGAAGACCGGATTCACCGCGCGCAGATCCTTCACCGCGATCGTCGCGAGCGATCCGCTCGCGCGCTCCTCGCGGATGCTGCTCTCGGGCAGGAGGGCGAGCCCGAAGCCGGCTTCGATCAGGCGCTTCTGCGCGGTCAGGCTGTCGACCGGCGTCCAGCGCACGGACGCGACGCCGCGCACGAGGAACTGCGCGAAGACGTTGTCGGCTGAAGCTTCGCGCGCGTCGTGGGCGTTCGGAAAGGCGAGCCACGCCTCGTCGCGGAGATCCGCGAGCGACGCCACGCGCCTTCCGGCGAGCCGGTGTCGCGCGCCGCACACGACCACGAGTCGCTCGGGCGCGAGCTCGTGGCAGACGAGGTCGCGGGCGGGATCGCGCAGGTAGCGCAGTCCGATCGTCGCATCGCCGCGTCTTACGAGGTCGCTGACCTGGACGCTCGTCGCGGTGCGGAGCGTGAGCTCCACGCCGGGATGTCGCTTCGCAAAGCGCTCGAGCACCGAGGTCAGGCCCGTGCTCGCGAGCGTGCCGACTGCGGCGAGCGCGAGCGGTCCCGCGCCGCCGCCGTGCAGCGCGCGGATCGCGGCTCGGCAGTCCTCGAGCACTGCGAGCGCTCGCTCGGCGTGGGGCAGCAGCGCGCGTCCGGCCTGACTGAGCACGGCGCCGCCAGCGGCGCGCTCGAAGAGCGGCGCGCCGACCTCGTGCTCGAGCAGCGCGATGCGACGGCTGATCGCGGGCTGCGAGAGGTGGAGCGCGCGCGTCGCGTGCGTGAAGCCGCCGGCGTGGTGGATTGCGACGAAGGTGCGCAGCAGCTCGGAGTCCACGGCCGGGTCAGTATGCACGAAACAAATGGAGGCGATCGGATCAATCGATTGGACGCATGTCACCGCGCCGCCTAGAGATGGGCTGTACGCGCCCTCCGAGAGGATCCGGCCATGCCTCGCTCCGACTCCCGCGCCGCCGCCTTTGCCGATCTCCACCGGGCGCGACCGGGCTTCGTGATGCCGAACGCCTGGGACGCCGGCAGCGCGCTCGTGCTCGCGTCCGCCGGCTTCCGCGCGATCGCGACGACGAGCGCGGGCATCGCCTTCTCCCTCGGCAAGCAGGACTACCAGGTCGGCGACGCGCGCCTCGCCGTCTCGCGCGACGAGATGTTCGCGCGCATGCGCGAGATCGCGGAGGCGGTGCCGCTGCCGGTGAACGGAGATCTCGAGGCCGGCTACGGCGACTCGCCCGAAGAGGTCGCCGAGACGATCCGGCTCGCCGTCGACGCGGGGCTGGCCGGCGGCAACATCGAGGACAAGCGGCCGCGAGCGGATCTCTACGACGAGTCGCTCGCGATCGAGCGGATCCGCGCCGCGCGCGAGGCCATCGACCGGAGCGGCAGCCGCTTCGTGCTGACGGCGCGCACCGACGCGCTCCAGTCGGACTCGGCCGCCGCGCTCGCCGCCGCGATCCGGCGCGCGAACCGCTACCGCGAGGCGGGCGCGGATTGCCTCTTCGCGCCGGGTCCCGGCGACGTCGAGACGATCCGCACGCTCGTGAAGGAGATCGACGGACCGCTCAACGTCGTGATGGGCCTCGGCACCGCGCAGGGCAACGCGAACGGTCTGCTCGCGGCTGGCGTCGCGCGCATCAGCCTCGGCGGCAGCATCGCGCGCTCGGCGCTCGGCTTCGTGCGGCGCTGCGCGGAGGAGCTGCGCGATCGGGGCACGATCCGCTTCGCGGAGATGCAGATCGCGCAGAGCGAGCTGAACTCACTCTTCGCGAAGGCGCGCGTGCGCGGCCCGCGGCCCGAATCCAGCGTTGACCGCGCGTAGCACGACGGCGATGATGCAGCATTCGAAGGCGTAGACACTTCGAAGCTTCGCAGGGGCGCTCAATCATGAAGCGAACGTGTGTCTTCGTTGCCTGCGCTGTGCTGCTCTCCTCCGTTGTCTGGAGTGCAGAAGGCTCGATGCAGGGTAGAGCATCGGAGCCGCCCTCGAGCTTCGAGATTCCATTCGATGGTCCCGGTCAGCTCGCGACGATCTGGAGCTGGGGGCGAGATCGTCCCGATGGGGGAAGGGCACTTGTCCTCACCACTCGCGGGCAGAGTCGTCGAGTCGATATCGATGCACCGGATCGCGTGCGGTGGCGATCGCCCATGGAGCTGATCGTCGAACAGTTTGTTCGACCTCTGAGGGACGGATCGGGAATCCGCATCGTGCGAGTGAATCCACAAGGTCAGATTCTCGACGTTCTCAGCGATCGTCAGGGGCTGGGCAGTGCCGAGCCGTCGCCGGACGGAAATTGGGTCTTGCTGGAGCGATATGACAGCAAGGGACTCCAGGGGATCCAGGTTCGCAGCCTGGACGGCTTTCGGTTGCGGACCGATCACCCCGAGCCAACCGGTCGGGACACCGGTTCCTTGGGGACTTCTCCGGTTTGGAGTCCGGACGAATCGAGGTTCGCGCTCGCGCTCAACGCTCCCAACCTCTCGAAGCCCGGTCGCTTGTACCCGAGGCTTGCGATCGTCTCTCGGGATACCACCGGGTATACCCGGGTTCCCGATAGTCCGCCCGGCAAAGACCCCGTTCAGGGAGGCGTCATTCCGCTCTTCTGGAAGAAGGATGGCATCTACGTCCGGACCACGACCATCGGGAGCGGTGTGTTGCGCTGCGATCCCGAGGGCTCCGGATGCGTTGGGGTCTACTCGCCTGGAGAGAATCGCATGGTGCTCGAGGGGCGAGAGGTCGCTGGTGACAAAGCCTTGCTGCTCGTCAAGGACTTCACAGTGAATCCCCTGGAGGCGAGAGCCAGTGAGATCCACGAGGTGAATCTCATCATCGGGGAGGGTCGCGTGCTATTCCGCGCCCCCGACGGCGTGTTCTTGTCCGACCTGGATTGGGTCGGTGATCCGGTCGCCTCCTGACCGGCGGCAGCGAGCGGGTTCAATCTCGCCTCGTCGCCGAACCGGTCCCTACAGCCGCACCACCGCGACGACCGCGAGCAGGCTCCCGACCGCCGCGATCGCGTAGAGGAGACTCGCCACCGCCGCATCGCGCTCGACGCCGCCGAAGTCGATCGAGAGCGAGCGCACGTGGTGCGCGCCCTTCCAGAGCGGCAGCACGAGGAGACCGAGCAGGAAGAGACGCCCGAGCAGGCTGCTGCCTAGCGAGTGCGCGCGCGCGAAGCCGAGCGCGCCCTGCGAGACGAGGCCCATCGGCGCGAGCACGCCGACCACGAGGATCCAGCCCGTCAGCAGCATCGTGCCGATCAGGATGCCCTGTCCGAAGAGCAGCCAGATGAGGGGCTCGAGCTTGAGGAGCAGATGCTTCATCGCAGCACCCAGCCGGCGAGGATCGCGGTCACGACGAGCGTGACACCGATCCACGCCGCGTAGAGGCCCGCGAGGATCACGGGCCCCGGCGGCGGCTTGGCCGGACCGATGTGGCCCGGCTGCGCCTTCGGGAAGAGGCGGAAGAAGCGCACGGCCACGAAGACGACACAGACGAGCGCCAGCAGGTGGAAGGCCACGTAGAGCGGGTTCCGCAGCTGGCGCATCAGCTCGGCCCAGGCGGCCGGACCCGAGCCGAGCGCCCACACGACCCGGAGCGCGACGAAGCCGACGAGCAAGTACACGATGCCGGTCGCGTCGAAGAGCAGGTAGCGGAGCATCCGCGGCTGCGCGTACCAGCCGTTCGGCGCCTGCGGCGGTGCCGTGCGCGTGCGGCCCGGCCGCGAGGGCGTCATCGCGTGCGGATTCACGGGGCGGGCCATCGCTACTTGCCTCCTCGCGAGGTCACGAAGCCGCTGAGCCAGTCGATCACGGCGTTGAACTTCGCCTGGTTGATGGCGGCCGCCGGGTCGACGTGCTTCGGACAGACCTCGCTGCACTCGTTGGCGTAGGAGCAGGAGAAGACGGTGCCCTCGCCGCGGAAGATCTCGTTGCGCTCGTGCTGGCCCTCGTCGCGCGAGTCCATGTTGTAGCGGTGACCGAGCGCGATCGCGGCCGGGCCCAGGAACTCCGGCTCGTTCGCGACGACCGGACACGCCGCATAGCAGAGCATGCAGTTGATGCAGAGGCTGAACTGCTTGAACTCCTCGAGCTGCTCGGGCGATTGGCGGTAGGTGCCCTCCTCGACCGCGCGCTCCTTCGCCACCAGGATGTAGGGCTTCACCGACCGGAGCTTCTCGAGGAAGGCCTCGAGCTCGACCACCAGATCGCGCACGATCGGGAAGTTCGCGAGCGGCGCGACCTCGACGCGGTCGCCGTAGTCGGCGCAGGCGTCCTTGCAGGTGAGCGACGGCTTCCCGTTCACCATCATCCCGCAGCTGCCGCACACCGCCATGCGACACGACCAACGGTGCGAGAGCGTCGGGTCGATCTCGTCCTTGATGTAGTTGAGCGCGTCGAGGACCTTCCAGTCGGGCTGGACCGGAACCTCGTAGCTCTGCTGGCGCGGCGCCGCGTCCTGGTCCGGGTCGAAGCGCGTGACGACGAAGGTCTTCTTCTGCTCGCTCATCCTTAGTACTTGCGCTCCTCGGGCTGCCAGATGCCCAGCGTGACGGGCTTCTTCGCCAGCCGCGGGCCGGAATAGCCCGCGAAGGCGAGGGTGTGGTAGAGGAAGTTCTGGTCGTCGCGCTTCTTCACGTCGCGACGCGCGTGCGCGCCGCGCGACTCGTTCCGGTGTGCGGCCGACACCGCGATCGTCTCGGCCACCGCGATCATGTTGCCGAGCTCGAGCGCGGCCACGAGCTCGGTGTTGAAGACCTTGCTCTTGTCCTGGAGGCCGAGGTCGTCGTAGCGGCCGCGCAGCGCCGCGGTCGCGTGGACCGTCGCGTCCATCGACGCCTGCTCGCGGTAGACGCCGCAGCCCTCTTCCATGGTCGCGTGCATCTCGCGCCGCAGCTGCGAGATCCGCTCGCTGCCGCGCTTGCCGCGCAGCCCGTCGATGCGCGCCGCCTCCTCCTCGGCCTGACGCGCGCAGGCTGCCTCGTTCGCCGCGCCCACGCCCTTCGCATGGCGAAGCGCTGCGAGCCCCGTGCGCGCGCCGAAGACGAGGCACTCCGTCAGCGAGTTCGAGCCGAGGCGGTTGGCGCCGTTCAGCGACACGCACGCGACCTCGCCCGCCGCGTAGAGGCCCGGCAGCGAGGTCGCGCCGTCGATGTCGACGTCGACGCCGCCCATCATGTAGTGGACGACCGGCCGCACCGGGATCGGCTGCACGATCGGGTCGGCGCCGCCGTAGAGCATCGAGAGCTCGCGCACCATCGGCAGCCGCTTCAGGATCACGTCGGCACCGAGGTGTGTCAGGTCGAGGTTCACGTACTCGCCGTACGGACCCTTGATGCCGCGGCCGGCCTCGACCTCCTGGATGATCGCGCGCGAGATCATGTCGCGCGGGCCGAGCTCGGCCTTCGTGCCGACTCCGTAGTCGCGCGTGGTGAGGAAGCGCTCGCCCTCGGAGTTCTTCAGGTGGCCGCCCTCGCCGCGCGCGGCCTCCGTGATCAGGATGCCGGTGCCCGGCAGCCCCGTCGGGTGGTACTGCACGAACTCCATGTCCTTCAGCGCGACGCCCTCGCGGTACGCGAGCGCCATGCCGTCGGCCGTCTTGATGTTCCCGTTGGTGGTGAACGGGAAGATCTTGCCGCCGCCGCCGGTCGTGAGGATCACGGCGCGGCCGAGGATCATGCGCACGACGCCCTCGCGGACGTCGAGCGCCGCGACGCCGTGCACGGCGCCGCCGTCGACGATCAGCTTCGTCACGAACTGCTCGTCGTAGCGGACGATGTTCGGGTAGCGCAGCGACTGCTGGAACAAGGTGTGGAGCATGTGGAAGCCCACCTTGTCCGCCGCGTACCAGGTGCGCTTCGTGCTCATGCCGCCGAAGGCGCGCGTCGCGACCGTGCCGTCGTCGTTGCGGCTCCAGGGGCACCCCCAGTGCTCGAGCAGGGTCAGCTCCTTCGGCGCCTCGCCGACGAAGTACTGGATCACGTCCTGATCGCCGAGGAAGTCCGATCCCTTCACGGTGTCGAAGGCGTGCATCTCGAGGGTGTCGTCGCTGCGCGCCACGGCGGCCGCGCCGCCCTCGGCGGAGACGGTGTGGCTGCGCATCGGGTAGACCTTCGAGACGAGCGCGATGCTCGCGTTCGGGTCCTGCTCGGCGATCGCGATGGCGGCGCGCAGCCCCGCGCCGCCTCCTCCGACGATGACGAGATCGTGGCGGATCGTGTCCATCGAGAGACCTTTCGCGTGAGGCGGAAGAACGGATGGGGCCGGTCCGGGAGGACCGGATCCGTCGGGCAGGTGGGATATCTGGGGAGGCCGGCGGATCGGGGCGGTTGCCCATTGCGGCGTCCCAAGTGGTAACGCATCCGCCGAAGCGGGTCTACAACGAGGCGGGCTCTTGTTGCGACAGGCAGTGCACCGAGCCGAGGCCGAGGACGAGGGTGCGCGATGGGATGCCGATCACCTCGCGGCCGGGCAGTAGCTCGCGCAGCACGGCGAGGGCGCGCGCGTCGGACGGCGCCTCGAACGTCGGGACGAGGGCGACGCCGTTCGCGAGGTAGAAGTTCGCGTAGCTCGCCGGACAGCGTTGTCCGTCGATGCGGTGGGGCGGCGGCATCGGGAGCGTCGCGAGCGAGAGCAGCTTGCCGTCCTGATCGCGCATGTGACGCAGTCGCACCAGGTTCTCGGCCAGCACCTTCTCGTTCGGGTCGGAGGGATCGTCGCAGACCGCCGCGACGACGGTGCCCGCGTCGACGAAGCGCGCGATGTCGTCGATGTGGCCGTCGGTGTCGTCGCCGGCGATGCCGTCGCCGAGCCACAGCACCTCGCGCGCGCCGAGCCAGCGCGCGAGTCTTGTCTCCATTTCCCGGCGCGTGCGACCCGCTTCGCGGTTCGGGTTCAGGAGACACGACTCGGTGGTGAGCACGGTGCCGCGGCCGTTGCCGTCGATCGAGCCGCCCTCGAGCACGAATCCCGGGGACGAGACGGGGAGACCCGCCGCGCGCGCCGCGAGCGCCGCGACGTGTAGGTCCTTGTCCCACGGCGGATACTTACCTCCCCAGGCGTTGAAGCCGAAGGCGACCGCGCGGCGTGTCGGACGCGCGCCGTCGCCGTGCTCCTCGACCACGATGGGGCCCGTGTCGCGCAGCCACGAGTCGTTGGTCGGGATGCGCAGGAACTCGATGCCCTCGTCCGGATCGACGCCGAGCGCGACCAGCGAGGCGCGCGCCGCGCCCTCCATCGCGGCGTTCGCGACGAGCAGCCGCACCGGCTCACGTCCCTGCAGCGCGCGCACGATCTCGACGTACTCGCGGCGCGCGTCCTCGAGATGACCGGGCCAGGTCGCGGGCGCGTGCGGCCAGGCGAGCCAGGTGCCGGCGTGCGGCTCCCACTCCGCGGGCCAGCGCCGCTGCGGATGCGTCTCGCTCAAGTCCGGTCTCGGAAGCGCTTCGCGAGATCTCCGTACGCGTCGATGCGGCGATCGCGCAGGAAGGGCCAGTTGCGCCGCACCTCCTCGATGCGCGCGAGATCGCACTCGGCGTGCAACGTCTCCTCGCGATCGGCCGAGGCGCGCGCCAGCACGCGGCCGAAGGGATCGGCCACGAACGATTGACCCCAGAAGCGGATGCCGCCCTCGCGGCCGACGCGGTTCACGGCCGCGACGAACACGCCGTTCGCGATCGCGTGCCCGCGCTGCACCGTTTCCCAGGCGTCGTGCTGCGCGCGGTCGACCCCTTCGCCCTCGTCGAACTGCCAGCCGATCGCGGTCGGGTAGAAGAGCACCTGCGCGCCGCCGAGCGCGACGAGTCGCGCCGCCTCCGGGAACCACTGATCCCAGCAGACGAGCGTGCCGACCGTCGCGTGTCGCGACGTGAAGACCGGAAACCCGAGATCGCCCGGCGTGAAGTAGAACTTCTCGTAGTAGAGCGGGTCGTCCGGGATGTGCATCTTGCGGTAGCTGCCGAGGATGCGGCCGTTCTCCCCGATCGCGACGGCCGTGTTGTGGTAGAGGCCCTCGGCGCGCCGCTCGAAGAGCGACGCGATCACCGTCACCTGCCGCGCCGACGCGACCTTCGAGAGCGCGTCGGTCGAGGCGCCGGGGATCGACTCGGCGAGCGCGAAGCGCGCGGCGTCCTCGGCCTGGCAGAAGTAGCGGGAGCGGAAGAGCTCGGGCAGGCAGATCACCTGCGCGCCGTCGCGCGCGGCCTCGTCCACGCGCGCGACCGCCTTCGCGAGGTTCGCGTCGGGATCCTCGGAGACCTGCATCTGGACGAGGGCGATCCGGAGACGTCGGGATTCCGCCATGCGGGCATCCGTACGTCATGGCGGACGGGCCAGCAAGGCCGCAAGCGCCGGCCCAGCCGGCGCGCGCAGCGAGCGGCAAGCCGTCCGGGGCGCAGCGAGGCGAAGCCGAGCGGAGATCGCACGGATCTGCCGAGCGAAGTTCAGAGTGTGACCGTCCCTGTCACACGCGGCGCAGAGAGTCGGGCCCGGGAGGACCCCCTCGATGTCGCCGACCCTGTCGTTCGCAGGCGGAGTGGCCCGGGCGCTGGTCCTGATCGCGGCGTTCCCCGCGGCAGGCCTCGCCGTGCGCGCGGGGCTGCAGGCCGGGTCGGCGCCTCCCACCCATTACCCTCCGAGCTGGATGGAAGAGATCCGCGAGGAGGAGCCCGAGCTCTGGCTCGTGGACGGCTTCAACGTCGTCCAGGTGGCGCTGCTCTCGGGCCGCGATCGCGACGGCTGGTGGAACGCGGCGCGGCGCGAGGAGCTGCTCGCGCAGGCGGCTCGGCTCACGCAGACCGGTGCGCAGGTCGAGGTCGTGTTCGACGGCGCGCGGGCGGAGCCCGAGGGCGACGGAGCCGGGCCGCGGCAGGTCTTCGCCGAGTCCGCCGACGCCTGGCTCGTCGCGCGGGTGCGCGCAGCGTCGGATCCGGCGCGCGTCGCGGTCGTGACGGCGGATCGCCGACTCGCGGGACGCGTCCGCCATCACGGCGCTCGCGTCGTCGGCCCCGGAGAGTTCCTGCGCCGCTGTCGGGCGTGAGGCGAGTCGTCGAACCGGCGGGCCCTTTTCGCCTCGTGACCGCCCTCGAGGCTTGACCCGCAGGGGGGTTCGGAAATAGCGTACGGCCCGGCGTCGGCCCGACGCCTCGGGTGCCGGTCCTCCACTCGCCCCCCGGCCCCCCAAGATGCGCGCCCGAAGTCCTCGCGATCCGCGGGTCGGTGTCGTGTCTTGTCGTGAAGCGGGTACAGCGAGGTACACAGCGCGATGTCCGAAGGCCACTCGGCACCCCACCACCGCGAGACGAAGACGCTCCAATTCGCGCGCTTCATCACGCGCAACCGCCCCTACGTCGCCTTCGCACTCATCGCGTCGACCCTCTTCTGGTTCTACCCGATCTTCAACACGATCATGGCGGCGGCGGGGCACCGGCTCGCCGGGCCGATCGTCCGCATCGACACGAACGCGCGCGCTCTCTTCCCGGACCATCCGTACATCCACGCGCAGGACAAGTTCTCGAAGACCTTCGGCAGCGCGTCGCTGGTCGCGATCGCCGTGACGATGCAGGACACGATCTTCCACGCGGAGGTGATCGACGCGATCCGCGAGATCACGCGCGAGCTCGACGGCGTCGGCTTCGAGAGCCATTCCGACGAGCGCGACGCGTTGCGCGACAAGCTCGAGGAGGAGGGCATCAACCCGGAGGAGATCCGCGTCCGCCTCGACCGCGCGTATCCGCCGTACCCCGTGAACCACGACCAGGTCCGCTCGCTGACGCACGCCTCGACCCGGATCTTCCAGATCGAGCCCGACGGCGCGATCGAGCAGGACGTGCTGATGAAGAAGCTGCCGAAGACGCCGGAGGAGGTGGAGGCGCTGCGCGAGCTCGTGCGGCAGAACCCGCCCGTGATCTACGGCCGCCTGGTGTCGCGCGACGAGAAGGGCGCGCTGATCACCGCGAACTTCATCACCGACCGCCTCTCGAACCGCGAGACCTACATGGCGGTTTTCGACCACGTTCGCGGGATCAAGGCGAAGTGGGAGGCGAAGGTCCCGGGCATGAAGGTCTACCTGTCCGGCGAGCCGATCGCGGTCGGCTGGATCATCACCTACGCGAACCAGATCCTGTTCTTCGTTCTCGCCACGGTCGGGATGACCTTCCTGCTCCTGTGGGCGTACTTCCGGCGCTGGCACGGCGTCTTCATCCCACTGATCGCCGCCACCATGACGACGATCTGGGGACTCGGCTTCACGGGCTGGATGCACATCACCTTCGACCCGCTGGTGCTCGTGATCCCGATGATCATCACCGCGCGCGCCACCTCGCACACGGTCCAGATGGCCGAGCGCTTCTTCGAGGACTACGAGGTGATGCTGCCGATGTACAAGGACCCGAAGCAGGCGCGGGTCGAGGTCGCGACCATCGCCATGGGCGAGCTCGTCGTCCCGGGCACGCTCGGAATCTTCACCGACGTCGCGGGCCTGCTGGTCATCATGGTGACCTCGATCCAGCAGATGCGAGATCTCGCGAAATTCGGCGCCTTCTGGGTGACCTCGATCATCGTCACCGTCGAGATCCTCCACCCGATCCTGATCTGCTACATGCCCGCGCCGACCGAACACGAACACTTCCTGCCGGGCTTCATGGTGCGCGCGATGCGCTTCATCGGGTGGGTGACGACGCACCCGAAGTGGAAGTACGCGATCGGAGCCGGGACCGTCATCCTCTTCGCCACCTGCACCTACATCGCTCTCTTCCACTCGAAGATCGGCGAGGCGAGCCCGGGCACGCCGCTGCTCTGGCCGAATCACGAGTTCAACATCGCGACCAAGACGATCGCCGAGAAGTTTGGCGGCGTGGACTCGCTCGTCGTCTACTCCGACGGCGATCGCCCGAACGCGAGCGCCGACGCCGACCCGATCAAGGCGATGGAGCGCTTCGAGCGCGCGCTGAAGATCGACACGAACCTCGGCGCGTCGATCTCGGTCGTGCCCTTCCTGCGCACCTTCTGGCAGGTGAACCACTACGGCGATCCGAAGTGGTACTTCGTGCCCGATCATCCGGGCACCGTGCGCGCCGTGATCTTCCAGCTCCAGCAGAACGGCGCGCCGGGCTTCATGCGCCCGTTCATGACGGACGATGGCCGCAAGGCGAACATCCAGTTCTTCTATCCCGACCACCAGGGCGACACCGTCATCTACGCGACGCACTTCGCCGAGCAGTTCATCAAGAAGAACCCGCTCGGCGAGGTGATCATCCGACTCGACGAGGACCACGCCGAGCCGGGCGCGCCCTTCTTCGACAAGAACAACCTGCTCGACATCTTCTACTACATGCTCGGGCCGGTGCTGCCGGCGCGGCACCGCACGATGACCGTGCAGATCCGCCAGAAGGACGGGAGCTACGTCAGCGCGCCCGTGAATCAGGTCTCCCAGGCGGGCCTCCCCGACTGGCTCGAGGAGTTCCGCAGCGCTGCGATCGAGGACTTCGTCAACGAGCGCGACTCGGTCGAGGAGGGCGACCTCTTCACGTGGCCGAAGGAGCTCGAGAACTGGGCGCAGAACGACGTCAGCCAGTGGTGGGACAGCAAGGAGTTCGGCGTGCGCGCGGCCGCCGTGCAGACGACGAACCTGATCGTCTCGGACATGAAGGCCGTCGACGCGCAGCCCCGCTACCAGCCGACCAGCTCGTGGACGCGCGGCGTCCAGTTCGTGATGGCCGGCGGCTCGATGGGCATCCTCGCCGCGATCAACGACGAGGTGGAGCGCAGCCACGTCGCGAACATCACGCTGATCTTCGTGATCATCTTCATCCTGCACTCCTTCACCTACCAGTCCATGTCGAGCGGCGGCATCGTGTTCCTCCAGATCGCGACGGCCACGATGATCTCGCTCGCCTACATGGCGATCCGCGGCGTCGGCCTCAACATCAACACCTTGCCGGTGCAGTCGGTGGGCGTCGGCATCGGCGTCGACTACGCGATCTACATCGTCGATCGCATACGCCAGGAGTGCGTCGACACGCAGGACATCGACGAGGCGGTGCGGCGCGCGATCCGCACGACCGGCATGGCGGTGTCGTTCACGGCCACGACCGTCACGGGCGGCATCTTCCTCTGGATCTTCTCGGATCTGCGCTTCCAGGCCGAGATGGCCTACCTGCTCGTGATGCTGATGATCCTGAACATGGTCGGCGCGATCACCGTGGTGCCGGCCTTCTACTCGATCCTGCGGCCGAAGGTCGCGACGGCGCTGCTCAGCGAAGAGCAGAAGGAAGCGCTGCGCATCCAGAAGGAGCGCGAGAAGAAGCTCGGTCTGCGGGACGCGGACGAGTAAGCCGGGCGAAGCCCGGCGCACAGCGAGGCGAAGCCGAGCGACGAATCAGATGGTCGACCCGGCGGGTTAGGGTGCCGGAGTCGATTGGCGCCCGAAGGTCTACGGCGCTTCGCCCTCCTCCACGATCCGCAGGATCCGCGCCGCATTCTCCTCGACGGCCCGCCCGCTGATGTCGATCACGCGCCAGCCCCGCTCGCGGTAGATGCGCCGCGAGCGGCGGATCTCCTCCAGCAGCGACTCGGGGTCGGCGTAGGTCGCGTAAGGCGTCGCGCCGAGCACGCGCACGCGCGCCTGGCGCACGGTCAGGAGATTCGACGGATCGACGGCGAGGGCGAACACCTTGCGCGGATCGAGATCGAGCAGCGCCTTCGGCGGATCGATGCCGGGTACGATCGGCACGTTGCCCGTCTTGTAGCCGCGCTGCGCGAGGTACATCGAGAGCGGCGTCTTCGACGTGCGCGAGATGCCGGTCAGCACCAGGTCCGCGCGGAAGAGCGTGTGCAGGTTCGCGCCGTCGTCGTGCTGCACCGCGAACTCGACCGCCTCGATGCGCTTGAAGTAGTCGTCGGAGAAGCCGTGCAGCAGACCGGGCTCCGCGCGCGGCTCCGCGCGCAGGTGCTCCGCCACCTTCGAGATCATGCCGCCGAGCACGTCGATGGTCGGGAGGCCTCGCTTCTGCGTCTCCTCGAGCAGCGCGCGTGCGACGCGGCGATCCACGAGCGTGAACACGACGAGCGCGCCCTGCTTCTCCGCCTCGGCGGCGACGCGCCGCGCGAGCGCTTCGTTGCGGATGCCGCCGAAGCGGCGAAGCGTGTAGTCGACCTGGAACTGCGCGAGCGCGGCGCGCGCCACCGCGGACGCGGTCTCGCCGGTGCCGTCCGACACGATGAAGATCGATCTCGGTCGGCTGGGGGAGTCGAGGGAGTCGGACACGGCGGCAGCGTACTGCAAGGCGCGCGAAGCGCGCCGCGCAGCGAGGCGCAGCCGAGCGAAGATCGCACGGGATCGGAGAGCGTTGACGCGGCGCGGCGCCCCCTGCACTTTCGCGCCATGCCCTACGACCCGAAGGCGATCGAGCCGAAGTGGCAGGCGCGCTGGAAGCGCGAGCAGACCTTCCGCGCCGAGATCGATCCCGCTCGCCCGAAGTACTACGTCCTCGACATGTTCCCGTACCCCTCCGGCGAGGGCCTGCACGTCGGCCATCCCGAGGGCTACACCGCCACCGACATCCTCGCGCGCTACAAGCGCATGCGCGGCTACAGCGTGCTGCACCCGATGGGCTGGGACGCCTTCGGCCTGCCGGCCGAGCAGTACGCGATCTCCCGCGGCGTGCACCCGCGCGAGACCACGCGCCGCAACATCGAGAACTTCCGACGCCAGATCGAGTCGCTCGGCATGAGCTACGACTGGTCGCGCGAGATCGACACCACCGACCCGCGCTACTTCCGCTGGACGCAGTGGATCTTCGAGCAGCTCTACCGGCGCGGGCTCGCCTATGTGGCCGAGGTGCCGGTCAACTGGTGCCCCGCGCTCGGCACGGTGCTCGCGAACGAAGAGGTGATCGACGGCAAGAGCGAGCGCGGCGGGCACCCGGTCGAGCGCGTGCCGATGCGCCAGTGGATGCTCCGCATCACGGCCTACGCGGACAGGCTGCTCGAGGACCTCGACGAGCTCGACTGGCCCGAGCCGATCAAGAAGATGCAGCGCGACTGGATCGGGCGAAGCGAGGGCGCGCGCGTCCGCTTCCCCGTCGTGGGGCACGCGGGCCTCGAAATCGAGGTCTTCACGACGCGACCCGACACGCTCTTCGGCGCGACCTACATGGTGCTGGCACCCGAGCACGAGCTGGTGGCGAAAGTCACGGCGCCGGAGCGACGCACCGATGTGGAGGCCTACGTGCAGGCCGCGTCGCGGCGCAGCGAGCGCGCGCGCATGGCCGACGCGCGTGAGAAGACGGGCGTCGCGACGGGAGGGTTCGCGCGCAATCCCGCCAACGGCGCGCAGATCCCGATCTGGATCGCCGACTACGTGCTCGCCGGCTACGGCACCGGCGCGATCATGGCCGTGCCCGGTCACGACGAACGCGACCACGCGTTCGCGACGCGATTCGGCCTGCCGATCGTCGAGGTCGTGCGCGGCGGCGACGTCGCGGGCGAGGCCTTCACGGGCGACGGCGTCGCCGTGAGCTCGGGGCTGCTCGACGGCTTGCCGACGCCGCAGGCGAAGCGCCGCATGAACGAACACCTGGAAGCGACGGGCGCCGGCGCGCGCGCCGTCACCTACAAGCTGCGCGACTGGCTCTTCTCGCGGCAGCGCTACTGGGGCGAGCCCTTCCCCGTGCTGCATCTGGACGACGGCACGGTGAAGCTCGTGCCCGAGAGCGAGCTGCCGCTTGCGCTGCCCGAGCTCGACGACTTCCGCCCGAGCGGCCGCAACCAGACGCCGCTCGAGCGCGCGCGCGACTGGATCGAGACGACCGATCCCGAGACCGGTCGGCCGGCGCATCGCGACCGCAACACGATGCCGAACTGGGCGGGGAGCTGCTGGTACTACCTGCGCTTCTGCGATCCGCACAACGACCGCGCGCTGATCTCGCCGGAGGCCGAGCGCTACTGGATGCCCGTCGACCTCTACGTCGGCGGCGCCGAGCACGCGGTGCTCCATCTCCTGTACGCCCGCTTCTGGCACAAAGTGCTCTACGACCTCGGCGTCGTACACACGAAGGAGCCGTTCCAGAAGCTCGTCAACCAGGGGATGATCCTCGGCTACAGCTACCGCTACTTCGACGACAACCTCTCCGACGATCCCGGCGCGACACCGCGCGTCTACTCGTTCCGCGAGGTCGTGCACGAGGGCGAGCGCGTCGTCGCGGCGGACGATGGCCGCGAGCTGAAGGCGCGCTGGGTGCCGCTCTCGGCGGTGCGCCGTCGCGACGGGCGCGCGTACCACCCGAGCCTCGAGGTCGAGCTCGAGGAGGTGGTGGAGAAGATGTCGAAGAGCCGCGGCAACGTGATCAGCCCGGACGAGGTGATCGCGGAGTACGGCGCCGACGCGATGCGGCTCTACGAGATGTTCATCGGTCCGCTCGACAAGGATGCGCCGTGGTCGACCGAGGGCATTCAGGGCGTGCGCCGCTTCCTCGAGCGGGCGTGGCGGACGCTCGTCGACGAAGAAGCGCCGGGCGAGCCGCTGCGCGAGCTCGTGCCGGGCGAGGGAACGCTCGACCAGGCGAGGCTCACCGCGCGCGTCGTCGCGGGGGTGACTGAGGACCTCGAGGCGATGCGTTTCAACACCGCCATCTCGAAGCTGATGGTCTACGCGCGCGACGTCGTGCGCGACGCGCCCCTCTCGCGCCGCGCCGCCGAGGTGCTCGTGCTGCTGCTCTCGCCGATGGCGCCGCATCTCGGTGAGGAGCTGTGGCAGCGGCTCGGCCACGCGAAGACCTTGGCGTACGAGCCCTGGCCGACGGCCGACCCGGCGCTGCTCGTCGACGAGAGCGTGACGCTCGTGGTGCAGGTGAACGGCAAGAGGCGCGACGAGATCCGGATCGCGGCGGATGCGCCGGAAGACGCCGTGCGCGAGGCCGCGCTCGCGCTCGAGTCCGTGCGCCGCCACCTCGACGGCCGCGCGCCGAAGAAGGTGATCGTCGTGCCGGGCCGCCTCGTCAACGTAGTGGGCTGAGAGCACGACTCCACGCGAGCCCTCCACCCGGGGCGGCGGTCGGTCGATACGGCTCCGGACGGGGTCGCGCGCCGCGCGCTCCGCGGGAGGTCGCGATGGCGAAGCCGACGAAGGGAACTCCGGAGCCGGAAGCCGAGGCCCTGGTGCCGGGGAGCGACGCGCCGGTCGAGCGACCGCCGCTGCCGAAGCCGATCGGCATGGTGCGACGCACGCTCGTGCGACCGGACGGCACGAAGGTCGCGGTGGACGTTCCCGTGTATCCACCCTTCCGGCTCGAGAGCGGAGAGACGCCGCCGGCCACGAAGCCGCCGCGGCGCAAGCGGCCCGAGGTCAAGCGGCCGACCGGCTCCGACTAGCGGCAATCGACGCGCCGCGTCGGCGCGACGCGCGCGGAGCCGGTAGTCTGCGGAGCATGGTCGACGAGCCGCACGCGCAACAGGGTCTCCTCGCGGTGTTGCGCCGCCACCCGATCCTCACGGCGATCTTCGCGCTCTGCATCACTTCGGGCGCGGTCGCCGGCGCGCTCTTCCTGCCGCAGGACTGGTCGCTCGCGCGCCGCATCGCGGGCGGCGTCTTCGCCGGCGCCGGCACTGCGGTGTTCCTGACGGTGACGCGGCTCTTCGACTAGGGGGAAGTCATGGGGCTCGTCGAGCAGGTCTCCGAGCAGATGAAGGGAGCGCAGAAGTCGCGGGACGCGGCGCGGCTTGCCGCGCTCCGCAACATCCGCGCGGCATTCCTGCACGAGATGAAGAAGGACGGCGCGCAGACGCTCGACGACGGCGTCGCGCAGGGTGTCCTGCGGCGTCTGGCCAAGCAGCGCGACGAGAGCATCGAGGCCTTCGAGAAGGCCGGCCGCGGCGATCGCGTGGCGGCCGAGCGCGCGGAGAAGGCGGTGATCGAGAGCTTCCTGCCTCGCCTCGCCGACGAGCCGACGACACGCGCCTGGGTCGCGGCGGCGATCGCGGAGACCGGCGCCGCGAGCGCACGCGATCTCGGCAAGGTGATGGGCGCGCTGATGAAGGCCCACAAGGCCGACGTCGACGGCAACCTCGCGCGCCGCGTCGCGCAGGAGCTGCTGGGGGCTTAAGAGAGCTCGGGCAGCGAGGGCGCCGAAGGCGTCGGGGCGACGGGCTCGGCCGTCGGAGCCGGAACGCGCACGGGCGCGAGCTCGCGTATCCGCTGCCGGTAGCGCAGCCACAGCCAGGTCGCGAAGCCGGCGAACATCGTGAGCGGCAGCAGCGAGAGGAAGATCGTGGTCAGGATGAAGGCCCGGTTGGCGTCGTCGTCGCGCGCGGCTGCGCAGACCGCGCAGGCCAGCGCGAGCCGGGGCGCGGACAGCGCGAGGAAGACGACGAGGGCGGCAGAGGCGGTGCGCACGTGCTTCACAGGTAGACCACTCCGTAGAGGACGGGCCAGAGCCCGACGACGAAATACCAGAAGACCTCCGCGGTGACCAGCTGGCTCTGCACCAGCCAGCCGCGCTGGAGGCGCAGCCAGGCGTAGGCCAGCAGCCCGATCGCGATCACCGCGTGCAGCGCGTGGAGCCCGACGATCAGATAGAAGAACGAGCCGAGCGAGCTCGAGGTCAAGGTCAGGCCCTGGCGGAGCAGCGAGATCCACTCCGCGCCCTGGAAGAGCACGAAGAAGCCGCCGAGCAGCATCGCGACGAGCAGCGGCGCGCGCGCCGTGCGGCGATCGCGCAGGTAGGCCCGGTGCGCCATCGCGAGCACGACCCCAGAGAGCAGCAGCGCGGCCGTGTTGAGCGCGGTCCGCTCGATCGGCAGCCGCGGCTGGTCGGGCGGCGGCCAGACCGGCGTCTCGGCGCGGATGATCGTGAAGGCGCTGATCAGGCCCGCGAAGAACATCACCTCCGTGGCGACGAAGATCAGCATGCCGAGCACGCTGCTCGCGACGAGCGGCGTGTGTCGGGATTCGGAGGCGAGACGCAGCCGGCCGGGCGTGCGCGCAGCAGTGCGGGGGGGCAAGCGAAACCTCCGGGCTAGTGGTGCGCGGCGCC
>DATKND010000162.1:0-14664 GCA_035541475.1 Myxococcota bacterium | reverse complement strand
GCAGCTCGATCAAGCCGAGGCCAACCTCGGCGAGGCGAAGAGCAACGTCGCCAAGCTCGAGGCCGACCGCGAGCTCGCCAAGTCCACGCTCACCCGCTATCTCGCCGCCGGCACCGCCGGGGGTGTTTCGAAGCAGCAGATCGACGAGCGCGCCTCGGCCGTGACGGACGCCGAGAAGGTGGTCGAGGCCGCGAAGGCGACGGTGAAGGCGGACGATGCGAACGTGCGGCGCCTGGTCGATCTGACGAGCTTCCAGCGCGTCTTCGCGCCGTTCGCCGGCGTGATCACGATGCGCAACGTCGATCCCGGCTCGCTCGTCTCCGCCGGCTCGACCACCGGCACCACCGAGCTTTTCCGCCTGGCGCAGGTCGACATGCTCCGCATCTTCGTGGCGGTGCCGCAGAGCTACGCGGCCGACATCCAGGTCGGCCAGAAGGCGAAGGTCAGCGTGCGAGAGCGCCCGGGCCGCGTGTTCGAGGGCACCGTGACGCGCACGGCCGGCGCGATCGATCCGAACTCGAGGACGCTACGCACCGAGGTGGATGTGCCGAACCCGGATGGCCTGCTGCTCTCCGGAAGCTATGCCACGGTGCGCTTCGAGCTGACGCGCCCGGATCCGCCGCTGCTGGTGGCGTCGAGCGCGCTGCTGATCGACGCGAACGGCGTCCGGGTCGCGCTGGTCGATCACGACAGCACCTTGCACTACCGGCCGATCCAGATCGGCCGCGACTACGGCAGCGAGGTCGAGGTGCTGTCGGGACTCGACGAGACCGACGTCGTCGCGACGGGACTGCCTCCGAATCTCGCGGAGGGCGCGCGCGTCGAGGCGGCCAGCGCACCGGAGACGAATAAGTGACGGGGAGGATCCGGCGGTGCCTCGCGCTGTCGCTGGCCCTCCCGGTCGCCGGCTGCATGGTCGGTCCCGACTACGTGCGCCCGGGCGTCGCCACGCCGGAGACCTGGGGCGAGCTCGCGCCTTCGACCGAGCCCGGGCGCAGCGAGGCGATCGCGGAGGGCGCGCCGACCGCCTGGTGGATCTCGTTCGGCGATCCGCTGCTCAGCTCGATCGTCGAGCGGACGCTTCGGTCCAACCTCACCTTGCAACAGGCTGAGGCGCGCGTGATCGAGGCGCGCTCGCTGCGGCGGATCACGGCCGCGGACCTGTGGCCGAACCTGAACGCGTCCGGATCCTACACGAGAGCGCGTACGAGCAAGAACGGCCTCGGCGCGCTGCAGGCCGCCAAGTGGTACGACCTGTTCCAGGCCGGCTTCGACGCCAACTGGGAGATCGACGTCTTCGGCGGCAACCGGCGCGCGGTGGAAGCCGCTGACGCGAGCGAGGAGGCAGCGGAGGACGACCGCAACGCCGTGCAGATCTCGCTGATGGGCGAGGTCGGGCTCGAGTACGTCACGTACCGGAGCCTCCAGCAGCGAATCGCGCTGACCGCGGCGAACCTCGAGGCGCAGCAGCAGACGCTCGATCTGACGCGACGCCTCTTCGACGCCGGGCTCGCTCCGGAGCTCGACGTCCAGCGCGCGGCCGCACAGGTGGCGACCACGGCGGCGACGCTTCCGCCCCTGCGGCAGCAGGCCGAGCAGGCGCTCCATAGCCTCGGCGTCCTGGTCGGGGAGCCGCCGATGGCGCTCGCGCCCGAGCTCGCCGCCGCCGGGCCGATTCCGCAGCCGCCTCCACAGATCGCTGTCGGCATTCCCTCCGATCTCCTGCTGCGCAGGCCCGACGTGGCCCGCGCGGAGCGCCAGCTCGCCGCGCAGACCGCCGAGATCGGCGTCGCGACGCGCGACCTCTTCCCTCGGTTCTTCCTCAGCGGCTTGGCGGATCTCCAGAGCATCCATGCGGCGGACTTCTTCAAGTGGGAGAGCCGCCTCGTGAGCATCGGTCCGAGCGTCCAGCTGCCGCTCTTCACGGGCTGGCGCGTCCGCGGGAACATCGAGCTCCAGAAGGCGGCGCAGCAGGAGCTGCTCGCGGCCTACCGCGACGCGGTGCTGCGCGCGTTCCAGGACGTCGAGGACGCGCTCGCCGGCTTCTCGCAGCAGCAGGCGGCGCGCGATCAGCTCGGCGACGCCGTGGATGCGAACCAGCGCGCCACCGACCTCGCGCGCAGCCTGTACGGTCAGGGGCTCACCGACTTCCTGACCGTACTCGTGGCGCAGGTGAATCTGCTGTCCACGCAGGACTCGCTGGCGCAGAGCGAGCGCGACGTCGCGCTCCAGCTGATCGCGCTCTACAAGGCGCTCGGCGGCGGCTGGGAAGTGGCGAGCAACACGCCCTAGCGACGGCTCAGGCGTCCCGCGCCTCGGCGTCGTGCGCGTGGCCGATGGCCGTGCGCAGTCGCGGGTCGAGCTTCTCGCAGTCGAGGATCACCTTCTGGTAGTGGACGTCGCGCACGGCGTCCCACGGCACGGAGAAATCTCCGGCGTTCTCGACGTAGACGACGAGCCCGTCACGAGAGACCTCGCGGACCGCTCCGAACTCCGCGTCGCCGTCGGCGACGAAGGTCTGATATCCGATCTCGACCCGTTGCATGGCGATCCTCCGACCCGGCCCGACTGCGCTCGCGTCCATCGTGCCCCTCGCGGGGCCGCGCAGCAACTCCGCAGCCTCCTCGCTCACGTCCGTGTGATCGCGGCCCACGCGCGCCGCGAGATCCAGATAGAGAGACCCGCGCATGCTCCGAGCCCCAGCAGCAGGAGAAGCCCGTCGATCCCCCAGTGCGGATGGCGCGCGCCCGCCATCTGCGTCACGTGGACGGCCGCCGCGCCGAAGTACACCGAGGGCAGCATGTGCGCGAACATCCCGAGGTTCCCGACGGCGGCGTCGCGAAGCGGAATGCCCTGGGCACCGAGCGCGTAGCTCACGAGCGCCGGATTGATCGGGAGCAGGCGGACGAGGAACGTGAAGCGCATGCCCCGGGCCGTCGCCTTCGCCATCAGGGTGCGAAGCGTGGTCCGGGGTTCGAGCAGCGCGCGGACGCGCGACCCGAGCCAGCGGCCGGCGAGCCATTGGACGCCGAGGCACATCGCATAGGCGGTGGCGAAGTAGCAGGCCGTCCCCACGACGAGGCCGAAGGCCGCGCCCGCCGCGAGTCCGAATAACGTGTCGGGAACGAGCAGGGGACCGAGCAGGAGGAGGGTCACGCAGTAGGCGGCGGGTCCCCACGGACCGAGGCTCTCGATCGCTCGCTCGAACGCCGGGAGCCAGTGCGCGAGGCGATGTCCTTGCCAGGCGAGCAGCGCCAGCGCGATCAGGCCGAGGGCGTAGGCGAGCTCTCGGGATCGAGAGATGCGCGTCACGGCGCCGAGCCGGGCTGGACCTCGACGATCATTCGTCGGCCACCACGGCGAGACGGACGAACGCCGGCCACGCGAACGCGAGGAGCGAGACGGCGCCGACGGCGCGCGCCCAGGTGACGTCGGCGAGCAGCAGCAGACCCGCGCCGACCACGAAGCAGGTCAGCGGCAGTGCGCCGAGTCGCGACGGTCGATCCGGAGATGCGGCCGGCGCGACATCGGGGAGTGTCGAAGCATCGCTCACCGACTCGAGGCGTCCACGCAGGAAGAGGCCGAACAACAGGCCCAGCGAGGGAACCAGTACGATCGCGCCCGCGGCCACGCCGACCGCGATCGCGACCAGGGTCGGGCGACCCGCGGCGGCCTGGTCGATGCGGAGCCCGGGCAGAAGCTCGGGTTGCTGCGCGAAGCCGAAGCCCGCCACGATCGCCGCGACCGCGAGCGCCGCCGAAACGCGCGCGGGGCCGAACCTGCGCCGCGCGACGAGGGCGAGTGTCGTGAGTCCGGCCGCGGTGGACAACGCGACCATCGCGAGCCCTCCGTCGCGCGTGAGGCCGTCCCAGATGCGCGGCGCGTCGGCGCGCAGCACGAACGGACCGGCGAGCGCGAGCGCTCCGGCGACGACGCCCGTGCGGAGCGCGCGGCTGCGGAAGTCGTCCTCGAGATGCGACTCGTCCAGGCGGCAAGCGTCGGCGGCGAGATAGACCGCGGCCAGATCGCTCGACGTGGCGACGAAGAGCGCGCCGACCAGCAGCGAGGTCGGCTGGAGCCAGCTCGCGATCGGATCGCCCTGCGCGTTGCCGACGGGCACGCGCCCGGAGGCGATCGCGCCGATGACGACACCGAGCGCGAATGGAGTCAGGATCGACGAGAGCGCGAAGACGTTCTCGATCGACCGCCGTCCGGGCGCGAGGTCGAGCTCGGCGCGCAGCGCATACGAGGCTCCGCGCAGGATGATGCCGACCGCTGCGACGAACATCGGGATCGACAGCGTCGACAGGATCGAGGCGAAGGCCGTCGGATACGCCGTCCAGCAGACGACGAGCACGAAGATCAGCCAGACGTGGTTCGCCTCCCAGACCGGCCCCATCGCGTGGCGCGCGTGATCGCGCGTGGCTTGCAGGCTGGCGCGTCGACGGCGCGCGAAGAGCATCCAGAAGCCCGCACCGAAGTCCGCTCCCGCGAGCACCGCATAGGCGGCGAGTCCGACGAGCATCAGGATGGCGGGCAGCTCAGCGAGCACGGCGCGCCTCCGGATCGAGCGGCGTGCGCGCGAGCCGACGCAGCATCCACGCGACCGCGACGGCGAGCGCCGCATAGACAGCAGACAGTGTCGCGAATCCGATCGGAATTCCGGGCGCGCCGGTCACCGCTTCCGATGTGCGCATGATCTCGTAGACGACCCAGGGCTGGCGCCCGACCTCGGTCGCGACCCAGCCGGCGATCAGCGCGACCACCGAGAGCGGCCCCGCCGCGACGAGGGCGCGCAGGAACCAGCGCGACGCCGGCATCCGGCCGGTGCGGACGCGAGCCCAGAGAAAGACGCCACTCAGCAGCGCGAGCAGCGAGCCGATGCCCACCATCGTCTGGAACGCGAAGCGAACCCCGTTCACGGGCGGGCGTTCGGCGGGCGGTACGGTCTCGAGCCCCGCGACCGGAGCATCGGGGTCGTGGAACGCGAGAAGGGACAGCATGCGCGGGATCGCGATCCCGTACACGACTTCGCGGCCGTCGTACCAGCCGAGCAGATGCAGCGGCGCTCCTCGCGTGGTCGTCGCGAGCCCTTCCATCGCGGCGAGCTTCACGGGTTGGTGTCGCGCCACGTCGCGCGCTGCCCAGTCCCCGATCAGGAGCTGCAGCGGCGACGCCAGGGTCGCCGCCGCGAGCGCGATGCCGAGGGCGATCCGCTCGTAGCGGCCCGCGTTGCCGCGCAGGACGCTCCATGCGTATGCGCTCGCGACGAGGAAGCCCGCGACGACGTATGCGGCGAAGTACATGTGCGCCCAGAGGTGCCAGAGGAACGGGTCGGCGAACAACGCAGACCACGGCGCGACGTCGACGGCGCGGCCATCGCGCAGCGCGAATCCGCTCGGATGCTGCATCCATGCGTCGACCGCGATCACGAAGAAGGAGCCCGCGACCCCCGCCAGCGCCACCGGGATTCCCGAGAGGAAGTGACTCCACGGCGCGAGACGCCTCCACCCGTACACGTAGATCGCGATGAAGATCGCCTCGGCGAAGAACGAGAAGCCCTCGAGCGCGAAGGCCAGTCCGAAGACATCGCCGAAGGCGGCCATGAAGCCCGGCCACAGGAGCCCGAGCTCGAAGCTCAGGATCGTGCCCGTGACCACGCCGACCGCGAACAGCGCGAGCATCACCTTCGACCAGCGCATGGCGAGCGCGCGATAGAGCGGATCGCCGGTCCGCAGCCAGCGCCACTCCGCGAACAGCACGAGCGTGGGGAACGCCATCCCGAAGCAGACGAGCGGAATGTGGACCGCGAACGAGAGGGCCTGCATCTGGCGCGCCGCCAGGAGCTGAGGCTGGTCGACCGCAGCGAACGCGGCCGCCAGGGTCTCGACAGTCGGGTTCATCCGATCGGCTCAACATCGCAAGGCCCGTGCCAGGCGCAACCCACCCGCCGGTGCCGGCGCGGTGGCGCCGCACCGAAACCCGGGCGCGGAGTCGGCACGGCTGCAATGCTCTCGACGGAGACGGCGCAGGTGCAGGCACGTCGGTTGCGCTCGACCCGGCCTGCCGTCGCCTCGAGATCCACAGAAGGAGAAGACGAGATGAAGAACTCCGACGCGAAGTCGCGCCGCAAGGCCTCCCTCCAGACCCCGAGTGACCTCGGCGCCCAGGCGACGAAGGACATCTCCGCGGCGCTGAACCTGCTGCTCGCGGACTACTTCGCGCTGTATCTCAAGACGAAGAACTTCCACTGGCACGTCTCGGGCCCGCACTTCCGCGACTACCACCTGCTCCTCGACGAGCACGCCGATCAGATCTACGCGACGACGGACCCGATCGCGGAGCGCGTGCGCAAGCTCGGCGGCACGACCTTGCGCTCGATCGGACAGATCGGGCGGCTGCAGCGCGTGCTCGACAACGACGCCGACTACGTGACGCCGCAGGACATGCTGGCCGAGCTGCGCGACGACCACCAGCAGCTCGCGACGCGCCTGCGCGAGGCGCACGCCGTCTGCGAGGAGCACAACGACGTCGCGACGACCAGCCTGATCGAGGTCTGGATCGACGAGGCCGAGCGACGCCTCTGGTTCCTCTTCGAGGCGGGGCGCAGGGCGGAGTAGTCCGCGCTCGCGCGGCGGCTGCGGCTTCGCCATCCAGCTACCGTCGAGGCGTCGGCGCCGCCCGACGGCGCCGGCGCACGAGGTGTCGCATGCAGATCGGCATGATCGGGCTCGGGCGCATGGGCGCGAACATGGTGCGCCGACTCGTGCGCGGCGGTCACACCTGCGTCGTGTACGACGTCTCGCGCGAGGCCGTCGACAAGCTCGCGAAGGAGGGCGCCGTCGGCGCGACGTCGCCGCGCGAGTTCGTCGAGAAGCTGTCGCGGCCGCGCGCGCTCTGGCTGATGGTTCCGGCCGCCCTGGTCGACGAGACGATCGACCGCTTCGCGCCGCTCTGCGAGAAGGGCGACGTGCTGATCGACGGCGGCAACTCGCGCTACCACGACGATCTCGTGCGCGCGAAGAAGCTCGAAGCGCGCGGCCTCCACTACGTCGACGTCGGCACGAGCGGCGGCGTCTGGGGGCTCGAGCGCGGCTACTGCATGATGATCGGCGGCGAGAAGGAGGTCGTGGCGCGGCTCGAGCCGATCTTCGAGGCGCTCGCGCCCGACCCGCACGAGACGCCGCGTACACCGGGGCGCGACGGCGCGCTGCGGGGCGGCGAGCGCGGCTTCCTGCACTGCGGTCCGACCGGCGCGGGCCACTTCGTGAAGATGGTCCACAACGGGATCGAGTACGGGCTGATGGCGGCCTACGCCGAGGGCTTCGACCTGCTGCGCCACGCCGACGCGGGCAAGGCCGCGCAGGCCGGCGCCGATGCCGAGACGACCCCGCTCGAGCACCCGGAGCACTACCAGTACGAGCTCGACCTGCCGGAGATCGCGGAGCTCTGGCGGCGCGGCAGCGTGATCGGATCGTGGCTGCTCGATCTCTCGGCGAGCGCGCTGCGCAAGGATCCGAAGCTCGCGGGCTTCGAGGGCCGCGTCTCCGATTCGGGCGAGGGCCGCTGGACGATCCAGGCCGCGATCGATACCGGCGTGCCGATGCACGTGCTGACGTCGGCGCTCTACGAGCGCTTCACGTCGCGCGGCGCCGGGAATTTCGGGAACCGACTGCTCTCGGCGCTGCGCTCCGAGTTCGGCGGGCACGTCGAGAAGTCGAAGTAGAAGACGGGAGGCGAGGCCGGATGGCACAGCTCACGTCGGATGCGCTCGTGATCTTCGGGGCGACGGGCGACCTCGCCTTCAAGAAGATCTTCCCGTCGCTCCACGCGATGGTGAAGCGCGGCCGCCTCGAGACGCCGGTCGTGACGGTCGGGCGCGAGCCCTTCGACGTCGGAAAGATCCACGCGCGCGCGAAGGAGAGCATCGACACGCACGGCGGCGGCGTCGACCCGGCCACCTTCGAGAAGCTGATGCAGCGGCTCAGCTACGTCGGCGGCGACTACAACGACGACTCGACCTTCGCCGCGATCCGCGCGGCGCTCGGCGCGGCGAAGCACCCGACCTACTACCTCGCGATCCCGCCGAGCGCGTTCGGCACGGTGATCGGCGGTCTCGGGCGCACGGGCTGCTCCCAGGGTGGGCGCGTCGTGCTGGAGAAGCCCTTCGGCCGCGATCTGCGCTCCGCGCGCGAGCTGAACCGCATCCTCCACACCGTCTTCGGCGAGCGCTCGATCTTCCGGATCGACCACTATCTCGGCAAGACGGCCGTCGCCAACCTGATGCACTTCCGCTTCGCGAACTCCTTCCTCGAGCCGCTGTGGAACCAGCACTACGTCGAGAGCGTCCAGATCACGATGGCCGAGAGCTTCGGCGTCGAGGGACGCGGCAAGTTCTACGAGGAGACCGGCGCGCTGCGCGACGTCGTGCAGAACCACCTGCTCCAGACGATGGCGCTGCTGACGCTCGAGCCGCCGGTCGGCCCCGATCCGGAGGGCCTGCGCGACGAGAAGGCGAAGCTCCTGCGCGCGATCCATCCGATCGAGCGCGGCAACCTCGTTCGCGGCCAGTTCCGCGGCTACCGCGACGAGCCGGGCGTTGCGAAGGACTCGCAGGTCGAGACCTACGCGGCCGTGCGTCTGCACATCGAGAACTGGCGCTGGGCGGGCGTGCCCTTCCTGATCCGGGCGGGCAAGCGCCTCGCCACGACGGCCACCGAGGTGCTCGTGCGGCTGCGGCGCCCGCCGCAGCGCGTCTTCTCCGGCTTCGAGTTCAGCGAGGGAGCGCCGAACCACTTCCGCTTCCGACTCGGCCCCGACGTCGAGATCGCGATCGGCGCGCAGATCCGCGCCAACGGCGACGTCCCGCCCGGGGCCGGGGACTTCGTCGAGCTCTACGCCTGCCGCGATCGCCGCGGCATGATCGACGCCTATGACCGGCTGCTGAGCGACGCGATGATGGGCGATCCGATGCTCTTCGCGCGGGAGGACGAGGTCGAGAACGCCTGGGCGGTCGTCGATCCGGTACTGAAGTCGCCGCCGAAGGTCGAGGAGTACGAGCCGGGCTCGTGGGGGCCCGCTTCGGCCGATGCGCTCGCGGCGCCCTTCGGAGGCTGGCACGAGCCGGGGAAGACGCTCTGCGGATGACCTCGACGGTGCGCCGTCTCCGCGACGCCGAGGAGATCGCGCGGGTCGGGGCGAGCGAGTTCGCCGAGGCCGCGCGCGAGGCGGTGCGCGAGCGCGCCCGCTTCTGCGTCGCGCTCTCGGGCGGCGACACCCCGCGGCGTCTGCACCGCCAGCTCGCCGCGGACAAAAAAATCGACTGGTCGCGCGCCGAGATCTTCCTCGGCGACGAGCGCGCCGTTCCGCCCGAGCACCCCGAGTCGAACTACCGGATGGCGCGCGAGACCTTGCTCGAGCCCGCCGGCATCGATCCGGTCCACGTGCACCGCGTCGACACCGAGGTCCCGAATCTCGACGTCGTAGCGCGCGACTACGAAGCCGAGATCGGGCGCGTGCTCGGCGCCGAGCCGGGCGGGCCGCCGCCGTCGCTCGACCTCGTCATCCTCGGCCTCGGCGCCGACGGCCACACAGCCTCGCTCTTTCCGCACAGCTCCGCGCTGTCGGAGTCGCGGCGCTGGGTCGTGCCGAACGAGGCGCCGGGGCTCGCGCGGCGCATCACGATGACCTTTCCGCTCCTCCTGCGCGCGCGCCGCGTGCTCGTGCTGGTCGAGGGTGATTCCAAGATCCGCGCGCTGCGCGAGGTGCTCGAGGGCACGTGGAACCCGGAGCAGTTCCCGGCGCAGCGCCTGCGCGAGGCGCGCGACGTGCGCTGGCTGGTCGATGCGGCCGCCGCGAGCGGGCTGCGCGGCGGCGCGAGCCCCGCGTGACCCTCGAGGAGTACGCGCTCCGGCAGATCGCACCGGGCCACGTCGTCGGGCTCGGCACCGGACGCGCCGCGGAGCGCTTCGTGCGCGCGCTCGGCGCGCGCGTCGCCAAGGGCTTCGCGGTGCGCGGCGTCGCGACCTCCGAGGCGAGCGCGAGCCTGGCCCGCGGGCTGGGGATCCCGCTCGTGACACTCGACGAGGTCGCGGGCATCGACGTCGCGATCGACGGCGCGGACGAGGTCGATCCGAAGGGCGGGCTGATCAAGGGCTACGGCGGCGCGCTCTTGCGTGAGAAGGTCGTCGCGACCTCGGCCGCGCGCGCCGTGATCCTGGTCGGCGCGGAGAAGTGCGTGCCGGTGCTCGGGAGCCGCGGCCGCCTGCCGCTCGAGGTGCTGCCCTTCGCGTGGGGATCGGTGCGCCGGCGGCTCGAGGCGCTCGGCCTGACTGCCGCGCCGCGGTGCCACGAGGGCCGCGTGCAGCCGAGCGACAACGGCAACTGGCTGGTCGACTGCGAGGTCGGCCCGCTCTCGGATCCGGCCGGCCTCGACCGCGCGCTCCATGCGATCCCGGGGCTGCTGGAGACGGGTCTCTTCCTGGATCTCGGCGCCGCGATCGCGGTCGAGCGGCCGGACGGGCTCGAGGTCCGCGAGCCGTAGGGCATTCGGCGCCGCGACACGCGATCCTCAGGAACATGCCGGAACCGCAGAAGAGCGACGCGAAGCCGGGCGACACGACACCGGACGACGCACAGTCGGGTCCCCGCCCGATCCGCTTCGATCGCCTCACCTGGAAGCGCTTCACCATCGCGATCAGCCGCTTCACGACCTCCGACGTCGGCGGCCGCGCGAAGTGGATGATCGTCGGCCTCGTCGTCTTCCTGCTCGCGCTCAACGGCCTCAACGTGGTGAACAGCTACGTCGGCCGCGACTTCATCACCGCGATCACGCAGCGCGACCGGCCCGGCTTCGTGCGCTACGCGCTGCTCTACGTCGCGGTCTTTGGCGCCTCGACCTTCGTCGGTGTGATCCACCGCTTCGTCGAGGAGCGGCTCGGGCTCCTGTGGCGAACCTGGCTCACGGACCGGCTGCTCCACTCCTATCTCGATCACTTCACCTACTATCGACTGAGCGATCAGCTCCGCGCCAACGGCGAGATCGACAATCCCGATCAGCGCATCTCCGAGGACGTGCGCTCCTTCACGAGCACCACGCTCTCGTTCGTGCTGCTGATCCTGAACGGGACCCTGACGGCGATCGCGTTCTCGGGCGTGCTCTGGGCGATCAGCAGGACGCTCTTCCTGGTCGCGATCGCCTACGCGGGCATCGGCAGCTTCCTGACCGTCGTGTTCGGCTACCGGCTCGTCGGCCTCAACTACGCGCAGCTCGACCGCGAGGCGGACTTCCGGGCCGACCTCGTGCACACGCGCGCCAACGCCGAGGCGCTCGCGCTCTCGCAGAACGAGCCGAGTGTGCTGCGCCGGCTCGAGCGCCATCTCGAGGCGCTCGTCTCGAACTTCCGGCGCATCACCTCGGTGAACCGCAACCTCGGCTTCTTCACCGAGGGCTACAACTACATGATCCAGATCATCCCGGCGCTGATCGTCGGACCGCTCTACATGCGCGGCGACGTCGAGTTCGGCGTCGTGACGCAGTCGGCGATGGCGTTCTCGCAGCTCCTCGGCGCCTTCTCGCTGATCGTCACGCAGTTCCAGTCGATCTCGTCCTTCACGGCGGTGATCGCGCGGCTCGGATCGCTCGGCGAGGCGATCGAGGAGTCGGAGGCGGCGAGTTCGCTCTCGCACGCGACCTGCGAGCACGGCGATCTGCTCGTCGATTGCCCCATCTGTCTGGCGCGCCGCGTGGGCGAGTCGCAGCGGCCGGGTATCACGACGCGCGAGGAGGAGGGGCGCCTCGAGTACCACGACCTCACCTTGAAGACGCCGCAGGAAGATCGCCTGCTGCTGAAGGATCTCTCGGTCGCGATCCCGCCGAAGACGCGCGTCCGCATCATCGGCCCGAACAATCCGGCGAAGCTCGCGCTCTTCCGGGCGACCGCGGGGCTCTGGGAGACCGGATCGGGGCACATCATCCGGCCGCCGCCGTATCGCATCCTGTTCCTGCCCGAGCGCCCGTATCTCCCGCCCGGCACCTTGCACGACATCCTGCGCGAGCCGCGCCCGGGCGCCGAGATCACCGACGAGCAGATCGAGAAGCTCGCCGACGCGCTCGATCTCGACGGCGTGGTCGACCGGGTCGGTCTCGACGCCGAGGTCGACTGGGCGTCGGCGCTCTCGCTCGGCGAGCAGCAGTGCGTGGCGGTCGCGCGCCTGGTGCTGGCCGAGCCGCAGTTCGCGTTCCTCGAGCGCCCGCACACGACGCTGACACCGGAGCAGGTCGCCGCGATGCTCGACCTGTTGAACGAGCGCGCGATCACCTACGTCACCCTCGACGACCGCGAGCTCGAGCTCGACCGCTACGACGCCGTGCTCGAGCTCGGCGCGGGCGGGGCCTGGGAGTGGAGGCCGGCGCGGGAGGAGAAGAAGGCGTGAGGGTCGGACCCGCCCACCGCGTGGTCAGTTCTTCAGCACCGAACGCCAGAGCCACTTCCGACCGACGGCCCAGAGTCGCCCGTCCGGGTCGAGGCACACGAACTGAAGCGAGTCGTCCGAGCCCAGAGCGAGTTTCTTCCATTCCGAAACGGTCTGCTCTCCTTCGCCGAGAAGCACGTAGCGCGACGAGGTGAATTGATCCGTGTCGGAGAGAACGACGGCGATCTGCGAATCCCTCACCGCGAGATCGAGCGGTAGATCGTTGTTCAGCTCGAAGACAGGCACGATGCGTCGACCCTCCGAGGTCTCGAGTCTGGAGACCATCGCCGTTCCGTATCCGCCCTTCTGGACCAATAGCCACAGACCGGAGTCGCTCGAGATCATGCGAACGACACGATCCGAGGTGCTGATCTCCCCGCGTTCCGAAAGAGTGGGATCGAGAAGCGTCAGCGAGAAGCGCGCGTGCTCACCCTCGATCTTTCTGGTGGCGACCCACAACAGGTCTGCTCCGTCGACGACGGGCCATGGTGAGCCTCTCTGGAACAGCCCGACGATCTTCCTGGCCGTCCAGGTGATGCCTCCCTCCCGGGTCGCATAGCCGGAATCGTCTCCCCAGGCGAAGCCGTCGACTGCGTCGAAGAATTCGACTCCGAAGGCGTCCTTGGGTGCTTCTCCGATCTTGTTCCAGGTTCGCCCGTGGTCCGACGAACGCAGCAGATCCCCGCCTTCGTCACCCGATGAAATCAATGCCGTCATTTCTCCATCGAGAGCGACGGCCCAACTCGAGACTCGGCTGCCTCCCTTCGAATAGGAGGACTCCCACGCGGATTCTCCCGGAGTCCAGCGAAGGATCTTCGCGTCGGTACGGGTCGACGGAAGCGGACTGTGATGCCCGAAGAGGACCAGAGCACCGCCCTCGCACGCGAGACCCGTGGAGGCGAAGTCGGGCGGGATGGGGATCAGAGCCTCGAACTGGCCGCGCTCCCCCGAAGTCTGTTTCAAGTTCGCCGCGACGGCGAATACCAGCGTGATGACGGACGCCGTCGCAACATTCCAGCGGTTCATCGCTGCTGTGTGGCGGACCTGGCGATGGCTGCCGTCTGTGCATTCTCAAGAAACATTGTTACCCAGCGCCTCGAGCCGCGACTTGCCCGTCACCGGATCCGCGCTCGTGAAGCCTTCACGGAAACGGTCGTAGACGGCGACGCGCTCGCGCTCGTCGCTCTTCGCGAGCTTCGCCCGCGCGTAGGCGCGCGTGGTGTCGAGCAGGCGGTAGATCCCCACGGCGCCGCCGAGGTCGACCGCCACCAGCGACTTCGACACGAGGCTCGCCACGCCGTCGAGCAGCTCGCACGAGCCGAGGTCGTCGTCGCACGCGACCGCGCTGGCGGAATCGAGCGTGAAGCCGCCGGCGAAGACGGAGAGACGGCGCAGGATCACGCGCTCGGGCTCGGGCAGGAACTCGTAGCTCCAGTCGAGCGCGGCCGAGAGCGTCTGGTGCCTCGGCAGCGCCGTGCGCCGGCCCTGCGTCAGCAGGCGGAAGCGATCGTCGAGGTGCGCGGCGATGCCCGCGACACCGAACGCGGACACGCGGCCGGCCACCAGCTCGATCGCGAGCGCGATGCCATCGAGCCGCCGGCAGATCTCGGCCACGCGCGGCGCGTCCTCGTCGCGCAGCTCGAAGCCGTCGGCGCAGGCGGCCGCGCGCTCGACGAAGAGCTCGATCGCCGAGAAGGTGAGCGCCTCGGCAGCCGTCAGCTCCGGTGCCGGCGGCGGAACCTCGAGCGGCGCGAGGCGCTGCACGCTCTCGCCGTCGGCGCGTAGCGGCTCGCGGCTGGTGGCGAGCACGTGGACGTCGGCCGCCGCGCGCAGCAGGCGCTCGGCCAGCACGGCCGCCTCCTCGACCACGTGCTCGCAGCTGTCGAGCACGATCAGCATGCGCTTCTCGCGCATCCTCTCGACCACGGCCACGCCCGCATCGGCCGCCGCGACGCCGCCTCCGAGCGCCGACGCGAGCGCGCTCGCGACGAGGCGCGGATCGGAGAGCGAGGCGAGGTCGACGAAGCAGACGCCGTCCGGGTACGCGCCGGCCAGCGAGTCGGCGACGGCGAGCGCGACGGTGGTCTTGCCGATCCCGCCGGGCCCCACGACCGTCAGGAAGCGGCGGCGCTGCAAGCGCGCGCCGATCGCGCTCACGATCTCGTCGCGGCCGACGAGGCGCGAGAGGCG
>DATKND010000161.1:0-4536 GCA_035541475.1 Myxococcota bacterium | reverse complement strand
TCAATACGCGGAGGATGGCCGAGCGGGCCGCACGGCACCTCTCCGAGGTTCTCGGCCCCGAGCTCGTGATGTCGCATCACGGCAGCATGGCGAAGGAGCTGCGCCTCAAAGCCGAGCAGCGCCTGAAGCACGGCGAGCTCAAGGTGCTCGTCGCTACCGCCTCGCTCGAGCTCGGCATCGACATCGGCGACGTCGACCTCGTCTGCCAGCTCGGCTCTCCGCGCTCGATCGCGACCTTCCTGCAGCGCGCCGGACGTGCGAGCCACCACGTTGGCGGCGTTCCGAAGGCGCGCCTCTTTCCTCTGTCGCGCGACGAGCTGGTCGAATGCGCCGCGCTCCTCGACGCGGTTCGCCGCGGCGAACTCGACCGGCTCGCGATTCCGCAGAAGCCGCTCGACGTCCTCGCGCAGCAGATCGTCGCGGAGGTCGCGGCAAGCGAATGGCGCGAAACGGATCTCTACGATCTCGTACGGCGCGCGTATCCGTATTCGAGCCTCACGCGCGACGAATTCCTCGACGTCGTCCGGATGCTCGCCGAAGGATTCACGACGCGGCGAGGGCATGGCGCGGCCTACATCCACCGCGATGCAGTGAACGGCGTTCTGCGCGGACGGCGCGGCGCGCGCCTCACGGCGATCACTTCCGGCGGCGCGATTCCCGACACCGCCGATTACGAGGTCGTGCTCGAGCCCGCCAACCAGGTCGTCGGAACCGTCAACGAGGACTGGGCGGTCGAGAGCCTCGCGGGTGACATCTTTCAATTGGGAAATCTGTCGTACAAGATCCGGCGGGTCGAGGCGGGACGCGTCCGCGTCGAGGACGCGCACGGCCAGGCGCCGACGATCCCGTTCTGGCTCGGAGAGGCGCCCGGACGCAGCGACGAGCTTTCGAGCGCGGTGTCGAGATCGCGCGCGGAGATCGTCGCGCGGATCGACCGATCCGGCGACCCCGCCGCTGCGGTCGCCGCGCTGGGCGAAGCGCCGGGGATCGCCCCCGATGCCGCGACGCAGCTGGTGGAGTATCTGGCGACGGGACGCGCCGCGCTCGGCACGATGCCCACGCAATCTACCATCGTGCTCGAGCGTTTCTTCGATGAGTCAGGCGGCATGCAGCTCGTCATCCATTCGCCGTTCGGAAGCCGCCTGAACCGCGCGTGGGGGCTCGCGCTCCGCAAGCGCTTCTGCCGGAGGTTCAACTTCGAGCTGCAGGCTGCAGCGACCGAGGATGCGATCGTGCTTTCGCTCTCGACGAGCCACAGCTTCGAGCTGGCGGCGGTCGCGCGCTATCTCAACTCGAACACCGTTCGCGATGTCCTCGTCCAGGCGATGCTCGACGCGCCGATGTTCGCTGCGCGCTGGCGCTGGGTCGCCGGGATCGCACTCGCGCTGCCACGTTTTCGCGGCGGAAAGAAGGTGCCGGCGCCGCTGCAGCGGATGCGCGCCGAGGACCTGATCGCGGCGGTGTTTCCCGACCAGATCGCCTGCGCCGAGAATCTCACGGGCGAGCGCGAGATCCCTGATCATCCGCTCGTGCGCCAGGTCGTCCACGATTGCCTGTACGAAGCGATGGACATCGAGGGCCTCGAGCGGCTCCTGCGTCGCATCGAGTCGGGCGAGATCCAGGTCGTCGCCCGCGAGCTCGCCTCGCCCTCGCCGCTCGCGCTCGAGATCCTGACTGCGCGACCCTACGCGTATCTCGACGATGCGCCGCTCGAGGAGCGCCGCACGCAGGCGGTAATGGCACGCCGCTGGCTCGACCAGGAGCAGGCGGCGACGCTCGGGGCGCTCGACGCCGCCGCGATCGAGCGCGTGCGCGCGGAAGCGTGGCCGGCTCCGGAAAGCGCCGACGAAATGCACGACGCGCTCCTCGGTCTCGCGTTCGTCACCCAGGCAGAGGCTGTCGCCAACGGGCGTTGGCCGGGGTTCCTCGACGAGCTGGCGCGCGCTGGCCGCGCGACGCGCGTTGCGGTGCCGGCAGGGTCGGCGTCCGGCGCTTCGAGCATAGCCGCTCACGAGCTTTGGGTCGCCGCAGAGCGGCTGCCCCAGCTGCAGATCGTCGCCAATGCGTTCGCAATGAGCCCGCCGATCGCGGTCCCCGACGAATTCGCGCGTCGAGCGTGGACGCGAGAAGCCGCGCTCGTCGAGATCGTGCGGTCGCGTCTCGAAGGCCTCGGACCCGTTGCGAGCGATTCGATCGCCGGATCGATCGGCGTTCGCGTCGCGGAGATCGATGCCGCGCTCGAAGCACTCGCTGCACAGGGCGTCGCGATCGCGGGCGCGTTCACGCCGTCGGGACCGCCGAAGGAATGGTGCGACCGAGCGCTCCTCGCCCGGATCCACCGCTACACAATCGCGCGACTGCGCCAGGAGATCGAGCCCGTCGGCACGCAGGACTTCATGCGATTCCTCTTCCGCTGGCAGCATCTCGTCCCGAATGAGCGCAGAGAAGGTCCCGACGCGCTCGACGTCGTGGTGAGCCAGTTGCAGGGATTCGAAGCGCCTGTCGCTGCATGGGAATCCGAGCTCCTGCCGGCGCGTCTGGACGCCTACGACATGACGTGGCTCGACGACCTTTGCCTGTCGGGGCGCGTCGTATGGACGCGACTGACACCCCCTGCGGCAACGTCGCCGTCGAGCCATGCAGCGCCGATACGGACGACGCCGGTCACGCTGCTGCCGCGACGTGCTGCCGCGCTCTGGCATCGTGTCGCGCCCGTGCCGTCGGGACTGCCGATCGCGCTGACCGGTCGTGCGCAGGCGGTGGTGGAGCACCTGCGACGGCACGGCGCTTCCTTCTACGACGAGATCGTCGACGGAACGCTAATGCTGCGCACGCAGGTCGAGGAAGCGCTCGCGGAGCTTGTCGCTGTCGGCATCGCCACGTCCGACAGCTTCGCCGGATTGCGCGCGCTGCTGACGCCCTCGGAAAGGCGCAGGCCGTTCAGCGGTGGGGGACGCCGCCATCGCCGCGCGCTCTTCGGCATCGAGGACGCCGGCCGCTGGGCGCTGCGCAAGCGGGAAGCCGCACCGGAAGCGGCACCGCTGGCCATCGCAGAGACCGATCCGCAACTGATCGAGCCGATCGTTCACGCGCTGCTGCGCCGTTACGGCGTGGTGTTCTGGCGGATTCTGCAGCGCGAGGCCGCGTGGCTTCCGCCGTGGCGCGAAATGCTGCGGGTGCTGCGCCGGCTCGAAGCGCGCGGCGACATTCGCGGCGGCCGCTTCGTCGCGGGCGTGGCCGGCGAGCAGTATGCACTGCCCGAAGCCATCAAGGCATTGCGCGACGCGCGTCGGGCGCCGCTCGCCGGCGAATGGATAGCCATCAGTGCAGCCGATCCGCTGAACCTCGTCGGCACGGTGCTGCCGGGCGCGAAGATTGCTGCGCTCACCGGCAATCGCGTCCTCTATCGCGACGGGATCGCCGTCGGTGCGCTCGTGGCCGGAAAGATCCGCTGGCTCGAGCCACTGGCGCCGGCTGAGCTCCGGCGCGCAGAGGCGCAGCTGATTCGAAGTCGCGCGCATACACCGTCGCTCACCGACGCTGCCTAGGGGCCAACGAGGATCGGTCTCGAAGCGCGAAGGCCGGGGGATCCTTCGCGGCGACTGCGGCTACGACGGCGGGAACGAGCGGGCATGACGCCAGGGGGCGTCAGCTCACGCGTCTCGCATAGAGCAGCGGCAGTCGGGTTCGCTCCGCGAATCCGAGGCTTCGATAGACTTCGATCGCAACTTCGTTCTTCGTCTCCGCGTGCAGGAACGGCGTCTGGCCCGCGCGCAGCATCCGGTTGACTATGCGGCCGATCAGCATCCGCGCGTAGCCGCGCCCTCGTGCTTCCGGATGCGTGCAGACCGCGCTCACCTCGCGGAAGTCGGCGATCCATGTACGCTCGCCGGCCATCGCGACGAGGCGGCCGCGCTCGCGAATCCCGATGTAGGTGCCGAGCTCGATCGTCCGCGCGCGAAACGGGCCCGGATGCGTGAGCTCGACGAGCGCCTGCATTTCTGCAACGTCTTCGGGCGCGAGCGTGACGACTTCCACTTCGCCCTCGGGCAGCGGCGAGCGCTCGCCGCGCACCAGCTGCGCGAGCTCCGACGCGTAGAGCGTCTCCCAGGGTGCACCCAGCTCGGGCAGGTGTGTCGCGACGAGCGCGACGTCGTCGCCCGCGCCGGAGAGCGCGGTCAGCGCGGCGACGTTCTCGGGCCCGACGCCCGGTGCGCCGGCGAGCGGCGAGATCCGCGGAGGATAGCGGCGTGCGAGCGCGCCGCCTTCGGCGATGTGCGCATGGCGCGTCGCGAGGCAGGTCCAGAACGGGTTGTCGAGGCCGCGGAAATCGGATTCTGGCATCGGCGAATTGTGCCACGGGCGCGGCGTCCCACCGTCGCGGAATTCGTCAACTTTGTTGACAATCGGCGGTGCAACTCGGAGCTACGATCCGTGGCTCCGGCGGGTGCGAGTCTCCCGCCTCCACGAGACCCGGCCGCCCTTCGGCTTACACCCGCCGAAGCCCCGAATCACTGCCGCTACTCCAGCGCGTAC